>JAFWSX010000034.1 GCA_017519185.1 Bacteroidales bacterium | reverse complement strand
CGTTCGCGGCTGCTGGCGCAGGAAAGCGGCGGCGCCCTTGTCGCAGGAAAGCAAGGTCTTCGGGGGGTTCCGTTCGCCTTCGGCTCACTCCAATCCCTCCCAACGCCATCTTCGTCATCGCTACGCGATAACTCGCTGTCGTCGGGCCCCTCCCGCTCTGCGCGCCGCGGGCGGCCAGCCCCCACTCAGACCTTCTTTCCTGCTGGGGCTTGCCGCTTTCCAGCGTACAAGGTCTGCTAAAACAGGGCACACCTTGTACACCTCAAAATCGCATACCACTAATAATCAAGCAAATGCAAAATTCGAGTGTGCAAGGTCTGTCGCATTTTTGCAGACCTTGTACATAATTATCAAATTAGATTGGTTTGGGGCGAGAAATGATAGATGCACATAAACACCAATCCAGTTTATCAAACGGCAAAAGGACAATTCGGAATCCGGCCGGGAAATGAGCCCTTTTCCCGGCCGAACACTTCAAAAACCGCAACACGGCCGGAAAAACGCCCTTTTTCCCGGCCGAGACGTCCTATAAATATCAGGGCGCATCAGCGCCGTGGCGGAGTGTGCGGCAGGGCAAGAGGCGTTAAGGGCGCTTGAGCGAGGGCGAAATAGCAGCAGAGCTGAGATTGCCGCCCGGGAGCGATGCTTGCTTGACGACGGTTAGGCGCAGATTGAGGTGGAGGAAGACTTGACTGCGTTAGCAGGTAAAGTCTGACGAGACCGAAAGATGCAGACTAAAACGGAGGAGGTCGTCGCGACAGTGATGAGGGCGCCTGCAGGCGCTAGCGGAGGCCGTGAGGGCAGGATTGTGCTGATAGCAGGCCGTAGCGGCGGGGTTTGGGGCAGCGCCCCAGTAACTCTTCGTGCGCCCTCCTAGCCTCTGCCCTGCCGCCAAATCTCCGCTTGGTGGTGTGGAGCTACAGCTCCACAAAAAAATAAAGCCGCATTCCTGCGGCTTTATTTTTTTGTGGGAGCTGAGGGATTCGAACCCCCGACCCTCTGCTTGTAAGGCAGACGCTCTGAACCAACTGAGCTAAGCTCCCTTGCTTTTGGGATTGCAAATGTATCAAAACTTTTTTAATTCCAAAAAATAAATCGAAATATTTTACATCAAATGCGCACTATATATGCCAAGGAGGGTCTCCCTCACCCCTTTCGGCATATCTGTGATCTCCTTGTCGATATGCTCAAGGAACGCCTCTTTCTGCTCAGGAGTATAATGGTCACTGAAACGCTCGCTGCCAGAAAGCAGATCTGCAGCGATATAATTGGTCGGCCAGAGCTTGAAGGCAGGCATCACCCTGCTGTCGATCAGGGATGCAAGGACACGGAACTTCTCGTTCTTGCCAGCCTTGTCTGCCTCCTGAAGTTCCTCCAGCGTCAGAGGTTTGCAGAACTCCAGATGCACACGGCCCTTATACTGGCTGATGCCGCTGATCATACTTGCCAAGTCCTCACCTTCTTTCTTCTGGTATGAGCCGTTGATCTCCTTGACCATAAGTTCCTGGGCCTTCAGGGCACCACAGGTCTCATACTCATATGATACAGCCATCGGCATAATGTGCAGTTCAGCAAAATCATCGACGAAAGAACCGCTGCCGGACATACTCAGCATCTTGAGGACACCCTGCTCGGTGGCATCGTGGCCATCCTTGCTTCTGCCCTGCTTCTGGGCAAGCCATATGCTGCACTCCTGGTTCTTCATCTTCTCCCTTATATATTCGGAAAGCAGAATGGCAGAATTGTAAAGCTCTTTTGCAGTTCCGCTGCGTTTCACAGTAATCATCCTGTTCGCACGGATGAGGTCGCCTACGGCCGGAACACCGATCAGATTGTCACCAGCGGCAATCTCAGTAAGCGGAATGCCGTTCTTGAGAAGAATGATCTGCACGAACGCAGGATCGAGCACGATGTCACGGTGGCTTGAAAGCAGCAGGAACTTGCCGATGCTGCCGTCCTCAAGCTTGAAGTTCTCAAGCCCGCCGACTGTGAGACCTGCTGTGGTGAGTTCAATGATCCTGTCAACAATCTGGGACATTATCTTGCTTTGGAAATCAGCAACACCTTTGATGTCTTTCAGCAAAGATGACAGATAGCCACGTCCTTTGTCCCTGAACAAAAGGTCCTCGAACATAGCAGTAGTCGGGGCAACAGACATCCTCTTGGTAGCAACGACTACCTCTGCATCGTTATAGGGACGTATTACGTCGAATTTCCTGTCCATATCTTACAGATTTTGCTCGCTGCGTCCGTAAAGGTCAGCGCAAGGTGCCATCAAACCGATTACTGCACAGGTAAGCGCAATTATATAAGGTAACTGTTTGAGTGAATAGTCCATATCATCTATCTTGCAGCACAATACTGCAGTGGCGACCGCAACTGCAACCATCAGCCACCCCCTCCATCCGGTCAATCTCCAAAGAAGGAGGGCCAGCGCTTCGGCAGAGAAAATGACGAGCAGCGGCTTCACGTCAACCTTAAGTATCAGACCGGCGATGAGCAGCAGTGCGGAAAACATTGCCGCTCCGAAAAGCGATGCATAGTCATACCGGACAACTCCCGCCCCTGCCGCAGTCTTTCGCAGTGAATTTGCAGAAGCGATCTTGGCAGCCTTGGCAGAACCGACCATATATTGCACGCCGAGCACCAAGAGGATAACAAGAAAGACCGCAAGGAAAAACAACTCGGCCATCTTGGTCTCGACAATCTTGCCTGACAGCAACGATGCGAGCCACGCCACCAGTATGCTGCCGCCACCAAAGGCCAGGTTTCGAAGGAACTTCATAACAGCTTCATTGGCCTTGATGCGGCCGGAAACCACAGTGGTGACGAACATAAAGCACATCAGCGCAAAAGCGACAGCAAGCCAGATCCAGGTTCCGCCGACGCCCGGATTAATCCATCCGGTAAGCATTTCAGTGGTGAAGAGCCCGAAGAGACCTGAGAAGGACGCAAAGCCCACCAGGAGTGTAACTATGGGAATAATGTATTTTCTTGCTTTTCTCATTACGGTTCGAATTTGTGCTGCACCTTCAGCAGCGACGAGTCGCCATAGCTCAGGAAACGATAACCGTTGTCCATCGCGAACTGGTACATCTGCTTCCAACCGTCACCGACCGCTGCAGCTATCAGCAGCAGCAAGGTACTCTTGGGCTGGTGGAAATTCGTTACCATATAGGTGACGAACTTGAACTCATACGAAGGCACAATTATTAAATTTGTTCTTGATGTAATAGAATTTAATTTATTGTCATCTAAATATTTAATCAAAGCTTCAACTGCAGCAAGGGGAGTGTGCGAATAACCTTCGTCGCGGTAAGGCTCCCACTGTCCGACAACGCCGGGCTCTCCCTTCTCGATGCAGTGGACACCCAGATAATAGAGAGATTCGAGCGTGCGGATCGATGTGGTTCCAACCGCCACAACTTCCTTGCCAGCATATCTGGCGAGCTTGGAAAGAAATTCCTTCGTGACAGAAAAAGGCTCGCCGTGCATAGTGTGGTCAGCAATGTATTCACTTTTGACCGGCAGGAAAGTACCGGCGCCTACGTGCAGGCAAAGTTTAGCCCTTTCTATCCCCTTGTCATCAATGGCCATCAACTCCTTATCGGTAAAATGCAATCCCGCAGTCGGAGCAGCCACTGACCCTTCTATCCTTGCATACAATGTCTGGTAGCGTGTGAAATCGATGGGCTGGGTGTCACGGTTGAGATAAGGAGGAATGGGCATCTTGCCGCACATTTCCATTACCTGGGAGAATGACGCACCGCCTTTCCAGTTGAATTTAACTATGAAGGCATTGCCGTCTCTTTCCATCAAGTCAGCCTTGAGATCAATGGACTTTATTTCCTCATCATCAATGTGTTCTGCATAAAGGGAAAGCGTGTCACCCTTCCACTTCTTAGCATTGCCCACTATGGCTTTCCACACGCAACTTTGAGTAGTGGCAAAGGCCTGCTGATAGTCCGAAGGATCCTGCGGCTCGAGGCAGAAAACCTCAATGAGAGCACCGGAATCCCTTTTGAAAAGGAGCCTGGCAGGAACGACCTTGGTTTCATTGAAGACCATCAGAGCGCTGTCAGGAAGATAATCAGCTATATTCTTGAAAAGGCAGTCATCGAGTTTGCCATCGAAATTAACAAGCAATTTCGAATCGTCCCTCTGGGCAAGGGGATACTTGGCTATACGGTCTTCAGGAAGGTCGTAGAAGTAATCATCGATTCGTATTGCCGGCTTCATAGGTCATTTTTCAAGGGACACAAAGTTAGTCAAAAAAGAGCGATATCAAATAAAATGTATGAGAGCGGAAGGGTCAAGATATGTTTAAGAGTTTAACATAATTCAAACTGCAAAATTTAACATTCGTAAATTATCATACCGCAAATCCACTGTTTACAAAAGTTATTAACAATCCTTGTAACGGATCTAGTGTATGAGCCATAATAAAAAATTATAGTTAAATTCTTTAATAACTAACATCCTCTATCCCAATGGTTTAATATAATTTACCTAATTAAAAACATATGGCATTTTACGGCCAAATCAGCCGAAAATAGCCTATTTTAAACGATTTTAATAGCATAACACGCTCAAACCCAGCAATTATGACAAATTAACTAAAGTTTCACAACAGGCAATTATGCTGGCTTCTGACAGTATCGCTTCAATCAAGACTCAAACCCTCCGTTCACAAGATTCAAGTATACATCTGTAAATCAAATTATGGCTTGGATTTCTCGTCTATTCTTTTTACATTTGTAATGTTTAAAGATTTACAAAATGGAACAGCGATTACAGCTCTTTTTGCAGATGGAACAGCTCACCCAAAGCCAGTTCGCCGACAAGATGGGAATCCAGCGATCTGGCGTGACCCATCTCCTCTCCGGTCGCAACAAGCCCAGTTTCGAGTTTATCACCAGGATGCTGCAGGCCTTCCCTTCCCTCAATGCAGAATGGCTGATACTGGGCAAAGGTAAGCCCTATAAGAACTCCCCTTCCACACCTGCAGAAACACAGCCGGAAGTGGCGGTACCGGTTGTTGCAGCGGCTGACCTGTTCTCTGAACCGGAACTTCCACAACCAGTGGAAACAACCGAAACTATAGGTTTTGATAGCACACTGCAAACACCGGTAAATGAGGTAAAAGAACCTATTATTAAACATGCCGACCAACCCAAGGCAATCAAGTCCATTTTGATTTTGTACGAAGACGGAACATACGAAAAGAGATAAATGATTATTTTTGTCTCGTATGTATAAGTTGTTCCGCCCCATCCTCTTCCTCATCCAGCCCGAGAAGATTCACCGGATGACGATGAACCTGCTGAAATTCTGCAGGGGCATACCTATGTGCCGTACTATACTTCGCTGGATCTATTCCCCTCACACCAAGGGACTCGAGCGCGAGCTGTTCGGAATTACCTTCAAGAACCCCGTCGGCCTTGCTGCAGGTTTCGACAAGAACGGCGATATGTACAACGACCTGGCCAATTTCGGCTTCTCTTTCATAGAAATAGGCTCCCTCACGCCAAAGCCGCAGGACGGCAACCCCCAGCCCCGCTGCTTCAGACTGCCCAAGGACAAGGCCATAATCAACCGTATGGGCATAAACAACAAGGGCGCCCGCTATGCGGCCAACCATCTTGTCAAGGACAAGCCCGTCAGGTGCAGGGTGGCAGCCAGCATCACCAAAAATGCCTCCACGCCAAATGAAATCGCTTACAAGGACTATGAGAAATCCTTTGCGATACTCTATGATTTCGTGGATTTCTTTGTCCTGAACGTCTCCTGCCCGAACGTGAAGAACCTCACCGAACTGCAGGACATCCCCACCCTTGCCTGCATTTTCGACCACGTCAATACCATACGCCGCCTCAATGATGAAAACAGGCCGGTCCTGTTGAAGGTTTCGCCTGACATTCCGGTAAGCCAGCTGGAAGAGATCCTGGATCTTGCCCTTATTAACGGAATAGACGGCATTGTAGCCACGAACACCACCCGGTCGAGGGAGAACCTCACCACAAGCCCTAAAGTCGTAGAATCGATAGGAAACGGTGGTTTGAGCGGTGCTCCCCTTTACGAGAGGTCGAAGGCCTTCGTCCGCCATATTCACGAATACACCAAGGGCGTCATCCCCATCATAGCCTGCGGAGGCATAATGACACCTGAACAAGCGCTTGAAATGCTCGACTCAGGAGCTTCACTCATAGAGATATACACGGGCTTTATCTATAACGGACCCGCCTATGTAAAACGGATAAACAAATACCTTGCAAAGGCATACGCCAGAAGGAAACAATGACAACAGCATCAATATGCACCATCGGCGATGAGATACTCATCGGCCAGATCGTAGATACGAATTCATCAAAGATAAGCCAGGCACTCAACCGCATCGGAGTCAAAGTCCGCTATATGCTCTCCATCGGAGATGATCGCGAAGAGATAATTACCAAGTTGAACAAATGCCTGGAGCAGACCAACATAGTTATTGTTACCGGAGGTCTTGGTCCAACTAAAGACGACATCACGAAAGACGCTCTGGCAAGCCTGAGCGGAGCGACGGGATACAAGGAATCGCCCGAACAGCTGGCCATCGTAAAGCGGATTCTGAGCGCAAGGCACATCGAAATGCTTGACATAAACCTTGCACAGGCCCAGGTACCCGACAGCTGCGAGGTAATACCCAACAAACTTGGCACCGCCCCCTGTATGAAGTTCCCCTTCGATGAGGCTAAATACGGCCACCCGGCCGTACTGTACTCTCTGCCCGGAGTGCCGTTCGAGGCCGAAGGTCTGCTGGATGACATTCTTGATGATATCAAGAAGCACTTTACGTTAGAGAGGATAATCCATAAAAACATAATAACTTACGGCATCCCCGAATCAGTCCTTTCCAAACAGATAGAGGACTGGGAAGACGCCCTTCCGGAGTGGCTGCACCTCGCCTATCTTCCCAACACCACAGTCGGCATCCGTCTGCGCCTGTCGTGCTATGGTGCCGATGACGATGCTCGTGTCGCCCGGATGGACGAAGAGATCGAAAAGCTCCGGGATATCCTCGGAACGGCAGTATACGGAACTGGCGACGACACACTTCAGTCCATCTTGCCCCGTCTCCTCAAGTGCCCGCCCGAAGCCACCTGCCAGGAGACCATTTCCGTGGCCGAATCTTGCACCGGAGGGCACCTTTCAGAGCTCATCACCTCCATTCCGGGGTGCTCAAGGTACTATAACGGCTCTGTTACATCATACTCTAATAGTGTAAAAATCAACGTCTTAGGCGTCAATCCCGAGACAATCGCCAATTTCGGAGCCGTAAGCCGTGAATGTGCGGAAGAAATGGCCCGCGGAGTGCTCAACCTGATGGATACCGACTACTCAATCGCCACTACAGGCATCGCCGGACCGGACGGCGGAAGCGCCGAAAAGCCGGTTGGAACCTGTTGGATCGCAGTGGCCCACAAAAACAGGTCGACTGGAGAAATTGAAGTGGCGACAAAGAAAGTCTTGTCAATGTCCGCATCAAGGGACGTCAACATCAAACGCTTCGCATCGAACGCCCTCGACCTGCTCAGGCGCTTCGCAGACCAAAGGCTTTTCTAGAGTTTAATCCTTGTTTTCCAACAGCCAGTTTCTGGCATTGATGAACATATCGACCCACGGAGTGGCTTCGTCGTGCCTTCTCTCTTCGGGATACCACGCCCAGTTGTAGGGACGCAGTCCCCTTTCGGGGTGAGGCATAACGGCCAGATGGCGGCCGTCCTTGCTGCAGACGCCGGCAATGGCATATTCGGAACCGTTGGGATTGGCGGGATACTCATAGTAGCTGTAACGCATCGCTACTGAGAACTCCTGTTCCTCGAGGCTCTTGCCTGCCGGAAGAGAGAAGCGGCCTTCTCCGTGAGACACCCAGATGCCGAGTGAAGAACCCTGAAGCGACTTGAGCATTATAGAAGGCGACTCGGGGATTCCGACACCCACGAATGCACACTCGTGCTTCCTGGAAACATTATGTTTCATCTTGGGTGAAGCCTCTCTGTGTTCGGGAGTTACAAGCCCCAATTCAGCCATTAGTTGACATCCGTTGCAGACTCCGAGACTCATAGTGTCTTTCCTTGCATAGAAGCGGTCGAGAGCCTTGCGTGCCTTCTCGTTGTAGTGGAGTGCGCCGGCCCAGCCTTTGGCCGATCCGAGCACGTCGGCATTAGAGAATCCTCCCACAAACACTATCATCCTCACATCGTCAAGAGTCTCGCGGCCGGTCGTAAGGTCGGTGGTGTGCACGTCCTTCACCTTGAACCCTGCCATATAGAGAGCCCAGGCCATCTCGCGGTCGCTGTTGGAACCCTTCTCGCGGATGATGGCAGCCACAGGCTTGTCTTCTTCCCTGCCTGCGAAAAGACCTTCGCGCCAGAGTTCACGCTTGGGAAAGCTGAAGTGCAGCGGCTGGCTGCCATAGTTACCGAAGCGCTCATCGGCCATTCCGCCAGAAGTCTGACGCTTGTCGAAGAGATATGAGGTTCTGAACCACTCGTCCCTCATCTCATTTATATCGAGTATAAGTGTGCCGGCCGCATATTTGACGGCAGCTTTACGGCCAGGGCAAGTCGTGCCGATGGCAAACCAGGCAACGCCTGCCTTGTCAAGCAGCTCCTTTACCTTGGAACCAGGAGCCACCTGAAGCACCACTGCAGGAGTTTCACTGAAGAGGATGTTCGAGTCGAAGCCGCTGAGGTCAGCCTCGAAGCCGCCATCAACATTCGGGAAGCAGCTTTCAAGCAGCGTAGTGAGCAGTCCGCCGGCAGAAACATCGTGGCCGGCAAGCAGAAGTTCACTGTCAACAAGCTGCTGCACAGCATTGAAACATTTCTTGAAATAAGAGGCTTCAACGTCCGGACACTCAGAACCTACCGCAGAGCAAACCTGCGCAAAGGCAGAACCTCCGAGCGGATATTTGGCATTGCGGACGAACGGCACATAGAGCAGTTCGGACTCTCCTGCCGCGAAGTTCGCGTGAACGGTCTTCGAGATGTCCTTGACTCTAGCAACGGTCGAAATGATCATACTGCCCGGAGCAAGCACCTTGCTGCCGTCCTTGTATTTCTGGGTCATCGACATTGAATCCTTGCCGGTGGGGATGTTGACTCCGAGCGCGCAGGCAAAATCGCTCGCACCCTGCACCGCACTGTACAGTCGGCTGTCCTCGCCAGGATTTCTGGTAGGCCACATCCAGTTGGCGCTCAGGCTGACTGCGTCCAGACCACCTTCGATGTCAGCCCACACAAGGTTGGTGAGCGCTTCGGCGATGGTGAGCCTCTCACCTGCCGCCGGATCGATCATGGCGGCGACGCAGGCGTGACCGATTGAGGTAGCAATACCCTCAAGGCTGTCATAGCCGATGGCAGTCACCGCCACGTCGTTGAGCGGCAACTGTATCTCTCCGCAAGTCTGCTGGCAGGCGATCAGTCCGGTGACGCAACGGTCCACCTTGTTGGTCAGCCAGTCCTTGCAAGCCACCTGCTCAAGAGAAAGCAATTGCCTTATCTTTAGATAGATATCCTCTTTTGTCAAAAGTTTTACATCAGGTACATCGGCAAAGCTTCTCTTCAGCGTGACATCCTCCATAACGGTCTTCGGAGTCGAGCCGAGCATATCGCTGATGGCCAGATCCATCGGCACTGCTCCGGTCTTGCTGTCCTTAAGCGTGAAGTTGTGCTCGCCGGTGGTTTTGCCGATCTCGTAGAAAGGAGCCCTCTCGCGCTCGGCAATGGCCTTTATCTCCGCAACGTCCTCTTCCGCCACTACCATTCCCATACGCTCCTGGCTCTCGTTGCCGATAATCTCCTTATATGAAAGGGTCTTGTCGCCTATCGGCAGCTTGGCGATGTCCACTGTGCCTCCGGTCGACTCAACCAATTCAGAAAGGCAGTTGAGATGGCCGCCGGCTCCGTGGTCGTGAACCGAGATGATGGAGTTGCGTCCGCTCTCGGCAACGGCCCTGATGGCATTGTACACCCTCTTCTGCATTTCAGGGTTGGACCTCTGCACGGCATTGAGCTCGATGGCGTCTGCATATTCACCCGTAGCCACAGATGAAACCGCGCCGCCGCCCATTCCGATGCGGTAGTTGTCACCACCCATCAGCAGCACGGCATCTCCTGCCTCAGGCTCGTCCTTAAGGCAGTCGCGCTTCTTGGCAAAACCCACACCGCCGGCCTGCATAATGACTTTGTCGTAACCGTAAGTGCCTTTTTCATCGGAATATTCAAAGGTGCTCAGCGAGCCGCAGATGATGGGCTGGCCAAACTTGTTGCCAAAATCCGAAGCACCGTTCGAAGCCTTGATGAGAATCTGCTGAGGAGTCTGGTAGAGCCAGCTGCGGGGTGCCTTCTCCCACGGGCGGGGATTCTCCTCGAAACGGGGATACGGAGTCATATATACTGCGGTACCTGCAATGGGGAATGAACCCTTGCCGCCGGCCATACGGTCGCGGATCTCACCGCCGGTGCCGGTGGCCGCGCCATTGAAGGGCTCAACCGTCGTCGGGAAATTGTGGGTTTCGGCCTTCAGGGAGATCACGGTCTCCGCTTCATCCCGCATAAAGAACGAAGGCTTGCTGCCGGACTGCGGATGGAAGAGGTCCAGAGTGGGGCCTTCGATGAACGCGCAGTTGTCTTTATATGCCGAAACAACTATGCCGGGATGCTCTTGAGTCGTCTTCTTGATAAGCTTGAAGAGAGAGAGCTCTTTTGCCTGACCGTCAATGATAAACGTACCATTGAAAATCTTATGGCGGCAGTGCTCGGAATTGACCTGCGAGAAGCCGAAGACCTCTGAATCGGTCAGCGGCCTGCCGAGCTTCGCACTAAGGTTCTGAAGGTATTCAATCTCATCCTTCGAGAGGGCAAGGCCTTCCTGCAGGTTGTACTTCTCAAAATCGGTGATATAGACAATGTCCTCGGGCTTGCGGTTCACCGTGAAGACATCCTGGTCCAGACCCTTGTACATCCTTTGGAGCATCTTGTCGAAAGGAGTGGATTCAGACTCGGCACGGAAGAATTCTTCAATCCTCTCAATTGCCTCAATATTCATATTTTGAGTTATCTCAACTGCAGTAGTACTCCAAGGTGTTATCATCTCCCTGCGAGGGCCGATGAACAGACCTTCCACCCTGTCTGCGTCGATCAGACGGGCATCAGAAAACAGCCATTCAAGGGCTTTCACATTATCTTGGTCAAGAGCTTTGCCGCAGCTGACGGCGACAACCGAGTTCTGGGTTGTCTCGAAGAACAGGATATTCCGACTCATTGCAATAGTTTTGATTCTACAAATTTAGGCATTATCGGAAAGCAATGACAGGAATTATTGCCATATTTGCGGACATACTTATGAACAAATGACCTACGAAGAGCAAATAGAGCGGCTGTACAACCGTTTTCCGTCCTATCAGATTGTGGGCAACCGAGCCTACAAGCCGGGAATCGAAACCATAAGGGAATTCGATGAGGCCCTTGGCAGGCCCCACGAACGATACCGGACGATACACGTGGCAGGCACCAATGGAAAAGGATCCGTGTGTCATCTGCTCGCATCAGCCCTTGCCCACACCGGTCTCAAGGTAGGTCTCTACTCCTCCCCGCACCTGGTCGATTTCAGGGAAAGGATGAAAGTCGTGGAAGCCGATGGCTTCCGTATGATCTCGAGAGACGAAGTTTCAGCCTTCCTGACAAAGTGGGACACGTTCTTCGAAACCCACGACCCCTCTTTCTTTGAGATAACGACGGCTATGGCATTTGACTTCTTTGCCAGGGAGCAAGTCGACATCGCAGTGATAGAAACGGGCCTTGGAGGACGCCTCGACTCGACCAACATTATCACCCCGATACTCAGCATCATAACCAACATCGGCCTGGAACACTGCGCATACCTTGGCTATACTCTGGAAGAGATTGCATTCGAGAAGGGCGGCATCATCAAACCGGGAGTCCCCGTCGTCATCGGCAGCGAGGACGAGCATACCGGTCCAGTGTTCGAACGGCTGGCTAAGGAAAGGAAATCTCCCTTGCTCCACGCTTCCGATTATAATATGGATACCGCAAGTATCACTGCCGATGACCTGGACCTTAGAGGTGATTATCAACAAGAAAACCTTCGTACCGTACTATGTGCCCTCAGCCAGCTCGGAGCATTGACCCCCGAAGCAACCGAAGGCCTGAAATCGGCCGCAGCAACCACCGGACTCAGAGGAAGGTGGGAAAGCATCGACCTCGGGGAAGGGCGTCCCAGGCTGATATGCGACATCGGCCACAACCCCCACGGTCTGAGATGGGTGTTCTCGCAGCTCAGGGCTGCGGAAGCGCAAAGAGTGTTCATTATTTTCGGGATGGTGGCCGACAAAGACCTCGAATCCGTGGCCAAATTCATGCCTAAATCCGGAAAACATTTCCGTTACATATTTACACAAGCCTCTACTAATCGGGCAATTACGGCCAAAGAACTCTCCGATCGCCTAAGACCGTTCGGCATTTGGGGCAAAGCCGTGCCTGGCGTAAAAAAAGCATTGGAATCTGCCCTCGAAAAGGCAGATTCCAATGATCTGGTATTCGTCGGCGGCAGCAATTTCACGGTTGCCGACGCCCTCGAAGCTCTCGAAAACTAGATAAGTATCTGACGGGCGAACTGAACGCAGTTCTTGATCTCCTTCTCGGGGGTTGACCACTGAGGAACTACATATTCAAGCTCCACATCGCAGTGAATATTAGGATACTTATCCCTTACGAGCTCAAGTATTTCTCTAAGCGGAGTCTCACCCTGTCCCCATACCTGGTTCTGGTTGCTCTGATAGGGGTTCTTGAAGCTGGTCTTGTCCTTGATGTGGATGCTGATGATACGGTCGTGGAAGTACTCGATGAACTCCATAGGATTGAGCTTGGGACCATCCTCATAGCCGAAGCCGAAATAGTGGGGAGCGTCGAAGTTCAGCCTGTTGGCAGGTGACATATCAAGCCATTTCTCAATCTCGCCGATAGTCATATTGGCATACTGGCCGTGGTTGTGGTATACTGCAAGAGAACCGTTCCTTGCCGCAACCTTGCCGAAAGAAGCGCATTTTTCTGCACTGCCCTCGGTGGTGATGCCGTATGCTCCAAGAGCGTTCGCAGCAGCGAATGAATAGTCGAGCAGTTCATCGGTGTCACCAGCCTCGAATTTGAGAAGATGGACGTTGATGCCGGCTGCACGCAGTTTCTTGCCAAGTTCTTCCCAACCTCTGATGGCTGCAGGTGACTTGCGGAATTCAGCAAGTTCCTTGTTGTATTTCTCCTGCTCCGGAGTCAGCTGACGGCCCATACCCTGGGGTCTGCCCTGTCCGCCACCCTGGGGAGCGCCTTGCGGCGGCCTCTGGCCACCACCCTGCGGAGCACCCTGAGGTCTCTGACCGCCCTGGGGCGGCATACCCTGCGGAGCACCCTGGGGTCTGCCCTGGCCACCCTGAGGAGCACCTTGAGGGGCCTGGCGAGGAGTATTAACCATCTCCCACATCGGACGCACCTGGTTGGGATTTGCGGGACCGCCGATGATAGACTCGAACTGGCCCATATTCCTCAATTCCACTGAACTGACATTCGAAGCCACGCAGGCAGCTACGAAATCGTCGAGAGTATTGATGTTGCGAAAACTGTTGGTGATGTTTCCAATCTGCACGCCGGCAAATTTGGAATTAGGCTTGCCGTCAGGGAAGACCAGACCGTTGAAATCGGCCGGAACTGCAGGGGCTGCAGCACGCACGTCGTTAACCCTGATCAATGAAGGACCTACTATCGCTGCACCCGAAAGGAGCGCAGCGCTGCCAAGGAAATGGCGCCTTGACATATTCTTTAATTCGTTCATATAACAGTATTTATTGTGTTGATTATTAGTATTATCAGAAAATCTCAATTTCAAAACCTTCAGCCCGCAACGGAGCTGTGATTTCGGCCAGCCTGTCGTGACTGACTTTCTCTAGTCCGTCGACTGGCGTGTCGCGGTCAAGCGAATAGGCCATTACCTTTGCAGGCCTGAGCCGGCGCACGATGTCGCTCCATCCGGCAACCAGGTCGGGAGCCGTAAGGTCGAACTCGCAACCGTCCACGGTTCCTTTGAAGAACATAGTCTGGAGGATGAAGTTGCCGTCAAAGCGCTCAAGGTCTTCAATAACCTTTTCCAGAGAGAAATGTCCGGCAGGACGGTTCACCAGTTTCAGTACCTCAGGATCGCTGCAGTCAACCTTCATAATGCGGTTGTCCACTTTCATCAAGGCCTCGAAGACACCGGGTCTGTCGAGGGTGGTCGAATTGGAAAACACGCTTATCACAGCTGCAGGGAAATAACGGTCACGCAGTTCGACAGTCCTGTCTATTATGGCCGGGAAGTCCTTGTGCAGCGTGGGCTCGCCGTTGCCCGTGAAAGATATTGAGTCAATCGTGACACCCTCTTCGTAAAGCTCCTTGAAACGGCCTGACATAGCATCAGAGACCTGTTCCAGGGAGGGCATCCTGCGCTCTTTCTTGGGAGCTCCGGAGTCCATCGACCCGCATTCGCAGTAGATGCAGTCGAAAGTGCACAGTTTTCCGCACACCGGAAGCAGGTTGATACCCAGGGAGGTCCCTACCCTGCGGCTGTGAATCGGGCCGAACACTATGTCACTCCAGAGAAAGGTTGCCATCGCCAGACAGAATTACTTGGTTCCGAATATGCGGTCGCCGGCGTCGCCGAGGCCGGGAACGATGTAGCCCTTCTCGTTGAGATGGTCATCCACGTGGGCGCAGAAGATATCGACGTCAGGATGTGCGTTCTTGAGTATCTCGAGTCCCTCAGGGGCTGCGATGATGCAGAGAAACTTGATTGACTTGGGATGACGCAGCTTGATCTGCGAAATGGCGTTGACTGCAGAACCGCCGGTAGCCAGCATAGGGTCGAGCACGAAGACATCCCTCGACTCGATATCTGCAGGCAGCTTGCAGTAATACTCCACCGGATTGAGCGTGGTCTCGTCACGATAGAGGCCGATATGTCCCACCTTTGCGGTAGGGATCAGCTGAAGCACACCGTCCAGCATTCCGGTACCTGCCCTCAGGATGGGCACGAAAGCCAGCGTCTTGCCGGAAATCTTCTTGCACTTGGCAATGCCGCAAGGGGTCTTGACCTCTATATCTTCGAGCGGAAGATAACGGGTCGCTTCGTATGTCATAAGAGTAGCTATTTCATTGACAAGAGCCCTGAATTTGTAGGTTCCGGTATCTTCATCCCTCAAGACTGACAGTTTGTGCTGGATCAGCGGATGATCCATTATGACGATTTTTCTTTCCATTATTGTGTTGTTTATTGTTTTTCATTAATTCATCCATACCGGCCACAAGCTGCTCACGGAGATCAAGCGCCCTGAAGAAGCGCCTGTCCCTCTTGGCGACGAATGACGACCTGCGGAAACGGTTCACCAGCTTCTTGAGATAGCCGGTCGAACGCGAGAAGATGATTACGGTGAAAGGCAGCAAAATGAGAGCCAGCACTCCGTACCACCAGGTGTGCGTCACGATGGCCAGCACCACAGAAACAATGAGATACCACAGCGGACCTGCGATCAGGGTACCGACCACAAAGTGGAAAGACGGGTGCAGAAGCTTGTCTTTCACCTTCCTCGTGAAGATGAATCCGCTGAAGAAAGGAATGAAGTTGAGCAGTGCGCACACCAGCCAGACCGGAATGAAGAGCACCCAGAGTATCGTGCGCAGTATGATGCCGATGAACGGACGGCGGCGCTTGGTGAATATCCAGTCCCTCAGTTTCAGCTCCTTGAGAAGGTCGCCGTATTCCCTTGCCTTCACAATGAGGCCTTCATACTGCACGGGATTGTTGTTGCGACAATCCCTCAGCCTGTTGGCCATAGCCTGGTCGGCGATCGTTTCGCTGCGGATGCTGTTTGCGGGACGTATCTTGTTGTTCTTGATGTAATTCTTCCTGTAGATGGTGCAGAGCGTCTCGAGAGCGGGATAGTTAGGGATGTCATCCAGGTTCACCATCAGTTTTTCCACGGCATCGTGGGCTCTCTGGGCCAGCAGATACCTGGCGCGCTCGGGATGGGTCTTGTAGATTTCGTAAAGGTCGTCGAACTCGAAAGGCTCTCCGATGATGATGTTCAGTTTGGACTGGAAACGGAAGTAGTCGGAATAGTTGTTGGCCATCGGGACTATCTTCAACTTCATCTTGAAGTCGGTCTGCTCCACCGTTTCAAAAGCGATCCTGGCGAATCCTTTCTTGAAAACGCCGAGATACCTTCCGTCCTGGTGCAGGGCTTCGGGGAAAAGGACTATCGGATCACCCTCGGTGATGACTCGGGCAGCCTCGCGGAATATCGCTTCGTTCTTTCCGAGCTCATCGATTCCGTCCCTCACGCGGTAGGCCGGCATTATGCCCACCCACTTCATAAACTTGGCGATTGCCGGTTTTTTGAAGAGGTCGGCCCTGGCTATGAAGACAGGGTATTTCTTTCCGGTCGAGAACAGGATGCCGAGAGCGTCGTTGAGGCTGTTCTGGTGATTGGAAATCACAAGATAGCCCTCTCCTTTCGGCAGTTTTTCCCGGCCGGTGATCCTGAACTGATTGTAATAGACATAATTGTGCACGAAATGGAGATATGCGTGCGCCAACTTGTACAAAAAGTCTTTCTTGTTTATATCGCTGAAGTCCAATTCTTTTGACATAATTCCAAAAAATGAATCATACTAAGTTAGTAAAATCTTCTGAATTCGCTGCAAACTACAGCCGCGGCTGCCGAAACATTCAGCGATTCGCAGCCCGATCCGCCTGCCGGCCAGGGCGGGATGAACAACTTCTTCGTGACTGAACCGGCCAGATAGTCCCTGATGCCGAATGATTCAGACCCCATCACAATCATAGCGTGCCTGTCCAGCTGCTGGGAATAGATATTCTCCCCTTCAAGGAAAGTTCCATAGACGGCCGCTCCGCGTTCTGCAAACATCGCTGCGGCTTCCACCAGGTCACAATAGATCACCTTCTTGCGGAAAATCGAGCCCATCGTCGACTGTATGGTCTTGGGGTTATAAAGTTCCACGGTGTCCTGTGATGCAAGCACGGCGTCGATGCCGAACCAGTCGGCGATACGGATGATAGTGCCGAGATTTCCAGGATCCCTCACGCCGTCAAGCGCGAGGCAGAGCACGCCTGGGTCTGAAGCAAGCGCTGCTATGTCAGGCTCCGTGCCGGCGGCCGGCATCCTTACCACGGCCAGGGCCGGGGACGGGCTGCTGAGCAGGCTGATGCGGTCCATCGTCTTCTGGTCAACTGCTTCTGCGCAAGGGTATGAAACGATTTTTGGGTCGACGTTCTGCCCGGTGTAACACACGAGTTTGACTTCGTATCCGGACTCAATAGCTTCGACCACAAGTTTCTCCGACTCGACCACGAACTCGCCCGCTTCGCAGCGCGCTTTTTTGTTCTTGAGCGAGCTTATATGCTTGATCTCGGAATTGGTCATGGCAGGTGTTTAAGCTTACACAAAAATAAGATTATTTATCTATATTTGTATCAATGAAGCCGCTCAGGACCACACTTCTGCTTGCCGTCGCAGCGCTTGCAATAGCGTGCCTTTCGTCGTGCGCATCGGCCAGATTCGCCAAGATGGTGCCTGACGGACAACACTATCTTGCGAAGAACAAGGTCGTGATCACCAATTCAAAGGAAGTCAAGGCTTCTGATCTCAGCAAATATATCTCACAGTCTCCCGCCAAGTCCACCGGCATAGGCTTCAGCGTGCTGAAGGCAGAACCGGTCATATTCGATTCCACACAGGTTGAAACCAGCATCAGTTCCATCAACCAGAGGCTTGAATATCTGGGATTCTATAATTCCAAGTCAGAAGCCAAAACCGTCTATGAAGGCAAGAAAGCCAATGTCATATACACCGTCACTGTAGGCAAGCAATTCCCTATGAAGGAAATCGGCTACAATGTCGCAGACAGCGTGATGGCCGACATCTACTCGAAGAACCGGACCAAGTCGCTGGTCAAGCAAGGCGACCGGCTTGCCGAATCGGTCCTCGAACTGGAGTCGCAGAGGATGGCTTCGGTTTTCCGTGACAACGGCTATTACGGCTTCAGCAAGAACTATTTCTTCTTCTTCGCCGACACTACTACGACTCCCGACAGCGCCCTGCTCTACGTCGAGCTAAGGGACTACACGCGAAATGAGAGCCCTTCAGCAGCCAGGCCCCACACCAGATATGACATCGGGACGGTATCGGTAGTTCCTCAAGGAAACCTTAAGGTAAAAAGCAATTTTCTCAAGTATCTCAACCGTATAGAGCCCAATTCTCCATACAGCGAAAGCCGCATCAACAACACCTACAGCCGCTTCACGAGCAACCGTCTCTTCAGCACGGTGAACATCGAGATGACCCCCAGGGATTCTTCGACAGTAGACTGCGCAATCCTGCTCTCTCCTTCCAAGATCCAGAGCATCGGCTTCGACCTGCAGGGATCCGTCAACTCAACAGGCCTGTTC
This sequence comes from Bacteroidales bacterium, assembly GCA_017519185.1. GTDB lineage: Bacteria > Bacteroidota > Bacteroidia > Bacteroidales > UBA932 > Equibacterium. The sequence continues at coordinate 23,896 of JAFWSX010000034.1, read as the reverse complement.
GGCGTCAACCCGTCGGTGTCATACTCTCACAAGAACCTGTTCGGCGGCGGCGAGTATTTCACGATGGCTGTAGGAGGCAACTGGCAGTTTATGTTCAACAACCCGGCGTTCACCAACGAATTCTCTCTTTCGACCTCGCTGTCACTGCCGCGTTTCCTGTTCGCTCCTTCTAAATGGTTCTCCGGCCCGGTGCTTCCGAGGACCAACATACTTCTGTCATACAATCACCAGAAACGTCCCGAGTACGACCGCAACATAATAGCCTCATCCTACGGATACAGCTTCAGCCCCACTTCCAACATATCTGTCGAATGGACCCCCATCAGAGCCAATGTGGTGACTGTATACGATATGGACTCCACTTTCTTCAAGAGCCTTAGCAGCAGTTACCTGCAGTACAGCTATATGACACACGTCGACATTGGAGGCGGTATCAGCGCATACTACACGACCAACACGGCGACCAATCCCAAGGAAAGCTATTTCTACGTGCGTATGTCCGGAAATGTGGCGGGCAACCTGCTCAACACCCTCGATCCGCTGATGAAGCAGAACGCCGCCGGCCAGAGCCTTCTGCTGAACGTGCCGTATGCCCAATACGCCCGCGGCGAAATCAGTCTGGTCCAGACGACATTCTTCGGCAACGCGCCCAACGTGTCGCTGGCCGCAAGGATTGCCGGCGGACTCGGCTATGCCTACGGCAACTCCAATGCCCTTCCCCTCGAGCAGCGTTTCTACGGCGGCGGTGCCAACAGCCTCAGGGGCTGGCACTCACGCACCGTAGGTCCCGGAATGGCCCCTATCGACACGGCGTTCACCATCGCCAACCAGACCGGTGACCTGAAGCTTGAAGCCAACCTGGAACTTCGTTTCCCCATATACAACATCATCAAGGGAGCCGTTTTCGTCGATGCGGGTAACATCTGGGAACTCCCCCATTACGCCGAGGACAAGGAGACCATCGAAAACGAAAATGCCATCCTGACCTGGAAAAATATGCTGAAATCTACGGCATTGAGCTGGGGCGCCGGCATCAGGGCTGACCTGCAGATGCTTGTGATCAGGGTCGACCTCGGTGTCAAGGGCTATGACCCTGCCGCCCAAGCCTGGAGGGGGCCTGACCGGTGGTTCAAACCGGACGGATTCACGATTCACTTCGGTGTGGGCTATCCGTTCTAACAACTCTCTGCTATGGCCAAATTCATACTATACCAGATGCTAATCAGGGTTATGGGTGACAGGAAATGGACCCCGGGGGGAGATTATGCGACCAACGGCAGCGGAAAGTTCAACGACATAACACAGGACTTTCTCGACAGCCTCGCTAAAGACCTTTCACTTGGAGCCATATGGTACACCGGCATCATTGCCCACTCGACCGCAACTTCGTTCGAAGGCTTTCCTGCCGACTGCCAGGCGATAGTCAAGGGCAAGGCCGGCAGCCCCTACGCGATACGCGACTATTACGACGTAGCCCCGGAGCTTGCCGTGGACACCGCGCACAGGCTGGATGAATTCAAGGCGCTCATCGAACGCACGCACAAGACCGGGCTGAAGGTTGTGATCGACTTTGTACCCAACCACGTGGCAAGAAGCTACAATTCAAAGAGAAACAACTTCACCCAGGCCAACTTCTTCCCTCTTGACGGGCCGCTGGAGCTGCCCTACAACATCGCCGGCCGCGAACTGTACAAGGAAGACCCCGCTCTTGCGACGGGCAACGACTGTTTCTCGAGGCATCCGGGTATAACAGACTGGTACGACACAGTCAAACTGAACTACAATTACCGGATGACCTGGGACAAGATGCTCGACATCCTGCTCTACTGGGCGGATATGGGAGTCGATGGGTTCAGGTGCGACATGGTCGAACTTGTAACACCGGAGTTTTTCGAATGGGCCATTGACAACGTCAAGAAGCAGCATCCCGGAACATTCTTCATCGCCGAAGTCTACGACAAGCGGAACTACATCAAATATGCGGCCGCCGGATTCAACTATCTTTATGACAAATCTGGCTTCTACGACGCCCTCAAGGCCATAAGCACATACCGCGAGCCTGCATACTGGCTGACTGACGAATGGCAGTTCCTGGGTTCGCTCCAGCACAGGATGCTCAATTTCCTGGAAAACCACGACGAGCAGCGCATAGCTTCTGACTTTTTCCTTGGGGACGCCAGGAAGGCCTTCGCCCCTCTTGCAGTTTCGATGTTGTTCAACACGGCTCCTTTCATGATCTACTGCGGGCAGGAATACGGAGAGCGCGGAATGGCCAGCGAAGGCTACAGCGGACAGGACGGCCGCACGTCGATCTTCGATTTCTGCACCCTCACCTGGCGGGACACTCCGAAAGATCTGCAGGAAGAAGTCCACGAGAGATACAGACAGCTCACTGCACTGGCCGTCAGCGACATTTTCGCTAAAGGAAGGACCTACGACCTGATGTATGCCAACCCTTCCTCAGAGTGCTTCGACGCTCAGCGCGTGTTCACATTTATGCGCGGCCTGGAAGGACGCGTAGCCCTTGTGGCGGCAAACTTCTCCGACACCGTGAGACAAATAAAAATAAGCATCCCGAAGGATGCTTATGATTATTTCGGAGTCTCAAGGGTTCAGAAGTTCGAAGAGCCGATCAGCCTGAACCCTTTCGATTATACTGTGCTACTATCAGAATGACGGCCAGTTGAGGATCTTGAAGAAATCGTATTCCTCAGGGTTCTTGACGAACTGTTTTGCAGCCTCGTAGTCATCCTCGGTAATGTACTGTGCGATGTGGTTGTAGATGCCTTTGGCCATCTCGCCCTCGATGTCAACCCTGCGCGGCGGAATCTTGCCGGTGGTGGGATCCTGGAGGTCTTTCAGGTAAAGAGGAGTTACCTTTCCGGTGGTGTCTACATATACCATACATCCTGTCTCGCCGCGTGCGAAGAGATCATAAACTCCACAGCCAAGCTGTGAGCAGTACATAAGGTCGTATGCGATGGGAGTCTGGCAGCGAATGTCGTAACCGATCTCGATGGGACGGGTCTTGAGCTTGATGCCGAGCTCCTTCATCTTCATCTCGATGAGCTCGCTGAAGAGCTGAGCCTTTGAGATCTTGCCAAGCTCGGGGTGGCCGTGCTCGTCGTAGGTGAACTTGATGCCGGTGGCCTTGAGCTCCTCGTCGTTGAGCTCGTGGAATACACCTTCAGAAACGACGATGCCGCCGTAGCGGATGCCGAGCACCTTGCGTTTGAGGATAGCAGAAACGCCGAGGCGGACGATCTTGTCGACAGTGATCTGGGTCTTGTTGAACATCTCAGGGATGATGATCATCGGATAGTGGCAGCTTGCGCCTACGTGGAGTGCAAGGTGACCTGCGCTGCGGCCCATAAGGCTGACGATGAACCAGTTTCCAGAAGTGCGGGCGTCCTCGTAAACGGTTGTTGCGACGTGAGCGCCTTCAGCCTTGGCTGAGTTGAATCCAAAGGTCGGAGTGTTGGCGGGAAGCGGAAGGTCGTTGTCGATGGTCTTGGGAACGTGGATGTTCTTGATGGGATAGTGCTTTGACACGAGGAACTTGGCGATCCTGTTGGCAGTAGATGCAGTGTCGTCGCCGCCCACGGTGACCAGAAGCTTTATATTGTTGTCCTGGAAAAGTTTCAGGTTGAAATTGTTGTCAAAATCTTCCTGGGTGGGTTTGAAACGGCTCATGCGGAGATAAGAACCGCCCCTGTTGAAGATATTGTCAGCTTTCTTGAAATCCATCTCCTCTATTTCGGCGTCATTACGGAACAATCCTTCATAACCTCCGTGCAATCCGATCACTCTGTAGCCCCGTGCTACAAATGCCTGTGTGATGGTACCTACTACTGTGTTCATTCCTGGTGCGGGGCCGCCGCCTGTGAGAATAATAATGGAATCTTTCATACTGTTTCTTTTATTGTTTTGCTGTCTAAATATTTTATACGATTTCGGTGAGTTTGCGAAACTGTTTACCCACCTCAAACAGGGGTCAAAAGTAAGAAAAAATAGACTATCTTTGCAACATTGCCATGTCTAAAATTACAAAATCAGCAGCGAAGGAGCGGATTGAGCAGCTCCGCAAGGAAATCAACGGACACAACTACAATTATTATGTCCTGAACGCTCCTGTCATCTCTGATTTTGAATTCGACCTGATGCTTCAGGAGCTTGCCTCTCTCGAGAAGATGTTTCCTGAATTCGCATCGCCGGACTCCCCTACCGTCAAGGTCGGAAGCGACATTGCAAAGGCCCCGTCAGAATCCGGAAACGAAAGAAAAGTTTTTGAATTTGCTACACGCACGCACAGATATCCGATGCTGTCGCTGGGGAACACCTACAGCCGCGAAGAACTGTCCGAGTTCAGCGATCGCATCGCAAAAACCGTCCAGGAGCCCTGCTGCTACAGCTGCGAGCTGAAGTTCGACGGCACTGCGATATGCCTTACCTACAAAAACGGCAGACTGGCATACGCGGTGACCCGCGGCGACGGAGTCAAGGGTGATGACGTGACGGCCAACATGCTTACCATCAAGTCCATCCCGCAAACTCTCGCAGGCGATTCCTACCCCGACGAGTTTGAGATACGCGGTGAGATATATATGCCTTTCGAGGCATTCAACCGCCTCAATGCCGAAAGGGAAGAAATCGACGAGCGTCCTTTCGCGAATCCCCGCAATGCCGCCTCAGGTTCACTGAAGCTCCAGGACAGCGGAGAAGTCGCCACAAGAGGGCTTGCCTGCGTGCTCTACCATATGCTCGGCGAAAACCTCCCCTTCTCCACCCATTCCGAGGCCATAGCTGCCGCAAAGTCGTGGGGGCTGCCCGTCTCGGAGCACTCCAGAGTGGTGGACAGCATCGAGGAAGTATACAACTATATTGATTACTGGGATACGGAACGAAGGAAACTTCCGTTCCCGATAGACGGCATCGTCATCAAAGTCAACCGTCTCGACTGGCAGAAAAAGCTGGGCTATACGGCCAAGTCCCCGCGCTGGGCCACGGCCTACAAGTTCAAGCCCGACAGGGCTCTCACTGAACTGCTGAGCATAGACTACCAGGTGGGCCGCACCGGAGCCATCACTCCTGTAGCCAACCTGGACCCGGTTCCACTCTCAGGCACCATAGTGAAGCGTGCTTCGCTGCACAACAAGGACCAGATGGACCTGCTCGACATCAGGATCGGCGACTTCGTCTATGTTGAGAAGGGAGGCGAGATCATTCCCAAGATCACCGAGGTCGACCTCGCCAAACGTCCCGCGCACGCCACCGTGCCTGTCTTCCCCAGATACTGCCCCGACTGCGGTGCGGAACTCGTAAGGGACGAAGGCCAGGCAAAGCATTACTGCCCCAACAGCAACAACTGCCCGGTCCAGATCAAGTCCGGTTTCGTACATTTCATATCCCGCAAGGCGATGGATATCCTTGCCGGAGAAGCCACTATAGACCAGCTCTACGAAAAGGGCTACATCCGTCATCTCAGCGACCTATACTCGCTCACCAAAGAGCAGCTGGTCTCTCTCGACGGCTGGAAGGACCGATCTGCAGAGAATCTGCTCGCCAGCCTCGAAAAGTCAAAGTCCGTCCCGTTCAACAGAGTGTTCTACGCTCTTGGAATACGCCACGTAGGCGAAGCCAACGCCAAGCTGCTGACCGCCCATTTCGGCAGCATCGACGCAATAATGGCCGCCGACAGGGACGCTCTAGTGCAGATAGATGAAGTCGGAGACATTATGGCCGATTCCATCATAAAGTGGTTCGCCGACCCCGTGAACAGGGAGCAGGTGGAAAAACTCAGGGCCGCAGGGCTGAAATTCGAGCAGGAAAAGACGAAAAAAGTATCAAATACGCTTTCAGGTGGTATCTTTGTAGTTTCCGGAGTTTTCTCCGTCTCGAGGGACGAAATCAAGCAGTTCATCGAGAGCCACGGAGGAAAGACGACTTCATCGGTGAGCGGGCATACAAGCTACCTGGTGACCGGCGAAGCCCCCGGAGCGGAAAAATTGAAGAAAGCCGAGAAGCTCGGCACTAAGATAATAACTGAGGAACAGCTCAGGGCATTGGTTGAATGACGAGCATGAGTTTTGTCAACAGGGTTAAGTCAGTAACGAGGTCCATCTCCCACTTTCTGGGCGAAGGAATATGGAATGTCGACCTCGCCGGCGTGAGCCCCAAGCGTGGCAAACTCTACAAGCACCTGAAAATCATACTCATAACCCACCGCCACTTCCAGTCATTGAGATGTGGAAGAGAGGCAGTGGCCCTCAGTTTCTTCACCACGATGGCCACCGTGCCGCTGCTGGCCGTCATCCTTATCATCGCCAGCAATTTCGGACTCCTGAACCTGCTGACCGAAATCATCTCAGGCCTGTTCATCAACAACCAGGAGATGGGAGACATGGTGCTGGGATGGGCCAACAACATTGTCAATATGGCCTCAGGCGGCGGTTTCGGACTGGTGAGCTCCCTGACGTTCATATGGCTGGTGTTGTGGATGATGCTTTGCGTGGAGAATTCTTTCAACCACATCTGGGATGTAGGCAAGTCCGCCAACATACTGCGCCGCTTCCTCGTGTGCATCGGCATCCTGATCCTCTCCCCTTTTGTGCTGGTGATGTTCTTCTACGGAGCGACTTACTTCACCAGGTTCATAGGATTCTTCGGAGGATCCAAGCTCGTGAACTTCGTTACGTCGAAGCTCTTCTGGATCTTGTTCTACGGACTGGCCGTGCTGGTCATCTCGGTGATGTACAAGTTCATTCCGCACGCAAAGGTCAAATACACGGCCTGCCTCAAGGCAGCCCTGGTTTCAGCCCTGGGCTTCGTCGTGATACAATATTTCTATCTGGAAACACAGATTGTAGTGACAAGGCTCAACGCAGTTTACGGAGCCGTGGCTGCAATTCCGCTATATATGATGTGGCTTAACCTGTGCTGGTTCGACATCCTGTTCGGGGTCGACCTGAGCTATGCCTACCAGCATGTAAACGAGTACGATCCTGAAATTGACAGACGCAGATGAAGACAGACGAATTCACACAGGAAGACAAGGAACTCATACAGAGGGAGTTTGAGCCGCTTCGCATAGCAAGCCTCAAGCGCTGTGCCGACCAGGAGCAGTATGAACTTGTGCTGAAGGCGTTCGACTTTGCAAACAAAGCTCATTACGGAGTCCGCAGGCGTTCCGGCGAACCCTATATCATACATCCCATCGCCGTAGCGAGGATAGTGGTCCAGGAAATCGGCCTCGGCTGCAAGTCTATCTGCGCAGCCCTGTTGCACGATGTCGTCGAGGACACCGACTATACTGTTGAAGACATTCGCAGGGAGTTCTCAGACCGCATCGCCCTTCTTGTTGACGGACTCACAAAGATCAAGACTGCCCTCGACAGCGAGAAGGGAGTCATCGAGGAAAGTTCGGAGCAGGCTGACAATTTCAAGCGCATACTGCTCACGCTCAACGACGATGCCCGCATAGTGCTCATAAAGCTTGCCGACAGGCTGCACAATATGCGCACCATAGAATATATGCCGTCATACAAGAGAGAGAAGATTCTCAGCGAGACGATGTACATCTTCATCCCTCTGGCGCACAGGCTTGGTCTGAACAACATCAAGAGCGAGATGGAGAACATCTGGCTCAAGAACAAGGAAGCCCAGGCCTATGCCGACATCGAGAAGATGCTGGCTAAGGCCACGCTCGAGAAAGGGCCCATCATCGACAACTTCATCGCCCCGATAGAACAGCTCCTCAAGGATTCCGGTTTCAAGTGCCGCATCATCAAGAGGATGAAGACTCCCTACTCCATCTGGAAGAAGATGACGACTAAGCAGATTCCTTTCGATGAAATCTTCGACATCTATGCTGTAAGGATCATCTTCGAGCCCCGCACCGACGTGGACGCTAGCGAGAGGGACCAGTGCTGGCATATCTTCTCCCTGATCACCAGCCGCTACAGATACAAGCCTGAAAGGACGAGGGACTGGGTCAGCTCTCCCAAGCTGAACGGTTACGAAGCCCTCCACCTCACCGTCATTTCCGAAGGCACGTGGATTGAAGTGCAGATACGAAGCGAGAGGATGAACGCCATCGCCGAAAGCGGTGTGGCCGCCCACTGGTCATACAAGCAGGCCCATCCCGAGGACAAGATAGAACGGGACCGTGACATCGACACCTGGATAAAGGGAGTCAAGGACATCCTCGACAACCCTGATGCCAACGCCCTTCAGTTCCTCGACAATTTCCACGAAGAGCTGACATCCGGCGAAATGTTCGCTTTCACTCCCCAGGGTGAGTCCATAAGCATCCCGAAAGGCTCCACAGCCCTCGATTTTGCATACTACATCCACTCCGAGATCGGCAACAAGGCCATCGCCGCCAAAGTGAACATGCGCCTGGTGTCGCTCTCTACCGTGCTCAACAACGGAGACCAGGTGGAGATCATCACATCCGACAACGCCAAGCCCAAGAGGGAATGGCTGGATTTCCTGGTCACATCGCGCGCCCGCAACCAGGTGCTGCTCTCTATGAAGAGCATCAACAAGGACAATATCCAGTCCGGCATCGACATTCTCAAGAAGAAACTCAGCGAGCGCAACATCATCCTTCAGGCAAGGGTCATCAGGAAGCTGATCAGCTACTACAAGATGAACAACAAGGAGGAGTTGTACAACAGGATAGGCATCGGTCTCATCGATCTGGAAGACCTCGACAAGGCTCTCAAGAGCAACGCACTCGTGCGTGACGTGCAGATGTGGGGCATCAAGCTGCTCTCTCCCTTGAGGAACGACCAGAAGATTGACAAGAGCAAGGACTACATACTCGAAGAAGACATAGACAAAGGCACTGTTTCTTTCCACACGGCCGACTGCTGCCACCCCATTCCGGGTGACAACGTGGTGGGAGTCATCAACAGCGACGGCAGCGTGACGGTCCACAAGACAAGCTGCAACGTCTTCACCGACTTCGCGGCCACTAACGGCGACAAGCTCGTGTCAGTCAAGTGGAGCAAGCACTTCATAATGTCCTATCTGACCCAGATCAAGATACGGGGAATTGACAGGCTGGGAATCCTGAACGAAATCACTAAGGAGATATCACTCGTCCTCGAGGTAAACATCCGCAAGATTGTGATCGAAGCCCACGACGAAGTGTTTGAAGGATATATTGACCTTTACGTGCACAACACCGACGACCTTGACCGGCTGATGGAACGTCTCGGCAAGATCAGGGGAGTGGAAAGCGTGCTCAGAACCAACATTGCAGATGAATAGAAACATAACAGCGATAGCCCTGATAGTGCTGACAGCCCTGTGCTGCCTGTTCTCGCACTCCTGCGCGAATACAAAGGCGGCTCCCAGCGGCGGGCCGAAAGACACCATCCCCCCTGTCCTGCTCAAGATAGATCCCGAGAACAACACTTTGAACATGCCGAAGGAAGATGTCAAGGTGTCGCTGATCTACGACGAATACACGGTGGTGAAGAATGCCACAGGAATATATCTCTCGCCCCCCACGAAGCACGCCCCCACCGCCAAGGTAAAAGGCAAGTCGCTTTTGGTGACGCTGCGCGACACCCTCGCAGAGAACACCACCTACACACTTGATTTCAACAATGCCCTTGCCGACAACAACGAGGGCAACCTCGCCCCCAGATTCACCTATGTGTTCTCGACAGGCGACACCATCGACTCGATGTACCTCACAGGCACCGTGCTGGACTGCCAGAAACTCACGCCCGTCAAGGACATCCTGGTGGCACTCTACGATGACCTTAGCGACTCTGCCTGCATGAAGTCACTTCCCGCGGCAGCCACACGCACCGACGACTGGGGCTACTTCATCATACGAAACATCAAGGCTAAGCCCTATCAGATCTATGCGTACACCGACGGCGACAAGGACAATATGTACCTTCAGGGCGAAGATCAGATCGCATTCAGCGATTCACTCTTCACTCCCCAGCTTATAGTCAGGGACTCCATCTATGAGCTGATGCCATTCGATATGAAGGACACACTAGCCTGCGAGGCCAGAAAGTCACAGGTTTCACTGCTGCTCTTTCAGGAAACCGCATCCCGGCAGTTCGTCAAGAACAAGGGACGCATCGACACCAAAAAGGCGTTCATCAAGTTCAACGCCCACAACACCGTCCTCAATTCGTTCCAGATTTTCGGAGTAGATTCGACCGCGATAACTACGAACTTCACTCCAGAAAAGGACAGTATGGTTTTCTGGGTGGACACCCAATACCCCCTGCCCGACTCGCTGCTGCTGTCACTTGAATATATGAAGACCGATTCCCTGGGAAATCTGGCGATGACCAAGGAAGACATCGCCGTGAGTCTTTCCGACGAAACCAAGACCGCGCTCAACAGCGACAACGCCAAAGCTGACACCCTCATCCGTGTGGAATATGTCTGCAAGAATGAGAATGTGGAGCAGGACGGCATAACACTCACGTTCCCCGATCCTCTCGCAGTTTACAGCACCGACTCGATACTCTTCATCGCCACCAACCCGAAGAACCAGAACGACACCATCGACTTCACGTTCAGCAAGGACGAAAACAAGTTCGGCGTATACCATATGCAGTTGTCACAGCCTTACCAGACTGGCTACAAGTATCAGGTCATCTTCCCGGAAAATACCTTCCGCGACATATATGGCCGCAAGAACAAGTCCAACACCATAAACATCGAGCTGCCGAACACCGACAAGACCGGGTCCATCACCCTGAATGTAAAAGGCGTCGATGAGTCCAATTATATCGTGGAACTCGTCTCGTCCGACAAGAAGCAAGTGTTCAGGACCTTCAACGTCGACAAGGACACAAAACTTTATTTCCCTTATCTGAATGCCGGGCAGTACACGTTCCGCATCACGGAAGACCGCAACCGAAACGGCATCTTCGACAGCGGCAACCTGCTGGAACGCAAGCAGCCCGAGAAGGTCATCCTCTTCAAGCTGCCTGACGGAACTGAAATAATCGAGCTGCCTGAGCAGACCGACATCGAACAAGACCTTAGACTATGAGAAAGACAGCAGCTATAATTATTCTTGCTTTCGTGTCGCTCGCTTCGTGGGCGCAGAACGGAGAAGGCTTCAATCCCTTCACCGACGACGACCTGTCTATCCTTATGCAGGACTCCCTAGTCAAGGAACAGGCCCGTTTCAAGCCGACTGGAATGCTGGGCATCAGGGGCAGCTACCAGCTCAACGGCTTGTCTTCATCTCCCGACCTTCAAGTCACTGGTCTCAACACCTACAAGAACATCTCACTCGTCTATACCTATTATTCATCTCTGTGGAATATGATGTCGAACTTCGGCATCCAGGCTGCAGTGAAGTATGGCGAATGGGGGTTCGACAGCAAGTATTTCGATTCTGAACACCTAACTTATGCAGAAGCCTCTCTCCTGACCCAGTTCCATTTCGACTTCTCCCGTTTCAGGGTGCTGGGAGGAATCGGGCCTTATGCCGGATACCGGCTTAAATCACTGATAGAGAATGACAGCTGGGACAAGTTTGACAACCGTTTCGACTACGGACTTATGGGAGGAGCCGGCTTCGCCGTCATTTTCGGTCCGTTCGAACTGCAGCTTGAAGGCGACTACCAGTTTTCGCTGAGCAACCTGTATCATATGAACAAATACAGCGACGAATACTGGGTTACTGTGAATCCCAGAAACATAATCATTAATCTGACCTTGTTCTATCATCTGTTCTGATATGCAAAGGATCGTATGCAAGGCCGGTGACGTAGTCATCGGAGGAGGCTCCAGGATAGTCATACAGTCGATGTGCAACACCGACACCCTCGACGTAGCGGCCAGCGTGCGGCAATGCGAGGCCCTGGCGGAAGCCGGCTGCGAAATGATACGCCTCACGACACAGGGGCTCCGGCAAGTCAGCGCCCTTGCCGAGATCCGCAAGGCGCTGCGCTCCGAAGGCATCTCCACTCCCCTTGTGGCCGACGTGCATTTCAACTCCGAAGTGGCGCTGGCAGCAGCGGCCGGCATCGCAGACAAGGTCCGCATCAATCCCGGCAACTTTTCCAAGGACCACGATGTGGCGATGGCGAAACTCCGCGAGCTTCTGCAGGTCTGCAAGGACTACGGCACCGCCCTGCGCATCGGCCTCAACCACGGCTCGCTAGGCGAACGCATCACCTCGGTATGGGGCGACACCCCTCTCGGAATGTGCAACGCCATAATGGAATGGCTGAGGGTATGCGTGGACAATGATTTCTACAACCTAACCCTCTCGCTCAAGGCAAGCAACACGAAAGTTATGGTGGAGGCCTACGAGCTTCTGTACAAGGCTATGCAGGATGAACTGGGAATGCTCTTCCCTCTCCATCTCGGCGTGACAGAAGCCGGAAACGGCGACAGCGGCAGGATGAAATCGGCAGTCGGCATCGGTTCGCTTCTGAAGGAGGGCATCGGTGACACCATACGCGTCTCCCTCACCGAAAATCCCGTCAATGAAATAGCTGTGGCCCGTATGCTCGTGAAATGTATGGAAGACGACTCTATGGATGCCGCCAGCCGCGAGGAATATATAGTGAAGGCTGGATACAGATATGGCAGCGGGCTGCTGGCCGGAGAATCCGACGATTTCCAGCTCCAAGGCAGCATCGCCGGCCGTCCTGTAACAGAAGAGGAATCTGAAGACATAAAGGATATCCTTCTCCAGGCATCACGGCGCCGTTTCACCAAGGCTGAGTACATCGCCTGCCCGAGTTGCGGCCGCACCCTGTATGACATAGAGAGCGTGCTAGCCGAAGTCCGCAAGGCAACAGAGCGCTTCGCAGGAGTGCGCATCGCCGTAATGGGCTGCATAGTGAACGGCCCCGGGGAGATGGCTGACGCAGACTACGGCTACGTGGGCCAGGGCGTCGGCAAGGTCACACTCTACAAAGGCAAGACTCCCGTGGAGAAAGACATCCCCCAGCAGGATGCTGTAAGCCATCTGGTGGCGCTTATAGAAAAAGACCGTTGATATCTTTTTTTGCAGAAAAAGGGTGAAAAAAGTACTTTTGCCCGAATTAAACTTAAAGGAGGCCTTTCCATTGAAAACCATCTCTTTTGACAAAGTATTGATATTGGGTTCCGGAGCCCTGAAGATCGGCGAAGCCGGCGAATTCGACTACTCCGGCAGTCAAGCCCTGAAGGCCATGCGGTCCGAGGGCATCAAGACAGTTCTCATAAACCCAAACATTGCTACCGTACAAACTTCCGAAGGTGTTGCTGACAAGATTTATTTTCTTCCCGTAACACCTTATTTTGTGGAAAAAGTAATCGCCAAGGAGCGTCCTCAGGGCATTCTTCTGGCCTATGGCGGACAGACCGCTCTCAACTGCGGCGTCGCCCTCTACAACAGCGGCATTCTTGACAAGTACGACGTCAAGGTGCTCGGCACCCCGGTACAATCTATCATCGACACTGAAGACCGCGAGCTCTTCAACAAGAGGATGGAAGAAATCGACATCAAGATCATCCGCAGCGAGGCTGTGGAAAGCATCGAAGATGCCCGAAGGGCTGCAGCCGAAGTCGGCTATCCCGTGATTCTCCGTGCAGCCTATGCTCTCGGCGGTCTGGGCAGCGGATTCTGCGACAACGAGGAAGAGCTTAACGCCCTTGCCGAGAAGTCTTTCTCCTACTCTCCCCAGGTGCTTGTGGAGAAATCCCTCAAGGGATGGAAAGAGATCGAGTTCGAAGTGGTACGCGACGCTTACGGCAACGCCACCACCATCTGCGAGATGGAGAACTTCGATCCTCTGGGCATCCATACCGGCGAAAGTATCGTGGTTTCTCCCTGCCAGAGCCTGAACGACCACGACCGCGAGCTGCTGACCGGCCTCGCGCTCAAGATAGTGAAGCATATCGGCATCGTCGGCGAATGCAACATCCAGTTCGCATATGAGCCCAACGGAGAGGACTACCGCGTCATCGAGATCAACGCCCGCCTGAGCCGTTCTTCTGCCCTCGCTTCGAAAGCCACCGGTTATCCCCTTGCCTTCGTGGCCGCCAAGATAGCCCTCGGCTACTCCCTCACCGACCTTAACAATCCGGCATCGGACAAGATATACCAGCCGTCAATCGACTATATAGTCTGCAAGATCCCCCGCTGGGACCTCAGCAAATTCCACGGTGTGAGCCGCGAGATCGGCAGCTCGATGAAGTCCGTCGGTGAAGTTATGTCGATTGGAAAGAACTTCGAAGAGACCATCCAGAAAGGTCTGCGTATGATCGGCCAGGGCGCCCACGGCTTCGTGGCCAACAAGGAGATTGTGGTCCCGGACATCGACGAGGCTCTCAAGAACCCTACCGACAACCGAATCTTTGTCATCTCAAAAGCCTTCCAGAAAGGCTACACCATCGACCAGATATACGACCTCACCAAGATCGACAAGTGGTTCCTGAACAAACTCTACGGTATTGTCGAGACTTCACGCGAGATCGAGAAGTACGACCGTATAGAAGATATGCCCGACGAGCTGCTCCGCAAGGCCAAGCTCGACGGCTTCTCTGACTTCCAGATTGGCAGGCTCGTCTTCAAGGACAAGTTCGATATGGACGAGGCTTCCGACAAAGTCCGCAGCAACCGCAAGTCACGCGGCCTGCTGCCCTTCGTGAAGAGAATCACCACCTTCGCTTCGGATGACCCGGACAAGGCCAATTACCTCTATGTTACATACGGCTCAGACCATAGCGACATCAAGTTCGACAACGGCAGCAACTCCATAATAGTACTCGGTTCCGGCGCTTACCGCATCGGCTCTTCAGTTGAGTTCGACTGGTGCAGCGTGAATGCCCTCAACACCATCCGCAAGGCCGGCTACACGGGCATTATGATCAACTACAACCCCGAGACAGTTTCGACCGACTACGATATGTGCGACCGCCTCTACTTCGACGAGCTGACGTTCGAGAGGGTGCTCGACATCTACGAGCTTGAGAATCCTCACGGCGTAGTCGTATCCGTAGGCGGCCAGATTCCGAACAACCTTGCGCTCAGGATGAAGAACGAAGGCCACGTCAAGATCCTCGGCACCTCTGCAGAGATGATCGACAACGCCGAAGACAGGCACAAGTTCTCGGCTATGCTCGACCGCATCGGCGTGGACCAGCCGGCCTGGAAGGAGCTGTCATCAATGGATGAGCTCAAGGATTTCGTCAAGTCAGTTGGTTATCCCGTCCTCGTACGTCCTTCATACGTGCTCTCAGGAGCCGCAATGAACGTCTGCTCGAACGACGGCGAGCTCATCGAGTTCCTGAAGCTTGCCAGTGAGGTGTCGAAGAAACACCCGGTAGTGGTAAGCTCGTTCATCCAGCACGCGAAGGAGATCGAATTCGACGCAGTTGCTTCTAAGGGCGAAGTTCTTGCTTACGCCATCTCTGAGCACATCGAATATGCCGGCGTCCACTCAGGTGACGCCACCATCCAGTTCCCGCCCCAGAAGCTGTATGTCGAGACCGCCCGCCGCATCAAGAAGATCGCCCGCAAGATTGCCGAGGCGCTCTGCATCAGCGGCCCGTTCAACATCCAGTTCCTCGCCCGCGACAACGAGATCAAGGTCATCGAGTGCAACCTGCGTGCTTCACGCAGCTTCCCGTTCGCTTCGAAAGTCCTCAAGATAAACCTCATCGAGCTGGCCACCAAGGTGATGATCGGCGAGAAGGTCGAGGCTCCCCTCAAGAGTGCTTTCGATCTCGACTATGTCGGCATCAAGGCATCCCAGTTCTCGTTCAACCGTCTGCAGAAGGCTGACCCCGTGCTGGGCGTCGATATGTCTTCCACCGGTGAGGTTGGCTGCATCGGTGACAACACAGACGAAGCCATCCTCAAGTCGATGCTTGCAGTGGGTTATACCATTCCCAAGAAGCGCATCCTCATCTCCAGCGGTACCGGCGAGCAGAAGGCCCAGTTGCTGAAGGCTTCCAGGGACCTTATCGTCCACGGCTATGAGATCTACGCCACCGGCGGTACTTACAAATACTGCATCGAGAACGGTATTCCTGCCCACAGGGTTCTCTGGCCCAGCGAGACTGGCGACTGCCCCGAGGCACTCCAGATGATCCACGACAAGCAGATCGACCTTGTCATCAACATCCCGAAGAACCTCTCGCAGCACGAACTCAGCAACGGCTACAAGATCCGCCGTGCAGCCATCGACTTCAACATTCCTCTGATTACCAACCCCAGGCTCGCATCTGCCTTCATCACGGCGTTCTGCAATATGACGATCGACGACATACAGATCAAATCCTGGGACGAATACAAATAGCACAGCAGACAGATGGACATAGTTCTCTTCATTGCAGGCATTGCCCTTGTTGTCCTGGGAGCCGACTGGCTTGTAGACGGTTCTGTGTCCATTGCCAAACGTAGCGGCATTTCTGAATACGTCATCGGAGCGACCATAGTCGGCATCGGGACGTCAATGCCTGAACTGGCCGTAAGTTTCTTCGCTGCCCTGAAAGGCAACGCCGACATTGCCATCGGCAACGTCGCGGGTTCGAATATGGTCAATACGCTCCTCATCCTGGGAGTGACGGCCCTCATCTCCCCCATTGCCTTCACCAGGCAGAACCTTCGCAGGGACATCCCCATCACTCTGGGAGTTTCCGTGCTGCTCGCCCTGTTCGCACTTGACACCTTCATCTGGAAAAGCGAAGCCAACAGGATCATACGCCCCGAGGCCATAATCCTCCTGCTATGCTTTGCAGGCTATATGTGGCTCAACTTCAAGCAGGACAAGGCTGCCGCAGGACCTTCGTGCGAAGTGCCGGAGGAGACTCAGGAGAAGCCTATGAGTCTGTTCAAGTCCCTTGCGCTGATCGTCATCGGACTCGGAATGCTCGTGCTCGGAGGCAACCTTTTCGTGGATTCAGGAACAAACATCGCCAAGTCTCTCGGCGTTTCCGATTCGCTGATCGCCATCTCGATGATGGCAGTCGGCACTTCCCTCCCCGAACTCGCCACCTGCATCGTGGCTGCTGCAAAGAAGAACAACCAGCTGGCTCTTGGCAACATCCTCGGCTCGAACATCTCCAACATCCTGCTGATCATCGGTCTCAGCGGCACCGTTGTTCCTCTCAACGTGAATCCGCAGAGTTTCGTGAGCCTTATGCTGCTTCCGGTCAGCGTCATCGTGCTCTGGATGACATCCTTTATGTTCAAGAAGAATACTCTTGACCGTGTCGACGGAGCCATCCTGATAGTGCTTTACGCTGCCTACATCGTGACGATCGGAAGAATGTAACGACATATTAATATCACCAAAAACCGACCTTATGAAAAAAATAACCCTTTTCCTGGCGACTATTGCCGTTGCCGCTCTGTCTCTTGCAGGCTGCGGACAGAAAACTGAATCTGTGCCCTTCGACCCTGCTACCAGAGGTTCGAACGACATCAAGCTCGGCGCTGCCGGCTACTCTTATCTGTTTTATGACATCGAGCAGACACTGCAGTTCCTGAAGAATATGGGTGTCCACTATCTCTCAGTGAAGGACAAATGGCTGCCTCTCGACGCCACAAAAGAAGAGATGGATGCCTTCAAGGCTCTCTGCGCCCAGTATGACGTGGAAGGCTACACCCTCGGCCCCATCTATATGCGCAGCGAAGAGCAGGTAGACCAGGCTTTCGCCTATGCACAGCGCTATGGCGCCAAATGGTTCATCGGCGTTCCCAACTATGAGCTTCTCGACTACACCATCGCCAAGGTCAAGGAGACCGGCATCAAGGTGGCCATCCACACCCACGGTCCGGACGGAATGGCATTCCCCGACATCCGCACCATCGTAGAGAAAGTCGGTGATCCCAACCTCGGCATCGGCTGCTGCATGGACCTCGGACACACCTTCCGCTCTGGCTACGACGTAGCCGCCGACATCATCGAGTTCAAGGACTGGATTATGGACGTTCACATCAAGGACGAGACCGCTCCTACCAAGGAAGGTCAGACCTGGGAGTGCGGCCGCGGCCAGATGGACCTCGTAGGCATCATCAAGGCGTTCCGCCAGATCGGCTACCAGGGCGTTCTCTCAATGGAATATGAGAAGAACCGCCGCGATCCCCAGCCCGACGTAGCAGAATCAATCGGCTACCTCCGCGGCGTGCTGGATGCAACGAAATAAGCCTTGTGGTATAGACACAAAGAAAGCCGGCTGATCAGCCGGCTTTCTTTTTATTACTCTTCTGTTCCGGAGGATTTCGGGAGATGTTTCTTCGCGCTGGCGCGGGCACCGAGGTCCACCAGGTTCTCCGCCGCCTTGACGATGCTCTGGCGGCCAGTGGAGAGTTTGTCGTATGCCTGCCTGTAAGCCCCGTCGGCCTTCTCGAGGGCCGAGCCGACATCGCCCATATATTTGCTGAAGTCTGCCACGCGGTCGAGCAGCATACGGGCAGTGTCGATGATCTTCTCCTGGTTCTGAGCCTGCTGGGTCTGGGTCCAGGCTATCTGGATCATACGCAAGGCAGCGATCAGGTTCTGCTCCGAAGTGATGAAGACGCCCTTGTTGAAGGCTTCTCGCCACAGCATCGGCTCTTCGGTCATCGCAAGCTGGAAGGCCGTCTCGTTGGGCATAAACATTATGACATACGGGAGGCTCTTGTACGGTGCCTTGACATAGCCTGAGTAGTTCTTTGCGGCAAGCTCCTTGACGTGCTGGTTGACACTCTGCATATGCCTCTTGGTGGCATCATTACGGCTTGCGTCGTCTTCGGCATTGCAGTAGTCGATGAAAGCCGTCAGGGACACCTTGCTGTCGATGATGACGCACTTGTCGTCAGGATAGTATACGACGGCGTCAGGCCGCATATTCCTGCCGCTGTCTTCGTTGGTCAGGGATGCGCCGTCACTGCCGCGGAGGGTATACTGCAGGTCGTAGTGCTTGTGCTCCTCGAGGCCCTGGCTGTCGAGCAGTTCCTTGAGGATCATCTCACCCCAGTTGCCCTGGATCTTGGTCTTGGTGGTCATTGCGTTGGCCAGCCTGCCGGCTTCCTGGCCTAGCGACTGCGACTGCTTCATCATCTCCTCGATGGCCTTTTCCAGGGCTGCCTTGTTCTGGTTGCCCTGGTCGCGTGTCTTCTCCACGCTTTCCTGCATATTCTTCAGAGCCTCGTTCAGCGGATTGATGATGGCATCCATCTTCTCCTGGTTGACTTTCTGGAAGGCTTCGGACTTCTTGTCGAGGACCTCTCCTGCAAGGGCGGAGAACTGCTGCTCCACCACACGCTTCTGCTCATCCCAGGATTCCCTTGTCTCCTCTATCTGGCGCTCGAGAGCCTTCCTGATGCTTTCGTGGCTTTCCTTGAGAGCTGTGATCTGCGCCTCGTGGCTCTGGGTCAGGGCTGCAATCTGGCTTTCCCGGCTGCTCTCCAGGGCGGCCTTGGTCGCCTCGAATGCACTCTTTTCAGCCTTCATCTCGTGCTTCAGGGAGTTGTTGCGGACTATGAGGAAGATGATTGCGGCAAGCGCAAGAAAGGCGATTATTGCAGCTATGGTGAGAATATCCATCGGGAACTTTTTATAACAGTAAAATTAGTACATTTGTCGCAAAACTAAAACTACAACATTCTATGCGTAAATTCTTTCTGACACTCGCAGCTGTGTGCTGCGTCGTCTTTTCAGCCACGTCCTGCAAGGAAGAAGCCGTTGAGTATGATTGGCAGCCCGCAGGAGACAAGATTATGACCGAATGGGGAGAAAACCTCAAGGTGTCCGACGTGTACGGCGAGTACCCCAGACCCCAGATGGCCCGTGAGAAATGGACCAGCCTGAACGGCCTGTGGAACTACAGGACCGACAAGAGCGAAGGTATGATTCTGGTGCCTTTCGCCATCGAATCTGCCCTCTCAGGTGTCGGCGAGACTCTCAATCCGAATGAGAAGCTCATCTACACCAGGGAGTTCAAGCTGAGCGGCAAGGACCTCAAAGGACATCTTCTGCTGCACGCAGGTGCCATTGACCAGGAGGCTGTCGTCTTCATAAACGACAAGGAAGTGGCACGCCACATCGGCGGCTATGCATCATTCTCGGCCGACATCACCGATGCCGCCAAGAGAGGCAGCAACACCATCCGTGTCGAAGTGATCGACAACACCAATGACGGATATATGGCCACCGGCAAGCAGGTACGCAGGCCTTCCGGCATCTGGTACACTCCGGTTTCCGGCATTTGGCAGACCATCTGGCTGGAGCCCGTTCCCGCCAGCTACATCAAGGACCTCGCCATTATGCCCGACATCGACGCCTCCAAGCTGGCAATCACTGTAATGCCCAGCACTCCTGAAGGAGAAGTCTATGTCGAGATGCTTGCTGACGGCAAAACAGTTGCCTCTGCATCTGCCCCTGCTTCAAATCCCGTGGTCAGCCTTGACATAGAGAACCAGCATCTCTGGAGTCCGGACGATCCGTATCTCTACGACCTCAAGATTGAACTGCGCAAGAACGGCAAGACCATCGACAAGGTGGACAGCTACGCTGCAATGCGCAAGATATCAAAGGCTGCCGACGAGAACGGCATCCTGAGAGCCCAGCTCAACAACAAGGACATCTTTATGATGGGTCCCCTCGACCAGGGCTGGTGGCCTGACGGTCTCTATACTGCACCCACCGACGAGGCTCTCCTCTTCGACATCCAGCGCACAAAGGATCTCGGCTTCAACACCATCCGCAAGCACGTGAAGGTTGAACCCGACCGCTGGTATTACTACTGCGACAAGCTCGGTATGCTGGTATGGCAGGATATGCCCAGCGGTGACCGTCGCGGCACCGACTGGAGCGGCCAGTGGGTATTCCTCGAGAGCGACCCCCAGGTTCGCAGCGAAGAGTCGATGAAGAACTACTATCACGAGTGGGGTGAGATAATGGCCCAGCTCAAGAACCACCCTTCAGTGGTCGTATGGGTTCCCTACAACGAAGCCTGGGGCCAGTCAAGGTCAGTAGAAGTGGCCGAGTGGACCAAGAAACAGGATCCTTCACGCCTTGTCAACACTGCCAGCGGCGGAAACCACTTCCGCACTGGTGACATCATTGACCAGCACCACTACCCTGAGCCCAAGATGACGTTCTTTGAGCCCGGCTTCATCAATGTCCTAGGAGAATACGGCGGCATCGGCTATCCCGTATCTGGCCATCTTTGGAACGAGAACAGCAACCGCAACTGGGGCTATGTAAGCTTCGACCAGTCTGAAATAGTGACCAACAACTACGTAGAATTCGCCAAGATGATGCTTGACCTTGTCCCGAAAGGATTCTCGGCTGCCATCTACACCCAGACCACCGACGTGGAGTCCGAGGTCAACGGCCTGTTCACCTACGACCGCAAGATCCTCAAGATGGACGAAGCCAAGGTGCGCGAGGCCAACCAGGCTCTCTGCCGCAGCCTCGACTAACGAGTCTTGAAACGATATACAAGAAAAGCCGACTGGATCAGCCGGCTTTCTTTGTTTATGCCCTTTGAATTGCAAGTGATGGATATGGCTTCACATTGCTCATCTTCCTCTTGACCTTAGCATCGTTGCGGGCTTTCTGCATATTGTAATCAGCCTGCAGTCCCATAAGAAGATCGGCCGATATTCCCAATGCAGATTCAATGTACAAGGCGGTAGCCGCTGACAATGGTCTCCGCTCATTAAGGATGTCATTGAGCATCGTATAAGGAACGCCGATGCGCAGAGCGAACTCCTTCTGAGGGATACCTCTTGCAATCAACTCGTCTTTAATAACCTCGCCGGGATGGGTGGGTGTAAAATTCTCGTGTACCATAGTCCCTTATTGATAGTGATTTGACAATTCTAAAATATTGCAGATAGTAACAATAATCTCCCCCTCTGAACGTGTTGTAACAAACTCCAACCGATACTTATCATTAACCCTTACAGACTCTATTCCCGCCTTGTCTCCGGACAACTTCTCATAATTAAGAGAGACAAACGGGAACAAATCCTCTACGCTTTTCGCATTCTTCAAGATATTCACAACCTTGACATACTTCTTGACAACTTCTGGTTGAAAGCGATGCTTCTTGTCTGTTGTCTGATTGTAGTAAAGGTTAGACAGATATTCTTGCTTAAAAACTATCAGCATCTTTTGTTATCCCCACAAAAATAATAAATAATCCTCAAAATACACTAAATAAGTGTATAAATCATTTCATATATCACTATGCAATAATAACTGAAAGAATCCGAATAATCCATTTTTAAACGGTTTTACCTGTTTATTCGAATTATCACTGATTAATCATCAATTTGTCGAAAACAAATGATGTAATAATTGAATAATTAGTTGTAAATTTGAATTTGCAATCCTAAGAAGGACTGCATTTTAACATAGAAAGCGTTTAGCTTTATTCCATACCAAGGAATCTGGACAATTCTCGTGTGGTGGGATAATGTTTAATCGCTTGCATTGGCTATATGATAGGCTATCGCCTACGATATAGCAAGTGTGAGCATTAACTTCAACTTATCTCCACACACGGCAGTCCAGAGCCTCTTGGTAGGATAAGACTAAGTTGGCTCACACTTTCTGCTTTTTTACCATAATTCTACATCAATGAGCCAGTGGTGAATTGAGAAAATGAAAGTGTTACTCATTTTTCTTTTGCCTTGGTGTTTTCTTTATAAGCATCTTGCTATATGGGAAGGGCTTTAATATTGGTAAAGCACATCTTTGAAGAATAATTTTAACCTACAGTTGAGAATATAATATTATCAATAATTGTTTCTAGGCGCATAAACGCACCTAAATAGATAATGAAACGAGCACTACTAACACTCACAGTCATCTTCGCCTCCACATTGGCATTTGCCCAAAGTGGTAACGTTAAGGATGTGCGTCAGACCTATCTCTGGGACGTGACGCTATCTATGCAAGGTAAAGCTCCTGGGGCACCGGACATCTGGGATCAGGTAAAGGAGGCCATCATAGACGACATTCAGCAGATCAGCGACGACCGCACCGAGATTGTTGTGATTCCTTTCCAGCATAAAGCGCTTGACGAGTGGCGTCAGCCTGCTACAGCTGCTGGTAAGGCAGCGCTCGTTGCAAGAATCAAGGCCTACAAGATTCCGCTTCATAACTTAGGTGGCAAGATGACTACAATGACTTGTCTATATGAGCCCCTCCAATATGTAGTGGACAAAGTGTTATCTCCAGATAAGGTCGATGTCCTGAAACTGATGACTGACGGCATTCCGGACGAGCATCAAGCAGAGTACGAAGCCCTGCTTGGTCGCTGGTGCCAGATTGCTAAGGAGAAGGATGCCTATGGCTTCTACATCATGCTCACGTCTCAGGCCGTTGAAGGAAAGACTGTGTTGGAGAAAATTGATCCTTGTCGTTTCGAAGCCATCGATGTCGCTAAACTGGGCGGAACCGATGTATCACTGCTGATGCTTACTCCTCAGCAGAACATTGCTTTCAACGTTCGTGAGGATTATGGTGAAGAAATCACCATCAAGTATGCTCATAGTGGCAGTGGCAAGCTTGAGTCGGGCTACAAGGTCCACGTCTATTCTTATGAGAATTCCTACGTACAGGTTGATCAGGTGGTTGAACTGAAGGACGATTATACAGTCACCGTGAAGGCTCAGTATATGATGAGCAAGACGGAGATGATTGAAACGCTTTCCATAGAGGAGAACGAGAGAGTCTTCCTGTATTCCGAGCCAGCCGATGGTATGGATAAGCTTCCGTATGCAATGACCCGCATCCTGGAATCCCCTACCACGCTGGAGATGATTAACAAACCCGAAAAAACCGTGAAGTTCCATGTGCTCTAAGAGATTCCTCATTCTGGCAGTCCTCTGCCCTCTGATGCTCCTGGCATCTTGCGGTAAGAAGGCAGAAGATCCCAATGCTCCTACCCGTTGGGG
>JAFWSX010000033.1 GCA_017519185.1 Bacteroidales bacterium | reverse complement strand
CTTCTGTAACGCTTTCGTGAACCACTTCAGACTTTCATCTTCCATGTGTTCTCTTTGAAATTGCAGTCCCTAATCCTTAAAATTTGAATTACAGACTTTCTATTTCTTCTACAGTAAATTTTCTTTACCTCGTTATCTCTCTCATTAAGTCAATGAACTTTCTCCCTTTCTCAATCAACCCTCGGCTGATTCCCAAAGGGACCGCAAAGATATAAACCTTTTTCTTTCCGACAAATTTTATTGCAGTTTTTTGCAAAAAAAGTTGTCAACAATTTTTTCTACTTGATTTCCTCGTCAAAGACGATGGCCACCTTTCCGCACTTACCTTCATTCATAAGTTCGTAAGCCTCAGAGGCATGGTCCAAGGTGAAGCGGTTTGTAACCAGGTCTTCGGGGTGAATTCCCCAGCGTGCGATGCGCTCCACGAGTTCTTCCATTCTCCAGATAGTGGTCACCCACGAGCCAAAGATGGTCTTCTGGTAATGGATGATGTCGGGGCTCGGATTGAACTCAACTGTGCCACCCTCTCCGATGAAGACCACGCGTCCCCACTTGCGGGTTGCACGGATAGCGAGCTGGCGTCCGTAAGTGTTGCCGGAGCAGTCCACTGCCTTTTCAACTCCATTGCCGTCGGTCAGCGCGAGCACCTTGTCGAGGGCTGAAGCATCAGAGAGGAATACCTCGTCGGCAAGACCTTTCGCCTTGGCAATGTCGAGACGTTCCTGCACCGTATCGACTCCTATCAGTTTGGTAGCTCCCATTGCACGGGCCAGCATCAGAGATGCAAGACCCACGGGACCGAGACCGACTACAAGAACTGCATCGTTGCCGCAGATGCCGATTTTCTCAAGGCCCTCATACACCGTACCGAAACCGCAGGCAATCTGAGCTCCGTCAGTATAGGTCAGCGAATCAGGCAGAGCTACGAGATCCTTCTCCTCAGCAAGCAGGTATTCCGCCATACCTCCGTCACGCTGCCAGCCGTAGGCCCTGCGGTAAGGACTTGTACAGCTGATCATATATCCGCGACGGCAGTCATTGCAGACACCGCATCCGGAGATATGGTAGACCACCACGCGGTCACCTTCCTTAAAACGGCGAAGGCCGGGGCCGCATTTTACGATCTGGCCGCTGGGCTCGTGGCCGCAAATCTTGTTCTGGTATCCTTCAGGTCCCTTGCCGGTATGTTCGCGGTAGATGGCGCGGATGTCACTGCCACAGATGGTAGAAGACTTCATCTTGATGAGAACCTCTCCGTGACCGGGTTCGGGTATTTCAACTTCCTTGAGCACTACCGTGCTGTTGCCCGGCAGGTATGCTGCTTTCATAGTTTTAGCCATGGTATTATATATTATAAAGTATTTATTGTCTTATTATGCCGTCTTCGTCCCAGAGGTCTCTCCAGGAACGGGCTGTCTTCCACATAAACACCTGCCCTTTGATAAAGCGGCAGTTCTTGTCGACGCCACGGATGGCGTCCATCTCAGCGGCGGTCAGCGGATCCTCGACCGCAGCGCGGAGATTGCTCATGAACTTGGCCGGCTTCACTGAGAACGGAATGGGAATCTGACCATTCTGGACAGCCCACTTGATGCAGATGATGGCAGGATGGACGCCGTGGTTTCTGGCGATCTCCACAATAACGGGATCTTCGATGGGCACGGTATCCTCCGGAGTCTTGTCTCTCTCAGGCCGGTTGGGCGAGCCTATCGGGCAGAAGCCGATGGCCTTGATACCGTTGTCTTCCATATATTTCTTGAGCTCAGGCTGCTGGAAGTGCGGATGCAGTTCCATCTCGTTGCAGACAGGACGGATACGGCAGTCTCGCAGCAGCAGCTCCATCTTCGGCCGTGTCATATTGGATGTGCCGATATTTCGTACGAGACCAGCATCCTTCAGGCTTTCCATCGCCCTCCAGGTTTTCATATAATCTTCGTGGATATACGGCTTGGCATTCGGGTCGCGCGATTCAACGCTCACTCCCGGGGCGTGATAATTGGGGAAAGGCCAGTGAACCAGATAAAGGTCAAGGTAGTCCAGACCCAGATCGGCCAGCGAATCCTTGCAGGCTCCGACTACGTCATCGTGACGGTCGTTCCAAACCTTTGATGTGATCCAAAGTTCCTCACGCTTCACGACTCCTTCGGCGAAGAGTTTTTTGAGGGTCTGCCCAATTTCTTTTTCATTGCCATAGACAGCGGCGCAGTCGATGTGACGGTAACCGCCCTTGACCGCATTGTATACAGCCTCGGCAATTACGACGGCGGAATAATTGTCAGAACCGAAAGTACCCAGTCCGACGGCAGGAATCCTGTCACCGGAAGAGAGCGTCACCTTGGGGACAAGCTCAGGATTAATGAAATCTATGTTATCCATAATATTATTAATGTGCAAGTTTACGGTTGCGGTGGCCGTAGATGGCTATCACCACGAAACAGATGAAAGGAAGGATGAACGAGAAGCGGCAGCCTGAAATGCCGAGTATGGTCTGCTGGTCGATCATCAGCGCCTGGAGCGGAGGCATCACGGAACCTCCGAGAATTGCCATAATGAGACCGGCGGCGCCGAACTCAGCATCCTCGCCGATGCCCTCAAGGGCAATACCGTAGATGGTCGGAAACATCAGTGACATACAGGCCGAAACGCCAATGAGGCAATAGAGACCTGGCATGCCTTTTATGAATATAACTCCAAGCACGAGCGCCATACCTCCGAATGCCAGGAACTTCAGCAACTGACCGGGACGGACGTATTTGAGAAGGAAAGTGCAGATGAATCGGCTCAGCAGGAATATCAGCATAGCCACTATATTGTATTTCTGTGCAGTAGCATTGTCGATTCCCAATTCAATTTCAGCATAGTGGATGATGAATGTCCAGCACATGATCTGCACGCCCACATAGAAGAACTGGGCAATCACGCCTTCGTAATAGCGTTTGTTGCGCAACAGACGGCCGAGTGTGGCCTTGAGGCTGAACGAACCTTCGCTCTGCTTCTTCGGCATCTTTGCAATAAGGAAGATTATCATCACCAGCAGCACCACGGCGCCAAGGGCAAGGTAGGGATTGCGGATGGTGACAAGGTCCGTGGCACGCATAGTCTCAAAGGCAGCCGGATCGACAGCATTGACCGCCTCGCGGATGGCCTTGAAGTCAATCTTGTCGGGATTGGCCGTCAGTGCCGAATACTTCGCAGGATCCAAAGCCTCGAGCTTGGTGAGCGCCAGGTTGTCGGTAGTGTTGAGCCTGCTCAGGATCAACTGCTGAGCAGTGAACATTCCAAGCAGGGAACCCATAGGGTTGAAAGACTGAGCGAAATTCAGACGGCGCGTGGCAGTGGCAGGATCACCCATCGACAGGATGTAGGGATTGGCACTTGTCTCAAGGAACGAAAGGCCGCAGGTCAGTATGAAATATGACACAAGGAATGGCCAGAAAGCGTGCCCGAGGCTTGCCGGAAAAAACAGGAACGCACCGGTGGCATAAAGGGCAAGACCGACTATGATGCCGTTCTTGTAGGAATACTTCTTGATGAAATAAGCTGCCACAAATGCCATGGCGAAGTAGCCGCCGTAGAAGGCGAACTGCACCAGCGATCCCTGGAAATTGCTCATCAGCAGCACCTTTGAGAATGCCCTCACCATAGGGTTGGTTATGTCGTTGGCAAAACCCCACAGGGGGAACAGCAAGGTGACAAGGATGAAGGACAGAAGATAGTCCCGGGTGACCATCTTGACTTTCACAGTGTTCTCTTTAGTCATAATTACGTTGCAAATCCGGCAAACTGCCGCATATATAGTTCATAATATTTACCCTTGGACACAAGCAACTCGTCGTGAGTTCCGGTCTCCACTATATGGCCCTTGTCCATAACGATTATCTGGTCGGCATCCTGGATGGTGGAGAGCCTGTGGGCGATGACTATGCTCGTGCGGTCGGCCATAGCTTTCGCCATAGCGTCCTGTATATTTTTCTCGGTGCGTGTATCTACGTTGGATGTAGCCTCGTCGAGGATGAGAATGCTCGGATCAGACGCGAAGGCACGGGCTATCGCCAGCAGCTGCATCTGGCCCTGGCTTATATTGGAAGATGACAGGCTCAGCCTGGTGTCGATTCCCTGCGGCAGGGTCTCTATCATCCGGTCGCAGTGGCTGATCTCGATGGCCTTGTACATCTGCTCGTCAGTGACGGTGTCGGAAGCATACTTGAGGTTGTGACGCACAGTATCGGAGAACATAACGGTGTCCTGCAGCACGATGGACATATTGTTGCGCAGGTCATTGGCATCAATGTCCCTTATATCCACGCCGTCTATCTCGATGCTTCCGCTGTCAGGACGGTAGAAACGAAGCAGCAGGTTGACCACGGTAGTCTTGCCGCAGCCTGTAGCGCCGACCAGGGCTATTTTCTTGCCGGGTTCAACCTCAAGGTTGAAATCATAGAGCACCTGCTTGCCCGGCACATATGAGAAGTTGACGTGTTTGAACGACACGTGGCCGGACATACCGTCGGTATCCCTTTCTCCGCTCTTGTCCTCCTTGGGTTCGTCGAGGATTCCGAAGACACGCTCTGCGCTGGCAAGGGCGCCCTGCAGGTTTCCGTAGATGTTGGCAAGCCCGTGGATAGGTCGGCTGAACTGCTTTGCGTAGACGATGAACGCCGATATCATACCGACAGATATGATGCCTTTTATGGCGAACATACCACCGAAGAACGCAATGATGACGAAGCCTATATTGCCGATGGTGTTCATAATAGGACCCATTATGCCGCTCAGCACGTTGGCCTTGATGCCCGCACTTTTCAAGGCGTCGGACTTGGCGTTGAACTCGGCTATCGCATCGTCTTGATAGTTGTAGGCCATAACGGTATGATAGCCAGTCACCGTTTCTTCCACCACTCCGTTGAGAGCACCGAGTCCTTCCTGTTTCAGACGTGAGTACTTGCGGATCTTGCCAGCCATAACCTTGGTGGCGACGATTGTAAAGATGACGGTTATGAAACTCAGAAGAGCCAGCTGCCAGCAGAACACAAGCATCACGGCCATCGTGCCGACTATCATTATAACACTGGAGAATAGCGATGACAGAGACGACGAGATGGTGCTCGACACATTGTCGATGTCATTGGTCATCCGGCTTATAATGTCACCGTGGGAATGGTTGTCGACATAGCCCACCGGAAGGTCGATGATATGGTCGAACAACTCGTCGCGCATCTTGCGCACGATGTTCTGGCTCAGGTAGGCACTCATCCTGGACTGGAAGAAACTGGTCGCCGCACTGGCGAGGAACACTGCCGCCAGGACATACAGCACGTTCATCAGGTCGCCCTGGCTTTCACCGGCAATGATGTCGATGGCATTGCTCTGCAGCTTGGGACTGATCAGCGAGAAGACGCTTGACAGCACAACCATAATAGCCATTCCTGTCAGCAGGCCAATCTCTCCTCTGAAATAATCTTTCATACGGAGGAAGGTCCTGCCGATATTCGCAGGCTTCTCGTAGTTGAAGTTATGTGGTCTTCCCGGAGGCATCAGCTTTCTTTCTCCTTCCCCATCTGGGATTCATAAATATCCTTATATATTGCATTAGTGGCAAGCAGTTCATCGTGCTTCCCAATGCCTGAAATCTTGCCGTCGGACAGCACTACTATGCGGTCCGCCCTCTTTACCGTGGCGATGCGCTGGGCTACGATCACCTTCGTCATATCGGGACGCTCCCTGTTCAGGGCATCGAAAAGATCAGCTTCGGTCTTGAGGTCCAGGGCGCTGGTGGCATCATCGAACACCAGCACGTCTGACTTCTTGAGGACGGCACGGGCTATGGCAAGTCTCTGCTTCTGGCCGCCGCTGAGGCTCATTCCGCGCTGTGCCAGCACAGTATCATATTTCTCAGGCAATTCTTCTATGAATGAATCGGCCTGGGCTATCCGGGCGGCCTTGGCTATGTCTTCTTCTGTCGCCCAGTCACAGTCCATACGGATGTTGTCTGCCACCGACTTGCCGAACAGTTCGCTCTTCTGCAGCACGAACGACACTCTGTCGCGAAGTTCCTGGAACGTATAGTCCTTGACGTTGCGTCCGCCCACAAGCACCTCTCCGGCACTTGCTTCATAGAAGCGGACAAGCAGATTGACGAGGGTGGATTTTCCGCAGCCGGTCATACCCATAATGGCAAGGGTCTGCCCTTTTTCTATCTTGAGGTTGATGTCCCTCAGAACAGGCTTTCCAAATATGCTGAAGGCAAATGAGACGTCACGGAATTCAACCTCTCCCGGAACGGGCGACTCTCCGACTCCGTCTCCGTCATGCATTGCCGGCTCGGTGTCCAGGACTTCCTTGACACGCCGCCAGGATGTCATACCGCGGGCAATCATCTGGAAAAGCATCAGGAGCATAAGAACTCCTGACAGAAGCTGGGTTGTATAGGTTATGGCAGCCATCACGCCTCCGGGGGATGATGCGCCAGCGTGCACTTCGATGTTGCCGAGATAAAGGATTCCGGCGACTGTGGCATTCATAAGTATGGACATCACCGGTCCCATCCACGCCAGGAGTATCAGCACGCTCAGCTGGGTGCCTATCATTTCCTGCGATGCCTTGCCGAAACGGAGTTTTTCGTAGGTTTCCTTGACGCAGGCCTTGATGAGCCGGAAACCTGTGATGTCTTCCTGCATTATGTTGTTCAGGTTGTCGAGCTGCTGCTGGACCTGGAGGAATTTCGGTGTAGCCTTTCGCAGCACGAATACCGTGAACAGAATCATAAACGGCAGGACCGCAAGGACCATCAGCGAATAGTTCCGGTTGATCTGAAGCAGGAATATGAGGCTGCCGACAATCGTGAGTCCCATCCTTACGAGGCCGCGGATGACCTGACCGACCATTCCTTCGGTCTGGGTGACGTCATTGGTCACGCGGGTGATAAGTGAGCCGGTGGAGAATTTGTCGGTCTGAAGGGAAGAGAAAGACATTATGCGCGAAAAGAGATCCTTGCGCATGAGGTTGCCCATGTTCTGGGTCGTCAGGTTGACGCAGACGGCATTCATCGAGCCGCAGACACAGCCGAGCAGGACGAACAGGATCATCTTGAGGCCGTTGTGCAGAATGACCTGGAGATTGCCCGTACCGCCGTTGTTCACGCCAAGGACACCGTCGTCCACGATGGAGCGCATCAGCTGGGGCTGGATGAGGTCTACGTAGACTTCCAGAGCCATGAATACAATCGCAGCGACAGCGAACGGCAGATATTTACGGATGTACTTCCACATCGGCGGTCAGGGAACAGCTGAAATCAAACTGCAATATACAAAAAAAGGCCGAAGAATTTTACTTCTTCGGCCTCTATGATGTATGGAAGACAAGAGCCTGCGTGAAAGCAGAACGGAATCAAACTCCAAAAAGGAGGTGTTCCAGCCACACCTTCCGGTACGGCTACCT
>JAFWSX010000032.1 GCA_017519185.1 Bacteroidales bacterium | reverse complement strand
CTGGCGCCGATAACGGTCTGGCCGTCGGTGTCCTTCACAACTCCTTTAACTATCACGTTCTGTGCGAGCGCGCTCCAGGTGAAGGCGCAAAGCACAAAAGCAACTGACAGTAACTTAAAGAAAGTTGACTTTTTGTTGAAGTTGTTTTCCATAAGTAATGCTTTAGTTAATGATTAGTTGTTAGTTAATTGGTTAATAATTAGGTAAGTATTTTAGTATTATCGATTTTCCTTACAGGAAAATTGAAAAACACGTAGCCATACGGGTTTTGCGAAAAATGCTAAAATCATGAGGCCCAATATTTTAAGTTCCTTTAGCACAATACTCTCAGAACACTGCAATCGTGTTCAGTGTCCCAATCAGTATGATTTTTGCATGACTTGTTTTCAGCAAACAATCAGCAATTTTATGGGAAAATCAGCCTTACGCCTTGATACACGAAGGGCCCTGACGGATGGAACCTACCCGGTGCAGATTAAAGTCGGATATGGAACTAACCTTTACCTGTCGACAGGCATTTACCTCGCTCCATCTGATTGGAACGCGAAGCTCCAGGTTTGTATCGGTCCTGGATCACGGAAAATCAACAACATCCTCGGCATGCTCCTTCTGAGTATCAACAACCGCATCGTTGAGCTTATGGAAAGGGGCGTGTTTACCACTCTCACCAAAGACCAGCTTCGTCAGATGCTGACCAACTTGAAATTGAACGCACCTACTGTAGATGTGCCGTCCCTTGGCGAATATTTCACCAAGGTGATAGAGCTCAAGACCGGCAGCACCAGAACAAGCTACGACCAGACCCGCAAGCGTCTGTCGGAGTATTGTGGCGATCTTGACAAAGTGAAGCTTTCGGACGTTAATTACACTTTTCTGGAAGGATGGCAGAAGCAAATGAGCGGATACAAGCGCAATACCGTCTCCAGAAGAATGAAGGACCTCAAAGCCGTTATCCGCTATGCTTATGAAAGCGGCGTGGAAGTGAACCCGGCATATCTGAAGATTGACAGCAGCGCTGAGGACGACACCCCGCTGCGCTCATTGCCGGTCGAGACCATGCGCCAGCTGATGGATATGGAGCTGACAGGCAAAAAAGCGATGTACAGGGATGCTTTCGTCCTTTCTTTCATGCTGATCGGCATCAATCCTGCAGATCTGAAGAAACTTACAAAAGAAAGTCTTGTGAACGGCCGCATACAGTACAAGCGGTCGAAGACTGGCAAGAACTACACTATCAAGGTGGAGCCTGAAGCACAGACCATCATCGACCGTTACCAGGGGAAAAAGCTGCTGCTCAATTATGCGGAAGACTATAAGTGCTTCGAGCAGAATTGCAACAATTTCCTCTCTTCAGTTATGGATGGCCTAACTCTCTATTGGGCAAGATATTCCTGGGCCAATTATGCCGTGGACCTGGACATTCCGAAGGACACGATAAGTGAGTCTCTTGGTCACCGTCACGGCGCCCATATCACAGGAATCTATATCAGATACAGCACCGACAAGATAGATGCGGCCAACCGGGCCGTCATCGATTACGTGCTGCAGAAGAAATAAAAAAAGGTGACTCGCGAGAGTCACCTTTTATATTATTCATATTCCACCGTTGCGGGCGGTTTCGGAGTATAGTCGAAAAGAACGCGGTTGATGCCGGGTACTTCAGTTGTTATTCTCTTTACCAGGTGGTCGATCAGTTCATCTGAGAGATGCTCGACGGTCACTTCCATAACGTCAGTGGTGTTGATGGCGCGGATGATGCATGGCCAGTCGAAAGTGCGCTTGCCGTTCTTGATGCCGGTGGACTTGAAGTCCGGAACGACTGTGAAATATTGCCATACCTTGCCTTCAAGACCGTTCTTCTCAAATTCCTCACGGAGGATCGCATCAGACTCGCGGACAGCCTCGAGACGGTCGCGGGTGATAGCGCCGGGGCAGCGGACTCCCAGGCCGGGACCGGGGAAGGGCTGGCGGAACACCATATTGTCGGGAAGACCGAGCTGCTTGCCGACGATGCGGACCTCATCCTTGAAGAGGATGCGGACAGGCTCTACAAGCTCAAACTTCATATCCTCAGGAAGGCCGCCTGCGTTGTGGTGGGCCTTGATGCCAGCCTCGGATTCCAGAATGTCGGGCCAGATAGTGCCCTGGGCGAGGAACTCTATTCCGTCGAGCTTGCGGGCTTCCTCTGCGAAAACTTCGATGAATTCGCCGCCGATGATCTTGCGCTTCTGCTCGGGGTCGGTGACTCCGGCCAGTTTGTCGAGGAAACGGTCAGTGGCATCGACATAGATGAGGTCTGCATTCATCTCGTCGCGGAAGACCTTGATGACTTGTTCGGGTTCGCCTTTGCGGAGAAGGCCGTGGTTGACGTGCACGCATACGAGCTGGCGGCCTACTGCCTTGATGAGCAGAGCTGCCACTACTGAAGAGTCAACGCCTCCGGAGAGGGCGAGAAGTACTTTCTTGTCGCCAATCTGTTCTCTGAGTGCTGAAATCTGGCTTTCGATGTATTTTTCTGCAAGGGCAGGGGTGGTTATCCTCACCATGTCTGCAGGACGTACGAGAATAGGGTTCATATAGCTTTGCAATTATTTTTTCGATTGCCCCAAAATTATATAATTTTGCGGCCCTATGCAAGATATCAGAAATATAGCCATCATCGCCCACGTCGACCACGGCAAGACTACACTGGTTGACAAGATGATACAGCAGAGCAAGATTCTGCGCGACGCAGAGAAACTGGGCACCCTTATCCTCGACAACAACGATCTTGAGCGAGAGAGAGGCATCACCATCCTCGCCAAGAATGTGTCGGTCCCTTACAAGAACACCAAGATCAACATCATCGATACTCCGGGCCACGCCGACTTCGGAGGAGAGGTGGAGCGTGTTCTGAATATGGCCGACGGCGTGCTGCTGCTCGTGGATGCGTTCGAAGGCACTATGCCTCAGACCCGTTTTGTGCTGCAGAAAGCCATCGAGATGGGCAAGAAGCCGATTGTAGTCATTAACAAGGTTGACAAGCCGAACTGCCGTCCCGACGAGGTCAACGAGCAGGTTTTCGACCTGATGTGCCAGCTCAACGCAACAGAGGAGCAGCTCGATTTCCGTACTGTCTTCGGCAGCGCAAAACAGGGATGGATGTCGCTCGACTGGCGCAAGCCGACCACTGACATCACAGCGCTTCTGGATGTCATCCTCGAGGAAATCCCCGCTCCCAAGCAGGTGGAAGGTACAGTGCAGTTGCTGATATCTTCACTCGAATATTCTCCTTACGTTGGCCGTATCGCAATTGGCCGCATCACCCGCGGTACACTCAAGGCAGGAATGAACATTTCTCTCTGCAAACGCTACGACATTGTGGAGAAGCAGAAAGTGAAGGACCTGATGGTGTTCGAAGGACTTGAGAAGAAGAAGATTCAGGAAGTGCAGTGCGGCGACATTTGCGCGGTTGTCGGCATCGACGGTTTCGAGATTGGCGACACGATTGCAGACTTCGAGAATCCGGAGGCCTTGAAGCCGATCAGCATCGACGAGCCTACGATGAGTATGCTCTTCACCATAAACGATTCACCGTTCTTCGGCCAGGAAGGCAAGTTCGTCACTTCCCGTCACCTCAAGGAGCGTCTGGAGCGTGAACTTGAGAAAAATCTTGCGCTCAGGGTTAAGCCGGGTGTGGGTACTGATTCGTTCATAGTTTACGGTCGTGGCGTGCTGCATCTTTCGATCCTTATCGAGACTATGCGTCGCGAGGGTTTTGAACTGCAAGTGGGCCAGCCCAAGGTGCTGGACAAGACCATCAACGGCCAGCGCTGCGAGCCTATAGAAGACCTTACGATCGAGGTGCCCGATGAGTTCGTGGGCAAAGCCATCGAAATGGCAACTCGCCGCAAGGGAGCCCTGATCCGTATGGAATCCCACGACGGCCGCACACATCTCGACTTCGACATTCCTTCCCGCGGCCTTATGGGACTGCGCAGCAATCTGCTGACGGCCAGCCAGGGAGAAGCTATCATCGCACACCGTTTCAAGGATTACGAACCCTACAAGGGTGACATCGAAAAGAGAGTGAACGGTTCCCTCGTGGCAGCGGAGACAGGTGAAGCTGTGGCATATGCAATGGACAAGCTCCAGGACCGCGGCCGCTTCTTCATCGATCCGGGCGAGCAGGTCTATATGGGACAAGTGATAGGGGAGCATACCCGCGAGAGGGACCTCGTGGTGAATGTCTGCAAGACCAAGAAACTTACCAACGTCCGTGCTGCCGGCACCGATGAGAAAGTGATGCTTCCTCCTCCCGTGAAGTTCAGTCTCGAAGAGGCTTTGGAGTATATCCAGGAGGATGAACTTGTGGAAATCACACCCAAGTCGATGCGAATCCGCAAGATACTTCTCGACGCTTTGGCAAGAAAACGCGCACAGGAGTAAAAGTTTCAAAAATTTTACTATATTTGCAGCCCACTTTGCAAGACCAGCGCCGATGAGCACGATGATCATACCTGTAAAGAATACCGTCAAGGGCTCTCAGAGTTTTGATTTTAAGGTTGATAAAGGTTTCCTTGAGGAATTCGGCAATGATTTCATACTCGACACGGACTGCGACGTGCATGTGGAAGAGGAGAAGAAAGGAAGTTGGATTGAAGTTCTTTGCAAGATCAAGGGAACAGTTGTCGTCGAGTGTGACAGATGTCTGGACCCGCTGCCGATAGAAGTCGACCAGGAGCAGTTGCTCGTGGTTCGCTTCGACAGCGATCCTGAGACTGTGGAGGAGGAAGACGACAATGTCCTGATTCTCCCCGAAGACCAGGTGGAGCTCGACCTCGGACAGACCGTGTACGACTTCATCTGCCTCAGCATACCGATTGTGAAGGTGCATCCTGAAGGGCAGTGCAATCCGGAGATGATGGCTCGCCTCAAAGAGCTTGAAGCTGTGGAGAAGCCCGAAAAGAATGCCCCTTTCAGCGGTTTGAAGGATTTATTGAACAAAAACAAATAAAAACTATTAATAATGGCACATCCTAAACGAAAAGTCTCTAAACAGCGCAGAGACAAAAGAAGAACACACGATGTAGCTATCGTCCCCACAATGACGACTTGCTCAAACTGCGGCGCTACTGTATTGTTCCATCGCGTTTGCCCTGAGTGCGGTTACTATCGTGGCCGTCAGATCATCGTCAAGAATTCGTAATTCTGACGTTTTTCAGTCCTCGGACTGAATCGAGCCCTGTTAGTTCAACGGATAGAACGGAAGTTTCCTAAACTTTAAATAGTGGTTCGATTCCACTACGGGGTACAAAAGAGGAATTTTCATTAAATTTGAAAGTTCCTCTTTTTGTTTTGCATAATGGTCATTACCCTGGATATGTATGCGAGCGCAGGAGTGGGCGTTGCGGCGCTTCTTCTGGGTATGCTTCTTACTCGGAAAATCCCGTTCCTCAGGCGTTACTGCATTCCGGCACCCGTGTCCGGTGGTTTGATCGTCTCGCTGCTTACGCTTGTCCTGTATATCATTGCAGGTGTTGAATGCAAGTTCGACGGCACGGTGAAGGATCTGTGCATGATGCTCTTCTTTACCTCCGTCGGTTTCCAGTGCGATTTAAAAGAACTCCGCAAAGGGGGGCGTCCACTTATTGTGTTGACTGCGCTGGTGGCAGTGCTCATCATAGTACAGAATTTTATTTCGTTGGGAATCGCAAAAGGGCTGGGGCTGGATCCGCTTGTCGGTATGGCTGCTGGTTCTATCCCGATGAGCGGGGGACACGGCACATCGGGCGGTTTCTCTCCGCTTCTTGAGGAGATGGGGCTTACTGGTGCATCATCCATCACGATGGCGGCTGCAACTTTCGGCCTTGTGGCCGGCTCGCTTCTTGGCGGTCCGTTGGGAGAGGCACTCATCCGCAGGCATCATCTTGCAGAACCTTCGTCGCCTGGTAATGTGCTTGTCAGCGTCGAGGCAGGCGAGGCGTCGGCTTCTGCCCGTCAGGTCCGTTCATTGTCCAAGGAGGATGCGTTCCGGGGATATCTGGTAGGTGCCTGTATGCTTATGATTGCGATGGCTCTTGGCTCCGGGGTAAGCAAACTTCTCGCGCTTACCGGAATAACGTTCCCGACATATTTCGGATCCCTGCTGGCGGCCTGTGCATTGAGAAATATCGTAGGCATCTCGCCGAAGTGGACCTCAAGACTCAACGTTGCGGAGGTCGTGTCGATAGGTGACATCAGCCTGCAGCTCTTCCTTGGTATGGCTATGGCCAGCCTCCGTCTGTGGGAACTGGCGTCGCTTGCCCTGCCGCTCGCTCTTATTCTTGCCGCGCAGGTGGCATTTATGGCACTTTACGCCGCTTTCGTGGCATTCCCACTGCTTGGCAGGAACTATGACGGTGCGGTTATGGTGAGCGGTCTTTGCGGCTTCGGCCTGGGAGCTACGCCAAATGCCATGGCAAATATGTCGGCAGTATGCTTCAAGTATCGTTATGCGGTCAATCCTTTCATTGTCGTTCCGATAATAGGAGCGATGTTCCTGGATATAATCAATACCGGAGTGATAACAATCTTCCTTAACCTTATACACTGACTATGAAACGACTGTTGCTTCTTTTCTCTGTTCTGGCCCTGACCGGTTGTGCTTATCGGGCACCGCTGATCGGCATCAGCGGCTCATATGCTTCTGAGGGCGTAGGTTCTACGACACTGAATACCAACTATTCCCAGGCCATCAGCAAGGCCGGAGGCGTGCCTGTCGTGATTCCGACTTTGAGCAGCAGGGAAGAGGCTGATGCTGTCCTGGCCAAATTGGATGGCATAGTCTTTTCCGGAGGAGAAGACCTTGATCCATCTTTGTATGGCGAGACCGTCTTGAACGAGACTGTGTTTGTGAATTCTGTCAGAGATGACAGTGACGTATTCCTTGCCAGGGCTGCCGTGGCTTCAAAAAAGCCCATCCTCGCCATCTGCCGCGGCGAGCAGTTGATGAATGTCGTGCTCGGCGGTTCCCTGTATCAGGACCTTGCTGAGCAAAAGCCTGAAAATGTGGGGCACGGTGGCACTGTGCACAAGATTCTTGCTGAGCCCGGGAGCCTGCTGGCTAAACTCTACGGCACCGACTCTCTCGAGGTCAATTCGAGCCACCATCAGGCTGTCAAGGATGTCGCTCCAGGTCTTAAAGTTACTGCCTACAGCAATGACGGTGTCGTGGAAGCCTACGAAGGCAACAATCTGATCGCAGTGCAGTTCCATCCCGAGAAACTCGTCCGCGCCGGCGACAACAAATGGCTCGAGCTCTTCAAGGTATTCATATCACGATGCCGATAGTTTGCGCTTAAATGTAAATGGTACAAAAAAAAGAGAAACCGTCAGGTTTCTCTTTTTTCGTGCCCAGAACAAGACTCGAACTTGCACGGACTAATGCGTCCACTACCCCCTCAAAGTAGCGTGTCTACCAATTTCACCATCTGGGCTGGTTTTTCCTTGAAAGGGATTGCAAATATACACCGAAAATTCATATATCCAAAAAAATTCATTAAGTTTGTTAGAATTGCAAAAACTACTGAAATGCGCCCGAAAATCATATTATCAGCCCTTCTGATCCTGATGTCACAGATGCTCGGTGCTCAGGATTTCAAAACCTTGTACGGCCTGGTCACCGACGCAGGTGACGGCAGTCCGCTATACCTTGCTTCAGTCAACTTGGCTGGCAGCAACATATCCAACGTCACAAACTCAGACGGAGTTTTCTCGCTCAAGATACCCTTGGACACCAAGCCTGACGCAAGGATCCGCGTCTCATATATGGGCTATGACCGCTACATAGTTCCAGTTTCGTCATTTGAAAAGTCTTCAGCCGACAATCCTCTCCGGATAAAGATGATACCGTCCATCATTTCCCTGGATGCGGCCACGATCATCGACCTCGACGCATATTCGATGTTCCTCTATGCATATCGCAACATCAGCAAGAACTATCCTCAGGAGCACGAAGCGATGACGGCCTTCTATCGTGAGACTGTAATGAAGAACAGTTCCAAATATCTGTCGATGAACGAGGCCGTGCTGGACATAGCCAAGGTTCCGTACTACTCCGGGGCCTCAGACAAAGCCGGTATCTACAAGGGGCGCGGCAGTTCCAACTACGACGCCACTGATTCGCTGCTCATCTCCTACAAAGGAGGTGTGTCTGCAGCGCTTCTGCTCGATATGGTCAAGACACCTTTCGCCGGAGTCAGCCTTCAGAACATCAACGAAGCGTTCAAGTACTACGACTTCAAAGTCGGCGTCCCAGAAACCATAGAAGGCCGGGACTTCCACGTCCTTGAATTTGACCAGAGCGCACTCGTAAATTACGCCCTCTACCGCGGACGCATCTACATCGATCCAGACAGCTATGCGATTGCGCGCGTTGAATTGGACCTCAATGCGGAGCAGTTCCCTGAGGTAGTGGCCGAATATGTCCGCAAGATTCCCAAGAACACCAAGATGGAAATGGTATCGGCATCCTATATCATTAATTACAAGGAGGCTGAAGACGGAAAGTGGCATTATGACTATTCCCGCTCGGAAATAACCATTTCCGCACGAAAGAAGTATTCTCTCTTCAAGACACAATACCGCATCGCTTCAGAGTTGGCCGTCACTGACCATTATCCCGGCCGTCTCTCCATCGATGACGAAAGCCTTATGAAGTTCGGCGACATAATGGCTACCAAGCTGGAAGACTTCACCGACCCTGATTTCTGGGGCAGTTACAACATCATCGAACCTGACAGCGAAATTGATGTTATCATCCGCAGGATAATCCGCCAGCTGAGGCGAAGAGAACAATAGTGCTTCTATTGCTCTTTTGCATAAAAAAACCTAATTTTGCGGCGGTTTTTCGCAGAAATACTACAAAAAACATAAATCAACAACTATAATCCCTATTAAAATGCGCATTATTCGTATATCAGGACGTGAAATCCTTGATTCTCGTGGAAATCCCACTGTAGAAGTAGAAGTCGAACTCGAAAGCGGCGTCATCGGCGTTGCAGCTGTTCCTTCAGGAGCATCAACCGGTGAAAACGAAGCACTTGAGCTTCGCGACGGTGACAAGAAACGTTATGGCGGAAAAGGCGTTCTCAAGGCAGTTGCCAATGTGAACGACGTTATCGCTCCCGAACTTATCGGAATGAGCGCTCTCGAGCAGCGCGCCATCGACAAGGCTATGATCGAACTCGACGGCACTCCTACCAAGAGCAAACTCGGTGCTAACGCTATCCTCGGCGTTTCTCTCGCAGTAGCACACGCTGCAGCCAACTATCTCGGTCTGCCTCTCTACCGCTACATCGGTGGCACCAACACTTATGTTCTTCCCGTTCCGATGATGAACATCCTCAACGGTGGTGCTCACTCTGACGCTCCGATCGCTTTCCAGGAGTTCATGATCCGTCCCGTAGGCGCAACCAACGAGGCTGAAGCCGTACGTATGGGTGCTGAAGTTTTCCACGCTCTTCAGAAAGTGCTCAAGGCACGCGGCCTCAGCACTGCAGTAGGTGACGAGGGTGGTTTCGCTCCCGCACTGAAGGGCATCAACGACGCTCTCGACTGCATTATGGAAGCTATCGTAAAGGCTGGCCTGAAACCTGGCGAGGATGTTACCATCGCTATGGACTGCGCTGCTTCTGAGTTCTGCTTCGTAGAGGACGGCAAGTTCTTCTATGACTACAAGCAGCTCAAGGACGGCAAGAAGAAAGACCCTCGCGGCCGCAAGCTTTCTACCGACCAGCAGATCAAATACCTGCAGCAGCTCTGCGCTAAATACCCGATCGACTCTATCGAGGATGGCCTCAGCGAGGAAGACTGGGAAGGCTGGGTTAAGCTCACCAAGGCTCTCGGCAGCAAGTGCCAGCTCGTGGGCGACGATCTCTTCGTTACCAACGTGAAGTATCTCCGCAAGGGTATCGAGATGGGTGCCGGCAACTCAATTCTCATCAAGGTTAACCAGATCGGTTCTCTCACCGAGACTCTCGACGCTATCGAGATGGCTCACCGTCACGGCTACACAACCGTTACCAGCCACCGTTCAGGCGAAACTGAGGACACCACCATCGCTGACATCGCCGTTGCTACCAACAGCGGTCAGATCAAGACTGGCTCGCTCAGCCGCACCGACCGTATCTGCAAGTACAACCGTCTTATGAAGATCGAGCAGGAGCTTGGCGACTGCGCAGCTTACGGCTACAAGAGAATCAAATAATTCCTGATTCTTCTTTATATCGGGCTGTTTCTGCCCGGTAACATTAACCCCGGATGTCGTATCATCCGGGGTTTGTTGCCAAATAATGACTATATTTACATCGTTATGGCAGACAATTATTTAGAAAAAAGGGCAGAGGAACTGCAGCAGAAACGCAAGGTGGTAGTTCATCGCGGAGTTCCGCTGGAGTCGCTGCTCAAGCGCAACCGCAGCTTCCGCGGCTACGACCGTTCCGTCGAGGTTAAGGAAGAGCAACTGCTCGAGATGGTGAAAACCGTTACCTGGGTGGCCTCCGGTATGAACGCCCAGCCGCTGCGTTTCAGGCTTGTTACTGGGGAAGAGGCCGCAAAGGTGCATCCTCTCGTAAAACTCGGCGCCGCCCTTCCGGAAGAGCATCTGCCTCATCCCGGCGAAGAACCTTCTGCATACATTATAATATGCTCTACCGTTGAAGAGAACCGCATTGTGGATATGAACCTCGGCATTGCGGCTCAGAGCATACTTCTCAAGGCTACCGAAATGGGCTTGGGCGGCATCTTCATCCTCAATTTCAAACCCGATGCGGTGCAGCAGGCCCTGGCGATGAGTAAGAAGCCGATTGCAGTACTGGGAATCGGCAAGCCGGCAGAAAGGATATTCCTGATGCCGTGCAATGAAGGCGATCCGCTTGCATACTATCGGAAGGACGGAGTGCACTACGTCCCTAAAATCAAAGTAGAAGATTTAATAATCAAATAGTTTCGTTCTATTATGGCATACGAACAGATACTGATACGCATTGCGGGCAAGGACAGGGCAGGACTTACTGCCGATGTAATGGGGATTCTCGCCCGATACAATGCGCAGGTTCTCGATATAGGTCAGGCTGACATCCATTCATCCCTTACTATGGGAATACTGATCAGAATTGAAGACAAGAATTCCGGAAGTGTAATGAAGGAACTGCTCTTCAAGGCCACAGAACTTGGTGTTACAATCGGCTTCGCGCCTGTATCTGATGACGAATATGAAGAATGGGTGGCAAGGCAAGGCAAGAACCGGTATATCCTTACGATACTTGGGCGCAGCATAGGGGCGACACAGATTGAGGCGGCATCGAAAGTGGTGGCAGCTCACGGCCTCAACATCGACAACATAAGGCGCCTGACCGGACGCATGAGCCTCCGCAATCCCGTGCACAATGTGCGTTCCTGCATCGAGTTTTCTGTCCGGGGCACTCTGACAGACCGCGAGAAACTACAGTCAGAACTGATGAGACTTTCTCCCGAGATGGGCTTCGACTTCTCATTCCAGAAAGACGATATGTACCGCAGGATGAGACGCCTCATCTGCTTCGATATGGATTCGACCCTCATCCAGACAGAATGCATTGATGAACTTGCGGCACGTAACGGT
This sequence comes from Bacteroidales bacterium, assembly GCA_017519185.1. Lineage (GTDB taxonomy): Bacteria > Bacteroidota > Bacteroidia > Bacteroidales > UBA932 > Equibacterium. The sequence goes on along the minus strand of JAFWSX010000032.1, from coordinate 17,491 downwards.
GTCGGCAAGAAGGTGGCGGCAATCACTGCAAGTGCGATGAGAGGGGAAATTGACTTCAAGGAAAGTTTCACAAGACGTGTCGCTCTGCTCAAGGGCCTTGATGTGAGTGTAATGCAGGAGATTGCAGACAATCTGCCGATGACTGAAGGCGTGGACCGTCTTATGTCTGTCCTCAAGACCTGCGGCTACAAGATTGCAATCCTTTCCGGTGGATTCACCTTCTTCGGCGAATATCTGCAACACCGATACGGCATCGATTACGTCTATGCCAACGAACTCGAGGTAGGAGAGGACGGCAAACTCACAGGCCGGTATGTCGGTGACATAGTCGACGGACGTCGCAAGGCTGACCTGCTGAGACTCATCACCCAGGCCGAAAAAGTAAACCTCGAACAGACGATAGCCGTGGGAGACGGAGCCAACGACCTGCCTATGCTTTCGACAGCGGGACTCGGCATAGCTTTCCACGCAAAACCCCGTGTCGTGGCCGGGGCGCAGCAGTCCATCAACACCATCGGCATCGATGGAGTCCTATATTTCCTCGGCTTCAAGGATACCTATCTTGGCGAACTGGGAAAACTCACATAATCTTTTCTGAGAATGAATCTTACTCTTCCAAACGGTTTCCCCATCCCGACTCCGGGATTCGGAACATACAAGACTCCAGACGGGGAGGTTTGTGTTAATGCAGTGCGTGAGGCTATCGCTGTCGGCTATACCCATATTGACACTGCAGCTCTCTACGGTAACGAATGCTCTGTGGGAGAAGGTGTCCGCCAGAGCGGAAAACCGCGCGAAGAACTGTTCATCACCAGCAAGGTGTGGAATACCGAACGTGGCTATGACAAAACTCTCCGTGCTTGCGAAAAGAGCCTGAAGGATCTCGGTATGGATTATCTGGACCTTTATCTCATCCATTGGCCTGCCAACACAAAGCAGTTCGGCGACAGGGCGGATGCCATCAATGTGGACACCTGGCGTGCTATGGAGAGGCTGGTTGAGGAAAAAATGGTCCGCACCATCGGCCTCAGCAATTTCTACTCTTCGCATATGGCGCCGGTCCTGGCAGCGGCCAACATCGCTCCCGCAGTGGACCAGATTGAGTATCATCCGGGACTGATGCAGGAAGATACTGTGGTTGCGTGCCGTGAGAATGGCTTGCTGGTCGAAGCCTGGAGTCCGCTGGGCAGGGCCAGACTGCTTGACAACCCGGTCATTCTGGACATAGCGTCACGTCACGGAAAGTCCGCAGCACAAGTCATCCTTCGCTGGGTTATCCAGAATGGCGTTCTTCCGTTGGTGAAGTCTGTCCACGCAGAGAGAATCCATGAAAACTTCGATCTGTTCGGCTTTGCTCTCGATGACGATGAGATGTGTGCGATGTCAGCTCTTCCCGAGGCGCGGTTCGGCTCCCACCCGGACACGGTAGAGTTCTAAAGAAAAGCCCCGTCGGATTCGGCGGGGCTTTTCTATTGGGTTTTAAAGAGTTTTCTGCTTCAGCTTCTCGATGTACGCGTCGATGCGTATGAGCTCGTCGGCAATCTTGATGCTCTGCGGGCAGTGGGACTCGCATTTGCGGCAGCCGGTGCAGTGGTCGGCCTGGCGCAGTGTCTCGACTGCCTTCGAGTATGTGGTCAGATAGTGTCTGCGAAGCTTGCGGAAATCTTTCTGCTCACTGCTCTGCGGCAGTGCGCCTTCGGTGATGATGGCGTTGTAGTGCAGCAGGATACCGGGTATGTCGATACCGTATTCGCACGGCATGCAGTACTGGCAGTTGTTGCATTCTATCAGGGGATAATCCGACATCAGTGCAGCCATCTGCTCCATGAAATCGAGCTCCTCCTGATCCATATACTTGAATCCTGTGAAAGTATTCACATTGTCGATGAGATTGTCCATATATGTCATACCGCTCAGGGCGCAAAGTACGCGCGGGTGTGAACCTACGAAACGGAAGGCCCACGATGCCAGGGAGGCATCCGGATCCCGTCCCTTGAGCAGATTTGCCACATTGTCGGGCAGGCGTACCAGACGGCCGCCGAGCAGCGGCTCCATAATCACGATCGGAATCTCCCTCTTGTCGAGCTCCTGGTACAGATATTCTGCATTGACGTTCCTGCCGGGATCTGCGTGAGTCCAGTCGAGGTAGTTCATCTGGATCTGGATGAAATCCCAGTGATATTTGTCGTGAAGTGCCAGCAGACTGTCGATGCCTCTCTGCTGCCCGTGGAATGAGAAGCCGAGATTGCGGATATGTCCCGCCTCACGTTCTGCAAGCAGGAAGTCTATGACTCCGTTCTGGACGAAGCGGCGGTTGAAGACATCCTCGCTGCCAATGTTGTGCATCAGATAATAATCGATATGGTCGGTCTGGAAATTCTCAAACGACTGACGGTACATCTGTACGCTCTCCTCAAACGTCGGCATGAAACTGCGGGTATTCGAGAGTTTGGTGGCGATGAAATAGCTGTCGCGCGGGTGGCGGCTCAGTGCCTTGCCGGTGGCAGCCTCGCTCTGGCCCTGGAGGTACACGGGTGCTGAGTCAAAATAGTTCACGCCGTGTGAGATGGCATAATCCACCAGCTCGTTGACGCTGTCCTGATCGACCACGTCGCGGCCGTTTTCGTCCTTTTTCATCTGCCAGCGCATGCAGCCGTATCCAAGCAGCGACACTTTGTCGCCGTTCTTGGGATTGGTGCGGTACTCCATCTCTCCGGTCTTTTCGGCCGAAGACTTGTTTGAAGACTTGGGGGCGCAGCCGGCTGCTGCGGCACCGAGAGCTACGCCTCCGATGCCCAGATCCTTAATGAAATCCCTTCTGCTAATATCTTTGTTTTCCATTGTGGTTCCTCCTAATCTTGTTTGTGGACGGCGAGTCCGTTGACGTGAATTGCGCTGAAAGGTCTAGACGGGCACAGGTTCTCGCAGGCGCCGCAACCGATGCACTTGGCTTCGTTCACCGCAGGGATAAGCAGTGAATTCCGATCGCCGGGGTCCTTGGCTACCATAGTGATGGCCTCGGCAGGACAATGCCTTGAGCAGTTGCCGCAATTGACTCCGTCCCTCTCGACGATGCAGAGGTCTCTTTCAACAGTTGCCACACCGATGTGGAACGATATCTTCTCCTCTTTGGTGAGCGGCTCAATTGCTCCTGCAGGGCATACCTCGGAGCAGATGGTGCATTCAGGACGGCAGTAGCCGTTTTCATATGTCATATAGGGCTGCATGAAATGCATCAGGTCGGTAGAGGGCTTAAGTACGTTGTTGGGACACTGCGACACGCAGAGCTGGCAGGCCGTGCAGCGGTCGTAGAAATCCTTGACGCTCTTGGAGCCGAAGGGAGTCAGCACCTCCGTGCGCTCGTGGCTGACCTTGGGAAGGATTTCAGCGAAGCCTCCGTCATTTTTCCCGGCATCCAGGTCCTGGGCCTTCAATGCGGCAGTGCCGATGGCAAGTGCGGATGAAGTCAGGAATGCGCGGCGGCCGGCGTTGGACTTTTCTTTATCGGCAGGAGCGGGGGTTTCAGCTTTCTTGCCCTTGCCCCAGGCAAACTCATAATGAAGTGCGTCGAACTTGCAGTTGTCGATGCAGTCGAAGCAGGCGACGCAGCGGCTGTAGTCCACCTTGTGCGAAGCGATGTTGATGCAGGAAGCCTTGCAACGCTTCTCGCAAGTCTTGCAGTCCTTGCACTTCTCAGTGTCGATCACGGGGCGGAACATTGCACAGCGTGAGAAGAAACTCAGCAACGTGCCGACGGGGCAGATGGTGTTGCACCAGGTGCGTCCGTTCCTCCAGGCGAGGAAGGCAATCACAACCAGTGTCACAGCTGCTATGATGACTGTCGGTATCATAGGGTGCTTTATGCTGGTGACAATGCGGCCGAAGGCACTGTAGGGCTCGATGAGCGCCACGAATGCCTGGACTCCGAAGATTACCGCGGCAAAGAAGAGAACCCAAACCGTATAGCGGAGCCAGGCGACTTCCTTCGACGATGTGAATCGGTTTTTCTTGCCTTTGCGGCGGCCGCTGATGTTGGACACTATGTCCTGGAAGACACCGAGCGGGCAGATAACTGAACAATAGACCCTTCCCAGCACGAGAGTCACGATCACGGTAAGGATGATGACAAGCAGGTTGAGGGACAGGATGGCAGGCAGGAACTGAGCCTTGGCAGTCCAGCCAAGCCAATTATAGACGACACCGGCGGGGTCGAGGAAAAGGACTGTGATGGCTATGAAGAACACCGCAGCCAGGATGATTCGGATTTTTCTGGGCATATTTGTTATCGCGATTTAACTTGCAAATTAATGAATAATTGTGGTTTTTGCAATGAATCAGGCTATTGTCATAGCTCGGCAGCGTTTTTTTGTCCTCTTTGCGCCAGAATCACACCAGTTATGACCACTCCAATTCCGAGCAGTTCCACCCAGTTGAATGTTTCAATGCCCATGAAATAAGATGCAGTGGCAGAAACGATAGGAATAGTAGCCGAGAAAATGCAGGCTCGCGTGATGCCGATGTTTTTGATTGAAAATACGTAGCAGCTGAATGCTCCGCAGGAACACAGTATGGCAAGGCAAAGCAGCGGTCCGATGGCAGGCGCCTGGAACAGTGTCGCTACGGGGAAATCTCCCTTGGTAATAAGGAAAAAGGGCAGGAAGAATACCGCGCCTATGCAGAACTGCCAGGTGTTGATTGTTATTGCGGAGTATTTGTCAACGAGCCTGCGGACGGTAATCGAATAGCTGCAGGAGGCAAAGACGGCCAGCATAAGAAGGGCGATGCCCCACCAGTATACGGAAGTTGAAGGGTCCTTCTTCAAAACCATCAGCAACGTGCCCGGCAAAGTCAGCAGCACGCCGAACTTTGCGATGGCAGCGAGTTTCGTCTTGTAGAAAAGCATATCGGCGAACATCGTCACGATGGGAATGACAGCTATGATAAGTGCGCTGAGCGTAGGGGAATTCGTGGCTTTGATGCCGAAGGTTTCACCTATAAAATATAAGAAAGGCTCGAAGAATGCCAGAAGAAGGAACCATTTCACGTCCTGCCGTTCTATCTTGAGCCTGCTGCGCACCAGAAGCGATATCGCTATCATTGCGATGGCAGAGATGAGCATCCTGACAAAGATCAGGACAAAGACAGGAATCTGCTGCTTTCCTGCGAGTTGCTGCGTCCAGATAAATGAGAATCCCCAGCAGAGCTCTGCGAAAATAATGGCTGCATAGGGTTTGAAGGGTGCTTTCATCGTGTCGCAAATATATGCTTTTTTGTCGTCTGGGTTTGCTATTGACGACGTTTAATGATAAATTTGAAACACTAATGTCCCTAACCATGAAAAAAATACTATTTCTTTCTGTATTTCTTCTGGCGCTTGTCGCCTCCTGCAACAAATCTTCAAACCCAAATCTTGTGATCAACGACCTTGAGTACTTCGAGACTCAGGGCGTGAACGTATGGGTGTTCAGCAACCTTTTCACCGGAGGCTTCAATGATGAGAAGAATTCCGGCATCGAGCTGATCCATCACGGAGTCAGGACTGCCCAGGGCGGCGCCATCAGGCTCAGCAACACTCCCGAACAGTGGGACCTGGTGCCCAGCACGACTTTCAGGAATGTCAACAAGGATGACAATTCTATCGAGGTCGGTCTGCGCTACGAGCAATTTGACTTTGATTCACGTGTTGTCGTTACTGGAAAGGGAGATGCCGTTGAAATCGCTGTCTATCTCGACAAGCCGGTTCCGGCAGAGCTTGAAGGCGACGCAGGTTTCAACCTCGAGTTCCTGCCTTCGCAATACTGGGCAAAGACATATATTATGGACGGCAAATATGACCGATTCCCCCGCTACGCAGTCAGCAACACTGTTGCAAGGCCCAACTCAGAGAAAGTGGTTCAGTACCGTGGCTATAAGACATATGATGACCGTGGAACCGGTGAATTCGTAGATCCCCTGCCTCTTGCCCAGGGCCGTGACATCATTATGGCTCCCGATGCTCCCGAGCGTATGGTCGAGGTCAAGTCAGATGATGCCGACATAATGCTCTACGACGGCCGTATGATCGCCCAGAACGGCTGGTTCGTGCTCCGCAGCCTTCTTCCCGCAGGCAAGACAGGTAAAGTCCTGTCCTGGACTGTCAAGCCTCACGCAATTCCCGGCTGGATCAGGGAACCCAACATCGGCTTCTCACAGATGGGATATCAGCCCGACCAGCCCAAGGTGGCTGTCATCGAGCTCGACAAGAATGACAAGGTGAAATCTTCCGCTTCAATCTACAAGGTTGAAGATGACGGCAAAGAGCAAAAAGTGTTTACCGGCAAGACAGAAGTCTGGGGTCCCTATTTCAAGTATAACTATGTCAAGTTCGACTTCTCGGATGTCAAGAAGCCCGGTGTATACTATATAGAGTACAACGGTGTGAAGACTAACAACTTCATCATCTCCGACGATGTTTATGCACACATAACCGATGCGACCAGCGACGTGTGGATTCCTATCCATATGAACCATATGACCGTGAACGAAGGTTACCGCATCTGGCACGGAGAGCCTTTCAAGGAGGGATACCTCCAGGCTCCGGTCAATACCAACCACTTTGACCTCCACTCACAGGGCCCGACCACTGACACCAAGTTCAAACCTCTGGAACTCATACCCGGCCTGAATGTCGGCGGTTATTTCGATGCCGGTGACTTCGACATCGAGACAGGCTCCAACATCGGTGTGGTTTCGAACCTCGTGACCCTCTGGGAGAGTTTCCATCCTATGCGCGACGAGACTTTCGTGGACGAAGACCAGCGCTATGTGGACCTTCACCGTCCGGACGGAATTCCTGACGTGCTGCAGTACATCCGCCACGGTGTGCTGAACCTGCTCGCCCAGGCTGAAATCATCGGTCATATGTCACAGACCCTGTCAAATTCAGTCCTCGACAACTACCACCACCTCGGAGATGCCGCAGCCATCACTGACGGTCTGCACTACGATCCCAGACTGAAACCCTATCAGAAGTCTGCTGACGGCAAGTCAAGCGGTACTCCTGACGATATGTGGGCTTTCACCAGCCGCAATCCCGGTTCTGACTTCAATGCTGCCACAATGTTTGCAGCAGCTAGCCGCGCCCTCGCAGGTTTCGATGACGATCTGTCGGCAAGATGCCTCAAGGCTTCAAAGAGACTTATGAAAGAGTCCAACGAGATTATGGCACAGCGTGCCGCAGCGGCTCCTCAGGGAGCACCCGGCGGCAACAGAAGGGGAGGTACAAATATGGCCACCAACCTTCAGCTTTATGTTTCAACCGGAGAACAGAACTATCTCGATGAATTCATGAAACAGATCTGGCCGGCTCTCGACCGCAACGTGCAGTCTTCCATCAACACTGCCATCAATGCCGTTCCTTATCTGGATGCATCATACAAAGAGAAACTCCGTCCTTACGTGGAGCAGTACAAAGTCTATCTTGACAGCCTGGACTATAACAACCCTTACGGAGTTCCGATCGGCCTCGGCAACTGGGCCGGCAGCGGCAGCGTGGTAAGCTACGGTACCACCGTCAGCTATGCAAGCGAGTATTTCCCTGACATCATCGACAAGAGCTATGCCTACAAGGCTGTCAACTATCTTTTCGGATGCCACCCGTACCACAACTACTCACTCGTGGCAGCAGTGGGCGCTGCAAGACCCAAGAGCGTGTTCTACGGCAACAACCGCGCTGACTTCTCGTTCATCCCCGGCAACGTGGCTCCCGGCCTGCTGTTCCGTCATCCGGATCATTTCGAGAACTATGATGACTGGCCCTTCCTCTGGGGACAGAACGAAGGAACCATCGGCGGCAACACAAGCTACCTGATCTTCGGTTCGGTCTTCAAGGACCTCGTAACGAAATAAATGACTTGAATCTGTCCTGCAGGGTTTACTATCCTGCAGGATGGAATTTCAGGATCGTATCCTGCCATTTGCGGGTGTCGATATGCGTATAGATCTCGGTCGTGAGTATTGACTCATGACCGAGCATTTCTTGTACCACCCTCAGGTCGGCGCCGTTCTCGACCATATGTGTCGCGAACGAATGGCGGAAAGTGTGGGGAGATATCTCCTTGTGGATGCCGGCGAGTTCCGCCTGCTCCTTCACCATCGTAAAAACGGCAACGCGCGAAATCCTGCCGCCGCGGTTGTTGAGGAAAAGACAGTCCTCGCAACCTTTGGCTACAGGCCAAAGCCTCCTTTGGTCCATCCAGAACCCTACGGCCTTGACTGCAGGCTCGCCCACGGGGATGAGCCTCTGCTTGTCGCCCTTGCCGATCACCCTGATGAATCCCTCGTCGAAGAAAAGGTCGCTGATGCGCAGGTTCACCAGTTCGCTTACGCGAAGTCCGCAGCTGTAGAGCATCTCGAGCATTGCGCGGTTGCGGTGCCCCTGGGGCTTGCTGAGGTCCACGGAGTCAAGTATTGCAAGGACTTCGTTTACCGACAGCACAGAAGGCAGATGCCTCTGTATCTTGGGCGGGTCCAGCATATCGCAGGGATTGTTCTTGACAACACCTTCGTCTTCCAGAAAAAGGAACAGAGATTTTATGGAACTGATGACGCGGGCCTGGGAACGTTTTGAAATGCCGGCCTCGGTCAGGGACTCTACATATGCTGTCAGATGCTTTCCGGTGATATCCTCCACGTTCCTGATGCCTTCATCCTTGAGATAACGGAGAAGGAATTCCGCATCCCTGCCATATGCGGCGACGGTATTCGCCGACAGTGAGCGCTCAAGCTTGAGGTATGACCTGTAGTCGCTCAGGATGCCGTCAAATCCATCCCTGCTCATACTTTTCTCTTCTTGAATTCCTTGCAGCAGCCTGTCAGTCCGCACTTGTCACATTTCGGATTGCGTGCGGTGCACACATATCTTCCGTGCAGGATGAGCCAGTGGTGGGCTTTGGGACGCAGTTCTGCTGGAATATTGTCAGTCAGGTCCTTCTCCACTGCGAGCGGGGTGCTGCCTTTGGAAAGGCCTATCCTGCGGGCGACCCTGAACACGTGGGTGTCAACTGCTATCACGGGTTTGTCAAAGACGATGGACATCACGACATTGGCTGTCTTGCGTCCGACTCCCGGCAACTGCTGCAATTCCTCGTGCGTGGAAGGTACTTCGCCGCCGAAGCGTTCGCACAGCATAGAAGCCATCTCTATCAGGTGTGTGGCCTTGCTGTTGGGATATGACACGGATTTTACGAGTTCATAAACTTCATCGAACGTGGCGGCACTGAGAGCCTGAGGAGTCGGGAACTTCGCGTACAGGGCAGGGGTGACCATATTCACTCGCTTGTCCGTGCACTGGGCGGACAGTATCACAGCCACAAGCAGCTGGAAAGGACTGTCGAAATGCAGCTCCGACTCAGCCTGAGGCATGCTGGCCTGAAACCAGTCGATGACTTGACCGTTTAACTTTTTCACTTAGATTTCGATGTCGAGGTCGATGGCGCCTGCCACTTCCTCCTTGCAAATGTTGTTGGCGCAGAGGAAAACCCTGCCAGGATATTGTTTGAGAAGATTCTGGTTGTGGGTGACCATTATTATGGCAGTGTCGTTCGTCTTGTTGATCTCATACAGGAGGTCCATAATGCCTTTCGCCGTGTCGTTGTCGAGGTTTCCGGTGGGCTCGTCGGCAAGGATGAGTTCGGGACTGTTGAGCAGGGCACGGGCGATCGCAACCCTCTGCTGCTCTCCTCCTGAAAGCTGGTGAGGCATCTTGTGGGCTTTTGTAGAGAGGTTTACGAGCTTCAGGACTTCGCCGATGCGGTCGCTGACCGCCTTCTTGTCTTTCCATCCCGTGGCCTTCAGCACGAACTCGAGATTGCTCTCCACGCTTCTATCCATCAGCAGCTGGAAATCCTGGAAAACCACGCCCACGCTGCGCCTGAGGTATGGTATTTGCTTGCGTTTGATGTTTTTGAGATTGAACTCGCCAACTCTCGCTTCACCGCTGGTGACGGGATTCTCGGCAATGATGGTGCGGATGATGGAAGTCTTGCCGCTGCCGACCTTGCCTGTGAGGTAGACGAAATCTCCCTTGTATATATCGAATGAAAGATTCTCGATGACAAGAGTGTCGGAGTTTGTGATGTCTACGTTCCTGAATTCGATGATGGGCGTTTGCATACTGCGAAATTAATAAAAAAGTGTACATTTGTGTAACCGATATTCCAAGAATGCGCCTTAAAACAATCATAGCAGCGTTTCTGTTCCTCGTATTGGGAACAGTCGCTTCACGGGCACAGGATGCCGACTATTCTTTCCGCACCCGCTTTGATTCGGCCAAGCAGCTTTACCTGCAAGGGATGTATTCCTCTGCGGAAAGTGAATTCGAGAAGCTCGCCGAAGATGTGCGTGACAAACATACCCTTTTCTATTCTGAAATCCTGGCGAACAAGATAATGTGTGCCATTGCGCTTGGCAGGGCCAATGTGGAAGGCCTTGTCTACGACTTTGAAACACGCTTTCCCAACGATCCCCAGCTGGCGATGGTCAAGTTCTATATGGCCAGCTACCAGTTCGACCAGGCTCAGTATGAAAAAGCCAGGGCAAGTTTCGCCGGCATCAACGAAAAAAATCTCTACAGGACCGTCAAGAACGAGTACGCTTTCAAGTATGCCTACTGCAATATGCGTGTCGGCAATATGAAAGAAGCTCTCGAGGGCTTCTCCTCAGTGATGGATGCCGAGTTGAACCAGTATACCTATCCGGCCACATATTACACTGCCTATATCCACTATCTCGACAAGAACTTCGAGGAGGCCTTCAATTATTTCGTAAAGGCACGCCGTGACAGCCGTTTCACCGACCTGTCTGACTATTATGCCACAGAGAGCAAGTTCATGCTCAAGGACTGGGACTACGCCATCGAGAACGGCGAGGCCGTCTATGACAAGCTCACTCCTGACCTTCAGGGCAACCTGGCCCGCATCATATCCGAGTCATACTTTGCGAAGAACAACAACGCCAAGGCCAAGGAATATCTCGACAAGTACATAGCGTCAGGAGTTACGATAACCCACAAGGACCGCTACTATGCCGGAGTGGTTTCATACTCTCTCCAGCAGTATCGTGAGGCTATTGAGAATTTCTCTTCAGTGCTCGGCGCCGAAGATACGATAGGTCAGAGCGCTTATTATTACAGTGCCAACAGCTACCTGCAGGTCAAGAACAAACTGTCGGCACTGGACTGCTTCAAGAAAGCTGCTGAATGTGACTTCGACCAGACCGTGAAGGAAGATGCGATGTTCAACTTCGCCAAGCTTTCCTTCGATGTCAACAAGGACATATCCCAGTTCGAGAAATATGTGGCCAGCTATCCTTCAAGCGGCAAGGATGACGTGATCAACACTTATATGTCCGTCGCTTTCCTTCAGGATAATGATTTTACGTCGGCCATCGAGGTGATGGAGAAGATCAAGAATCCTTCTCACGAAGTCCAGGCAAACCTGCAGAAGGCGCAGCTCTACAAGGCTCTTCAGCTCATTGGCAGCGGCGGATACAAGAGCGCGATGGACTATCTGCAAGGCGCAGTGGCCAACAATTCCGACCCCACGGTAACCCGTCTTGCAAACTACTATCTGACGCAGTGCAACTATTCTACAGGCAATTACGTGGATGCCATCGGCACTGGGCGCATCCTTGCTTCAGACCCCGTCTTCAGGAATTACGATGAGTACGATATGCTCCAGCTTATCCTCGGATATTCGTATTTCAATTCCCGCGATTTCGACACTGCGCAGCCTTACTTCCAGTCGTTCCTCCATACCGGCAAGGCCAGGGGAGACCTGCAGAGGGACGCCACTGTCAGGCTTGCGGACACATACCTGATGCAGAACGACTATGCCAAGGCTTCGGCCGAATATGCAAAGGTCTACAATAGATATTCTGACAACGACATCTACGCCAACTATCAGGGCGCTCTGGTCTACGGACTGATGGATGACTATGCGAAAAAGATAGAACTCCTTTCAGACGCAGTCGCCAAACATCCTACTGCCAAGCTGTATCCCGAGGCTATGTACGAGCTGGGACGCACCTATGTGCAGCGCAACAATCCCGATGAAGCCACAAAGTGTTTCGAAAGCCTGCTTTCAGCCCGCGACAGTTCCTACTACTCTCGCAGTTTGCTTGAACTTGCAATGATAAGCAGCAACAAGGGAGAAAGGCAGAAGGCCATCAACTACTACAAGCGCATCGTCAGCGACACCCCCGACGCTCCGGAAGTTCAGGATGCCCTGGCCGGTATGGAAAGCCTATATCAGCTGACGGGCCGGCCTCAGGAGTACCTGTCATATCTCGACGGTCTGGGAATGTCCAACATCAAGACAGCCGGCGAGAAGGAGCAGATGATATTCAACGCTGCCGAGCAGGTCTATCTCTCAGGAAACTACAGTTCGGCGATACGCTCTCTCCAGTCATTCCTCAACCAGTATCCCAACGGAGCCAAGGCAGCTCAGGCCTGGTTCTATCTGGCTGAGAGCTACAAGGCATCCGGTCGCAACGAATCTGCGGCGGAAGCCTACCTGGAATGTATGAGCAAGGAAAAAGGTGACTATTCCGAGGCTGCGACCCGCAATTATGCCGACATCTGCTATAACCTCGGCAACTACAGCAAGGCCCTCGAGGCTTACGAGACTTTGCAGGCAATCGCGTCGAACGACATCGTGAGGACTGCAGGAAGGGTGGGAGAGATGCTCTCGAACTATAACAGCAGGCAGTACTACAAGTCACTGCGCAACGCTCTGGAGATGGCAGATGACACATCGCTCGACGATGCTACCCGCCGCAAGGCAGAATTCATCGCAGCCAAGTCTTACATCGTGCTCGGCGACCGCACTGCGGCCAAGAATCTTCTCGGCAAACTTTCAGCAGACTGCAGCGACGCAGTCGGTGCGGAATGCGCCTACATACTGATACAGGACTATTACAATGCCGGAGACTTCGAGCAGGTTGAGAAGAAAGTCTACGAGTTCTCAGACTCCAAGACGCCGCAGCTCTACTGGCTTGCCAAGAGTTTCATCATCCTCGGCGATTCCTTCGCGGACCGCGAGCGATGGGAGCAGGCCCGTGCCACATATGAAAGCATCGCGAAGAGCTACAAGGTGTCAGTGGCAAACGACGATGTCCTGGAACAGACAGAAATGAGACTGAACAAACTTAAATCGATGGGGAGGTAGAACAATGAAAAAGTTACATATTCTTTTGCTCGCGATTCTGCTCTCTGCACCGGTTTATGCGCAGATAGACCCTACCGTGGTCGTGGACAGGGAGTTTGAAGGCAAGATAGACGTCGATGTGCGTATGCCCCAGACACCGCTCACAGTGGCTGATTCCCTCAAGAAGTTTGATGTAAGTTTCGACTATTCGATATTTGACAGGCCGTTCAGGGATCTCTATGAATTCTCGCCTTACCAGGCGGCAAGCCTGGGCGTCGTACCTCCCAAGGCTGTTCCTCACTTCTCTGCAAGGGTTGCCAGCCAGTATCCGCTGATGCCGGAGGTCGACCTGTTCGGGCAGCTGGTTCCCAAGAAGAACCCGAACGTCAATTTCGGACTGTTCGTGAAGTATGCTTCCGAGGCGGGAAATATACCTGCTATGGACCAGTTTATTAAAACATTGGATGCAAGAAGGCTCCGGATGTCTGCAGGTGCTTTCTTCAAATATGCCTGGGAAAAAGGCGAACTCAGCCTGCTTGGCTCCTATCGTACTTCCTATGCGAAGGACAAGCTGGATGTTCACGAATCCCTGGTGGCTACGGGTCTGGCGCAGGATTCGGCCAAACATTTACTGAATGCATACGAGGCGGATTTCAAGATACGAAGCACTAATGTCAAGGATCACGAGTTCTATTATGATATCGATGCGTCTTTCGTCAGATCTGCAAAGGACTTGGAATACCGGTCTACGGTGTTTGACCCCTACACCTTCTCTGAAACAGCCCTTAACATAGATGCCGAGTTCGGATCGAGCTTCGAGGAACACAGGATGTATGTAGATGTCCGCAGCCAGAACAACTGGTATGACCAGCTGGGTGGATACTACCTGGGTATCATTGAATTCGCACCTATCTACCGATATTCCAAAGGGCGTTTCGACGGCCGTTTCGGAATCCGTTTCAGCAACAGTTTCGCGGGAGACAACAGCACCAGCATCTATCCTGATGTCGATGCGAAATTCGAACTGGCAGAAAACAAGTTATGGATCCGTGCCGTTGCCAACGGGGGAAGGAATATAGATAACCTCGGTTTTCACCTTGAGACCGCTCCCTGGCTTATGATGGGGCTCAATGGCGGCCTTCCGGCATCGATACAGACGTATGCCGAATTATTCAAGATGCGTTACACCACCCGGCCAATCGACGCCAAGTTGTCTTTCGAGGGTATCATCGGCAGCAGACTTGGAATAAACGTTTATGGAACATATACGTCCTTCAAGGACAGAATGCTGCTTTATTCGGGACAGTTTTATCAGAGTTTACCCTTCGTATATCCTGAGTTTGTAGACTACGCAAAACTGTCTGCTGGAGTCGAGCTGACTTGGACGTCGAAAGATTTGAGGGTGTTCACGTCCGTTCAGGGCAACAAGTACAACAGTGAGTCTCAGCTATTTATGCTGCCCAAGATTGAGAGCCTGTCCCAGATTGAATACAATTTCAAGGAAAGACTTTTCCTGAGCACAGCTTTGGTAATCCAGGGCGAGCGCGAAAGTATGTTTGGTATGCCTGCCTATCTGCCTGCTGCTTCGTTATCGCAAGACAGTCAGCGCGGTAGAGTGCCTGCCTATCTCGACCTTTCTGCAAAGGCTGAGTTCAAGGTGAACCGTTTCTTCTCTGTTTATATCAAAGGCGGAAACCTGCTCAACAAGGAGAATTACATATTTGCCGGAATAGGCAGTATGCCCATCAACGGAGGCGGCGGAATCTGCATCAATTTCTAAGATGCTTCGGCGGCAGTTTTTAACTCTTTTTTGTTGATTTCTTTCTAGGTGAAAATCGCTTATAACTCGCGTAATTTTCGTATTTTTACGCGATTTATAAGATAGAAGATTTTTGTATGACTGAGAAAGAAAAAGAAGAAGGCCAGCAGCAATATTCTGCCGACAGTATCCAGGTCCTCGAAGGCTTGGAGGCTGTTCGTAAAAGACCTTCGATGTACATAGGCGACATCTCTACCAGAGGTCTCCACCATCTTGTATATGAAGTTGTCGACAACTCTATCGATGAGGCACTTGCAGGATACTGCAGCCAGATAGACGTCGTAATCAATAAGGACAATTCCATCACCGTTTCCGACAACGGCCGCGGTATCCCCACCGGAATGCACGAGAAGGAGCACCGCTCCGCCCTTGAGGTCGTGCTCACCGTTCTCCACGCCGGAGGTAAGTTCAGCAAGGACAGCTACAAGGTTTCCGGCGGTCTGCACGGCGTCGGCGTTTCCTGCGTGAACGCCCTGTCGGACTATCTCAAGGCTGAGATCCATCGTGAAGGCAAGATTTTCGTCCAGGAGTATTCCAAGGGCAAGCCGAAATATGACGTGAAGGTCGTCGGCGAGACCGATGATACAGGAACCATCATCACCTTCCATCCCGATCACGAGATTTTCACGGTGACCGTCTATGATTATGACATCCTTTCTACCCGTCTCCGCGAGCTCGCATATCTGAACAAGGGTGTGCGTCTGACTCTGCGCGATGACCGCGAAGGAAGCGAGGAAATTGACGAGAACGGCGTTCCTCACAAGAAGAGCAATGTCTTCTATTCTGAGAACGGTCTCGTGGAGTTTGTAGAATATCTCGACGCCAACCGCGAGAAGCTCACCCAGAAGCCCATCTGCCTTGAGACCAACAAGGTGATTCCCATCGAAATCGCGATGCAGTATAACACCGGTTTCAACGAGAACATCTACTCTTACGTCAACAATATCAACACGATAGAAGGCGGTACCCATCTGTCAGGCTTCCGCCGCGGTATGACCACTACCCTCAAGAACTATGCTGAGAAGAACGGTTTCCTTGAGAAACTGAAATTCGACATTGATCCTTCCGATTTCCGCGAGGGTCTGACCGCCGTCATTTCCGTGAAGGTGGCTGAGCCCCAGTTCGAGGGCCAGACCAAGACCAAGCTTGGCAACAGCGAGGTGATGGGTGCTGTCTCAGCTGCCACATCTTCTGCTCTTGAGGCTTACCTTGAGGAGAATCCCAAGGATGCAAGGCTGATCATCGAGAAGGTGATCCTTGCAGCTACTGCACGTCACGCCGCCCGCAAGGCACGCGAGCTCGTGCAGCGCAAGACTGTGATGAGCGGCAGCGGCCTTCCCGGCAAGCTGGCTGACTGTTCCGACAGGGACCCTGCCAAATGCGAGTTGTTCCTCGTCGAGGGTGATTCCGCTGGCGGTACGGCAAAGGTTGGCCGCGACAGGGCTTTCCAGGCAATCCTTCCTCTCAGGGGAAAGATTCTCAACGTTGAGAAAGCTATGGAGCACCGCGCTTTCGAAAGCGAAGAAATCCGCAATATCTATACTGCTCTTGGAGTTACAATCGGAACCGAAGAGGATCCGAAGGCTGTAAACCTCTCCAAGCTGAGATATCATAAGATCGTGATTATGACCGATGCCGATGTGGACGGAAGCCACATCACAACCCTCATCCTCACATTCTTCTTCCGCTATATGCCCGACCTTATCCGCAACGGATATGTATACCTGGCCACACCTCCGCTCTATCTTGTCCAGAAAGGCAAGCAGCAGGTTTACTGCTGGACCGACGAGGAGCGCTCGGCTGCCATCGAGAGAATGGCCGGCGGCAAGGAGTCTGCAGTAAAGGTGCAGCGCTACAAAGGTCTTGGTGAGATGTCTGCAGAACAGCTTTGGGACACAACTATGGACCCGGCCAAGCGCATAATGAAGGTCGTACATATCGAAAATGCTGCCGAGGCTGACCGCATCTTCTCGATGCTTATGGGTGACGACGTTCCGCTTCGCCGAGAATTCATCGAGCAGAACGCAAAATACGCCAACGTCGACGCATAATTTTGAAATTGGGAAATTAGTTATAACTTTGCATTCCCAAGCCAGGGTACCATGGCCGAGTGGTTAGGCACTGGTCTGCAAAACCAGGTACAGCAGTTCGATTCTGCTTGGTACCTCAAAACAAAAGAGCTCACAGTCGTGAGCTCTTTTGTTTTGGGTACCGTCTCACCCCCTGTCTCTTCGCGACATCCCCCTCGGAGGGGGATATGCCGGAACCTGCTTCGCAGAACCCGGGTGGCTCCGTGGCTCGTGTCCTTCGGACATTGCGCACACTCCGCCACGGCGCTGATGCGCCCTGATATTTATAGGACGTCTCGGCCGGGAAAAAGGGCGTTTTTCCGGCCGTGTTGCGGTTTTTGAAGCGTTCGGCCGGGAAAAGGGCTCATTTCCCGGCCGGATTCCGAATTGTCCTTTTGCCGTTTGTTAAAATGGATTGG
>JAFWSX010000031.1 GCA_017519185.1 Bacteroidales bacterium | reverse complement strand
CAGGGCTGCGAGGTCTATATCTCCAGCGGCCTGAAGTATGTCAGCGACGAGATCCGCGAGCAGCAGCCGACCCACCTCATCCTCGTTCCCGCCTTCCTGGAAGTGATGAACAAGAAGATATGGTCATCGGCACGCCAGACCAAGAAGGAAGGGCTGCTGAAGGCTATGATGGGATTCAGCAACTTCCTGCGCAAATTCGGCATCGACATCCGACGCAAACTATTCAAGAGCGTCCTGGCTGCCTTCGGAGGCAAGCTGGAGCTCATCATCTGCGGCGGCGCCAAACTCGATGAAGACATCATCCGCACTTTCGACTCCATCGGCATCACGATACTCAACGGCTACGGCATCACCGAATGCGCACCGCTCATCTCGGCCAACCGCAACAAGTACCAGAAAGCCGGCAGTGTGGGAACCCCTATCCTCGCCTGCCGCGTGAAGATCGACAACCCCGACGAGAACGGCGAGGGTGAGATCTGCGTCAAGGGTCCTAACGTGATGCTGGGTTACTACAAAGATCCTGAAGCCACTGCAGCCGCATTCGACAAGGACGGATTTTTCCGCACAGGAGACTACGGAAGGCTCGATGAAGAAGGCTGGATCTACATCACCGGCCGCAAGAAGAACCTCATCATCCTCTCCAACGGAAAGAACGTATATCCCGAAGAAATCGAGGCCGACCTCCAGAAGGTCGAGGGCGTGAATGAAGTTGTGGTCTATGCTGGCGAAAGCCGCGTCCAGAAAGGCAAGATCACCATCGTGGCCGAAATCTTCCCCGACGCGGACATCCTTGCTGCAAAAGGCATCACCGACCCTCAGTCTTATTTTGAGAAGGAAGTGAAGAAACTCAACGAGAAGATGCCGCCCTACAAGGCTGTCAAGACAGTCAAGTTGCGCGACACGGAGTTCCAGAAGAACACCTCCCGGAAGATAGTGCGCTACACCATCGACAAGACAGTCGACTAATAAAAAAGCAGGCTTCGCAGCCTGCTTTTTTATTGCCGGAAATAAGACGGACTCTACTTGTCAAGACTAACCAGACGGTACTTCTTGCTGCCAAGGCCGATCTGCTCGGCATACTCGGTTATGTAGGTTCCGTGCTGGCGGTTGATGCGCTGCTGGAGCGGCTTGGCGTCATCGCCGGGAACATCGTTCTGATGGCCGAACACCATATCGAGACAGGCCTGGTCGCAAGCCACGGGGTCGAGAGATGCCACGATACCCATATCGGCAACCTTGGGCTCAGCGGGATGCGAATCACAGTCGCAGTCCACTGACATATTGTTCATCACATTGATGTAAAGGATGTTCTGTCCACCTTTGAAATACTCGTGCACGCCCTGTGCAGCGGCTGCCATACTCTCAAGGAATGAATCCTGGGTAGGGCCTGCTGCCAGATACTGGGGTCCCCAGGCAATGTCAGGATTGTCGGTCTTGCCTGCAGTGTGTATGTAGGCCTTGCCGTTACGGGATGCGACGCCGATGCTTTGGTTCTTCAGCACTCCGCCGAATCCACCCATAGCGTGGCCTTTGAAGTGCGCGAGGTTGATCATAAAGTCGTAGTTCTTGAGATGATTGCCTACGATGTCATACTTCAGGTACTTGGTGTCCTTCACAGGGATGTTCATCTCGCCTTCGGCATCCATAATGTCGACCTTTGCGATCTTGGTGAATCCGTGGTCTTCTGCCACCTTCATATGGTCTTCGGCAGTGTTGCGTGCACCGTTATAGGCGGTGTTGCACTCTACGATGGTACCGTTAACCTTCTTGACGAGGCTTCCGATAAGTTCGGGTTTCAAATAGTTGTGTCCGCCGGCTTCTCCGGTAGAGATCTTGACGGCTACCCTGCCCTTGGCTTCGCGGCCAAGTGCTTCGTAGATGGCTACAAGGCTTTCAGGTGTGATATCCTTGGTAAAATATACGACAGGAGCGCTCGGGTCCTGGACTTGTGAACTCTCAACGGGCTGGCTGCCTTTGTGGGCATTGCCGCAGGCTACTGCGACTACAGCTGCTGCGAGAATTGTAAGAATTCGTTTCATATATGCTCGTTATAATTTTATTATTTGCTTACTGCGAAAGTTGATGCATTCTTGATCACGGCCTGGAACGAAACGGGGATGTCGCGTACGTTGCGGCCGAAACCGAAGGTGTAGGTGCCTGCTGCGGTCTCCCAGCGGTTGGCCTGCTCGTTGAACGAAGCGAGGTCATAAGCCTTGACGCTGAACGTCAGGGTCTGGCTCTCACCGGGGGCGAGAAGGCGGGTCTTAGCGAATGCCTTGAGCTCTTTGGCCGGCTTTTCGAGACCGCCTGCAGGAGCTGACACATAGAGGCCGACGGCTTCCTTGCCCGCAACCTTGCCGGTGTTGGTGACGATGACCTTAGCGGTGACAGTGCCGTCCTTGGCTACAGTCACGGTAGGCTTTGAGTAGTCGAAAGTAGTGTAGCTGAGGCCGAAGCCGAACGGATAGGAAACCTCCTTGCCGAAGGTCTCGAACCAGCGGTATCCTACAAAGATGCCTTCCTCATATTTGGTGAAGTCCACGTGGTTCACGGTGTTCCTGGTGTCGTCGCCGATGAATGAGAAATCAGACTTTCCGGTAGGCTCGTTGCCGAGCGGGAAGTTGAATGATGACTTGTGGTCTACGAACTGAACAGGGAAGGTCATAGGGAGCTTGCCTGAAGGGTTAACCTTGCCGGTGAGGACGTCAGCGACAGCGTCGCCGCCTTCCTGGCCGGGCTGCCAGGCGCAGAGGATGGCGTCGGGAAGAGCCTTCCAGGAAGCAGTCTCGATCACGCCGCCAATGTTCAGCACTACGATGACCTTCTTGCCTGCAAGATGGAATGCGTTGCATACGTTGGTCAGCAGTGAACGCTCGGCTGCAGAAAGGTCGAAGTCATCCTCGACACGACGGTCTTCGCTTTCGCCTGAGTTACGGCCGATGATGACGATGGCTGCGTCGTTGGCTGCAACCTTGCTCTCCACAAATGATTTTGCAACAGGGGCCTCGGCAATCTTTGCCTCACCGAGCAGGATGCCTACGCTGCCGCCGTTGGGGATGTCCCTGGCGTCAATCCTTGCGAAGTCGACATATTTCTTGTAATAGTCCTTGAGGCTCTCGTCCAGCTTGAAGCCGGCGTTCTCGAGGCCCTGGACCATATTGACCACATAAGCCTTGTTGACATTGCCGGAACCGGTTCCGCCGGCAACGAAGTCAATTGAAGTAGCTCCGAAGAGGGCGATGTTCTTCACGTCCTTGAGCGGAAGCACGTTGTCTTCATTCTTGAGAAGCACCATAGACTCGGTGGCTGCTGCACGGGCTGCAGCGGCGTGTGCCTTGAGATCCGGCTTGTCTGAATACTTGTAGCCGTTGAAACGGGGAGTGCGGACGATGAATTCAAGCAGCCTGCGGACATTGCGGTCGAGGTCCTTGACATCAAGAGTGCCGTTGTTGACAGCCTCGATGATCCTTTGGGTCTCGAAAGGCATACCGGGCTCCATCAGGTCGTTGCCGGCCTTGACTGCATCCACAGTGCCGTCCTTTGCACCCCAGTCGGTCATCACGATGCCCTTGAAGCCCCAATCCTCACGGAGGGCCTTGGTGAGCAGGTCATAGCTCTGCTGGGTATATTTGCCGTTGATCTTGTTGTATGAAGACATCACCGTCCAGGGATCGGCGTCCCTGACTGCGATTTCGAAGTTCTTGAGATAAATCTCGCGGAGGGCACGCTGGCTGATCTGGGCGTCGTTGTGGTCACGGGCGGTCTCCTGGTTGTTGGCAGCGAAGTGCTTGATGGAAACGCCGACGCCGTTGCTCTGGACGCCCTTCACATATGCGGCAGAGATCTTGCCTGACAAAACGGGGTCCTCAGAGAAATACTCGAAGTTACGGCCGCAAAGCGGATTGCGGTGGATATTCATACCGGGGGCGAGCAGCACGTCCACACCATATTCGAGGACTTCGTTACCCATTGCCTTGGTCATATTCTCCACGAGTTCCACGTCCCACGATGAGGCGATTGCCGTTCCTACAGGGAAACCAGTGCAATAGAAGGTGCGTGTCGTGCCTTCACGGGTGGGATTGATGCGGAGTCCTGCAGGGCCGTCGGCAAGCACGGTGTTGGGAATGCCGAGGCGCGGAATGGCCTGGGTGGTGCCGGCTGCGCCGGAAACAAGGATCTGCGAACCGCCGGTGATGCCGGCAATCATACTGCCCCAGCCGGAGCCGACCACGAGGGTGGCCTTCTCCTCGAGCGTCATTGCAGCAAGGACTTCATCGATATTGTCTTTGTTAAGTTTTGGCTGAGCCACCATCGGAAGCACGAGTGCGATGGCAGCGAGAGTCGTGAATATCTTTTTCATATCAATGTGTTTAGTTTGGCCAAATGTACTATAAAATATCTAATTACAGTTCTTTCCTGAAAGTCAGTTTCAGTATGTTGTCTACCTCCGGACCGTCCGGGACGGTGACGACGGCGAAAGTCTTCTTGCCTTCCTTGCGGGTCGTGAATTTGACCGGAGTGCCGAAAAATACAGAAGCGCTCTGAAGTTTGTTGCCGGCAGGAACTTCAATCTCGACGGTGGCTGTGCCGGGCTTGAGCACGTGCACGAAAAGTAGGTTGCCCCTCTGGGTGGTCACACCCCACTCCTGCTCTGCTATATAGCCTCTCTGCGTGCCGTAGATGCTGTCGCCGTAGCGGTCGAGCCAGCGGCCCATCGCAAGCAGGCGCTCAACGGCAGGCTCGGGAATCGTGCCGTCGGGGCGCGGGCCTACGTTCAGCAGCAGGTTTGCACCCTTGCCGGCAGTCTTTACAAGATACTGTATCAGATAGTCTGCAGACTTGTAGTTGTTGTCGTGGATGTTGTAACCCCAGCTGTTGTTCATAGTCTGGCAGGTCTCGAGCGGCAGCTTCGAAATCACGGAGTTGGGCGAGAAACCGGCCTCATTCTCTCCGGGAAGGTCCTTCTCGAATATCTGGATGTCCTCCCCTTCGAACGTTGCCAGATGGTGGTTGTTGCCCACAAGGCAGGCGGGCTGCAGCTTGTGGATGAGGTCATACTGATGGCGCAGTCCCCAGATGGCAGGCTGTTCCTCGCGGGGTGCCGCATCCTTGTCCCAGGTACCGTCGAACCAGATGGCACCGATGGGGCCGTAGTTCGTCAGCAGTTCCGTCAGCTGGGCGTCCATAAAATTGCGGTAGTGCTGCCAGTCGCCTTCACTGCCCTCCGGACGGCCGGTATTATGCCCGGTGCGGCCAAGAGGCCAATAGTCGTTGCGGCCCCAGTCCACGTGCGAATAGTAGAGGTGAAGCCGCATACCTTCGTTCTGGCAGGCTTTGGAAAGCTCCCCTATCACATCCCTGCCGAAAGGTGTGGCGTCCACCACATTGTAGGGCGAAGCCTTGCTGCCGAACATCGAGAAACCGTCGTGATGGCGGGAGGTCACGGTAATGTAACCTGCCCCTGCCGCCTTGAAGAGTTTCACCCACTCCTCCGCATCGAAACGTGACGGGTCGAAACCGGCAGCCAGGCGCGAGTACTCATCCTGGGTGAGCTTGTCGTTCTGGAGGACCCACTCGCCGCGGGCCAGCATCGAATAGATGCCCCAGTGTATGAAAATTCCGAAACGGTCGTGCGAATACTGCTCCCTCGCAGCAATATTCTCTGCCGAGGGCACATAGTCCTGCGCCGCAGCACTGCCGGCCAGAAGAGCCGCAAGAGCTGCGATTGCGAATATCTTTTTCATATTGTTTAGGTGTATTATTTTATCAGCTCAATCGTCTGGTTGACTGTGCCGTCTTTCTTGTAGATGATCTGCTTCACGATGCCGGTGCCTTTGGCGACCCAGGTCTTGACGTGGAAGGGGCCGGCGCCTGTGAAGAACTCGTCGTCCTCCACGAGGAAGCAGTCGAAGCATCCGGCAGGAACCTCGACGCTCTCGCGGGCGGTAACCCGGCGGTTGTTGTAGATGTTCCTTGCCGTAAAGACGGTGAGCACCTTCACCTGGATTTCGGTGTCGCGGAGATTCTTCCCCACATACAGATCGTCAGGAATGCTGCTGATGTCTCCGACAGTCATATAGTCGCCGGACTGCCTGGCCTTCACGACGTTGTTGACATAAGCCCTGGTCTTGCCGTTCTCGATGGTGACTGAGAACTCGAAGGGCTTGCTGCCGGTGACCGACTCGTTGTCTTTATCGTAGAACATATAGGAATAATCGATGCGGGCATTGTCCATATTCCCTTCGAATTTCGTGAGAGTTTCGTGGCAATAGCCGAACAGCGCTCCGCTGCCATCGTGGATCACCCATTTCAAGGTCGAGCCGACATTGCTGTTATGATAGCCTTCCTGTGCATTCATATTGAAGCAGAACAAGACCGAAACCAGAAGCATCAAGATCCTTTTCATTGTCATAACCTGTAATGTACCCATTTATAAAACTTCGCCAGCGACGGCTTGAAACCCGCAATGTTGAAGAACGCATAGAGCAGATTCTTGAAAAAGCGGTCAAGCGAAAAGAGGCCGGTGAAGACTTCGAGGACAATCAAAGCAAAAAGGTTGCCATGAATGGACTGAAGTGCCGGGAGTGCTCCGAGGCATATCGCAGCCAGGAGCAGCAGGATTACTACAGGATTCTTGAAACTGTATGTAGAGATGGTTTTTTTGAGGTTGCTGAGGATGATGTGGCCGGCGTGCGAGCAGCTGTCTTTTCTGATCAGGGCTCCGGCATCGGCCGCATAGTCTATCGCATTTTCTATCTTCTCACCCTCCGAGATGGTCTGGAGGTTGCGAAGTATCTGATTCTGCTCCACGCAGAACTCCATTCCCTGAGGGAGATATATGTCGCACTGGCTGCCGCGGCAGATGAAATAGTCGACTCCGAGAAGTTCGCGTTTGTCTGAGGGAAGCATCTTTGAGACGAACTTGTCGAGGGTGTAGACGCACACCACTCCGTTCTCATATTCGGTCCTGATGAAAGAATTGTTCAGGAACAATCCGTCGAGCTTTGTGGTCATCTCCCCTGCCTCGACCATCGAGATCAGCACGCCGTCCTTGTCGTAATAGACCTCGCGGACGATCTTCGAACCGATGTTGGTCACTGCGTGGCAGTTGAACTTGTTGAGGAATATGGTGACGTGGTTGTAGAGCTTTCCCCCGTCAGCCGCAGCTTCCTTGTTGAGTTCAAGCTGTATCTTGTCCTCGAGATAGTCACACTTGCGGATGTGGGTCATCAGCGGCACGTCCTTCTCGATGCAGGTCACCACACCGTTCACTGGGCAGGCGACGCCTCCTTTGTATTTGTCGCGGTAGATCTGCTTGCTGCCGTGGTAGAACACCACGTCGTCGAGGCAGTTGTTGACTGCCAGCAGCACCAGGATGGCGAGAACGCTCACTACCGGAGGGAAAAAGAAACTCCAGATGAGCAGCGCCAGTGCGACAATATATCTCAGGAGGTTGAATATTCTCATTGCCGTACCTTGCTGAGGTTCATAATGAAATCTTCATATCTGTACCAGACGTTCTCCTTGGCGAAGTCACCTTTGAACACGGGAGTCTCGACCCCGGCAAAGGCATCGAAAGGATTGTAGCCGCGGAACAGGTTGACTATCGAAGTGCCTGAGATGCGCTTGGAATATTCGACGAAATAGATTTCACCGGCAGGATTCTCGATGAGCTGGATATGGAATATGCCTGTTACGAGCAATGGAATGGACGCTCTGATGGCGTGTACAAATTCATCGACGGCCCTGGCCACCTTGCTCTCGCGGCCGAGGAACTGCAGGTACTTGTCATATCCGTTCTTGATGCGGACCTCGCGTGCATAGATCACCGGCTCTGTCCCGGTCCAGTTGACGTCGACCACATATTCGTGGGCTATCTCCACACGGCGGGTGATGCAGGTGTTTTCCAGCCTGCCCACGCCGTGACTGCCTGCAGACATAGTGTTGGGACGCATAAAGACGTCGTCGAGAGAGAATGTCTCAGGGATATGGATGGCACAGCCGTCGGTTGCTTCTGCAAGCCTTTCGTTCATACAGCGCTTGTTGAAGAACCACTTCTCGACAGCCACCATAGGGTTGCGGGATGCGAGTTCGAACACTGCGGGCTTGCTCTGGCGCGCCAGTTCGTCGGCCGGGAAAACGGTACAGCCGGAAGCGTCGCCTGCTATCATCGAGAGAGCCTCGGCCTCTGCGACACGGCTCACACCTGCAGGACACGGGCACTGGAAGTACGTAGTGTCCATATCCGCCAGGACTAGACTGTTGCCGTCGTCTTTGCGGACACGGTTCACGAAGAACAGTTCTGCCGAGAGACCTGCGCGGCCGCCGGCTTCGAATGACAGATACCTCATCGTATCATCTTTTGCAGATAGAACAGCTCTGCGTATTTCACGCCGCATTCGGTGCCGCGCACCATTGCGAGCTGCCTGATTCCTTCAGGATTCAAAGGCGACGGAGACTGCTTGATCTGGCTTTTGTATATCTTGAAAATATCAATCTTCTCGTCAAGGCTGGTGCTGATGTCGTGATACCAGAGACCACCGCTTATGTTGATGTTCTGGTTCAGAATGAAAGGATATTCGTAGAGGGCTATGAAACGCGGCATAAAGCCCTGACGGAAGCGCAGTGCGGCCATTGCTGAGTCATAGACCTTCTTGTGGTCCTGATGCCAGGAGGGATAATTGATGAACAATTCGTCAGGCTGGAAACTGTCGAAAATGGCATCGTACTGAGTGACGAAGAAACGAGTGGGAATCATATCCAGCTCGCCGTCGCTGTTTTCTATCAGGATCTGATGCGAAGCGTGGAGCCTCTTGCAGACTTCGGCTGCTTCCTGCACCCTTCCGGCCTCCCTCTCGGGATCGCCTTTGATACCGATGGTCGCATATGCGATGTGAATTTCGCTCCCTTCGTCACGCTGGGCAGCAAGATATCCTCCGCAGCCGAGGATTTCGTCGTCGGCGTGGGGAGAAATTACTAATATCCTTTTACTCATAAGACAATGTTAACGTGCGATAAAATAGACACCCACCATAACAAGCACCACCCCGATCCACCTCGTGGCCGGAATAGCCTCGTGAAAGATGAGGGCTCCGGCAAAGAGGCTGAGGATGAAACTGATGGCAGTCAGAGGATAGGCAAGCGAAAGGTCGTAACGCTTCAGCACCGCCATCCACTCCAGGACGCCTGTTATTGCCATCAGTCCTGCCACATACAGCTGCCAGGTAGAAAGGGCTACCTTGATGCTGGCCCAATTCCAGGCAAATTCGCCTATCTTCTCCAGAGCGACTTTAAGGAAGCACTCAGAACCGACAACCAGCAGTCCCTGCAGCAGAATCAGTATAAATAATTGTATCATCTTCTTACAAAGTTATGATTTTCTATGATTTTCATATAATTTTCGTACACATCGTCGACAAGATTGTCCCAGGTACGATAAAGGTTGCGACGGGCGCCTTCTCCGACCTTTTCGAGCATCTTGCGGTCGTTATGGATGCGGAGGATGTACCCGGCAAAATCCTCTTCGCTGTTCTTTGAGACAAAGCCGTCAACCCCGTCAGTTATTCCGTCAGCGGCCATCGTTCCTTGGCAGAACAAAGTAGGAGTCTTCTGGCAGGCCGCCTCGATCTTGACAAGGCCGTATGTGTCGGATTCCGAAGGGAACAGCAGCAGGTCGGTGCGGGAGTAGATGCTCATCATCTTGTGCAGATCCGCCACCTTGCCACAGAAGATTATGTTGTCGTTCAGTCCCAGCTTTTCTGCCAGAGACTTGACATAGTCCTGTCTGTTGCCTTCTCCGACAAAAAGAGCCTTGAATGAGGGCAACTGCTTTTTCAGGAGAGCCAGGGACCTGAGTATGAAATCTTCCCTCTTCTGGAGATCGAGCCTGCCGACGTGAGTCAGCACGAAATCATCATCCTCCAGGCCGTATGCGGCATTGACTTCCTCCCTTGCGGCGGTTTCGTCGCTGACAGGATAATGGTCCGTTGAATATGGCATTATGCGGTAAGGGCGCTTGAGTCCGTAATCCCTGATGAACACCTTCCCTACCGCATCGCTGACAGTCCAGCATTCGTCGCAGGAATTGTAGATGCTCATCATCAGTTTGATGACCGGCTCGCCGATTATCTTGCCGAGATATCGGTGCACGTCAGGCCTGAAGTCAGAATGGATAGTGCCGACGAGCGGAATGCCCAGTCTCCGTGCAGAGGCTTTTGCGCACAAGCCGATGGGAAAGGCGCTGTGAACGTGGATGATGTCCAGGCCGGCATTCTTGATAGCGTTCCTGAACTTGGAATCGACTATAGGGTAACCCTGGGGATAGTCGTCTTTCTTGCGCATTATCGACCAGCACCGCACTATTTCATAGGGGAAACTGTCGTCATAGCCAGCAGCCTGATTGCGGGTGTAGGGAGTGAAGACCGTCACGTCACACTTCTTGGCTAGCCTTGAGGCATAGGCGTCAACAACCTTGATGACACCGTCTATGATCGGATAATATCCATCTATGAAAAGACCGACGTGCATATTCTAATCGCGGGAGTAATTTGAATAATAGTCAAGTATCCTGTTGCGGAGGAGATATTCATATTTTGACCTTACCACCTCTTCGCTTGCAGCAAACCATTTCAGGCGGCTCTGGTCAAGGTCATATGTTGTGGAACGCCCCACATCATACATTTTCTTCTGGTAATCGTAGGCCTCCAGGGCGGCAGATTCTGCCTTGACCGCTGAAGTATACCTTTCCCTTGCAGTAAGGGTCTGGTAGTATGCCTCACGGAACTGCTTGGATATCTCCTTGCGGGATTCATCCAGAGTCACCTGGGCGTCGTCGAGCGCCAGCCAGGCCCGGGACACCTTCCTGTTGTTACTCAAGTTCAGAATCGGTATGGCTAGCTTGAGACCGAGAGCGCCCCAGCCGTTGGAGCCCAGCTGGGATCCGATATGGAAGTCTTTGACGCCGATGGGCAGATAGAAATAGTTGTTATAGTTTGCAAAAAGCGACAACTGGGGATAAAGCGCACCGCGGGCAGCCTTGGCACGGTACTCGGCGCTGGTCATATTGTACTTGGCCGACATAACCGAAGGATGGTTCTCGATGTTGTTCAGCAACGGCAGAAGCGGGACTGTCTCTGTATCTTCCACCTTCTCCTGCAGGTCTTCAATCTCGAAGCCCGTCTCGTCGTCCAGGCCGATAAGATTGACGAGGTCCACTTTCGCTATGACAGTATTTCCATTGGCTGCCGTATACATATGCTCAGCAGAGCTGAGGGCTGACCTTGCCTCAGCCAGATCTGCACCGGTACGTTTGCCTTCTTCCACCAGACGGCTTACATTCTCGAGCTGCTCCTTGCAGAGGTCCACCTGCTCTTTGGCTATCTGCTCCTGGCTCTTGCAGTTGAGCAGCTGGAGGTAGGCCGCTGCAACCCTTATCCGGATGTTGATCTTTGAAACCGTTATATTCTCGGCAGCAGCCTTTAGCATATACTGCTCAGCCGCCCTCGCATTGGGGATGGCCCTTCCTGATATCAGTGGCATCTCCAACTGAGCTGCCACCTGCGTGAGCGACATCGTCAGGTTTTCATCCACGCTGTACATAATCAGCGTGTTACCTGCGTGCAGGGTTTCCTGCACTCCTATGCTGACCACCGGAACGCGGCTGACCGCCGTTTCGCTGAGCACCTCTCTCTGGCTGTTGTACTGTATCTGGCGATGCAATATCTCAGGGTTATGGACAATCGCATACTCCACGCAATCATCTATACTCCACGGCTGGCCGAAGGAGATCAACGGCAGAGCCAGCATCAGCAAAGACAACAATAATCCTTTCTTCATCATCAATTCAGTTTATTGCCCCTCAAAACCATATCCTTGGTGACACCGTCCTTGATTTCGATGTAGATGCCGTCGCTCAGACCGGTAGTCACAGGTATCCTTTCAAATTTCTGATTCTTCTTGTCGGATGAGACAAGTTTGTATACATAAGTGCCGCCGTCTTCGAATGAGACTGCAGTTTCTTCAATCGAAATCACATTGTCGGCCTGTGCGGTGATGAATTCCGCATTGGCACTGTATCCGGCCCTCAGTTCAGTGGTTCCGTCGTCACTGTCGACAGATGCCTTCAGGCTGAACATCACTGTACCATTCTCCTTCACGCCCATTGATGATATCTCTTCGAGCGTGCCGGTGATGTGGCGGTCAAGGCTCGAACCCACGGTGATCCTTGCAGGGATTCCGACTGCAAGGCGGTCGACTTCTGTCTCGTCTATCTTGCCGTCAAAAATCATATCGGAAACGTCGGCTATCGTAGCTATGGTCGTACCCTCGCTATAAGGGCTCGTGCTTACTACCGAAGCACCCTGTTTCAACGGAATATCAATGACTTTTCCGCTCATCGTCGCCTTCACAATGGTAGTGTTGACGGCGCCGCTGCGGGAAGAGCTACCGTAGAGGATGATGTCGAGTGATGACTTGGCCTTGGTTGCGTTTTCTTTCGCAAGTGACAGATTATGAGCTGATTTCTCGAATTCTTCGCGCGATATAACATTGCCATCATACAAGGCTTCGTTGCGGTCGTACTCCCTCTGGGCCTCCTGAAGCTGCAGGTTTGAAGCCTCCACTGCGCTCTGGGCCTCGTTGTAGGAACTCATATCGGGTATGACGCTTACGCGGGCGATGACGTCACCTGTTTTCACCTCCTGACCGATCTTCACATTGATCTGGGTGAGGATGCCGGTGATGCGCGGCTTCACGTAAACTTCCCTGCGGGGCTGGATCTGTCCGGTGGCGATGGAACTCTGATAGATCGTACGCTCCTGGGGATTCAGAAGTTCATATATCTCAGGTGCGGGCCTTGACTGACGCCAGAGGAAGAAGAAGGTCAGAATGACAAACGCGGCGACCAGGGCCCACAATACAGCTTTCAATGTCTTTTTCATACTCATTTATCGTCTCTAAGTGCCTCAATAGCTTTGATTCTAAGAGCCCTGCGGGCAGGCACATAGCCCGAGGCCAATCCGCCGCACACCAGGATGAACAACGATCCGAATGCATAGACGGGGGGTATCATAGGTCTGGAAATCAGCGCATCGGTGCCGCCTCCTAGCACATTGTTCAGCAACAGCAACACCCAAGTGCCGACAATTATACCGGTTATTCCCGCTACGACGGTCAAAGTAAGTGCTTCCAGCATAATCTGCAAAATAATTACGCGGGGCCTTGCTCCAAGCGCCCTGCGGATGCCGATTTCCTTGGTCCTTTCCTTGATGGTGACGAGCATTATGTTGGATATGCCGATCAGTCCTGCAAGCAAAGTGCCTAAACCTACGATCAGTATCAATATTTCAACACCTTTCATCGTGCTCTCATAGACGGACACCGCATCCACCATAGAAATTATCTCCATCGCAGCGTCATCGTCAGGGTGGATGTTGTGGTTTCTCTTCAAAATCGAAGAAATCTCAGCATTGGCCGTCCTCGAATCGTACTTGTCGTAGAGACCTACCGAAATCATGCCGATATGGTCCTTGTGGTCGAAAGCATCCTGCTCTGTGGTGAACGGCAGCAGCACGCAGTCCTGCGAGAAGAATCCCACTGAGATGTTCTCGTTGGTATGAGTTATCACGCCGACTATCTTGTAGACGTTGCCGTCAACGATCAGGTCCTCTCCCACCGGGTTGTCGGTGTCGAAGAGTTCGGCCACCACTCGCTCGCCGGCAAGGCAGACCTTGCGGTGCTCATCTATGTCGGTGTCATTGATGTAGCGGCCATATACCACTTTCTGGGGAATGTCTATGTAGTAGGTCGGAGTCACTCCTGCGGTCTGGTAGTAGCCGCTGCGGGTGCGCGAGCCTATCTGCTGGAATCCGTCGAGGTTTGCAAGCGTGACGTATCTCAGGCGGCGGCCCATCTTTTCCCTGATGTCAGTGATGTCCTTGCTCTGGATGTACCACGAACGGTCGGCATTGAATCCGCTGTAGGCCATCGAGGTCGTTGTCGGAGTGTAGACTATGCTGTTGGACGAAAGGTTCATCAGGCTGCCGATGAGGCCTTTCTTCATTCCGAAGCCGCAGCCGATCAGCACCACCAGCATAAAAATGCCCCAGAAGACGCCGAACATAGTCAATATGCTGCGCACCTTCTGACCCTTGATGGTCACAAGCACTTCCTGCCACATATCTTTGTCCAAGAACTTCATTGCCTAATCGTTAGCTGCAAGGGCTTCTACAAGTTTTATGCTTACGGCTTTCTTTGCCGGCATATAACCGGCCAGCAGGCCTGCTATTATCATTATAAGGGTCGCTCCGAGCACTACGCCCAGGTCGACGCTGGGATTCATAAACACGCTGCTTCCCACTCCCGTGCTGGCGGTATCCGTCGCTGCCGAGACTATCAGGTCTGCGAGTTTGATCACGCCGATGCCGAGAACCATTCCTATGTATCCGAAGATGACGGTGACCAGGACGGACTCGGTGAGGACGAGGGATATGATGGAGCGGCGGGGGGCTCCCATCGCCTTGCGCACTGCAAGTTCACGGGTTCTCTCCCTGACGGTGATGAGCATTATGTTCGAAACGCCTACGATGCCGGCCACCAGTGTTGAGAGACCTACTATCCAGAGGAAAAGGTTGATGGTCTTGAACAGGCTGCCGATATACAGCGCAAGGTCGTATGTGTTTGTTATGGTGAGGGCTTTCTTGTCAACCGGAGAGAAGTGTTTGCGCGAGGCCATATAGGCTCTCATCCTCTCTACGAAGGCATTGTTCTGGGCTTCGGTGTTAAGGCCTACGACTGTCACGGAAAGTTTGGAGATGTCGTCGTTGTCGAAGTACAGCGCCTTGATGGTGGTGAAAGGGGCTATAATTGTCCTGGAAATGTTGTAGGATTTTGCAGGCCTGTAGACTCCGACCACGGTGAAGGCTACTTCGTTGACAGAAACTGTGCGGCCTACGATTTCCTGCGGCTCGTCGGCCGGGAAGATTCTTTTGCAAAGGTTCGTGGACACGAGGCAGACTTTGCGATTGGATGCGATGTCTATGTCGTTGATGTTCCTTCCGGCGAGGATGACGTTGTTCCTTATCGATTCGTAGCCGGGATAGAAGCCTGCGATGTCGGTTTCTGAATATTTGTTGCGATAACTGACGGTAACGTTCAGGTCGAGTTCCGGCACGAATCCTTCGATGTTGTCGGGAAAGGCTTCCTGGAGTGAACGGCCGTCTTCCTCTGTTATGTTGATGCTTCGGCCTACGGGAAGTCCTTCGAAGGGGAGCATTGTGGTTGAGGGTTCGATGGTCACCACATTGTCGTCTTCGTTGAGCCAGGCATTGGAGATGCCGTTGAGGATGCCGTTGCCGGTGCCGAGCAGCACGATGAGCAGGAATATTCCCCAGGCCGTGGAGAGGCCTGTCAGCAGGAGTCTGGTCTTGCTGTGGCGCATTGATGAGAATATTTCTGCAAAAAGGTCGCGCATAGGGCTACATTTCGTCTTTGTATATCACTCCGTCTTTGATGAATATCCTGCGGTCGGTCTGGTCTGCGATGTCCTGCTCGTGGGTGACGATCACGATGGTCTGCCCCTGCTCGCGGTTGAGCTGCAGGAGGATGTTCATCACTTCCTGGGTTGTCTTGGAGTCAAGGGCTCCCGTGGGTTCGTCGGCGAGGATGATTTTGGGCTGAGATATCAGTGCCCTGGCTATTGCTACTCGCTGGCACTGTCCTCCTGACATCTGGTTGGGCAAGTGGTTCCAGTGGTCCTGGAGGCCTACTTTCTCCAGATATTGCATTGCCATTTCGTTGCGTTCGGCTCGTTTGACGCCACGGTAATACAGCGGAAGGGCTACGTTTTCCATTGCATTCTTGAAGCCTATGAGGTTGAATGACTGGAATATGAAGCCGATGAGTTCGTTGCGCATCATGCAGGCGTCGTCTTCCGAAAGGTCTTTGATGAGTCGGCCTGCAAGACGGTATTCGCCTTCGTCATAGTTGTCGAGGATACCGATGATGTTCAGCAGGGTGCTCTTGCCTGAACCGGAGGCTCCCATTATGCTCACCAGTTCGCCTTCTTTCACTGTGAGGTTTATGCCTTTGAGAACCTGCACAGGTGATGCTGTGTGGTAGGTTTTGTATATGTTCTTGAGCTCAATCATAACAGGGCCGCAAAATATTCACTGCAATCTGCAAAAATAGCATTTTAAGCAATTCTATCTTATACTGTTGCCACTAAAAAAATAATTACCAATTATTTTACACCGCTAATATTGCTCATTGAATTAACATAATCAATTATCCTTTTCCGAACACGACAAAAAGAATCATGAAGCCGACATCATATATATGAATGGGCTCTTCTGAATTCGTCTTCAGCCGCTGTTTTCACGGCAATCAGGCATAGTGATATGACCAGTGCGGGCAAGGTGGGTATTTTTGGCGCACACCTTGCCCAGTAGCATTTTACAAGTCACTATAAATCAAAGATATAAGAATTTGGAGTGGGCAAGGTGGATCGCATTTTAGCACACCTTGCCCGCACAGGCAGCAGAAAGAGAATGAAGTTATCTCCCGGCAAGCAGGGAGATTTGTACGGTCTCCCTTTTACCTGCCGAGGATAACTTCTTACTAGGTGTACAAGGTCTGCAAAAACAACGCATACCTTGTACGGGGCAAATTCGTAACGCCCTAATACTTAGCATCTTGAAAAATACAAGTGTACAAGGTATGTCACATTTTTGCAGACCTTGTACAGTTGGAGCCAATATCCCTCCTTGAAACGGTTCCTGAGACAAGCCACGGCAGCAGCTCGCCTTGCCATATGTCGCCGGAACGGCAGCACTGCCCATTGGCGAAGCACCGCTCACTATCGCTCGCCCTGCCGCAGAAAGCAAGGTCTTCGGGAAGCTCAGTCGCTGCGCTCCTTCGTACCCTCCTACTGTCTGCTTCGTCATCGCTGCGCGATAACTCGCATCCAGCAGGCAACCTCCCTCTTCCCTGGCCGGGGTGGCCATGTTCCCTCAGACCTTCTTTCTGCT
>JAFWSX010000030.1 GCA_017519185.1 Bacteroidales bacterium | reverse complement strand
TTCGTAGTGGTCAAAGGTAACAACACCCTTTCGGACGGTCCGTCTGCCGCATATGTCAAAGAGGGAGAAGAGGACCTCAAGGCTGTCGTTTTCAGCGAGAGCCAGCTGGTATTCAGCGGCAGCGGCCTGCTCACCGTCAATGCCAGGAACGCACAGGGCAAGGCCGGAGTTTCTTCAGATGATTATATCAGGGTGATGAACAGCCCCACCATCAAGGTGAATTCCGGCGCCGATGCAGGGAATGGCCTGAAGGGTAAGGATTATGTCCAGCTTTCGGGAGGTGCGCTTGTAGTATCCATCGAAGCCGCTATGGCAAAGGGAATCTCGACCGACGATTACGTGCTGGTGGAAGGTGGAACGCATATGGTCACTTCAACCGGCGGCGTGGCTTATGACGAAGAGGATGAAGAATATACCGGCACGACTTGTGTCAAGGCGGACAACTATTTCGCAATGACAGGCGGTTCCCTCACCCTGAAAAACACCGGCGACGGCGGCAAGGGCATCCGTGCCGGAAGCTACGATTTCGATGAAACGGACCATACCCTTTCCGACAGTTTCATTTCCGGTGGCATCCTAAACGTGACCACCACCGGACGCGAAGCCAATGACGTGTCCGCCAAGGGAATCAAGATAGGCTGGGTGACCAAGGACGGCAGTGGAGACCATGCCAAGGTAACTGGCAATGCCGGCAAACTCATCATAAGCGGAGGAAACATCTTCATCAACAGCACTTACGGTGAAGGTCTGGAGGTCAAGGGAGACTTGACTTTCGACGGCGGCGAGACCTATGTCTCCTCCACGAGTGAAGACGCCGTCAACTGCCAGGGAGACCTGACTGTGAACAACGGCTTTGTATATGCTTACTCTTCTGGAAACGATGCGATGGACTCCAACGGCCACACCAACCTCAACGGGGGATATGTGATGGCAATATGTACGAAGGGCAATCCGGAAGTGGCGATCGATGCCAATACTGAGGGGGGCAAGAAACTGTATATCAACAACGGCGTTACGCTGGTAGCCTACGGCGGTCTGGAAAACGGCTATTCCGCATCTCAAAACGTATATTCGATGAACGGCACAGCAGGTTCATGGAACGCCCTTCATGACGGAAAATCATTCATCGCGGCATTCAAAGCTCCTTCCAATATCTCAAATTTCATAGTTTCGGCCCCTTCGCTTTCCAGCGGGTATAAGAGCGTGAGCGTAAGCGGTGACGCCAAATGCAATGGCGTCTGGGCAGTTGACGGCATCACCGGAGGATCGTCTGTATCGCTCTCTAATTATACCGGCGGTAATGGCGGCCCCGGCGGCGGTGGCCCCGGAGGCCCTGGCGGCGGCAGACCCGGCGGGTGGTAGGACAATATCTTCCATTGTCAACTCAGCCCAATGAACAAATCAGGCATCTCAGAAGGACAGCAGGTTATAGTTTGCACTTATACCGATCCCGGCGTAGATGCCTGGTTTGCTGTTGATTACATCGAATCCGAAGCCGAGTTGGGGACCTATGCCGACGGAGAACTTAGGTTTCTTCGGCTTCGGGATCGTAACGCCTTGGATCTCGTTGTACAATACATATGGATTGTCGGAGGATAGATATACCCGCCCATCCTTGATAGCAAGAGTGTAATCGGCTCGTACGACATCCCTCGTGATGTTCAATCCGAGATTGTTGTCAGTCAGTTCCATGTATCCTTCCAGGTCCCTGAAACTGTTGCTGAAGCTGAATTCCTTCTTCAGATACTCGAGATTGCGGTCGATGATGTAGGTCGTATCATGGACCTCGTTCACCACTTCGGTTTCGACATATACGACCTGGTCGGCATTCCTGACCTTCATGTTGTCCAGCTGCTGCTGCAACTCTTTGAACCGCTCCTCGAAAGCCTCGTTGATCGGTCCTACCCAGATGTCCTTGTTCGCCACGTTGACGCCGTTCTTGCCCGTGTAATAATGGATGGTATCGCTCAACGCGTGCATGTTGTGTTCGTAGGTCTTCTCCATCTGCTTGTTGGTGTGAATGGTATAGCCCAAACCGGCAAGACTCCCGGCCAAAGCAACCCCGAGGATAATGGTGGATGCGCTCTTTCTCAACGCTTGTGACAATTCGCTCATAGTATTACGCTCTTGATTGGAATAACGGGTGTTAAAGATAAGGAAAAATACCGGAGAGCCCTATCCATTTATGTGCATATCAGTTTTGTGTAAAACAATGAAAAACCTTATATTTGAGGAGACATATAAGACTATAATCAAATATCAATGCTTATGAAAAACAAGATTCTATGGCCCTTATTGGGAGTTTGCCTGCTTTTGGTCGCTTCGTGTCAGAAAGAGCCCCAGCCTGTAAAAGTGACGGGGATAACGGTGAATCCCACTTCGCTTTCGTTGACGGAAGGTGATTCGGCGGATTTGACAGCGACAGTTTCCCCCTCGAATGCAGACAACCAGTCCGTCACTTGGGACAGCAATGACAAGTCTGTGGCAACTGTAAGCAACGGTAAGGTCACTGCTCTCAAGGCGGGATCGACCTCGATTACCGTAAAATCGGTCGATGGCGGGTTTACGGCTTCGTGCGCCGTAACGGTCGTGGCAAAGACCGTCGATGTAAGTTCCGTTACGCTGTCCAAGTCGGAACTGACGCTTACGGAAGGTGAGTCAGAGACAATAACGGCTACGGTCAAGCCGGATGACGCTACGGACAAGACTGTCAGCTGGTCGTCATCCGATCCCGCCGTTGCAACTGTCGATGGTGGGAAGATCACTGCCGTCAAGGAAGGCACGGCGACGATAACGGCCAAGGCCGGAGACAAAACTGCGACTTGCAAGGTTACTGTCGAGAAGAAGGTCATTGCGGTAGAATCTGTCGAACTTGACAAGACCGAACTTGAACTGACCGAAGGTGGCTCCGCAACCCTTGTCGCCACCGTGAAGCCTGACAATGCTACGGACAAGACGGTTACCTGGACTTCGTCCGATCCCGAAGTCGCAACAGTCGACGGCGGTGTTGTCACTGCCGTCAAGGAAGGTACGGCTACAATCACGGCCAAGGCCGGGGACAAAACGGCTGCCTGCGAGGTCACGGTCAAGAAGAATACCGTTGCGGTAGAATCTGTCGAGCTTGACAAGAGTGAACTCGAGTTGGCTGAGGGTGAGTCTGCTACCCTTGTCGCCACCGTGAAGCCGGACGATGCTACGGACAAGACGGTTACCTGGTCTTCGTCCGATCCTGAGATCGCAACAGTCGACGGCGGTGTGGTCACTGCAGTAAAGGGAGGCACGGCCACGATAACCGCATCAGCCGGTGATAAGACGGCGACCTGTGCAGTGACGGTGAAAGCTGATGAGCATCCCCTTGCGGCGCTGTTCGGAGATTATACCTTCTATTCCTTAGTCCTTGGCGTGAATGAAAAAGATGAAGATGCCTTTATGTACGGTAATTGGGATATGAAGATCAGTCCTTACGAGGGCAATCCTTCCCGTATCTGGATTGACAAGGTCACTATCTTCCAGGCACCGGATGTCTATGGCAGGCTCTTATCCGAGGGTGACGTCTATGCCGATGTGTCAGAAGATATGAAGACCATCACCATCCCCGTACCTCAGACAGTAAAATCAACTGCGGAAGAAGGTTTTGATGAGAAAGAGCCGTTCATACTCTATCTGTTCGATGAGAATTTTGATGCTGTTACGACTCCAAGTGTCATCACATTCACTCTCCAGGAAGATGGCAAATGGAAAACCGAGGATAATTACGGATTTTCGACCAAATCTGCTGTAAAGGAAGATCAGGATATATACTTTTATTTCTTGAATTGTTTCGGAGGGGTCAGCATCTATTATCCGACATATTTCGTCAAGAACGAAGATGCTGCAGCACAAAGCAAGTTGAGTCCGGCGAGGACAGTATCGGTAGGAAGGTCTCTCTCCAATAGAGGAGCGGTACGGCCCCCGCTTCGCGCCGGCGTCCTTGCTCCAGGCAAGTAAGTGAAACATGAAAAACCTTAAGACTATTGCCATCGGTCTTTTGATCCTGGCATCCTGTGCGTCGGCCATCGCGCAGTCGGCGGAGAACCTGAACCTGAACAGGATAGTGCAGCCTCCTTACAACAGCTACGGCCGGCTGGCTGACGGCTGTTCCAACGCTGAACTGTTGGGCTGGAAGGTTGGTGTACAATTCTACACTTTCAACAAGTACACCTTCTTCGAAGGTATCGACCTTACGCGTGCCCTTGGCCTCCACTACATCGAGGCCAACATGGGAGCACGCATCACGGCTGACAGCGACCAGCGCATCTCCGCCAATATGCCGCAGGAATGGAAGGACAAGATCAGGCGCAAGCTCGTGGAGAGCGGTGTGGAATGCCTTTCCTTCTATTGCGGAATGAACGGCAGCGGAGAGGGCTTCGAGGACATCGTCAAGTTTGCCAAGGAGATGGGGTGGATGATCGTCACCGATCCCAAGCGCGCTGACAATGGCGGCAAGCCCGTCTCGTTCTATGAGGAGATCCTGGACAAGTATGGCGTAAAGATGGTGTTCACCAACCACCCCAAGGACGGCGGAGCCGCTTACTGGAATCCTGACTATACCGTCGCTGATACCCAGGGCTATGGCAAGAATATCGGTGCATCCATCGATATCGGCCACTATATGCGCGGAGGTTTCGATACCTATGAGATAGCACGGCGCTATATCGGTATCGATAAGCTCTACCATTTCCACATGCGCGATGTCAGCGAGAGAGGCCCTCACGGGCTGGATGTCCCCTGCGGGACCGGCCAGGCCAGGGTAGGGGAAATATTCAACATGATGAATGACACTCAGGTCAAGCCGCTCATCATGCTGGAGTACGAGCATGATTTCGACAATCCTCTGCCATACCTTATCCAGAGCGTGAACTATATCAACCAGCTGTGCGGAGAGATCGTCAAGGCCAACGAAGAGAAGGCCCGGCTGGGGGACCCTGTCCTACTGTATGCCGACGCCGCGCAGATCTCCCCAGACTTGCGCGTCCAGGACAGCGGTGCGAAGTCCACCATCCACGATTGGAGCAAGCCGGAACAAAGCATCTCCTGGACGACCAGTCTTAAGCCGGGCAACTACCAGGTGAAGCTGCGCTATTCCCAGCCTTTCGCCGGCTCGGCCGTGACGCTGGCCGCTGACGGTGAGGAGCTGGCCTCCCTCATCCCTTCCACTTTCACGTGGTTCGACTTTACGGAGCAGCCGCTCGGAGTGATCCGCATCACCAAAGGCGGGCAGACCACCCTTACCTTGAAGGGTATCCAAAATAGCTTCAAGCGCAACAGGCAGAACGGAAGGTTGAGGCAGGACGAGGCCCTTCCCGATGTCAATGCCCTGGTGCTTGTGCCTACTTCCATGGAAGCCACTTCGCAGCCGGTGGACATCATAAGCCGGTTCAAGGGAGTGCAGATCTTCGACGGCAAGACCTTCGCCGGATGGGAGCCCAACAGCGACGGGGCAATGGACCATTTCCGCATCGAGAAGGGAGCGATAGTCGGCGGTAGCCTGAAGGCGGACCTCGAACACAACCAGTTCCTCAGGACTACGAGGTTCTACCGGGATTTCGAGCTTCACCTCAAGTACAAGGTGGTGGCGAACGATAATACCTACAACGGCGGTGTGCAGTTCCGCAGCGTCCACTCCGAGAATCCCCGTACTCCTTATGAAATGTATGGGTACCAGGCTGACATCATGGAAGGCAGGATAGGAGCCCTCTATGACGAGAGCCGCAGGAATACCTTCATCGGGATGGCTCTTGACGTTCCGGACAGATATCAGGTCCGCGACTGGAACGACATGGTGATCCGATGCGAAGGTCCGCGTGTCCGCATATGGCTCAACGGAGTTAAGACGACGGACTATATGGAGCCTTTCACCCAGGAACCATACGAGCGCATCGGCACGATAGCGCAGGACGGATACATAGCCATCCAGATCCATGAAGGTAAGGCCAGTGAGGTCTGGTACAAAGATATTTACATCCAGGATCTGACTCCGGCAGACTAACCGGGCTGTTTTCCTGTTCTTACTTTTTTTTAATCGGGACAATTCCTTTTTAGGCAACAATAAGTTAACTTAGTAGGAGATTAATACCATTTGATATGAGAAAGATAATCCTTTTAATCGCCGGCTGCCTGTTCTGCGCAGCGTCCTATGCGCAGCAGCCAGTCACTTTCACTGCCCAGCAGGATCACCAGAACATGCTTGACCAGCTGGGTATCAAATCCATCAGGCATGCCTTTGATGCAGACGAGAGCAGCCCTCACGCTGCCAATTACGATGAGAGCAAGGCCAATCCCTATCCTGTGCTTCCGGAGATCCTCAAGACGAATGCAGGCAAGAAAGTGACCACCGCCAAGCAGTGGTGGGAGGTCCGCAGGCCGGAGATCGTCGAAGGTTTCGAGAGCGAGGTTTACGGCCGCGTTCCGGACAACGTCCCTTCCGTCACCTGGATTGTCGAGGCGGAGGAGATCGAGACGGTAGGTATGATCAGGGCGAAGGCCAAGCAGCTCAGAGGACATGTGGACAACAGCGCCTGCCCTTCTATCAACGTTGATATCAAGATGGTTGTCGTGACCCCGGCCAATGCCGAAGGTCCGGTCCCGGTGCTGATGATGTTCGGCGGAGCCAATCTCCCCAATCCCGTCAAGCCCGGTGCCGCCTCATGGCGGTCATCAACAAGACACTCCGCCGTTTGCTGGAGAGCGATCCGGAGACGGCTGAGCTTATGAAGAAATATCCCGCCTGGCAGCCTTTCGAGCCGGCCAATCCTTTTGCGGCATTCGCCCGTCCCGCTCAGCAGACTCCCGGTCAGGATCCGCCGTCAAACCAGCAGCTCCTCGCTGCCGGATGGGGCTATGCGATGATAGATCCCAGCAGTATCCAGGCTGATAACGGTGCCGGTCTTACCCGCGGTATCATCGGCCTCGTCAACAAGGGCCAGCCGCGCAAGCCGGACGACTGGGGCTCCCTCCGAGCTTGGGCTTGGGGTGCCGCTCGCGGCCTCGATTATCTCGAGACTGACCCTGACGTCGATGCAAAGCATGTCGGTATCGAGGGCGTCTCAAGATATGGCAAAGCCGCTCTTGTGACCCTTGCATTCGAAGATCGTTTCTACATGGGACTTATTGGATCGTCCGGCAAGGGTGGAGTTACCCTGCACCGCCGTTTCTTCGGTGAAGGCCTGGAGAATCTCGCCAACTCCGGTGAGTATCACTGGATGGCAGGCAACTATATCAAGTACTGCGCAACCGAGTCGAAGACGGGAGCCTGGAACGCCGACATGCTGCCGGTAGATTCTCACGAGCTCATCGCCCT
>JAFWSX010000029.1 GCA_017519185.1 Bacteroidales bacterium | reverse complement strand
GGTGCTCCTTCCCAACCTTCCCTGCGCTGAAGTGCCTGAAGGAAGGACAGCTGAAGACAACGTAGTGGTAAAGCAGGTCGGTGACATTCCTGACCTCGGGCCCGACGCGCTGCCCCACTGGGAGCTTGCAAGAAAATATGACATCATCGATTTCGACCTGGGAGTGAAACTCACCGGAGCCGGCTTCCCTGTATATAAAGGTAAAGGTGCCAGGCTTCAGAGAGCCCTCATCTCCTACTTCCTTGACTTCAACACCGCCGCCGGCTATCTCGAGATCGAGCCGCCGGTGATGGTCAACGAAGCTTCTGGTTTCGGTACCGGCCAGCTTCCGGACAAGGAAGGACAGATGTACCACGCCACCGTCGACAATTTCTATCTCGTGCCGACAGCAGAGGTTCCTGTGACCAACATCTATCGTGACGTCATACTTCAGGAGAAGGACTTCCCCGTAAAGATGACTGCCTATACACCCTGCTTCAGGCGTGAGGCCGGTTCATATGGCAAAGATGTACGCGGCCTCAACAGGCTCCATCAGTTCGACAAGGTCGAAATCGTCCAGCTCAGCCTTCCGGAGAAATCATACGAAGCTCTGGAGGGTATGGTCGCCCACGTTGAGAAGCTCGTCCGCAGTCTTGGTCTACCGTTCCGCATCCTAAGACTGTGCGGAGGCGATATGAGCTTCACCTCAGCAATCACATATGACTTCGAGGTATATTCAGAAGCACAGAAGCGCTGGCTGGAGGTAAGTTCTGTTTCGAACTTCGAATCATACCAGGCCAACAGGCTCAAACTGAGATATAAGGACGCCAACGGCAAGATGACTCTCGCCCACACTCTCAACGGCAGCTCGCTCGCACTTCCCCGCATCGTCGCCGCCCTGCTGGAAAACAACCAGACAGACAAAGGCATCGTAATCCCCGAGACACTCAGACCTTACACAGGCTTCTCCATCATCGACTGATGAACGCCTCGCAAAGAATAATAATGGGTATTGACCCCGGAACCAATCTGTTGGGCTTCGGGGTCATTCTCGTTGATGCCAACAGCGTACATCTAGTCGATATGGGAGTGGTCGACCTGCGCAAGGTCAAGGACCACTTCACCAAGCTGGAGCACATTCTCCGCGAAACCGGGGAACTTATGGACAAGTATGCTCCCGACGACATCGCCATCGAGGCTCCGTTCTACGGCAAGAACCCCCAGGTGATGCTCAAACTCGGAAGGGCTCAGGGTGCGGCGATTTCTGCCGCGCTGGCCCGCCAGATTCCGGTGTACGAATATGCCCCGAGAAAAATCAAGATGGCCATAACCGGAAAGGGTGCGGCCTCAAAAGAGCAGGTCAAGGCGATGGTCGAGCACACGATGGACGTCAAGCTGGACATCAAGCATCTCGACGCTTCTGACGCCGTGGCAATAGCTATGTGCCATTTTTACCAGCTCACCAATCCTCTCAAAGACGACGGCGCTCCCACCAACTGGAAGCAGTTTGTCGAAATGCATTCAGAAAGAGTAAAAAAATCTTAGTCTGCATTTTACTTTTGGCCTTCAGGATAGTCTAAGAAGGCAAAAGAAAATTACAGCAATCACAAATTATGTCTAAGAAATTCAGATTTCTAATTGCAACCCTCTGTGTATTATTCTTCTCCACAGGTCTTGCAAATG
Organism: Bacteroidales bacterium; assembly: GCA_017519185.1. GTDB lineage: Bacteria > Bacteroidota > Bacteroidia > Bacteroidales > UBA932 > Equibacterium. The sequence continues at coordinate 33,900 of JAFWSX010000029.1, read as the reverse complement.
CCCAAAGGCACAACATCAAAGCCGTGTTGGTAGATGAAGAAAACGGCAATCCAGTAGAATTCGCAACCGTAAGTCTCTATGATGAAGAAAAAGAAGAGACTGTAACCTATGCTCTTACCGACAGCAAGGGTATGGTTGAGATGAAAAAAGTTAAAGCCGGAAAATATACTTTCAAAGGCGAGCTTCTCGGTTATGACCCATACACCACCGAGATCGAGATTACAGACAAAGACATCGACCTGGGCACCCTCAAGATGAAAGTTGCAGTCAACTTCCTTGAAGGAGCGACAGTCACCGACGTCGGAAACCCTATTATAATAAAGAAAGATACTATCGAGTATAACGCGTCTGCCTTCAAGACGACCGACAGCGATATGCTGTACGAGCTGCTCAAAAAGCTTCCCGGCGTGGAGGTCAGCAGCGACGGTACGATCACTGCCAATGGAAAAACCATCGACAAGATCACCGTAGACGGCAAGACCTTCTTCATGGATGACCCGCAGCTGGCTGTTAAGAACATCCCGGCAAAGATCATCGAGAAGGTGAAAGTGCTTGAGAAGGCATCTGAGGAATCAGAATTCACTGGCATCAATGACGGCCGCGAGGAATATGTCATCGACGTCGGAGTGAAGCAGGGTATGATGAACGGTTGGATCGGCAACCTCTCTGCAGGCATCGGTAGCGACCTTCGCCTCGGCGATGAGATCCCTGACGGTCAGACATTCAGCGATGCAAACGACATTCGTTTCAACGGCAATGCAATGATTGCACGCTTCGGCTCCAACGACCAGATAGCCCTCATCGGTAACGGCAACAACGCCAACAACATGGGCTTCGGCGGCGGTGGAATGATGGGCGGCGGAATGGGCCGTGGCGGCGGACGAGGCGGAATGGGCGGCGGCATCAGGACCACATATATGGGTGGTGTCAATGCCAGCCACACCTGGGGCGAAGACAACGAGCTCGCCGGCAACTACCGCTTCAGCGGAAACAACAACCTGGTTGAAACCCAGTCGCACAAAATCACTTTCCTGAAGAACGGCACATCGATCATAAGCGACGAAGCTGAGACCAACAGGAACAACCAGAACTCACACGGCGGCAGCGTCCGTCTCGAATGGGACATCACTGAGAACACTTCTATCGTGTTCGAGCCGCAGATCAGCTACAGCTATGGAGACTTCCTCCAGGAGTCAGACTTCATAACTGACAACGGAAACAAGGACGGTTCAGTGTCTACAGCCAAGGTCAACGACGGTTACACCAAGAACTTCGGAGACAACAACTCACTCTCAACCAGCGGCAGCTTCCTGTTCCGCCAGAGGCTCGGCAAGGCCGGACGTTCTCTCACCCTGAATGTCAACTACAGCTTGTCAAAGAACAACACTGACGGTTTCAACCAGTCAATCACCAATATCTACAAGAATAACGTCCTCGACAGCATCTCTGCAGTTGACCAGTTCTACAACCAGCTGAGCAATTCGCAGAACATCGGCAGCAGGCTCACCTTCACCGAGTATCTCGGAGGCGACTTCTTCCTGCAGGCCAACTACAACATCAACTACCGTAACAGCGTATCCACCAAGGACACCTGGAACAAGGATGCAGCAGGCAACTACACCGTCAAGGACATTATGTATTCCAATGAGGTTGTCAACAACAGTCTGGAGCAGACCATCGGTGCAAACCTAATGAGACAGACCGATCAGCTGACTCTTTCAATCGGTGCTTCAGTCATCCCGAGCAAGAGTGAAAGCAAGACTACCTATAACGGCAAGACTACCACAATCCCCCAGAACGTGCTCAACTGGTCACCTAACGCCCGCATCCAGTACGAAATCAGCGACTACAGCGACTTGAGGATCAACTATCAGGGTCGTACTTCACAGCCCAGCGTAAACCAGTTGAACCCTGTTGAAGACAATACGAACCCTCTGAGCATCAACCGCGGTAACCCCGGCCTTACTCCTTCATTCACTCACAATGCAAGCGCCGAACTCTTCAAGAGCAATCCCGCCAAGTTCTCTTCATTCAATGCACGTATCGGTGGAAACTATACAAAGGACGGTATCGTAAACGGAAGCTGGACAGTGCCCCAGACAGGTGTGACCTACTCAGTTCCTATGAACGCAGGTCGCGGAAGCTACTCACTCAACGGTAACTTCACATTCAACTCACCGATCATGAGAAGCAACTTCTCAGTATCCACCTTCACCAATGCAATGTTCTCAAGTTCTGTATCATATGTAGGTATTCCCGACAAACTGGATCCGAACTCAGCATCGTCTTACCTCAACAAGGACAACTACGACGAGAACATCTACAACACTCTCAACATCAGCGAAACTCTCCGCTTCACCTACCGCAACGACTACATCGAGGCAATCATCGGCGGAAGCACAAACTATCGCAAGTCATTCTACTCAATCACTACTGCCAACGTGAAGCCGACCTGGGACAATGCAGTTACAGCAAGCTTCAATGCAACGATGTTCAACGGTCTGACCAACTTCGTAACCGATGCAAGCTACAACTTCTACAACGGTTATGCTGAAGGATACAATGAGCCAAAACTCATCTGGAACGCATCAATCCTCCAGACCATCCTCGGCGGAAGGGCAACAGTTTCCCTCTCAGTCAACGATATCCTCAACCAGCAGAAGAGCATCAGCAAGCAAATCACTGACAACTACGACCTCACTAGCAGGACCAACACTCTCGGTCGTTACTTCCTCGTTAGCTTCACCTACCGCTTCGGCACCTTCGGTGGCCAGCGTGGTGGTGGCTTCGGCGGCGGCTGGGGCGGCGGACGTGGTGGCCGTGGCGGTCGCGGTGGCTTCGGCGGCGGCGGAAGGGGCGGCTTCGGCGGCGGCGGATTCCGCGGTGGATTCTAACAGACACAGTCAATACCCAATAAAAAAGACCGGTTCCATCGAGCCGGTCTTTTTATATATCAGTGTCAAAAAAAAACTAATATATCTTCCCCACAATCCAGAGCATCAGTCTTGTCGGAAGCAGGCGCACCAGCAGGCCGATGGCCTTGTAGTCGATGCGCGGTGTTGATGTGGGAGCCATACTGCGACGCTGCAGCTGCCTGAGGACAGCCTTTGCGATCTTGTCAGGATTCATTCCGTTCTGCTCGTCGTGCTCCATACGTCCGACAGATTCCTTCGTCTTGCTGTAATAGACTGAGTCCTTGTCATCAGATGCCTTGACGAACTTGCGGGCTGCGGTAAAGCCTGTCTTCGTATCGCCGGGAAGTATGCTGCAGCACTGGATGCCGAAAGGCTTCAGTTCAAGTCTCAGAGCCTTGGTGTAGATAAGTACCGAAGACTTGACGGCACTGTAGAATGCCTGGAAAGGAATGGGTACGACGGCAGCCACAGAAGAAATGGTGACAATGCGGCCGAAGCCCTGCCTGCGCATAGGTTCAAGGACAGCCCTGATGGTGCGGTGTGCGCCCCAGAAGCAGGTCTCGAACTGGTACTTTCCCTCCTCCACCGTCGTCTGCTCGATAGCTCCTGCTATGCCATTGCCGGCATTGCAGACAACTGCATCGATATGGCCTTCTTCTGCTACTATGCGGTCGACGGCAGCCTTGACGCTGGCTTCATCGTTGACATCCATCACAAGAGGAGTCACGTTGTCCAGAGCACCGTCCTCGAGGGTTCCGCGTCGGGAGCCCGCCCAGACGTGCATTCCAGCCTCACTGAGCAGCCGGACAATAGAAGCGCCGATGCCGGAGCTGCCTCCGGTCACCAGTACGACGCTGACCTTAGGCGCAGCCATATCAGATTACTTCGTATTTCTTGAAAACTTTCTCGATTTTCTCCAGCGCATAGTCCACGTGTTCTTTGGTATGGGTGGCCATAAGGGAGAAACGGATGAGGGTATCCTGCGGAGGAACCGCGGGTGAGACCACGGGATTCACGAAGAGGCCGACAGGCTCTTCTGCCAGCAGTTCCTGGGTAATCTTGAAGGTCTTTTCGTTGTCACGAATGAACAACGGGATGATAGGTGTCGAAGTATTGCCTATTTCACAGCCCATCTGGCGGAAGCCGTCGATGGCGTAATGCGTCAGGTCCCAGAGATGCTGGATGCGCTCAGGTTCCGACAGCATTATGTCAAGAGCCGCATTTGCTGCTCCGATGGCAGCAGGTGTGGCGCTTGCGCTGAAGATATATGAACGGGCGTTATGGCGTATGAAATTGGCGACATCGTGGTTGCAGGCGATGAAACCGCCGAGCGATGCAAAGGACTTGCTGAATGTAGCCATAATCAGCTCGATGTCGTCAGTCACACCTTCTGCATAGCATATACCCTGGCCGTTGGGGCCGAAGACACCCATGCCGTGTGCCTCGTCCACCATTATGGATGCCTTGTATTTCTTGGCAAGAGCAACCATCTGCTTGAGGGGAGCCACGTCACCTTCCATACTGAAGACGCCGTCAACGACGATGAGTTTCAGCTTGCTCGGGCGGCAGCGGCGGAGCATCTTCTCTAGATGTTCCATATCGTTGTGCCTGAACTTAAGGATGTTTGACATACTCAGACGACGGCCTTCGATGATGGAAGCGTGATCCCTCTCATCTATGAGAAGGTAGTCCTCCCTGCCGGTAAGGCAAGACACGACTCCCAGGTTAACCTGGAAACCGGTTGAGAAGATTATCGCCTCTTCCTTGCCGACGAATTTGGCAAGACGTGCTTCAAGTTCTTCGTGTATATCAAGCGAACCGTTGAGAAAACGCGATCCGGCGCACCCGGTACCGTATTTTTTCACCGCCTCGATGGCAGCCTCCTTCACCTTGGGATGATTGGTCAGGCCAAGGTAACTGTTGGATCCGTACATCAACACCTTGCGGCCATTGATGATAACCTCACAGTCCTGCTCACTTGAAATGGGCCTGAAATAAGGGTATATCCCCTTCTCCTTAAGATCCTGGGGTAAGGTAAACTGGGCCAGCTTATCAGATAAGAGACTCATATATAATAGTTTAGGTTAGGCTTAGTGTTTCTACTAGTTAGTTTATCAAGGCAAATTTAGTTTTTTTTCTCGATTTATTAACTTTGCGGAACCAAAACCTAGACCTATGACCTCATCTTCAAATGTTCAGATAGTCCCCGTCAAGACAAAGAAGCAACTGAGACAATTCATAAACTTCTCCCTGAAACTCTATAAAGGCAACCCGTATTATGTGCCCGAACTGGCTTCTGACACAAAAGCCACCCTCACCACCAATCCTGCCCTGAAGTTCTGTCAGTGCCAGCCTTTCCTGGCCTTCAAGGACGGCAAGGTTGCCGGGCGTGTTGTCGCACTGATCAATCCGCGCGCCAACGAAGCCTGGAACACCAAAGACGTCCGCTTCAACTGGATAGACTTCATCGAAGATTATGAAGTATGCAAGGCATTGCTTGATGCCGTAGCAGCGTGGGGAAAGGAACGCGGCATGAACCGCATCGAAGGCCCCATCGGTTTCATCGATTACGACCGTGAAGGATGCCTTGTCGAAGGCTTTGACAAGATGAGCACGATGTCCCTTGCCTACTCCTATCCTTATTACTCTCAGTTCCTTGACCGTTATGGCCTTCAAAAAGATGTGGACTGGGTTGAGTACCGCATCGCGATGCCTCAGGATACGGAGCGTTTCACCCGTATGGCCGACATCATTACAAGAAGATACGACCTCCATCTGAAGATATTCAAGAACAACAAGGACCTCAAGGAGAATGGAGCCAAGGACATATTCAAACTGCTCAACAAGTGTTACTCCAAGTTGTACGGCTTCTCACATCTCGATGACGACCAGGTTCAGAATCTCATAAACAATTACATTCCGTTCGTCGACGTCAATATGCTGCCCACCATCTACGACAAGGACGGCAATCTGGTAGGATGCGCGATTATGATTCCTTCACTGGCGAAAGCAATGCAGAAGACAGGCGGACATCTGTTCCCGTTCGGGTGGTGGCATCTGCTAAAGGCCCTCAAGTTCAAGTATGACGACACGATTGAATTCCTGCTGGTCGGAGTAAGCCCGGAATTCAGGGGCAAGGGCCTCAATGCCCTTATCGTCAGCAGCGTATTCCCCTATGCCAGGAAGAAAGGCTTCAAATGGTGCGAGACCAATGCCAACCTGGAGTCTAATGCCAGCGTCCAGGCATTATGGAAATCCTTTGACCACGAGCAGGTGAAGAGACGCCGCTCTTACGTTAAGCCGATAGCCTGACCTATGGCACAGACCACCAACGTGATGCGCCTGCTGACGGCGGCCAGCCTCCCCTTCGGCACCCGCAGTTACGACCCGTCCATAACTGACGGAACGCTGGTGGCGGAAGCTCTCGGGGAAAATCCGGAACAAGTATTCAAGACTCTTGTGACCGAAGCCGACGGAGGTGTCGGAACCGGCGGCCACGGCTGTGAACATTTCGTTTTCGTCGTTCCTGTCAACTGCACCCTCGACCTGAAGAAAGCTGCGAAGGCAGCCGGGGTGAAAAGCATCCAGATGATAAAGCAGAAAGAGCTTCTCCCTCTCACGGGATACATCCACGGAGGATGTTCTCCCATCGGAATGAAGAAGCCCTTCAAGACCTTTATCGAAGAATCCGCTACGCTCTACGACAGCATCTTCGTCAGCGCCGGCCAGGTGGGGCATCAAATAGAAATCGCCCCTGCTGACCTGCAAGGATACGTCGGCGCAGTCTTCGCCGACCTGGTCTAAACTGCGAACTGCTTTACCAGAGCATCAATCTTGGCTGCAGAATCATCACCTTTGACGCCGAAATAGAATTTGATCTTAGGCTCGGTGCCTGAAGGCCTTACTGACACTTTGCTTCCGTCAGCGCTGAAGAACTGAAGTACGTTGGACTTGGCAAGGCCTGTCTTTTCAGTATCGAGATAGTCGATGACCTTGACAACAGGTGAACCTGCCAGCTCCTTGACAGGATGCTCGCGGTAGTCCACCATCATCTGGCGGATCTGGTCGAGACCTTCGATGCCCTTGCGTACGACAGAGACGAGTTTGTCGGTGTATAGACCGTACTGGGCGTATATCTCCTGGAGGAAGCCATAAAGGGTCTGGCCGCGGTCGGCAAGCCAGGCTGCACATTCGCAGACGAGGCCGCAGCTCACTGCAGAGTCCTTGTCGCGGACGAACTCGCCGGCATTGTAGCCGTTGCTCTCTTCTCCGCCGCCGATGAAAGTGCGCTTACCTTCGTTGTTGCGTACGATCTCAGCTATATTCTTGAAGCCGGTGAGCACGCGGTACAGTTCTACGCCATAGTCCTCGCAGATGGCAGAAATAAGCTCGGTAGTAACGATGGTAGTGACCATATACTCCTTGCCTGTGAGTTTGCCGAGGGCTTTCCATCTCTCGAGGAGGTATTTGGTAAGGATAGCAACAATCTGGTTACCGGTCAGGAGCTTGAGTTCTCCTTTATCGTCGCGGACTGCAAGGCCGATGCGGTCTGCATCGGGGTCGGTGCCGAGAACGATGTCAGCACCTACCACACCTGCCTTGTCCATAGCCATCTTCATAGCTGTGGGCTCCTCAGGGTTGGGGGAAACAACTGTCGGGAAATTGCCGTCACCTATGGCCTGCTCCTCGACGATGAACAGCTTGTCGAAGCCCATCCTCTCAAGCACTACCGGAACAGTCTTGATGCCTGTGCCGTGCAGGGGAGTATAGACTATCTTGAGATCGTTATGGCGGGCAACAGATTCGGGAGCCACCATCAGAGAAAGGACTGACTTGAAGAACGCCTCGTCAACTTCCTTTCCTATCATTGTCGGCTTGGGTGCTCCTTCGGGAGCGAATTTAACCTGTGAGGGATCCTCTATCTTGTTGACTTCGTCGATGATGTTCTTGTTGTGAGGGATGGTCACCTGGGCGCCGTCCTCCCAGAATACCTTGTAGCCGTTATACTCCTTGGGATTATGAGAGGCTGTAATCATGACACCGGCCTTGCATCCGAGATGACGTATCGTGAAACTGAGCTCAGGAGTAGGACGGATATCGTCGAAAAGAAATACCTTGAGTCCGTTCTGCATAAGCACGCCGGCAGTGATGTCTGCGAAATAACGGGAATTGTTGCGCGAATCGTAAGATATGGCCACGCTCACGCCTTCTCCGAAATTCCTTACGACATAATTGGCAAGGCCCTGGGTAGCCATACCGACTGTATATTTGTTCATGCGGTTGGTGCCTGCGCCCATTATGCCGCGAAGGCCACCTGTTCCAAACTCGAGATTACGGTAAAAACGGTCTTCCAACTCCTTCTTGTCAGTATTGAAAACCTGTTCAACCTCTTTGCGGGTAGCCTCGTCAAAAGCGCTACTCATCCATTTCTTAGCATTTGCAATATATACAGCTTCCATTTCGATTAGTATTTGTTATCAAACAAATATAATATTTTTTTCTGACAAAGCCTTGTAAAAGTCATCCTTAACCTGGTCGGACACTGCGATGCGCTCATTGCCGAATATGATCCTCCCCCGCTCCATCGCAGTCACCTTGTCGAGTGCCACCAGATATGAGCGCTGGACGCGGAAGAACCTTTCCTGCGGAAGCAGTTCTTCCATCTTCTTGAGGCTGACCAGAGACATCAGGACGCTGCCGTCAGCGCAATGCACCTTCACATAGTCCTTGACGCTTTCGACATATAGGATGTCATCGATGCTCACCTTGACCATCTGCCCGTCAACCTTGAGGAACAATGATTCTTTCTCCGGCTCTCGTGCGGGAGTATCGAGCAGGGCATCGAAATATGCCTTGGCACGGTTCGCAGATTCCAGGAAGTCCTTGTAGCTTACCGGCTTCAGCAGATAATCCAGTGCAGAGACCTTGTAGCCGTCAATGGCATATTGCGCATAAGCGGTAGTGAATATGAATTTCACCTTGGGGGACGACACCATCCGGGAGAGTTCCATTCCTGTCAGGTCGGGCATCTGTATGTCGCAGAAGACCAGCTCAGCCTTTCCCTCTTCGATCAGGCTCAGCGCACTGACGCCGTCAAGGCAGAGGCTTGCGAGTTCCAGAAAGGGAGTTTTCTCCACATATGAGGCTATCAGCTTGCCGGCAAGCGGTTCATCATCGACTACCAGTGTTCTTATCTTATTCATTTTCTCAAGGGTATTTCAAGTTTGGTTGTGTATGCACCGTCTTCCTGTGTCACATTCATCGATGCATCATTGCCATATATCAGTTCAAGCCTTCGGCTGAGATTGTCGAGGCCGATGCCGCCAGAGCGGGGATCGTTCTCCTTCTTGGGAAAGAGGGAATTCGATACAGTCGCATAGAGCCTTCCATCCGAAATATGGATCAGAATCAGGATGAAAGACGGAGCCGTGTTGCTTATGCCGTGCTTGAAGGCATTCTCGATAAGCGTCATCATAAGCATCGGAGCAATCATCCAGCCTTCAGTCTCATCGGGCATCTCGACTTTCAGGCTCAGCATGTCGCTGGAGAAACGCAGTGACATCAGGTCGATGTAGTCCCGCGTGAACTTCAGCTCTTCGGCGAGGGGCACCATCTCCTCGTTTTTCTCATTAAGCACATAGCGAAGAAGGTTCGAAAGGGCGTGCGTCGCCTCCTGAGCCTTGTCGCTGTCCATATCGATCAGGGCATAGATGGCATTCAGGCTGTTGAAGAGGAAGTGGGGATTGATCTGGCTCTTGAGGCCGTCGAGTTCCGCCTTGATCCTTTCGTTCTCAAGTTCCTGCAGTCTTGTCTGTGACTGGTTCCAGAACCAGGATGTCTTTATCAGGGAACTGATCAATATGAAGAAAAGCCCGGATGGGATATAGGCAAAAGCCATAAAGCCCGCCAATATCTTCACGTCAAATGTATCCGGGAGCTCAACCAGGGTCCCGAAACGGTTGAACATATAGATATAGCTTTCATACTGGAAAAGCATTGCAAGCAGCAAAGCAGCCATATTCAGCAGTACAAAGACCGCAAACCGTCTTTTGGCCCAGTATTTACCGATCAGGAAACAGTAGTTGAGATAGAACAGGGCGCAGGAACAGATGACAGGTGGAATGCCGATATATGCCCACGCCATGACTTCCGACGCGACGAGTGAGCCGACAAACACGTTGAAGCCGCAGATCAGCAGCCAGACTAGCAGATGTATCGCCCAGCGGGGAAGTTTCCTACTCATATCTCAATGCATCTATAGGATCGAGGCGGGCTGCCTTGCGGGCAGGATACCAGCCGAAGAAAATACCCGTCACCGTACATACTAGGAAGGAAACGATTATCGACTTGACAGATATCTGCATAGACATCGACGCCCCTGTCATTTTCAGTATCAGGCTTATGAGCCCGTTCAGCGTGACTCCGGACAAAATGCCTATTATTCCTCCCGTCACGCTTATCATCACAGCCTCTATGAGGAACTGCATCAGTATCTGGTTGGGTTTGGCACCGATGGACATACGCAGTCCGATTTCCCTGGTGCGCTCAGTCACTGACACGTACATTATATTCATGATTCCTACACCTCCCACGATGAGAGAAATGAAGGCTATGGCAGCAAGGAACAGGGTCAACGTGTTCATCACCTGCTCGATGGTGTCGAGAATCTCGTCCATAGACATCACCCTGAAATTGTTCTTTGCGTCACCCTTGATGCCGTGCTGCTGGCGCAGTATTGCGGTAATCTCGTCGATGGCCTGGCCGGAATATTCTTCACTGAGGCCGGAGGCGACTATCGAAGGCACGTAATCTATGGCCATCACTCTCTTCTGGACTGTTGAATAGGGGGCGATGATGATATCATCCTGGTCCGAGCCCATTGCACTGGAACCCTTTGACCCGAGCACCCCGATGACCCTTATCGGCAGGCTGTTGAACCTTATCACACTGCCGAGTGCGGCATCGTTGTCACCGTCGAACAGTTCTTCCACCACGGTCTGGCCGAGAAGACATACCTTAGCTATCTCACGGATATGTTCATCGGTGAACATCTCGCCGGCAAGGACCTCGAAGCCCTGGATCTTGAGATAGTCGGTGTTCACGCCATAGATTGTCGTAGGCGTGTTGCTGTTGCCGACGATGGCCTGTCCACTTCTCGAGAAAGACGGTGAAATATAACGCAGATAGCGGGCCTCGCGCTTCAAGGCCTCGTAATCGCTCATCTTCATCGACTGCATATCAGCAGCACTCCTGCGCACACCGCTCTCATCAGCACTCGCAGGCCATATATTGATCAAATTGGAACCTATGGATGAAATCTCTCCCTTGATGGAGGACTTGGCTCCCTGACCTAGGGAAATCATTATTATTACCGCCGTGATGCCGATGATGATGCCGAGCATTGTGAGCAACGAACGGATCTTGTTGTTGCGAATGGCCTTGAGGGCTATCTTGAAAAGATTTGCATAATTCATCTGCTGTCCTCCTAATCTTCTTCAGGCGGCATAGCTGCAAGAGCCTCGGCAGCCGACATTATGTTGTCATTGTTCCTGTCTTCGATGATACGGCCGTCCTTGAGCACAATGTTCCTGCTGCTGAACGATGCGATCTCGGGATTGTGAGTAACGAATACGATGGTACGGCCTTCCCGGTGCAGCTTCTGGAACAGAGCAAGTATCTCATACGAGGTCCTCGTGTCCAGGTTTCCGGTAGCCTCGTCGGCCAGGATAAGCACGGGGTTGTTGACCAGAGCCCTGGCGATGGCTACTCGCTGCTGCTGTCCGCCCGACATCTGGTTGGAGCGGTGGTTGATCCTGTCTGCAAGCCCAACTGCCTCAAGGGCAGCCTTCGCCCTTTTCTTGCTCTCAGATGACGAAACTTCAGGGTTATAGAAGAGAGGAAGTTCTACGTTTTCCAGAGCCGTAGTCTTGGGAAGCAGATTGTATGATTGGAACACGAAGCCGATCTTGCGGTTGCGCAGCGTAGCACGGCGGTTCACGTCCATCGTCCTGACTGAGATTTCATCAAGATAGTATTCTCCGGAAGTAGGAGTATCCAGACAGCCGAGCAAGTTCAGCAAGGTTGACTTTCCCGAACCGCTGCTGCCCATAATGGTTACGAACTCCCCTTCCTTGATGGTGAAGGAGACGCCTCGCAGGGCACGCACGGTTTCATCACCTACGACGAAATTGCGGTGCACGTCCTCGACCCGTATGATATTGTTGGCTTCCATAACTTTATCTGCCGATGACAAGTGAACCCTCAGCTCCTTCTTTCTTCCTTGCCATAAGGGCATCGAGTGAGAGGTATTCAGTGATAACCTCGTCTCCAGCCTTGATATCGGCACTTTCAACGACAGTGTTGATACCGTCGTTGATACCTACGGTAACTTTCACTGGCGTGGGTGTGCCGTCTTTCAGCAGCCAGAGGGTGCTGCCGTCGTTGACGTCAAGGCTTTCGTTGGGAGCGAAACGCAGGGCCTTCATAGGCACGGTGAAAACATCGTCCTGCTCCACAGTGTATATGGTGATATTGGCGGTGAGTCCCGGCTTCAGCTTGAGGTCTTCGTTGGGAGCATTCACGATTATCTGATATGTAGTCACATTGGATTCCGTCTGGGGATTCAGCCTGACCTGAGAAACGCTGCCTTCGAACACGTCATCGGGGAAGGCATCCACGGTAAATGTCACCCTCTGTCCTTCCGATACGACTCCGATGTCAGCCTCGTCGACCGAAGCGACCACCTGCATCTGGGTCAGGTCGGCGGCCAGTTTGAAAAGCGTCGGAGTGTTGAGACCGGCGGCTACAGTCTGTCCTTCATCCACCTCACGGCTGAGCACGACTCCGTCGATGGGAGAAGTGATGGTGGCATATTCCAGGTTGCGGCGGGCCTTGCTGATCTCGGAACGCTGACGCTCGAGCTGCAGCTTGGAGGTAGAATACTGATACTCCGCGCTCTCAAAGTCAGTGTCGCTGATGAGGCCTTTCTCGTGCAGGCGCTTGCTGCGTTCGTAGTTCTTGAGCTGGTAGTTGTATTCCACTTCGGCCTGGTTGAGCATCGCTGTGACGGAATTGAGGTCGGCGATGAGGTTTGTACGGTCCATTTCGGCCAGCAGTTGGCCCTTCTTGACCTCCGAATTGTAATCGGCATAGAGCTTGTCGACAATTCCGGACACCTGGGTTCCGACCTCGACCTGGTTGATGGGTTCGATGGTTCCCGTGGCAGTGACGCTCTTGGTGATGCTGCCTTTCTGGATGGTCACGGTGTCGAAGGCAGACTTCTTTCCACCGCCGAAGCAAGATGAAACGATTGCGATGGATGCGCACAGAACGGTTGCGCTGACTGCCGTTTTTATGGTTCTTTTCATATTGGTGATATTATATTTCGATGGGGATGCCCTGATAGAAGTTGAGGAGCTGACGGCACAGTATGGCCTGATACTTGGCCTGCAGAAGCTCCTGCTGGGCTGCTATGTAAATATTTTTTTCGGAAAGAAGTTCGACGGGGTCGATCATACCTTCATTGTACTTCTCGCTGACCAGCGTATAGCTGAGCTCGGCACTCTGGAGTTTCTTGAGCGCAGCCTGATAGCGGCTCTGGGCCGACACAACGTCCTGATAGAGCCCTTCGAGGGTGGAAAGCAGGCTCTTCTGCGAATTGGCATATCTGAGTTCGGCCTGCTGCGTACCTATCCTCGCCTTGGCCTTCTGTGTTTTCACTGTACGGTTGTTGATGATGGGTATGGAAAGCGTGACGCCGGCACCTGCTCCCAGATTCTCCCTGAGCTGGTCCGGGAAAGGCAGGTCGAGGCCATAGATATTGGCGGTGGACATAGATGCCGATGCTGAAATGGACGGAACGCCTGCAGCAGCCGCAATGTCTTCGGAAAGCTTTGCAGACTCGATGCCGAGGCGGCCGCTTTTCATATCGGGGAGGATTTCTTCGGCCACCTTATAGACCTGAGCCACGGAAGGCAGTGGCGCAACCACATTTTCATCGCCTATCTCGGGATAGAAGACTTCAAAATCTTCATCCAGCCCGAGCTCAAGAAGCTGCTTGAGATTAAGCGTATACTGCGCGAGTGAAGATTCGCTGGATGTGAGCTGGTAGACGTCGCTGCTGTACTGGCTTTCCATCTGGGCATATTCGCTGAGGCTGATGGAACCTTCGTCATACATAGCCTTCGCCCTCTCCCACTGTGCCTTCGCAGACTCGACATTGTTCTGTGAAGTCGTGACGTTCTCCTTGGCATAGAGGATGTTCAGGTATGCCTGCGTAACGGCGACCTCTATGTCGTTGCGGGCGGCGTCAATGTCATATTCGCCTGCCTGCGCGTTGATCTCAGCCTGACGTATGTTGTTGCTGATGCGGCCTCCGTTGAACAAAGTGACACCCGACTGGATGGCATAATTGCCGTTGTAGCGGGGGTCGGCGTCAAGCGAAAAGGCAATGTTCTGCGACGACGATGCATTCAGCGTGGGAAATCTTGAAGCCTGGGCCTGGAGCAATGACTCTTCGGCAAGGGCCTGGTTCAACTGGGCGTTCTTTACCTGAAGATTGTTGGCACGGGCATAATCGATGCATTGCCTCAGTGTCCACTGCCTGGCATTCGCCTGCGGCGCGGCGCACAAGAGGAAGCAGATGGCGAGATGAAATATCCTTCTCATGGTGAACTGGTAATTGTTTGGCGCAAAATTACACAAGTTTCAAGCCACAGGAAGAAAAATAGACGAAAGCAGGATTTTAGTCGACAAAAAGACTATTCGGCCTTCTCCGGAAAGAGAGAGACGATGACCTGAAGGACGAGATACCAGACGAAAACGAAGAAGATTATCTGGAAAAGAGCTGCTATGAACGGAACTCCTTCCGGTCTGAAAACGATGCAGAGAACTGCTATCAGGAGCGATGAAATGAAGAATACTTTCTTAGTGACGGCGACTGCCCTGGAGTCTTTGCCGCCTTTGAGGGAAAACATAGGGATGCGGCTCACGAGAAGAAGAGCCAGAAGAACTGATGCTACCGGGATGAACCAGCTGCTGCATATCAGCGAGGACAGGAAAGAGCCGGTTCCGTGGGCGACGCACATATGGCTGAAGGCCACTGCACTTCCGGCAATCATCGCAAGCGCCGGGGTCGGAAGCCCGATGAACCCGGTCTTCTGCCTGTCGTCAAGGTTGAAACGCGCCAG
Organism: Bacteroidales bacterium; assembly: GCA_017519185.1. Taxonomy (GTDB): domain Bacteria; phylum Bacteroidota; class Bacteroidia; order Bacteroidales; family UBA932; genus Equibacterium. Next base: position 18,797 of record JAFWSX010000029.1, on the reverse strand, counting down.
GCGGACAGCAGACAAAGGAGCAATGATCAAGGCTATGAAAGCTATCCAGGAAGGATAGTCTGTATTGATTTTGTAATACCACGAAAATAACATCAGCGCAGGAGCCAGCCCGAAGGTGACCATGTCACTCAGCGAGTCCAGCGCCTTGCCGATGTCCGAATATGCGCCGAGGGCGCGGGCGGCGGCACCGTCGCAGAAATCAAACACCGCCCCGGCCAGCATAAAGCAGAAGGCCGGCCACCAGTAGCCCCAGAGCGTCAGGATGACCGCCGCAGAGCCGCATACGAGATTGAGGCAGGTGATGATATTCGGGATGTGCCGTCTCACAGTTCAGCTATTTGATGCCGAGTTTGGCTTTGATTGCTTTCGGGACAGCATCCTTGTGAACCAGGATGTTGAGGGTTTTATACCTTACGAAAGAGTCTGAGCAGTACCAGATTCCGTCGTACTTGCCGGTAACGCCCCAGGAGTTCTTAACCATAAAGTATTTGGTGCCGTTCTGGTCGACAGCGGTACCGAAGATGTGCATTCCGTGGTCATCGGTAGTCTCCTTGTTGTCGAAAGCTTTCTGGCGCATTTCCTGGGTGATGGTCATCTCGGGAGCGTTCTCGCGCATTGTTGCAAGCTGTTTTGCCTTGTCCTCAGCAGAAACGCCGACCCAGCGGGCCTGGTCGCTTCCGGCTTCCTCAACTGCCTGCACGTCAGGCATCACGCCGATACCCTGACGGTCGAAACCGGTCTCGCTGACATCAGAGCCCCAGGCAACAGTGTAGCCGTTGTCGATGGCATTGTACATAACCTCCATCAGTTCGTCGATGGGAAGGTTGTAAGAAGGAGTCCAGCGCCAGTTGTCGGGAACTTCAACAGCGAACTGGGTGTAGAAAGGATGATGGGTGAACGAAGTCAGAGAGATATACTCGTCGAGGTTGTTCAGGCCGATTTCATCCCTGTACTGTTGGGGAGTGTAGGTCTTGCCCTTGTACTGGAAAGTCTCGGGGCAGGCTCCCAGATAAGCATCGAGGATGCCGCGGAAGCCGGCCTGCCAGGCAGTTGAAAGGTGACGGTTGGGAACTTTTACGATGGCCTGGAGATAGCCTTTGAGTGCAGATTCCATCTCGCTGTGCATATGACGGGTCTCACCGTAGTTGAGACCGTCCATCACGGTGTTGGGCACGATACCATAGGTCTTGATGGTCTCGATCACATCACCGAAATCACTTCCCTGTCCGAAATTGAGGACACCGTCGAGGCGGATATACTTCTCAGCCTTGTCCTGGTATGCCTTGCTTACTACGAACATTTCGCTGAGGTCGAGGTCCGGATCCTTGAGGCCTTTCCTGATCAGTTCGCTCTCGAGGAACGAGATGGTAGAGAAGCACCAGCAGGTACCTGAACTTGCCTGGTTCTTGACAGAAGTGATGGGCAGCTGTTTTACAACCTTGAATTCATAAGTTTTTGCAGGAGCTGCCTGAGTCTGAGCATAAGCTCCGAAAGACATTGCGAGTGCCGCAACGATCAAAAGAAACTTTTTCATATCCTATTCAATAAAATAAAAATATTTAAGCCAATATTCGAAAAGCGGGTCGATGAGGGAAACGTTTCCCTCGTCGTCCATCGTAATGATTTCTTTCTTGAGAAGGGAATCCTTCACCCTGGCCACGTGGGCGGAACTGATGAGGTTGTACTGCTCGAGTACGTCAGCCGAGCAGAAACGGGACACCTTCTCGTTGACAGCCATCAGGAAATTCACCTGGTTGGTGGTGAGTTCCCTCATTATTTCCCTGAAATTGGAATCGTGAACGTAAATAAGCGCCTCACGGGCGTGGGTGATGATGTTCTGGTTGATGTAGCCGATGGTGCTGTCGTAGCATATCGAAGCGAAGTGCTGGGTATACCACGGATGCCCCTTGCAGAAATCATAGATTTCTTCGGCCATATCCTGCTCGATGACCCTGCCGGTACGCTGGAAGGTCGAAACGATGTAGTCAGTGAAGGGTTTGCGGTCAATAGCGCCGAGGTATATCTTTTCGACGTCATTGCCGAAACAGCCAAGCTCGTTGAAGATGTACTTCATACGGTTGATGCAAGAACCTGAGAAGATATACGAAACTGAATGGTGCTTGCGGACGACACCGGAATAGTCCTCCAGGAACTTGTCGCCCTGGTCGAAACCGAGTATGTTCTGGAATTCGTTGAAATAGATGACTATATTCAGACCGAAATGCTGGGCCATCATATCAGGAAGGTCCATCATCAGCTTTTCAGACACATTCGAAGGATTGATGTCAAGCGGCAGCGGTGACTGCACGTTGTACCTCTCGAAGACCGGAAGGAGCTCCCGGGAGAGCATTTCCATAAACTGGGTCCTGGAGCGTATGTTGAACAGGTCGAAACTGATGACCAGGTCGCGGAAACCGCTTCTCTTCAACGTCTGGAAGACGTTCCTCACCAGTGAGGTCTTTCCTGTCTTCGGCGCACCGTAGATGACAGTCTTCTTTTTATTTTTGACGCATCTGATCAACTTGGCGGATTCGTCTTTGCGTGCTATGAACTGAGCACCCTCCGCCGGTTTTTCATAAGCGAAAAGTATTTCCATTTAGGTTTTAGTAGCTTACACGAGTTTCGTCTGTACGAAACGAAAATAACACTTGCGTTACAAAAGTAGTAAAAAAATTTGCTGGTACAAATAAAAACTGTATATTTGCACTCCCAAAGAAGGATGACAGCTGTTAAGCTTTTGAAAAAGAGATATTTAGTGATTGAACAATATCCGCTTGCAGCTATAAATTTTTAAAAATTTATTTTTATGTACGCAATCGTAGACATTGCTGGACAACAGTTCAAGGTTGAGAAAGGCAATCAGATTTTCGTGAACCGTCTGGCAGCCGAGGAAGGTTCCTCAATCGACTTTGACAAAGTTCTCCTTACCGACAATGACGGCAACGTCCAGGTCGGAGCCCCCTATGTGAAGGGTGCAAGTGTAAAGGCTACCGTAATGGAGCATTGCAAGGCTGACAAGGTTATCGTTTTCCACAAGATCCGCCGCAAAGGCATGAGCAAGAAGAACGGACATCGCCAGTACCTTACCAAAATTCAAATTGAAGAAATCGCATAATTAAAACGTTTAGATTATGGCTCACAAAAAAGGTGTCGGTAGTTCAAAGAACGGCCGCGAATCGGAAAGCAAACGCTTAGGCGTGAAATTGTTCGGCGGACAGGTTGCCAAGGCTGGCAATATCCTCGTGCGTCAGAGAGGTACGGTCCACAATCCGGGCCAGAACGTCGGAATGGGCAAAGATCATACTCTTTACGCTTTAACTGACGGTGTGGTTACTTTCAGGAAGACCAGGGAAAACAAATCATTCGTATCTGTACTTCCCTCGCAGGAAGCCTGACGGTACTGAAAAGACTTAAAAAAGAGCGCTTGATTCAAGTGCTCTTTTTTTGTTATATTTGTGTATTATGATGATTTGGTTAATATTTATCGTTCTCACGATTCTGAGCCTGCTCGTACAGGGCACGCTCAAGAGCAGGTTTGCAAAGTATTCACAAATAAGGCTCAGCTCCGGCCTGACTGGAGCCCAGGTAGCCCAGAAAATGCTCTACGACAACGGCATCTATGATGTCAGCGTGATACCTACCAACGGCTCGCTGACCGACCACTATGACCCGACCAAGAAGACCATCGCCCTGAGCGAGGACGTCTACAACAGCTGCAGCATCGCGGCAGCCGCCGTCGCCGCTCACGAAACCGGGCACGCTGTGCAGGATGCCACTTCCTATGCACCGCTGAGGATGCGCTCGGCCCTTGTCCCCGTGGTCAACATAGCCTCGATGACTGTCCAGTGGGTGATACTTGCAGGAATGCTGCTCATCAACGTATTCCCCGACCTACTCTGGATTGGGATTGCGCTTTTTGCAGTCACCACGCTTTTCAGCCTGATAACACTTCCGGTAGAAGTCAATGCCAGCAGCAGGGCAATAAACTGGCTCACACAGTCCGGCGTTGTCGACTACGACACCAGGCCGATGGCCATCGACGCTCTCAAATGGGCTGCATACACCTACTTCATTGCAGCCATCAGCTCACTGGCCACCCTGCTTTACTATATCGGAATAGCAAGAAGATAACTGATATGAAACGTTTTCTGACCTGTATCCTGACAGTTGCATCCGTGATGGCATTCACGTCCTGCAAGAAGACTGTCCTGTTCAACGGCAGGAATTTGAACAATTGGGAATTCTTTCTCGTAGAGGACCAGTTCGGAGACCAGGTGCCTTTCAATCAGGTGTTCGGAGTCACCGACGGAAAAGAGATTATCATCATGGGTCAGCCCTACGGATATATGAGGACCAAGGAGCCTTATTCCAACTATTTACTGCACGTGGAATATATGTATCCGGAAGTGCCCGGCAACAGCGGCATTTTCATCAACGCGCAAGTGCCGCCCGACCGCAAGTGGCCGCCCTGCCTCGAAAACCAGCTGTCTGCCAACAGTGCGGGAGACTTCCTGATGATTAACGGCAGTGACTGCAACGAAGTAACCGACGAAATGCGGGCTTGGGCTGCAGAGCGCGGCCGCAGTCCCAGGATTGAAAAGAAGGAAGCCCCGACGGAGTTCATTGTCGGCGAATGGAACAAAGTCGATATTATCTGCGAAGGAAACCACATCACAAGCTACGTAAACGGCGTACTGCAAAACGAGTGCACCGGTTTCACATATGACAGCGGTTACATCTGCCTTCAAAGCGAAGGCTCACCGATACTCTTCAAGAATATCTGGCTGAAAGAGCTATAGTCTTACGGAAATTCTAAGACGCAGGGTTGTTCTCTATCGGAGAGCAGCCCTGTGCTTGTTTTCAAATGCGCCCAGTATCTTGCCCATAATCCTCTCGACATCGTTGTCGGTAAGCGTCTGGTCGGGATTCTGGATGACGAAATTCAAAGCATACTGCTTCTTGCCTGCAGGGATCTTGTCGCCGCGGTAGACATCGAAGAGCGATACGTTCTTGAGCATCTGCTTTTCAGTCTGGAAAGCAGTCTTGCGCAGATCGCTGAACGATACGTTTTCGTCGAGGAGAAGCGCCAGGTCACGGCGTACTTCCGGATAGCGGGGCATCTCTTTGTATTTGACCTTGTTGCGACGAACTATTTCGAAGAGGACAGGCCAGGATATCTCAGCGGCAAAAACCTGCTGTTTGATGTCGAAAGCCTTCAGCAGCTTCTTTGAAACGGTACCGAGTGTAGCGAAGGTCTTGCCCTGGAGTTTATATTCCATTCCTTCGGCATAGATGTCTTCAGGAGCCGAAACAGCTTCCATTGCATAGAGGTCCATTCCGAGGCGTTTTACCAGTGTCTCGAGATATCCCTTCAGAAGGAAGTAGTTGCCTGCGGGCACCTCGTTGCGCCAGGCCTTCTCGGCAGGAGAACTCATAAGCAGTACCATACTTGTGTGCTCACTGTAGTTGGCCAGGTTGTTGCCGCTGAGCGGATCATCTTCCCTTGCGCGGTAGTTGTAGACATTGCCGATTTCATACAGCCTAAGGCTGCCGCACTGACGCTTGATGTTGTAAGACACTACCTCAAGGCCTCCGAACAGCAGGGTCTGACGCATACTGTCGAGGTCAGCGCTGAGGGGATTGAGGAGCTTCACCAGCTTAGATGCGGGATATGTCTCCAGATTGTCATAGTATGAACTCTTGGTCAGAGAGTTGTTCATTATCTCGAGGAAACCGTTGTGACTGAAAAAGTCTGAAACTTCCTTTCGGATGACTTCGTTGTCCGGATGGCTGGTCGGGCTCACTGAAACTCTCATTCCGTCGGGGAATTCGATGTTGTTGTAGCCATAGATGCGGAGGACTTCCTCAACTACGTCACATTCGCGGGTTACATCCACCCTGTAGGCAGGAACTGCCACACGGCAACCTTCCTCATATCTGCCGAGCATCTCAAATCCGAGGTATGAAAGGATCTCGACTATCTTGTCGGCACCAATCTTCTTGCCGATAAGCGACTCCATCCTTGAGAAATTAAGATCTACTACAGCCCTTTCGTTCCTCTGGGGATAGAACTCCTGGACCTTGCCGACTATGTGGCCGCCGCCGAGCTCAGCAATGAGCATAGCAGCTCTCTTTGCAGCATACATAGCATTGTCGATGTCGATGCCGCGTTCGTAGCGGAAAGAAGCATCGGTCTGGAGAGCGTGCCTCTTGGAAGTCTTGCGGATATATACGGGATTGAAATATGCGCACTCCAGGAACACGTCGCGTGTGGCTTCTGTCACACCAGAATCCTCACCGCCGAACACACCTGCGATACACATCGGTCCCTTGGCGTCGGCAATGACCATATCATCAGCAGAGAGAGTCCTCTCGATGCCGTCGAGGGTAACTATCTTCTCCCCTTCCGCAGCTTTGCGGACGATGACTTTGCCACCGTTGATTTTCGAAATGTCGAAGACGTGCAGTGGCTGGCACATTTCGTTGAGGATGAAGTTGGTCACATCCACTACGTTGTTGATTGGATGCTGGCCGATGGCGTTGAGGCGCTCGCGCAGCCAGTCGGGTGACGGGCCCACCTTCACGTCTATAATAGTAATGCCGATATATCTCGGAGCACCGTCGGGATCCACCACCTCAACAGGAATGGATTCACCGGCTTCAGTGGCGAAACCGTCTACTGAAGGAAGGGTCCATTCTGCGGGAATGCCGTTGAGCTTGCAGTATGCATAGAGGTCGCGGGCAGCACCGATGTGAGAAGCGCCGTCAATACGGTTAGGAGTAAGACCGATCTCATATACGGTGTCGCTCTTGAGGTTAAGGGCAACGCGTGCGGGTGTTCCGGGAACAGCTGAGTCATCCAGAACCATAATGCCTGAGTGGTCTTCGCCGATGCCAAGTTCATCCTCGGCACAGATCATTCCGAAGCTTTCCACTCCGCGGATCTTGGACTTCTTGAGCTTGAGCTCTTCGCCCTGGAGATTGACCAGTTTCGTACCGACAGTTGCCAGAAGCACTTTCTGGCCTGCAGCCACGTTGGGAGCTCCGCAGACAACCTGCAGGGGCTCACCTGTACCCACGTCAAGCTTGGTCACGTGCAGGTGGTCAGAATCCGGATGCTCGGTGCATTCCAGTACGTGGGCTACGACTACGCCCTCGAGACCTCCGGGAATCTGTTCTACAGTCTCTATATGCTCGACCTCAAGGCCGGTTGATGTCAGGATTTCAGCTACTTTCTCAGGTTGAAGATCGAACTTCAGATAGTCTTTCAACCAATTATACGAAACGGTCATATCTTACTTAAATAGTGATTCAATAAATTCTTTCTTGTCGAAGGGGCGCAGGTCTTCTATCTTCTCGCCAACACCGATGAGCTTGATGGGTATCTGGAACTGGTCGCTGATACCGATCACGACGCCGCCCTTTGCAGTGCCGTCGAGTTTTGTGACGGCAAGGCAGGTGACATCCGTCGCCTTGGTAAACTCCTTGGCCTGGTTGAAGCCGTTCTGGCCGGTAGAACCGTCGATCACAAGCATCACGTCGTGAGGTGCGTCAGGAATAACCTTGCGCATCACGTTGCGGATCTTGGTCAGTTCGTTCATCAGGTTTACCTTGTTGTGGAGACGTCCGGCAGTGTCGATGATGACTACATCGGCATCCTTGGCCACCGCACTCTTGACGGTGTCGAAGGCGACGCTGGCAGGATCGCTGCCCATCTGCTGCTTGACGATCTCGACTCCGGCACGCTCTGCCCAGATTGTAAGCTGGTCGACCGCAGCGGCGCGGAAGGTATCGGCAGCGCCGAGGATTACCTTCTTGCCCTCGTTCTTGAGCTGCGAGGCGAGCTTACCTATTGTAGTAGTCTTGCCCACACCGTTCACGCCGACCACCATTATGACATACGGCTTCTTCGAGAAATCGAAAATATCTTCAGACTCATTGGCATCGGCGCAAAGCATATCCGAGATTTCTTCACAGAGAATCCGGTTGAGCTCTTCGCTGCCGAGGAATTTGTCGCGGGCCACGCGTGCTTCAAGACGCTCTATGATCTTCATCGTGGTGTCTGCCCCGACGTCTGATGCTATCAGCGCCTCTTCGATGGAATCGAGCACATCGGCATCAACTACCGACTTGCCCATCAGCGCGTGAGACACCTTGTCGAAGAACGACCTTCTGGTCTTGCCCAGACCTTCGTCCAGCGATTTTTTCTGCTCAGGTTGTTCCTGTTTGTTTCTTCTGAAAAAAAGCCCCATACTGTTATCGGCGATAATCGCGCAAAGATACTAAACTTAATTTGTTTTGTGCCTTTTTGCGAGTTCTTCTTCGAGGTCTTCGATGCCGAATCCCATCTGCTCGCATAGAACGAGAAGGTGATAGACAAGGTCGCCGGCCTCATAAAGGAAGCGTTCCTTATTGCCGTCGACCGCTTCGATCACAGTTTCGACAGCTTCCTCTCCCACTTTCTGGGCTATTTTGTTGACGCCCTTGGTGAAGAGATGAGTGGTGTATGAGCCTTCGGGCATATCCTTGTGGCGCTGACGGATGCAGGCCTGCAGGGTACCCATAAAGCGCTCGTTCTCACGCGTGTCGAAACAAGCCGTAGTGCCGCGGTGGCAGGTCGGCCCGTCCGGAATGGCCCTCACCAGAAGGGTATCCATATTGCAGTCGGGATACATCGTCACCACATTCAGGAAGTTGCCGCTGGTCTCTCCTTTTGTCCAGAGGCAGTTGCGGCTGCGGCTGAAGAAAGTGACTTTTCCCTCTGCTGCGGTCTTGTCGAAAGCTTCGCGGTTCATATAGCCGAGCATCAGCACCTTGAGGGTGTTGTCGTCCTGAACTATGACAGGCAGCAGGCCGTCGGCGCATTTATCGAGTTTAAAATCATCAAAGGTCATATTCGTACTGGTATGTTAAGTTTTTTCAATTCGCGTTTAAGGTCAGGGATGCGGATTTCTCCCAGATGGAAGATGCTTGCAGCAAGGGCAGCGTCAGCGCACCCTTCTCCAAGCACATCCGCTATATCCTGGATGCTTCCGGCTCCGCCTGAAGCTATCACGGGAATGCTCAGAAGCCGGTTCAGTTCACGGTAGGTCGCGAGCGGATAGCCTGCCTTCGTGCCGTCGTGATCCATAGATGTAAACAGCAGTTCTCCCGCTCCGCGTTCCTGCGCTTCGTGAGCCCAGCTGAAAAGTTCCTTGTCGGTGGGGAACTTGCCCCCGTGAGTGGTCGCCATCCAACGGCCATCCACCTGACGCGCGTCTATGGCAATCACGACGAACTGGCTGCCGTATTTCGATGCGATGTCACTTATCAGCTGAGGATTCTTGATGGCAGCGGTGTTGACGCTTATCTTGTCTGCGCCGGCATCCAGCAGTCTTGCAGCATCATCTACGCTGCTTATGCCTCCGCCTACAGTGAAGGGAATGTTTATGGCAAGGGCTATCTTCTCCACCAGGGAGCAGAATGTGCGGCGGCCTTCGAAGGTGGCGCTTATGTCCAGGTATACCAGTTCATCGGCTCCTTCGTCGCTGTAGCGGCGGCCGAGTTCCACGGCGTCACCCACATCTCTCAGCGAGACGAAGTTGATGCCCTTGACGGTCCTTCCGTCCTTGACGTCCAGACAAGGTATTATCCTCTTTGCGACCATCGTGCAATTACTATTTCTATCACTTTATTATATCTTTTTTGTTTTACAAGCATTGGTGGAGCTTTCGAATCAATTTACCCACCGCACATTATCTCTTTTTGTAGCCCCATCCCTAAATCCCTTCCCAAGGGGACGGGACTTACCCAACGCCTTTCAGGCTCTAAAATGTTCTATGTCTTTTAATGTAATACGTCCTTCATATATAGCTTTACCGACTATTACTTTTCGAAGCCCTAATTCCTCTAACTTCTCTATGTCTGCCATACCGCTGATGCCGCCGCTGACAGTGATGTCGATAGCGTCATAGTGCTGCTGCAGGTCTCTGTAAAGTTCGAAGGAAGGTCCCTGAAGCATACCGTCCTTGCTGATGTCGGTGCATATCACATTGCCGAGACCGTCTCCTGCAAAGAGGTCGATCAGTTCTTCGATACTGAGTCTGGTGTCCTCAAGCCAGCCGTTTACGGCCACTTTTCCGTCCCTTATGTCGGCTCCCAGAATCACCTTGGCTCCGAAAGCGATGAGCCATTCACGGAACAGTTCCGGCTTGAGGGCAGCCACGCTTCCGCAGATGCCGTAAGTCGCGCCGCTGTCAAAGACAGCCTTAAGTGCATCGAGCGTCTTTATGCCCCCTCCCCACTCTATCTCCAGGGACGTGCGGTATGCCAACTGCTCCAGCACCCTAAGGTTTGCAGGAGCACTCTGCTTCGCGCCGTCGAGGTCCACCAGATGCAGGCGTCCGACACCGGCATCCTGATAGGCCAGAGCCATATCCAGAGGGCTTGCGTCATACACCTTCTTGCGGCCGTAATCGCCCTGGCTGAGCCGGACGCAGCGTCCGTCGATTATGTCTATTGCAGGAATGATCTGTATCATAATTCCAGAAAATTCTTGATTATCAAGGTGCCGACCTCACCGCTCTTCTCCGGGTGGAACTGGGTGCCATAGAAATTGCCGCGGGCAAGGGCGCCGCTGAATGCCACGCCGTGGCGGGTGGCAGCTATTGTGTCTCCGCAAAGCTGCGGATAGTATGAATGCACATAATATACGTAACTGCCCTCCTTCAAGCCTTTGAACAGTCCGGTTTTCAGGTCACTTATCGAATTCCAGCCCATATGGGGAATCTTGAGCCCTTCGGCAGGCTGGAAACGGACCACATCGGTGTCGAAGATGCCCATACACTTCACATCTCCTTCTTCAGAGCGACGGCACATCAGCTGAAGGCCTACGCAGATTCCCAGCACCGGCTGGGTCAGGGTCGGTATGAACTCCGCAAGGCCGCAGTCTCTCAGGGCCGCCATTGCGCAGGATGCGTCGCCCACTCCGGGAAGCACCACCTTGTCAGCTTTGGCGAGAAGTTCCGGCTCAGCCGTGAGCACAGGCTCCGTCACCCCTGCCCGATTGAGGGCATTGACGACGGAACGGATGTTCCCGACACCATAATTTACGATAGCTATCATAAGAGTCCTTTGCTGCTAGGAAGTTCGAAATTGAACGGAATGTGGGCCACGGCGCTGCGCAGACAGCGGGCGAAAGCCTTGAAGACTGCTTCGGCCAGATGATGGTTGTTCTCTCCCCGTGCCCTGATGTGCAGGTTGCACTGCATTGCCGCAGTCAGCGACGCGAAGAAATGCTTGAACATCTCGGTGGGCGTGTCTCCGACATATTCCCTTGTGAAGGTAACGTCCCAGGCGAAGTCTATCCTTCCGCCAAGGTCCATCACGACGATGGCGTCGCACTCGTCCATAGGAAGGGCGAAACCGTAACGGGCGATGCCTGCCTTGTTGCCGAGAGCCTTGCCTATCGCAGTGCCTAGGGCTATGGCCACATCCTCCATAGTATGATGCTCGTCCACTTCCAGGTCGCCCTTGGCGGCAATCTGCAGGCTCACGCCTCCGTGGTGAACTATCTGCTCCAGCATATGGTCGAAGAATTTAAGGCCTGTGGAAACACTGCTCGGAATGCGGCCGTCAAGGTCAACGGTGACGCTGATCTGTGTTTCGCGAGTATTGCGCACAATTGTCGCCACGCGGCAGTCCCTTCTGAGGAATTCGGCGACATCAGCCCAGCTTCGGGCCACGAATGTCGCGTCAGAATCCGAAGATTTCCCTTCTACATCCAAGAGTATCGACTTGCAGCCCAGGTTCTTTGCCAGCTGCACATCGGTTGCGCGGTCACCGATAACATAACTGTCCGCAAGGTTATAGCCACCCTCCAGATACTTTGTGAACATACCGATGCCAGGTTTGCGGGTAGGTGCGTTGTCTGCCGGAAAAGTCGGATCTATAAGTTCTTCGGCAAAGCGTACCCCTTCGCTGGCGAGCACCCTCTCCATCAGGCTGTGCGGCCCGATGTAGTCTTCATAGGGAAAACTTGCCGTACCGAGGCCGTCCTGGTTGCTGGCGAGTACCAGCTCATAGTCAAGGCCGGCTAGGCTCTTGAGGGCGCTGATTGCACCTTCCACGAAATCCATCTTGTCGAACGAATCCACCTGCTCGCTGGGCATAGGCTCGACGAGTATGGTGCCGTCACGGTCGATGAAAAGGACTTTCTTGCTAGGGTTTGTCATAATCACTTATGATATCTATCAGTTTCTTGTTTTCTTCGGGAGTACCCACCGTTATGCGAAGGCATCCTTCGCAGCCCTTGGTAGTAGAGCGGTCCCTGACGATGAGCTCTTCGGCTATCAGTTTTTCGTAAAGCTCGCGAGCTCGAGTAACCTTGACCAGCAGGAAATTGGCATCGCTGGGATACACTTTTTCCACGCAGCGGAACTCAGGAAGTATGCGGGCCAGCATATCGCGCTGAGCCTTGATTTCCGCAATCTGCCCGGCAATATCTTTTTCCAGATTCTTCTCGGCAATCGAGAGTGTGTCCACGCCGATGTTGTAGGGATATTTCACCTGTTTGAAGATTGAAATGATCTTCTCACCGGCGATGGCAAGTCCCACTCTGAGGCCGGCCATGCCATAGGCCTTTGACAGTGTCTGGAGCACTATAAGGTTGGGATATTTGCCGATATACGACTTGAGACTGCCTTTGCTTGAGAAGTCAACGTATGCCTCGTCTACCACGACTATTCCATTGAACCGCTCCACAATCTGCAGCAGCTGCTCAGGCTCGTAGGCATTGGCGCTCGGGTTGTTGGGCGAACAGAGGAACATCAGCTTGGAATGCCCGTCGGCAGCCTTCAGCAGTTCCTCCACCGGAAGTGAGAAGTCTTCACGCAGAGGCACGCTGCGGAACTCGACGTCGTTGATGTCCGCACAGACTCCATACATTCCGTAGCTCGGAGCAATCGAGATGGCATTGTCCACCCTCGGCTCGCAGAACACGCGGTAGCAGAGGTCTATGCACTCGTCGCTGCCGTTGCCCATAAAGAGATTTTCGGGCTTCACGCCCTTGAGGGCTGCGATGCGGGCGCGCACCTTCTCTTTCTGGGCCGGAGCAGGATATCGGTTGTATCCGTTCTGATAGGGATTTTCATTGGCGTCGAGGAAGACTCCCAACGCGCCTTTGTACTCATCCCTTGCTGTCGAATATGGCTTCAGGACAGCAATGTTTGCCCTGACCAGACCTGAAATGTCAGTCATCATATCTCTTCTCGATTTTATTGTTGTAAAGCCTTACCTTCACAGCGTTGCCGTGAGCGGTAAGTCCTTCTGCGTCGGCCATGCTGATGATCACGTTGCTCAGCGACAGCAGGCCTTTCTTTGAAAGCTCCTGGTAGGTTATGAAGTGCAGGAAGCTGTCGAGCCCAACGCCGCTGTATGAAGCCGCCCAGCCCATAGTGGGAAGGGTGTGGTTGGTGCCGGAAGCATAGTCTCCCGCACTTTCGGGAGAATACGGGCCGATGAAAACACTGCCGGCAGCGGTGATGCGGTCTGCCACGCTCCACGGATCTTCCATATTTATGATAAGGTGCTCGGAGGCATAGCCGTTGGCAAATTCCACCATCGTGTCGACATCGTCGAAGACCACTATACGGCTGTTCTCAAGAGCCTTCTCGACTATTTCCCTGCGTGGCAGGTCTTCAGCCTGGGCCTCGACTTCCATATACACCTCGTTGGCCAGAATCTCGTCATTGCACACCAGGATGGCCTGGCTGTCAGGGCCGTGTTCCGCCTGCGAAAGCAGGTCCGAAGCCACGAATGAAACCCTGGCATTCTCATCGGCCATCACCATCACCTCGGAAGGTCCGGCCGGCATATCTATTGCCACTCCGGCTGCGCTGACCATCTGTTTCGCCTTGGTCACGAAACGGTTGCCCGGACCGAATATCTTCATCACCTTCGGAACGCTCTCGGTGCCGTAGGCCATCGCAGCGATTGCCTGGGCCCCACCGATCTTGTATATTTTGTTCACCCCGCAAACCGAAGCCGCAAAGAGCACTGCGGGATTGACCTGCCCGTCCTTGCCGCAGGGGGTGCAGAGCACGATTTCCTTGCAGCCTGCCAGCTTGGCCGGAATGGCCAGCATCAGCAAAGTGGAGAATAGGGGCGCACTGCCTCCAGGGATATACAAACCCACTTTTTCGATGGGCATCGCCCTGCGGCGGCACATCACTCCGCTCATTGTTTCAATCTCCACGGGAACAGGACGCTGGGCCTGATGGAACTCGCGGATATTGCGGGCTGAGGCATTGATAGCTCTCTGCAACTTGGCGCTGACCAGTTCTTCAGCAGCGGCGATCTCATCTTCGCTGACCAGGAAAGAGTCCGGGCAGAAACCTTCGACGTCAGTGGCAATCTGCCTGATCGCAGCGTCACCGCCGTCTTTTACCTTACGCAATATGTCACTCACGATGGCGGCAATGTCGTCATCATTGGTGGAAACACGAGCCATCAGCTCACTCCACTGTTCCTTCGGGGGATTAACGAATATTTCCATTAGGCAATAACTTTATCTAGGTGCAGCACAAGGATTCCTTCGGCTCCGAGTGCCTTGAGTTTTTCAATCTTGTCCCACATTCCCACTTCTTCAACAACTGAGTGCAGGGAGCACCATCCTTCTGCAGCAAGAGGCATCACGGTGGGGCTTCGCATTGCAGGCAGTATCTTCACGGCTTCAGACACCTTGTCGGTGGGGATGTTCATCAGGATATATTTCTTGCCGCGGCTGTCAATCACTGCGTCGAAGCGGAAGAGCATAGAATCGAGGAGCCTGCGCTTGGAAGCGCTCAGATTCCTGTTAGCGATAAGCACTGCCTGCGACTCCACGACAGTGTGGACTTCCTTCAAGCCGTTTGAGATCAGGGTTCCGCCTGAAGATACGATGTCGAAGATTGCGTCGGCTATGCCGGCTGCCGGAGAGATCTCCACGGAACCGAGGATGACCCTGATTTCAGCATCGACATTGTTTTCGTCAAGCCACTTGCTCAGAATCTTGGGATACGAGGTGGCTATCTTCTTTCCGTTGAAGAATGAAGGACCGGTATATTCCTGAGCTTTGGGAATCGCGAGGGAGATACGGCAGTCGCCGAAGTCCATTTTCCTTACTATTTCCACGTCAGCCTCAGACTCCAAAACCTCGTTCAGCCCCACAATGCCGATATCGGCGGAACCGTCGGCCACTACGCCGGGGATGTCGTCGTCTCTGAGGTAGAGCACTTCCATAGGAAAATTGGCAGCCTTCGCAAGGAACTTGCGTTTGAGTTCGTCGATCCTTATGCCGGAATCTTTGAGGAACTCCAGGCTGTCTTCGCTCAGACGGCCCTTGGCTTGAATTGCAATGCGCATGTCGTTCATATCTAAATCCTGTTTTAATTCTTTGTTTAAGGAAAGGATTTCATCCACCTTTCCTGTCCTTTTCATAACAAAAAAGCCTACTCGATATAAGAGCAGGCTTTTGCGTATATGTTGGCGGAGATATGTGCAAACACCTACCCTTATCAGTCGATATGGTGATGGTGGTGCATATGAAGTCCGCGGATCATTCTTGTTATTTTCTACAAAGGACGATAATAATTTTGAATTTACAAAATGGAGAGTGTTCTAATATCAGTTTCCTTCGGGCTTGTTGGCGTTTATTCCTGCAAAAGTCCAGACAAAAGAATCCGGTTCATCTGGATGAGCAGGATCGAAACTTACGAAATCCTTTATATGCCCTGCCAGCGGAAGTTGCAGGTCCCTGATGCCTTGAAGGACACATTTCGCCACCTCATATGCACCGAAGGGATTAAAGTGCGTATTGTCTGCAAGTTCGGCATCCTGACCGATAAAGCTGTTTGCTGGATAGTGTACCAGCAGTTTCCTGGAATCATCGACGCCCAATGCATCATACAGGGCAGTCACCATTTCAGTCAAGTCGATCATCGCTACTCCGTCCTTTTCCGCCAGGTCTCTTGTCGCCTGCGGGAAATCTCCGTGAGTGTTGACGCTCTTGCCTTCGCCGTCGAAATTCCTTCGCGCAGTCGGAGTCAGCAGGATTGCCGTGCAGCCAGCCTTGGCGGCGCTGTCGACATACATCTGCATATACTTGGTGAAATGTCCGTATGCTCCGCTGTCCGGATCCTTCTGCTTTTCGTCATTGTGTCCGAAACCGGAAAAAATATAATCACCTTTGCGGGCTACTGACATTATCTTCTCCAGGCGCTTCTCGAATATGAAAGTGTTTGAACTGCGGCCGCTTTCTGCGTAATTGGCCACGGCTACCTTATCGTCGAAGAATCTGGTAATCATCTGCCCCCAGCTTGCCCACGGGTCGTCATCCTGGTCTACGGTAGTGGAATCCCCGCAGAGGAAAAGGGTAATGACATCCTTGTCCGCAGGTTCAACTTTTATTGATTGGACTTGGGGATGCGCACCTGTGAATTCAAACGAGAGATTGCTGTCCCAGTCAAGTTTGTCACGTTCCCTCTCACTGAGTCTGACGATGTTGCCGGGAGATATCACGCTGTCGCGTTTATTGACGACGAAGGTGCAAGTCACAAACTCGCCGGGCTTTGTCTCAAGATTCTCAACAAACAGTCTTCTGGTCTCTGCCAATATCGTCGTCACTCCCGGCTCTGTCGGGGAACCGATGACTGCCGTCACTTTCCAGTTCCCGTCGGGTATATCTTCAATAACCAGAGTACCCGCGCCTGGGCGGGTACTCAAGTCATAGTAATACTCTTCATTCTGTGCGCAGGATGTAAGCATTACTGCCAGAAAGAAAAGAAATCTTTTCATCTTGGCGGTTTATCTGTCGTAAAATGCCATTACATCGGCCCAGATAGCCTCTTTGTTGATTTCAAGAAGCAGTTCGTGCTTGAGGCCAAGGTAGATCTTGCTGTCTACGCTCTTGTAGCCTTGTGACTTTACAAACTCTACCAGCTGCGCAAACCTCTCGGGGCTGCCGATAGCGCGGTCGTTCTCGCCGCCGATGAGCATCAGCTTGAGGTTGGGATTGTCGATGCCCCAGTCGGGCTTTGCAATCTCCTGCGACATCCGAGCCAGGTTGTAGTTACCGTTGTTGGTGAAGGCATAGCCACACAGAGGGTCAGCGTTATATGCCCTTACGTTATCCTCGTTTACAGAGAGCCAGCTGTTCTGCAGGCCGCCATCGTCCATATTTGCAAAAGAGCGGCTGCTGCGGGTCTTGTGGGGAGCCCAGAAGTTTCTCCACCTGGTCTTGAAGTCAACCTTGCGATTGCCGCCTGACGGAGGTCCGCAGAGAACGATCTTGTCGATTGATGAGTCATAGTCCTGAAGGTACATACGGCCCACCATAGTTCCCATACTGTGGCAGAACAGATATACCGGAAGGTCAGGATACTGCTCCTTCATATAGAGCACCATCTGCTGCAGGTCATCGCTGATAGCGCGCACCTTGTTGGTGCCGAAATCGCCGAGACCGGCTTTCTTGGTGATGCTGCCGCCGTGACCGCGATGGTCGTGCATCTCGCAGACATAGCCGTGCTTTGCGAGATACTGCATAAAGGGATAATAGCGCTCCTTGTGCTCAGCCATACCGTGAGAGAAAACCACGATAGCCTTGGGCTGGCCCACCGGTTTCACAATAGCCATCGACAGCGGATGCTTGTCGACATTGGACGGAACAATCTGGGTCTGCATCGGCAGGTCCGGCAGCATTGCCAGCGAATCAAGCGCAGCCGCAGCCTTCTCGGCAGTAACCTGCACCTTCTCATCAGCCGCATTCGCCACGAACACGCACAACGCAGCAACAAATAAAATCGAAAATATCTTTTTCATCTGTATAGTTTATTTGGTTTTCGGGGTGTAATGTAGGAATATTTTTTCAAATAGGTTCAGAACAAGGTTAAGCAATGTGTTCTGCATCCTGTCTAGCCAGTGCTTCTATCACTTGCTCCCAGTCAGTTTCGGGATCGAAGCCAAAGCGGTCGTCGATGCCGACGTTGAAGTAGAGTTTCTTGTCGAAGTTTTGGTAGGCGCTGTTCTCTACTTCGGGGTTCTCATTGATATGTTCGAAGCGGATTCCGTCGGCTGCGAAGCGGGCCTGGTAGGTTTCCAGGACTTCGAGGGGGCTGCCGCTCCAGAGGATAAGACATATATCGTCTCGATAGGACATCATCTGCAGTGCCTCTTTGGCATAAGGGAAATAGTCATAGGCTTCGGTCTTGTCATAGCAGGCACGCAGGATTGTGTCGTGGATATCAACTACAACATATATCTTCTCCCAGCCTTTCTCCTGCTTGCGCTGAAAAGCCTTTTCGAATGCATCGGCTATGCTCATAGCAATTACTCTTTATAATCTTGTTAAAGGTAGTAATTATATGGCGTTTTGCGGGCAAGGTGGGTATTTTTGGCGCACACCTTGCCCGTTCTGCTTTAATTCAGATTCTGTGTGTGTTTTGTACAAGGTCTGCAAAAATACCGCAGACCTTGCACGGGGCGAATTCGTAACACCCTAATACTTAGCATCTTGAAAAATACAAGTATACAAGGTGTGTCACATTTTTGCAGACCTTGTACAGATGGAGCCAGTATCCCACCTTTAATCAGTTCCTGACACAAGTCACGGCAGCAGCTCGCCTTGCCGCAGAAAGCAAGGCCTTCGGGAAGCTCAGTCGCTGCGCTCCTTCGTACCCTCCTACTGTCTGCTTCGTCATCGCTGCGCGATAACTCGCATCCAGCAGGCAACCTCCCTCTTCCCTGGCCGGGGTGGCCATGTTCCCTCAGACCTTCTTTCTGCT
>JAFWSX010000006.1 GCA_017519185.1 Bacteroidales bacterium | reverse complement strand
GTCTGCAGACGGTGCCGGGGGCGGGGGAACGCCGGGCCTCGGTATGTTGAGGCTGGGGTTGATATATCTCATGAAACGTTCCGCACTGGTGAAAGTGAACTCCTGGCGGGGACTCTCCTCATTCAGAGCATTGGTGAAGTTGCACATACTCACAATGCAGCGGAAGTTTGTGCTGGAGAAGCTGTTGACCTCCCAGCGGTCCTTGTTCTTGAACACTGCCGGGAATCGCGCCACCATCCTCTGGGCCAGCATCTGGTGCTCGCGGGCGCCGCGGGGAGTCAGGGAGCCTTCCATACCCTTGTGGGCGTCGACCACTGCAGCCACGTCTGCATAGAGAGCCTTGCCGGTCTCGGTGAGCAGATTGAGCGAATCCAGATATGCGAACCCTTCCATTGCCCTGCGGGCGAAGGTTGAATTCTGCTCATAGCGCGATCCGTGACGGCCGTAATGAGAAATATAGAAAGGTTTGAAACCCTTGGGCGCCTTGGTGTCGACGATGGGGTCGAACTCATACGAGTGCATATTGTTGGCAGCTCGGTCGGGATTCTCCGTGATGAGTCTCAGGGCATCATCCTGAGCATAGGCGCTTATGCACAATGTCAGTGCGAGAAACAAGAATAGTTTTTTCATAGGTAAGGTTTATTTCGATAAAGATACCACTTTTTTTTTGCAAATCTGGTATTATCTTTGAGCGATGCCCTGATTCGTAATGAAAAAACTGGTCTTATCACTCTTCATCACCCTCCTGCCCGCAGTCTTTTCTGCTGCGCAGGATTTCTCCGCGAACCTCAGGCGACACGTCGAATATCTGGGTTCTACTGAGATGCAGGGCCGCAAAGCCGGCAGCAAAGGAGAGGAGAAAGCGGCGGCATATCTCTACGACAAGCTCTATCAGGCAGGGCTGACCATGCTCACCGGCCACGAGGGCGACAGTTTCCTCATAATAGAGGACGGCGACACTCTGCGCTCCTGCAACGTAGCGGGTGTCCTCCAGGGCTATGACAAGGACCTTCGCGAAGAATACATACTTGTCGGTGCACACATAGACCATCTCGGTACTTATCCATACACGGTCGACGGCGAGCAGAAGACGGGAGTATACCGCGGAGCCGATGCCAACGCATCCGGAGTGGCCGCCCTGATAGAAGCCGCCAACATCCTAAGCAGCAATGCCTTGTTCCTGCGCCGCTCGGTTATCTTCGTGGGCTTCGGTGCCGGCGAGGAGCAATATGCCGGAGCAAGGTTCTTTACATCAGGAGGGGAGTTCAGCGACGTTTCCAACATCAAGCTGATGGTGAACCTCGACATGCTGGGCCGTGGCACAGCCGAAAATCCTTTCGAGATATATTCCCTCATAGGCCGCAGCGACCTTGCCTCGATGACTTCATATGTCACCGAGAACGAGTCTGTCACCACCCGCCCGGGAATCCACGACGGGGAGGTGTTCGCATCGGACCATCTGGCCTTCGACCTCGCAGACATCCCCACTCTCACCTTCTCCACCGGAAGAAGCCGTGAGTACCGCACTTCGAGGGATGTTCCGGAGCTTGTCCTGTACAACAAGCTGGCAGCAGAGACACACTATATCGCCACCTTCCTGAAATGCATGGCTTCAAAGGACATTCTGTTTCCTTCTGCCTCGGCCTCAGAGTCAGGGAACGACGAATTCACATATTCGATGTCCGACTGCGACAAGCAGCCCCAGTTCTTCCACTCCGACCTGAAGCACTTTATGGACGCGTGGGTCTACAGCTACGTCAAATATCCTCAGAGCGCCATAGACAATGGCATCCAGGGCACGGTAAACGTGTCTTTCATCATTGAGAAGGACGGCAGCGTCAGCAACGTCAAGGTCGTCAAGAGTGTCGACGAACTTCTTGACGCCGAAGCAGTCAAGGTCATCACCGCATCGCCCAAATGGATTCCGGGCGAAATAGGCCGCAGGAAAGTCCGTTGCCGCGTCACTGTCCCGGTGGAGTTCAAGCTTCAGAAAGGCGGCAGTTTCAACCTCAAGCGATAATTGTTTATCCGTGTTTTTTATATATTTGCGCGATATATTTTAAAATCCGCAAATGGAATACAATTTCGCCCAGATCGAAAAGAAATGGCAGCAATATTGGGCTGACAACCACACTTTTCAAACCGACAACAAATCTTCCAAACCCAAATACTACGTCCTGGATATGTTCCCCTACCCCAGCGGCGCCGGCCTCCACGTCGGACACCCTCTGGGCTACATTGCCAGTGACATATACAGCCGCTACAAAAGGCTGAAAGGCTTCAACGTGCTTCACCCGATGGGCTACGATGCGTTTGGACTGCCTGCAGAGCAGTACGCCATCCAGACAGGGCAGCATCCCGCCACCACCACCGAGAACAACATCGCCCGCTACCGCCAGCAGATGGACAAGATCGGCTTCTCGTATGACTGGTCGCGTGAAGTCCGCACTTGTGACCCTGGCTATTACAAGTGGACGCAGTGGGCTTTCCTGAAGATGTTCGACAGCTGGTATGACAAGGATCTGGACAAGGCAGTGCCGGTAGCAACGCTCATAGAAAAGTTCGAGAAAGGCGGCAACGCTGCCGTAAATGCAGCCTGCGGAACTGTGAAGACCTTCAGTGCGGATGAATGGAAGGCAATGGGAGAGGCTGAGAAGCAGGCTGTGCTGATGCAGTACAGGATAGCTTATCAGGGCGAAACAACCGTCAACTGGTGCCCCAAGCTCGGGACCGTGCTGGCGAATGACGAAGTGAAGGAAGGCCTCTCTGTCAGAGGCGGCTTCCCCGTAGAACAGAAGAAGATGAAGCAGTGGCAGCTGCGCGTCAGCGCCTATGCCGAAAGGCTTCTGTCCGGACTCGACCAGCTTGACTGGACCGACTCTCTCAAGGAAATGCAGCGCAACTGGATCGGCCGCTCGCAGGGAGCCGAGATGACCTTCAAGGTGTACAACGGCGACAAGGAGTATGATATGGTGATCTTCACCACCCGTGCCGACACCATCTTCGGAGTGACATTTATGGTTCTCGCACCCGAGAGCGACTGGGTTGAGAAACTCACCACTCCGGGCCAGAAGGAAGCAGTGGCCGAGTATTTGGCTGCAGCCAAGAAGAAGACCGAAAGGGAGCGCATCGCCGAAACCCGTCACGTCACCGGAGTCTTCAGCGGTTCTTATGCTGTCAACCCCCTGACGGGCGACAAGGTTCCCGTTTGGATTTCAGAATATGTACTGGCAGGCTACGGCACCGGAGCCATTATGGCTGTTCCGGCCCACGACAGCCGCGACTACGTTTTCGCACGTGAGTTCAACCTTCCGATAATCCCTCTCATCGAGGGCTGCGACGTAAGCGAGGAAAGCTTCGATGCCAAGGAAGGCATTATGTGCAACTCCGGATTTCTCAACGGTATGACTGTGCAGCAGGCCATTCCCGCCGCAATCGACTATGTCGAGAGCAAGGGCATAGGCAAGCGCAAGATCAACTACCGTCTCCGCGATGCCATCTTCTCACGCCAGCGCTATTGGGGCGAACCCTTCCCCATCTATTTCAAGGAAGGCGTCGCCTGTCCGATGCCTGAGGACAAGCTTCCGCTGGAGCTTCCTGCGATAGATGAGTTCAAGCCCACCGAGAGCGGCGAACCGCCGTTGGCAAGGGCAAAGGACTGGACCTACGAAGGCTGGCCCATCGAGAAGAGCACGATGCCCGGCTTCGCAGGCAGCAGCGCATACTACCTGCGCTATATGGATCCAAGGAACGACAAGGCGCTTGTCAGCCGCGAAGCTGACGAATACTGGCGCAACGTCGACCTCTACATAGGCGGCACAGAGCACGCCACCGGCCACCTGATCTACTCCCGCTTCTGGAACAAGTTCCTCTATGACCTCGGCTATGTCTGCGAGCAGGAACCTTTCAAGAAACTCATCAACCAGGGAATGATCCAGGGCCGCAGCAACTTCGTATACCGCATCAAGGGCACCAACACTTTCGTGTCCTTCGGTCTCAAGGACAACTATGACACCACCGAGATCCACGTTGACGTCAACATCGTCCACAACGACCGTCTCGACCTCGAAGCCTTCAAGGCCTGGTCTCCCGAATATGCAACTGCCGAATTCATTCTCGAAGACGGTGAATATGTTTGCGGTTACGCTGTGGAGAAGATGAGCAAGTCGATGTACAATGTTGTCAATCCGGACAAGATATGCGCTGACTATGGTGCCGACACCCTCCGTCTTTACGAGATGTTCCTCGGCCCTCTGGAGCAGAGCAAACCCTGGGACACCAAGGGCATCGACGGCGTACACCGTTTTCTGCGCAAGTTCTACCGTATGTTCCTCAATGAGGCCGGAGAATTCTGCGTAAGCGACGAAAAAGCCACTGCCACTGAGCTCAAGACCCTCCACAAACTCATTGAGAAGGAGTCCTGGGATATCGAGCACTTCTCATTCAACACTACCGTGAGCGCCTTTATGATAGCTGTCAACGACCTGGCATCTCTCGGCTGCAACAAGAGGGAGATCCTCGAGCCGATGGTAATCCTCATCTCACCGTTCGCTCCTCACGTAGCTGAAGAGCTGTGGAGCCTGCTCGGTCACGACGAGACCATAACTTATGCAAGTTTCCCTGAGTTCAACCCGGCATATACCGTCGAGGACTCTTTCGAATATCCCGTTTCATTCAACGGCAAGCTCCGTTTCAAGATCACCCTTTCCAAGAGTCTTTCTCAGCAGGAGGCGGCCGATGCCGTCCGCAACGATGAAAGGACAGCCAAATATCTGAACGGTGGTTCCATCAGGAAGATTATCGTGGTTCCGTCAAAGATCATCAACGTGGTATGCTGACGCAACGCACTTTCTGGACCGGAGTAAAGGAGTATGTCATCATTCTTCTTGGACTGGTGCTGTATGTATCAGCCTGGAGCGTCTTCCTGCTCCCGAACAATATGGTAGGCGGAGGTGTTTCCGGCCTGGGAGCCATCATACAGTATGCCACCGGATTCAATATCAGCTACACCTATTTCATAGTCAATGCCGTCCTTCTTGTGATCGCGTTGAAAATCCTGGGCAAGAGCTTCGGCGCCAAGACTGTCTTTGCCGTGATCGTGACTACTATCCTGTTCAGGTTTATTCCGGACATCATACCTACCGACTTCATCAATGAATTCGCCCACGAGAACGGAAGGCTGACCTGCGCCCTCTTCGGAGGTGCACTCTCCGGCCTCGGCATCGCCATCACTTTCACTCAGGGAGGCAGCAGCGGCGGCACCGACATCATCGCCCTGATCATCAACAAATACAGGAGCATCTCACCCGGCAGCATCATAGTGTCGCTGGACGTTCTTATCATATCATCCACTCTGCTGATACCTTCGGCAGGAACCTTCGGCACCAGGCTTGCCACTGTCATCTACGGTTTCGTGACTTCCGCCGTCTTCAGCTATACCCTCGACCTGTTCCTGAACGGTAACAAGCAGTGCGTGCAGATAATGGTCTTCTCCAGGAAGTACGCAGACATCGCAGATGCCATCACCCAGGAAGCTCATCGCGGAGTGACAGCCATCCACAGCGAAGGATGGTACACTCACACCGAAAGTGAAATCGTCACGGTCGTCGCACGAAAACAGGAATCCAGCCAGATCCTTAAAATCATCAAAAAGGTTGACGACACTGCTTTTGTTTCAATAAACAACGTCAGCGGTGTGTTCGGCAAGGGTTTCGAGCAGATTAAAAAGTGATATTCCGATTTCCATTCTTGTATTTGGAAAAAACCGTATAACGGGTTGCATTATTGGATTTTTGGCGAAGCACAGATTGCTAAATTTCGCCAAAAACAGTTCAGTAATGTTCCAAATTCTATTTATAACTGCGATCCTGCTCTGCGCCGCGCTTGCGGTCATCTGCGTCTATCTTTTGATGCGCACCCGTAAACTCCAGAAGTGTGAACCCCAAGCCCCCGCGCGCCCGTACCTGAGCCCCGAGATGATAGCGGACGATGACATCAGCGTCACAGGCAACCTTCTGTGCGACAACCATCAGGCAATCTGCGACAGTCTTATGGATTATCTGGAGAGGGAGAAACCATATCTTAATCCCAGCATCAAGATAAGTGACATCGCCGACTACCTGAACACCAACAAATCCTACCTTTCCCGAATAATAAACTCCCATTTCAAGAAGAATTTCAGTCAGTTCATAAACTGGTACCGCATCAGGGACGCAATGGACCTATATATGAAGAATCCCCAGATTGATATCTCGACGATGGCCGAATCGTCGGGATTCCAGTCGATGACTACTTTCAATACCGCATTCACAAGATATACCGGTATGACTCCGGGCGAATGGTGCAAAAAATACAAGAACGACATGAGACATGAAATGGTTAATGGAGAGAAAAAGACGAGAGAGACGGCAAAAGGCCAGGTTTCATCAGCTGATGGCTCGTTCTGACAAAATCATATACGAAAAGAAACTGTTCCTCAGCCCTGATTTCTCAAAACGGGACCTTGCCATCGAACTCAGCACCAATAGGACATATCTCACAGAAGCGATATCCACCTGCAGGCAATGCGACTGGAACGGATATGTCAATTCATTCCGGGTGCGGCACTTTATGGAGATAGCCGTGCTCTGGGAAAACCGGCATATGAGAGTTGAAGAAATGGCAGCACTGTGCGGGTTCAAGACCGCGAGAAACCTCAACCGCTATCTGAAGAAGGAATACGGAATAACAGCCGCTGTCTACAGGAAGAATTTATCTACCTCCTTGAGGGCGGAAGGCAATGCGAAGACTGCCACCCTGTCGTAGGCGTTGATCTGGGTAGAACCTACCGCAATCATAGATTCACTTCCACGTATTACGCCGCCAATGATGGCGCCTTCAGGAAAATTGAGATCCTTGAGGGGCTTTTTAGTGATGGGACTGCCGGGGTTCGCGAGATATTCGAGAATCTCGGCGTTCGATCCTGACAGGCATTTTATGGTGCGGACCTTGTTGCTGAGAGTGAAACGGAAAATACGGCCTGCAGTAATGAGCTTCTTGTTGACAACCGCGTCCACTCCCATCTCCTCTGCCAGCCTTATGTACTCCAGGTTCTCGACTTCTGCTATAGTCTTCATCACGCCAAGCCTCTTGGCAGAAGCGCAGGCAAGGATGTTCGCCTCGGAATTAGGGGTGACGGCCAGGAAGGCGTCGTAATCCTTTATGTTTTCGTCATAGAAGAAATTGCCTGTCTTCGTGGTATTATTGATGACGAGTGTCTTGTTGAGCTTTGAAGAAAGTTCGACGCAACGCTCGGGGTCACTCTCTATGATCTTGACTTCTTCGGTGAACTTCTCTGCCTTTTCAGCAACCATTTCGGCAATCCTGCCGCCTCCGAGGATGGCAAGACGCTTGATGCGGAAATCCACCTTTCCGGCGATGTTCCTGGCCAGATCTATATTCTCCTTCTTGGTCACGACGAACACCTGGTCGTGCAGGCGGAAACGGGTCTCTCCGTTGGGAATAAGAGTCTGGTCGCCTCTTGATACGGCAACTATCCTGAAGGGAGGGAAATCCTTGTCAGTGACGTATTCCAGGATAGTCTTGTCTATCAGGGGAGCATACTCCTCAAGCCTGAAGACTATCAGCTGGAGCTTTCCGTGGGCGAACTCTGCGAACTCTGCGGTCTCTGCCTGCTTGATCAGTTCGAGAATTTCTGAAGCAGCTATCTTTTCGGGGTAGAACAGCAGGTCGATGCCGAGGTCGGTGAACAGCAGTTTGTTCTCGTGGCTGAGATATTCGGCATTGTTGATGCGGGCGGTGACTTTCGCGGCACCCATCTGCTTGGCCAGCATCGCAGCGACTATGTTCACGTACTGGTCGGAATCGGGGAACACAGACACGAAAAGGTCGGCAACCCTTACGCCAGCCCTTTCAAGTATATCGATGGAAGTCGGATTGCCCTGGACAGTCACGACATCGGCTTCGTCGCTGATGATAGCGAGACGGCCGGCGTCGCTGTCGATCACCGTCAAGTTGTGATTTTCACCTGCCAGCATCTTTGCAAGATGGCGGCCGACTTCACCTGCACCTGCTATAATAATGTTCATAACCTATTTGCCTATAAGGGTCAGGAATTCCGCCCTGGTCTTTTCTGATTTCAGGAATATGCCGGTGAAGGCAGAAGTGGTCGTCACGGAATGCTGCTTCTGCACGCCGCGGATCTGCATGCACATATGGGCGGCCTCTATCACAACGGCCACGCCAAGAGGATTGAGAGTCTCCTGGATGCAGTCACGTATCTGCACTGTGAGGCGCTCCTGCACCTGAAGGCGGCGGGCGAAAGTCTCCACCACCCGGGCGACCTTGCTCAGGCCGGTGATATACCCGTTGGGGATATATGCGACGTGGCACTTGCCGTAGAAAGGAAGCATATGGTGCTCGCAGATCGAATACAGCTCGATGTCCTTCACCACCACCATCTGCTTGTACTCCTCCTTGAAGAGTGCAGACTTGAGTATTTCTGCAGGATCCTCATTGTAACCTTTGGTGAGGAACTGCATTGACTTGGCGACCCTCACAGGAGTCTTCAGCAAGCCTTCCCTTCCGGGGTCTTCTCCCAGAAGCCTCAATATCTCCTCATAATGGGCGGCGAGCTGCTCTGTCACCTCAGGATCGAATTCTTCAATTTTATTGTAAGCCATAGTTTTGCGAAATTACTAAATTTTTCCTTTTGTCTGAACAATTCGCTATTTTAGCATAACCGACAAGTACGTACAATATGGGCATTTACACTAAAACCGGAGACAAGGGAACCACCAGCCTGGCGGACGGTTCCAGAGTCAGCAAGGCCAGCGCCAGGGTTATGGCCTACGGCGACATCGACGAACTCATCAGCCATTTGGGAGTCCTCCGAAGCAAACTATCCGATGATATTCCGCTTCGCAGGATACAGGTAAACCTGATGAATGTTTCCGCACATCTGGCAACGGAAAAACTTTGTCCGAAACTCAAAGCCCTGGACGATGCCGAAGTCGCATTCCTTGAGGCCGAGATCGACAGGATGACAGCCCAGCTGCCTCCCCAGAAGACCTTCCTTCTGCCTGCCGGCCCATTCGAAGCCGCGGAGTGCCACGTAGCCCGCACGGTATGCCGTCGCTGCGAAAGGAGCGTTGTCGCCATAGGCGAACTGAGGGATGTCGACCGCCAGGCCCAGATATACCTCAACAGGCTTTCCGACTACCTTTTCGTACTGGCCAGACTCCTCTGTATTTCAGTAGGTTGCGAAGAAGACAAATGGCTGCCATAACATTTTTTATATTTTTTATTGTGTATTATAGAATTTCATATATTTTTGCAGCCCTTTTGTAAAACACAATAACTAAATCATAAAGAAATGTATTGGACACTTGAACTTGCTTCAAAACTTGAAGATGCACCGTGGCCTGCCACCAAAGACGAATTGATCGATTACGCCACCCGCTCAGGAGCTCCCCTTGAAGTGATCGAGAATCTTTCAGACCTTGAGGATGACGGAGAAGTCTACGACTCAATCGAAGACATCTGGCCCGACTACCCTACCAAAGACGATTTCTTTTTTAACGAGGAAGAATACTAAGAGTCAATTTCTACTCTTTAAATAAAAAAGACAGCGAGACAAAACTTGTCCCGCTGTCTTTTTGTGTTTATATCAACTCTTATTTTTTCTTCTTGAAGTCACGGACGGTGTAGTATACAGGCTTGCGCTGGTACTCGCTGTCGAAGAGCAGCGGATAGTTGTTGGCGCCGAGCCACGAATCGCGGTCACTGAGGTTCCAGAAGGTAACGCAAGAGATGTTCTTGCTGTACTTGCGCATAATCTCGAAGAGATCTGCATACTTCTTCTCCTGCTGTTTCTGGATTTCTTCGGTATAAACCTGGCCTTCGCCGCGGCTGAACTGCAGTCCGCCGCCTGCCTCTTCGTTGATACGGATGTCGAACTCGGTGATCTGGATGTCGTCAACAAGCTCAAGATACATCTTGATGGCTGTTTCGAAATCCTCGAGGGTCGGGTTGTCGAAGATATTGTAGTGGCCCTGCATACCGATGCCGGTGATAGGAGCACCTTCTTCCTGGAGTTTCTTGACCATCTTGTAAATATATGTTCTCTTGGAAGGAGTCCAGGCACTGTAGTCATTGTAGAACAGACCGGCGTTGGGGTCAGCCTCGTGAGCCCAGATGAAAGCATTCTTTATGAACTCGTCGCCGCAGAGCTGATAGGCCTGTGACTTGCGGAACATATCCTCATACGGAGCGTCCGGGTTGTTGGCATCGCTCATCGCCTCATTGACAACGTCCCAGCAATAGATGACGTCCTTGTAGCGGTTGACTACTGTGTTTATATGGACACGGAGTGAATCATAGAACTCCTGCTTGCTTGCTGCCACATATTTGGGGACCTTGGTCATCTGTACTGCGGGTGCGCCGTTAGGACGTGCGCCGCCGTTAGGTCTCTGACCGCCGAAGCCGGGGAAACCGCCACGGCCGAATGCAGGTCTCTCAACCCACACAGTGTCACCCTTGGCATCACGCTCGACTACAGGGTTGCCGTTCTCATCGTGTTTGGTGAACATCCAGGTTGCGAACTGGCTGTGCCATACAAGGTTGTGGCCACGCATCTTGATGCCGTGCTCGCGGCAGAAATTAGCGATGGCGTCGGCCTTCTCAAAGTTCCACACACCGGCCTGCGGATGGATTTCGCCGGGTTTCATACAGTTCTCAGCGGTAACGCTGTTGAACTCCTTGAGGATGATGGCTGCCTGGAGGGAGTCTGCCACGTTACGCTCGGTAACGGCGACACCGATCTTGAAATAGTTCTTGTATGCGTCCTTGAGACCGGGGTCCTTGGGGCCGCAAGCGCTCATCAATGCAACGGAAGCGATGAGTGCGATAATCGAAAGTTTTCTCATAATTATAGGTAATACAGTTGATTATTTCTTGGGATGCAATGATTTCAAGCGCCAAAGTTAAATAATAATGTACACTTATTATGACTAAATTTGTCATAATAAGGACCCTAATCACCTCCAGTATGCATTATTTCCCAAAACTTGTTCTGACACTGCTTCTGTCCGTATTTGTGTCTTTCACCGGATCGGCCCAGAAGAAAAGCGCGAAAGTTGACGTGGCTGAAGCCTTGAAAGGCTATTTCACGCCCGTGACCACACCTTCGGCCACCCCTGACGCAGAAGGCTTCATCAGGCGCTGGATGATACTCGAACCCATCAGCAAGCCAAACTCTACCAACAGGGTGTTCACCGACTCCTATACACGTGAAAACCTCAGCGTCGAGTACTTTCCGAACCAGCTGACCGTCATCCCCAGGGATGGAGACAAAGTCAAGGTCACAATGGAATATCAGCCCCCGGTGGACCTTACGGCCAGGCGGCCGGTTGGAGGCGGGCAGAATGAGCCGAAGTTCGTCAAGGCCACACTTACCTGGCACGCACTCGACAGCGACCACTTCTTCGTCAAGCTGTTCCGCTTCGCCACAGGCCTGGACAAAGACCGCTACGGCGTGATTTTCTGGACAGTCACAGTCATCAACTGCGATGAAGACATCGAGAACGTAAGGCTCTCCATCGGCTCCAACAAGGCCGCCAGATGGTGGGTAAACGGGGAAGAACTGCTCCTGCTGGCCGGAGACCGCCATATGGGCGTCGACAGTGCCGTGTCGGACCGCATAACCCTGAAGAAGGGCCGCAACATCCTTAGAGGCGTCACGATGAACGGCCCGGGAATGAGCGAATTCTGCGCCCGCTTCATCGACGACCACGGCAATCCCGTCACGAACTATACCATAACCTGCAACTGATAAAACCCGGCAACAATGAAAAGAATCATCATAACAATTTCAATTCTCCTGTCGGGCATTTTGTCTTTTGCCCAGACAGGATCACCTTTCATCCACGATCCGTCTTCCATTGTAGAATGTGACGGCAAATACTACACTTTCGGAACCGGTGGCGGAGGACTCATTTCCGAGGACGGCTGGAACTGGCACGGCGGAGCCGTAAGGCCCGGCGGCGGTGCGGCTCCCGACGCAATCAAGATCGGCGACAGATATCTCGTCATCTACGGAACAACCGGCGGCGGAATGGGCGGCGGCCACGCCAGCAAGATAATGACTATGTGGAACAAGACTCTCGACCCGGAATCGCCCGATTTCGCCTACTCCGAGCCTGTGATGGTGCTTGAATCGCTCGTCGACGAGGATTTCAACGCCATCGACCCCGGTGTCCTGATCGGCCCCGACGGAAGGATGTGGCTCACCGCAGGTACATATTTCGGACATATCCGCCAGGTCGAGATAGACCCGGCCACCGGCCGTCGCGTCGAGGGCAACGAAGCCATAGACGTCGGCAGGAATATGGAAGCTTCCACGATGATGTACCGTGACGGATGGTACTACCTGCTCGGCACCCACGGCACCTGCTGCGACGGTGTAAACTCCACCTACAACATCGTGGTCGGCCGTTCCCGCAATCCCAAAGGACCGTTCATTGACAATGTCGGCCGCTCGATGATACAGGGCGGCGGCAAGTCCGTCATAACTACCGAAGGCCGACTCGTCGGTCCCGGACATTTCGGCCGCTATGTCGAGGAAGAAGGCGTCGAAAAGATGTCCTTCCATTGGGAGGCTGATATGGACCGCAGTGGCCGCAGCGTGCTCGGCATCCGTCCGCTCCTCTGGAAGGACGGCTGGCCGGTAGCCGGTGAAGCCTTCCGTGAGGGAACCTATGAGATCCAGTCAGTCCGCAGCGGCTACGCCCTCGAGCTGGAAGTCGACTTCGTTCGCGCTCCCGGCGCAATGCGCGGCCTCGGCAGGAGCAGCGACGGACAGACTGATGTCATACTCGAGGAGCAGAAGCTCGAAGATGTCATCGGCACCTGGCCCGAAGGCGTCATCGAAGTGAGGAACGGCTATTATATGGCCCGTCCCTGGCAGAGATGGACTGTCATCCCCGTGCCCGAGGCCGGAGGATATCTCGGAGGTCCCTACTACAAAATCCTGATAGCAGGCACCGAGCGTGCACTTGCAGCCAACGGCAAAGCCGAAGTCGAGGCGGTCCCGCAATTCACAGGCGCTGACGAACAGTTGTGGCGCATCGACCAGCTCACCGACGGTACATTCCGCATTATGCCAAAAGCCATCCCGGGACACGACGAACCCTATGCCCTGATCTCTCTTGGAGACTGCTCCCCCACCCTTGCACCATTCGACTTCAAAAGCGACAATTCCAAGTGGGATTTCAAGTTCTTTTCACCTGTCGAATAGGATAAAATGAAAAACCTGCACTGCCTTTACTTCGCCATAATCCTGCTCGTATCTGCACTTATGTGCTCCTGCGATGAAAAGATTACACCGGACAACAAACCTGACCCAGGTCCTTACACCCCTGTAGACAACACTCCTGCGGCCGTGTACAAATGGGGCCTTAAGGATCTGGCCAAAGCCAACGGGCTTTTGATAGGCGCCGAGTTCTCATATTCCACGTATGTGAATGACGACTCGCTGAGAGTCGTGCTCGGTCGTGACTTCGAGGCAGTGACTTTCGGCAATGAGATGAAGCACGACAACATCGTGACCAAAAACGGTGTATTCGACTTCAGCAGGGCTGACAAAATGGCTGAATGGGCTTCAGGCTGCGGTCTTAAGCTCTTCGGGCATACCCTCGGCTGGCATAACCAGCAGCAGTGCGACTTCCTCAATCCTCTGATTGACGGTGCTCCAAGTGCCGATTCAGCTGCGGCCCTTGTCCGCAAAGCCCACAAGGAATGGGTAAATGCTATGGTCAAGCATTTCGACGTATATGGCTGGGATGTGGTCAACGAGGTTTTCGCCGACTCCGGGGAGTGGCGCAGCAGTGCCAACACGGCTACGACCGACTATCACAAATTCTTGTGGGGCAGCTACTACGAGGGCGGCACGAAAGAATTCGTGGACAGTGCGTTCCGCGCAGCCAGGGAGGCCCTAGAGAGCAGCGGAAAGACAGCTGACCTCTACATCAACGAATACAGTCTCGAATGGCTTGGCGGCAAGCTTGAAGCCATCTGCAAGTATGCCGAAGGCAATCCTGACGTGACAGGAATCGGCACCCAGATGCATATCTCGGCGGACGTGCCACGGGAGAATATCAGTAAGATGCTGGAGCGCCTTGTGAAGACCGGCAAGAAGGTGCGCATCTCCGAACTGGATGTGACAATGGGCAATGCCGACCAGGGAGAGACCATAGTTTACATATTCGACCAGTACCTGAAGATTGTGCCCGAGACGCAACGGGGCGGCATCAGTTTCTGGGGAGTCAGCGACAAGAATTCCTGGCTTGGCTACAGCAAGGAGCCCCTCCTCTACAGCTACAGCTACCGGCGCAAGGACGCATATCTCAAGCTCCACGCCTATCTCCTGCAGCGCTCAGGACTGGACAGACAGTGACAGCAGTTCACTTTGGAACGATTATTGTTGCCTTAGAAAAGATATACTAAACATAAACGTTATGAAAAAACACTTTTTGCTTGCAGCTATCGCCTGCCTTGCAATCTTCACATCTTGCGACAAACAGCTTGTTCCCCATACCGGTGACGTTAGTGGAAACATCTATGGCATCTGGGCCTTGCAGACCAAGACCGAAGCCATACAATCTTCTGAAGGTGTCAAGACCACCGATTACGACTACACCAAAGTCCACTTCTATCTGTCATTGTCAGAATTCCCCGTTCCCACAGCTCTTGCCAAGAAAGGCAGTTTCACTGACTTCGACCTTGACGACGTGGACGTAGACGGAACAATCTTCACCTACAATGCCGACCAGAGGAAAATCTCTTTCAAGAAGACTCTCTGGCTGACTGAGGGACTCACCTACAGTATGATGCTGTCAGGCACCTTCGACGTGCTGGAACTGACAGACAAGACTCTCGTCATCCAGCAGGAAGAATTGCTTGGCGTAAGGACAGTAACTTATACATACAAGCGTAGAGAGTAACGGCGCACTTACTGCTTTATGTAAAAAAGAAGGCTCGGGAAATCCCGGGCCTTCTTTACTTTATTTTTGTAAATTTGTTATCAAATCAATTTGACAATGTACAAAAGAGTTCTTCTTCTCCTTGCGGTCCTCTTCGTGAGCCTGCAAGCCAAGGCACAGACGCCCGATCCCAATTTCTTCATCTATCTCTGCTTCGGCCAGTCCAATATGGAGGCAGGCGCACGCCCTGCCGAGCAGGATAAGGATTTCAACGACCCCCGTTTCCAGTTTATGGCGGCAGTAGATATGCCCCGCTTCGAGCGTGTGCGCAACCACTGGTACACTGCAGTGCCGCCCATCTGCCGCGAGACTAACAATATGGGGCCTGTCGACTTCTTCGGCCGCAAGATGATTGAGGTGCTGCCCGAGAAATACCGCGTAGGCGTGATCAACGTGTCAGTGGCCGGCGCCAAGCTTGAGCTTTGGGACAAGGATGCCTGCGAGGAATATCTGGCTATGGAAGCCGCAGACCCTTCCCGCAGCTGGCTCATAGGTATGGCCAAGGAATATGGGATGAACCCATACCAGCGCCTGATGGAGACCGCCCGTGAAGCTCAGAAATACGGTGTCATCAAGGGTATGCTGCTGCATCAGGGCGAGTCCAACCCCGATGACCAGGAATGGCCCGGACGTGTGAAGAAGATCCACGACGACCTCTGCGCCGACCTCGGCCTGAATCCCGACGAGATTCCCCTGCTGGCCGGAGAGCTCAAATATGCAGAAGCTGACGGAGTGTGCGCGGCATTCAACGAAGTGGTGCTGCCCCACCTGCCGGAAGTAATGCCCAATGCCTACATCATCTCTGCACTGGGATGCGAGAGTACCGGCGACCAGTTCCACTTCAGCACAGAAGGAATGCGTCTGATGGGCTACCGTATGGCCGACAAGATGCTCCAGCTCCAGGGCTTCAAGAAACCCGAGACACGCACCCTCACACTCCAGCCGAAGAAACTCGGCATCGAGATCAGCCCCACACTCGCCGGCATTTTCTTCGAAGACATCAACCAGAGCGTGGACGGCGGCATCAGCGCCCAGCTGATCCAGAACAACTCTTTCCAGGCCTATAACGTACCTGACGCACCTGACAAGAATGAATTCTCATACTCAGACACCGTCTTCTTCGGATGGACAGTGATAAGCAAGGAGGGAGCGAAAGGCTTCGCCCATACAGTCGACGACAAACCGCTCGTGAAGAACCTCAAACGCTGGTACGACTACGACCCTTCTGACAAATATGATGACGAACTGCGCTACAAGCAGTATTCAGTCCGTTTTGACATAGAACAGCCCGGCGAAGGTTTCGGCATCGCAGCCAACGGGTTCGGCATCGCTCCGTATGCACGCGGACGCGGCCTGACCTATTCCAACAACACACAGACTCCGTCCATCCCGGCAGTGCAGGGGGTCAGCTATGACCTCGGCCTCTATCTGCAGGGATCCGACTATAATGGTGTAATATCAGTATATCTTGAAGATGCACAAGGTACCGCAAACTCAAATGTGGTGCGCTTCGCAGGCCTAGGCGGGGATTGGAAGAAATATACAGCCCAGCTCAAGGCAGAGCGCTCGGTTGACTGCCGACTGGCCATCGTCGCTGATTCTCCCGGCACCTTCTGGCTGGATTTCGTGACCCTGGTCCCTGAAGCATCACAGCTCTGGAAGAACGGAACTTACGGTCCTTTCCGCAAGGACCTGCTGGAGGCCCTTGAGGCTCTTCATCCCACATTTATGCGCTTCCCCGGCGGATGCGCTTCTGAAGGCACGAACTACTTCGGCCAGGTGTTCTGGAAGAACTCAATAGGCCCGCGCGAGGAGCGCCTCGGCTTCCGCAATCACTGGGGTTACTGGACCTCTCAGTACATCGGCTTCTATGAGTACCTGCTTATTGCCGAAGGTCTTGGTGCGACTCCCCTGCCTGTTCTGAACAACGGCGTAACCTGCCAGTTTGCCGGCCACCAGTACATAGCACCGCTCGACACCCAGGCTGACCGCGACCGTTTCTACAACATCTTCGTTAAAGACGCCCTCGACTTCATCGAGTTCTGCAACGGCAGCATCGACACGGAATGGGGTGCAATGCGTGCCAGACTCGGCCATCCTGCACCTTTCAACCTGAAGTATCTTGGCATCGGCAACGAGAACAAGGGTCCTGAGTTCTGGGAACGCTTTGACATCATCTACAAGGCCGTCAAGGAGAAATATCCAGAGATTACTATCGTGTCTACCGCCGGTTCCGCAGCGAGCGGACCAGAATTCGACGCCAATATGTCGGAA
The DNA here is from genome assembly GCA_017519185.1 of Bacteroidales bacterium. Classification (GTDB taxonomy): domain Bacteria; phylum Bacteroidota; class Bacteroidia; order Bacteroidales; family UBA932; genus Equibacterium. The sequence goes on along the minus strand of JAFWSX010000006.1, from coordinate 316,213 downwards.
ATCGACAGCAAGTATCCCGACACCATCGTCGACGAGCATTACTACAGGAATGACGACTGGTTCTATACCAATCAGGACCGCTACCTTCCCGACAAGGTCCGTGGTGCAGATGGAAACAAATACGACCGAAAGAAACCGACCCGCGTGTTCGTGGGAGAGTTCGCAAACAACCGCGACAACAACGCCTTCTCCTCAGCTATGGCCGAGGCGGCATACTGGACCAGTCTCGAGCGCAACTCCGATATGGTGGTTATGGCAGCATATGCCCCGCTCTTCTGCAAGAAAGGTTTCAACAAGTGGAACTCCAATCTCATATGGTTCGACAACCGCGGAATGTGGCGCTCCACCAACTACTGGTATCAGCAGCTGTTCTCCACTGCCGGCGACCGTGCCTTCAGGATGTCCGATGTGATGGACGGCAAGGCTGTTGACAAGAATGTATACACCTCTCCCACCATCGACACCGAGACTGGCGAAATCTTCATCAAATTCGTCAATGCCGAGGCTGTGGACAAACTCATTACAGTCAATACCGGCAACGGCATCATATACGAAGCCACCGTCGAGTTCATATCATCACACGACACTTCCATCAAGAACCAGGGTGATGCGAACTATTACTCGAGCCACCCCGACTATGCCGCTCCGGCAGGATTCGGAAGGCCTGCAGCCGGAGAGCGTCCCGCCCTCGTGAGCATGGCATCCCGCTTCGGCCGCCGCGTGAAATACAGCGAGCCGGTGGTACCTCACACAAAGAACCTTGGCACCGTCCGTAAGAGCTTCACATTCAATATGCCCGAGAACTCCATCGGAATACTGAAGCTGAAGCCCCAAGAATAAATTTCTCTTCATTTTTATGATTATATCATTTTAAACTTCTACCTTTATCATAATTATCTCATCAGGATACACTTTTTAACCTAACATATTAACTATCTATGACAAGGCAACTTCTTAAAAAGTTAGCATCGTTCGCAATGATCGTTGCTATCAGCCTGTTGGGTATGAATTCAGTTTATGCCCAGAATTCCGTTCGCGGTACTGTCGTCGATGCCGACAACCTGCCGGTAATCGGTGCTGCAGTGATAGTGCCCGGCACAGCCACTGGTGTCACTACTGACCAGGACGGTAATTTCGAACTCCGTGTTGCTCCCGGCACCACGGTACAAGTTTCCTGCATCGGATACGTCTCACAGACACTGGCCGCTGCCAATGGCATGCGCGTAGTTCTGGCCGAAGACGTCGAGATGCTTGACGAAACCGTTGTAATCGGTTATGGCGTTCAGAGAAAGAGCGACCTAACCGGTTCAGTGGCTTCTGTACGTGAAAATGACTTGAAGAACCGTTCTACTTCGGACGCAGCCACAGCCCTTCAGGGAAAGGCAGCCGGCGTACAGGTAGTCAGGGCATCAGGTGCTCCCGGCAAAGGAGCTGAAATCCGTGTCCGCGGTTATTCTTCAAACTCAGGAAACATCGGACCGCTCCTCATCGTGGACGGTTTGAAGGTTGACAACATCGCCTATCTGGATCCTGAAATGATCGAGTCCATCGAGGTGTTGAAGGATGCTGCATCTGCAGCCATCTACGGTGCAGAGGCCGGCAACGGTGTCGTTCTCGTAACCACCAAGACCGGTGCCGCAGCGAAAGGTGACGGCAAAATCTTCTACAACGCCCAGTTCACACTCTCAAGCCTCTCTCGCAGACTTGACATCATGAATGCAGCCGATTACATCGCATTCGAGAAGGCTAACGGTTTCATCAACGACCAGATGCTCAAGGATGCCGGCTATAATGGAACTGATGTTGACTGGAGCAATGAAATCTTCGTTCCCACCTGGAGCAACCGTCACACTGTCGGATTCCAGGGCGGCAACGACCGTGGAAATCTCTTCGTATCCATCAACAACGTACACGACAACGGTATCTTCCGTGGAGACAAGGATGTCTATGACCGTCTGACTTTCCAGGTCAATGCAGACTATAAGATAAAGAGCTGGCTGACCATAGGAACCAACAACTCCATCGAGCGCTGGAGCACAAAACAAGTGTCCGAGGCCAACGACAATGGTTCTGCACTGCTGTCTGCCATCACTTCTTCACCTCTGTTCCCCGCTCGAGGAAGAGAAAGTGACCTTACCCCTGCGATGATTGAATACCGCGACAAAGGATATACCCTGCTGACAGATCCCGAAACAGGACTTTATTGGATGCCGCCTAAAATCGGTATGACACAGTCTGGTCACCCGTTCGTACAGCGTGATGCTACCGACAATTCTACCAGCGGCTTCCACATCCGTGGCGTCGCATTCGCCAACTTTACTCCGTTCAAGGGCTTCACTTTCACTTCTCGTTTCGGTTATCGCATTTCTGATCAGAACAGTCATAGCTACACTGCCCCTTACTACAGCAACAACGTTCAGCGAAGCGACAGCTACAGCCTGTCAGCCAACGCAAATACCGGTTACTATTATCAGTGGGAGAACTTCGCAAACTACAACCGTACCTTCGGTGTTCACGAAGTTACTGCGATGGCCGGTATGTCTTACTGGGAGAACAACTGGGACAATGTCTCCGCTTCTGCAACCGCAGCTGTCGACAACGGACTCCTCAGGGGATATGATCCTAACTTCATCTATCTGGATTACCTCCTCACTGACGGCGTGACCAAGAATGTCGGCAATCAGCCTGGACGAAGCGCCAGCCTTTCATACTTTGGCCGTCTGGGCTACACCTATGACAGCCGCTATGCAATCCAGGTAAACTTCCGTGCTGACGCATTCGACTCTTCTAAACTTCCGTTCGCGCAGAAGTGGGGATATTTCCCTTCAGTATCTGCCGGTTGGACCATCAGCAACGAACCCTGGTTCAAGGACAATGTTGACCGCAATGCTGTCAACTTCCTGAAACTGCGTGCTTCCTGGGGTATCAACGGTAACATCAACGTACTTAGCGGTTATCCTTATTCAACCTCTATCAAGTCAAATGCCGTTTACTACCAGTATGACGCATCATCGCCGACTCTGAGCTACGGTTCCATCCCTTCAGGTCTTGCCAACCCCGACCTCAAGTGGGAGACCTCAGAACAGATTGACTTCGGTATCGACGCTCGTTTCTTCAACAACCGCCTGACCGTAGGCATCGACTACTTCAACAAGAACACCAACGGTCTGCTGGTCGGCGTAAGCCCTGCCAAGGAAGTAGGTCTTCCCGCATTTGGTGACCTCGGCGTAGGAACTACCACTACCATCAACGCCGGTTCTGTCAACAACCAGGGTGTCGAGATCGAACTCGGCTGGCGCGACCAGATCGGTGAGCTCGGCTACTCAATCAGTGCCAATGCAGCATACCTGAAGAATATGGTGACTTACCTCGATCCTACCGTAGGACGCCTCCAGGGCCGCGTTCCTCAGGGAACTGAAATGGGAACATTCCTCGAGACAGGTCACAGCATCTGGTACCTCCTCGGCTATGAAGCCGTTGGAATCGACAAGGAAGGTAACGCCCTCTATCGTACCAAAGACGGTTCAACCACCACTTCACCTGTCGGTGACGACCGCGTAGACCTCGGCTCAGGTATTCCTAAACTGACCTATGGTATCACCATCAGCGTAGACTGGAAGAACTTCGACCTCACAATCTTCGGCAACGGTATTGCAGGCAGCAAGATTTACCCGACCTCATTCCGTGTAGACCGTCCTGAATGTAATACCTACTCATATTACTGGAATAACTCGTGGAAGCAAGCCGGCGATGAGTCCTGGGCCAAGTTCCCTGCAGCCAACCACTGGAGCCAGCAGGCATTCTCTTCTACCCTGACCCTCTTCAACGGTTCTTACTTCAAGATCAAACAGATCCAGCTGGGTTATACCCTTCCGCAGAACCTTGTGAACAGAGTTAAGATCAGCAATCTGAGAATGTTCGTTGGTCTTGACAACTACTTCACTTTCTCTAACTACATCGGTCTTGACCCTGAAACCGCTACCAACGGTGGTTCAGCAGCCGGTATCGATATGGGTAACTTCCCGACCGCAAGGAACCTGATCTTCGGTCTCAACCTTGACTTCTAACCTACTGAATGAATAGAGATATGAAAAAGATATTATTTGCTCTTATTATTGCAGCAGCTTCCCTTACATTCGTAGGATGCGAAAGCAGACTTGACATTCCCCAGAAGGGTGTAATTTCTCTGGAAAGTTTCTACCAGACTGACGAAGATGCCGAATCTGCCCTTGTAGCTGCTTATTACACTGCCGGCCGTTTCCTTTCAAACACCATGTGGACTTCCGCAGGTTGGAACGACTGCCCCTTCCTCTCTATGTGGGAATATGCTACTGATGAAATCTATGTCGCCGGTTCAGATAAGACCGACGGACAGCCTGGTAATGAAATCCAGTCTTTCCGCGTCAACTGGAACAATGACCTGATCGCCGGTACATATGAATGCTACTATATGATCATCAAGGCCTGCAACGACGTTCTCGACCATTTCTACGGTGAAGACGGTTCGCTTGCCACTTCTGCTGTCAAGAAACGCTGCGCTGCCGAGGCCCGCGTGCTCCGCGCACAGGCCCAGCTGCTCATCGCCCTCGCCTGGGGTACCGCCCCTATCGTTGACCACAACCTGACCGGTGCTGACAAACTTGAAAATGAAGAGTCTCAGGCATACGTTCTCCAGTGGATTGCCGACGAGTGCGACAAAGCCATTCCTGACCTGACTTCAAAGAGTTCAGTGAATGACCGCAACGGTGCCATCAAAGTCACCAAGGAGTTCGCATATGCTCTTAAAGGAAAAGCCCTCATCAGCAAACACGACTATGCAGGTGCCAAGACTGCCTTCAAGCAGGTTATCGATTCAAAGAAGTACGCCCTCGTTCCCGGTAGCCAGATGGCATCTCTCAACCACAACAGCGGACGTGCCACTTCCGAGGCTGTGTTCGAACTCAATTTCGAATATGCTCCCGGTATGAATGTTTACGGCCGTACCCAGCCCAACTTTCGCTGGCTCTGGTCTTGGCGTTCTGACCATATGGCGCCTCCTACAGGCCCTGGCACTGAATTCGTTACCGGTGGCTGGGGCTGGGTCAACCCTTCACAGAAATTTGTCGACAAGATCCTTGCATACGACGGTGCTGATTCTTATCGCCGCAAAGCGTGGATCAAGAGCTACGATGAAGTTCTCTACGAAATGCCTTACTCTTCAGACTCAGAGAACCCCACGCTGGCTGACAAGCAGAAAGACCCCAACCGTGGTGTCAACTCTGCAATGGGCCTCTACGGCAACTGCGGATGGTTTATGTGGAAACGACTCTTCCGTGTCGAGGACCAGGTACTGGCCGACGGCAACGTAGCAAACTGGAACCTCACCCTTATGCGTTACGCCGAGGTGCTCCTGCTCTATGCAGAGTGCCAGGCTCAGCTGGGTGACGACGGCACCGGACTTGCTGCCTTGAAAGAAGTCAATGAGCGCGCAGGCGCCAAGACTCCTGTCACCGCCTGCAACATGGAGACAGTCAAGAACGAGAAGTTTATGGAGATGTGGCTCGACGGAACCCGCTTCCAGGATCTCGTTCGCTGGGGCGATGCAGCCACCGAACTCAAGGACAACGGAAAGTACTATCCTAACTTCAAGGATGAACTCTTCACCAAGGGTGCAGCCGTACATAAAGGCTACATCGATGACAGTGATGCCGACTGGTGCGCAAAACTCTATGACGTAGGCTTCAAGCCCGGCAAGAGTGAACTCTTCCCGTTCCCGTTCAACGCAATGCAGCTCAACGAAAATCTTAAACAGAACCCTGGCTATTAATAGCCATTATCTTAGTATATTTGCAGGAGCCACCCTTCGTGGCTCCTGCTTTTTTTATGACTATGATGAAAAAGATTCTCTTCACAACAACCGTCTGTCTCGTAATTATCGGGTCAGCCATCGCCTGCAAAGGCCTTGCCGGGTCCGGCAAAGGACCGTGCGACATCTACGCAAAGGGCGGCACACCCTGTGTCACCGCACACAGTACCACCCGTCAGCTCTACTCAAAGTACAACGGTCCGCTCTATCAGGTGATCCGCGAGAGCGACGGAGCTTCTCTCGACATCTTCGCACAGCGCAACGGCATAGCAGACGCTGCAGCCCAGGATGCTTTCTGCAAAGGGACTGTATGCTACATCTCCACGATTTACGACCAGTCAGGAATGGGCAACGACCTGCTGCCCGCTCCTCCCGGAACCTTCCTCGGTCCCGACAAGGGCAATTTCAACACCAGTTCCATAGCAGATATGGCTCCCGCCCTGCTGGACGGTCAGAAGGTCTACGGCGCCTTCATTATGCCAGGTATGGGCTACCGCTGCAACAATGCCCGCGGCCTGGCCATTGACGACGAGCCTGAAGGAATCTACTACGTAATCGACGGACAGCACTACGACAGCGGCTGCTGCTTCGACTACGGCAACTCATCTACCAACGGCCGTGCTGTCGGCACCGGCACGATGGAGACCACATATTACGGCACATCCACTGCCTGGGGCCGCGGCAACGGTGAAGGTCCCTGGATTATGTCCGATATGGAAGCCGGTCTGTTCTCTGGCTATGGTGCCAAGCAGAACGACGTTCCTTCCATCACCGACTGGCGTTTCGTGTCGGTGTTTATGAACGGCGGCGGCGGGAACCAGTGGGACCTGCGCGGAGCTGACGCCTCCTGCGACACTCTTACCCTGTTCTACAGTGGTCCCCGTCCGCACAGCAAGGAGGGCAGCGACGCTTACTATCCGATGCACAAGAAAGGCGGAATGCTTCTCGGCAACGGCGGAGACAACGGCAACGGTTCTTCAGGCACTTTCTTCGAAGGAGTGATGACTTTCGGATACCCCACCGAAGAGGCTATCGCAGCAGTCCAGAAGAATATTGCAGGAATGCGGTACAGCGCATATCCGCTCAGCCTCTCACGCATTACCACCTTCACTCCAGGCAGCAGCGCCCAGGTCAATGTATTCATAGAAAATACCAGCGACAAGCCCATCAAAGGTCTGGTGCTGAAAACTTCCGTACCTGAAGGATGGAGCATCTCAGGAGGAGAGTCCGCTGACATTGCACCGGGCAATCGTTTCACAGCCACATACACTCTCACCGCACCTGCCGGACGCTCTTCCGGATGGGTTGATTTCTCTGCCAGCTGGAAAGGCGGAGAAGCATCTGTAAGCAGCCGCATCCGCAGCGCCGAGGCCGTCAAGATAAACGAAGTCGCTATGGAGGGCAAAGACCTCAACCCGTTCATAGAACTGTATAACGCAGGTCCGGCAGAAGTCGATCTGTCAGGAGTCGAACTGGTTCTGCGCCGCAGCGGCCAGGCTTCGGTCCGCGCGCTCACCCTGCCGAAAGGCACGAAGCTCGCATCCGGCGCTTTCCTCCTTCTTGAGCAGCATCCCGATGCAGTCCTTCCCGCCCCCACAACCATCTTCACTCCTGTATCCACTGGCCCTATTATCGATTTTCCTGCAGGCCAGGACAATCTTCCCGTCACCAGCACCGACGGTTTTGCCGTAGGCCAGAAGATGGGCATAGCCCTTGGCGGAGAATACGAAACAGTAACCATCACGCGTATAGGCAAGCCCTCGACCCAGACCAATCTTTCCCAGGCAGCCTCGGCCGGTGACACCCGGCTCCTGCTGGATGAGACAGCAAACCTTGAAGCCGGATCCGAACTGACCGTCGATACCGGCGATCGCATAGAGATAGTACGCGTAAAGACTGTCGTAACCAGCGTCGAGCGCTATGTACGCCGCTTCGGACAGCCGGAGACGCCCCGTGAGCAGGGAATCGTGGAGCTCGAATCTCCGCTCAAGCGTGACCACGCCATCGGAGTAGACGTTTCGTGCGCTGGTTCAGGAATAGACTTCACTCCAGCCACCCGTTTCGCCCACGAAAGCGGCGATGCAGTGCAGCCTCTCAGTGCCGCTCCCCAGGGGCTGTTTGCCACAGGCAAGCCTGACGAAGGCCTTGCCTACCGCTACGCCCTTTCCACCACTGCCGGCTCCATCGCACTGGTGGATCCAGCCAGCGGAGCTGTGATTGACGCTGTGGTCTATGGTTCCCAGCAGAGCAATTCCAGCGGAAACGGAACTATCGCCAGCCCCGAACTTGCAACCCTCGAGGGAGTTCAGGACGGTGGTGGCTGCATAGCCGTAGTGCCCAGGGCCCTGTCGCCTTTCCAGCTCGCACGTATGCCGAAAGGGACTGTCCAGCCACCGGTATGCATAATGCGCTGGCCGGACGGAGCCGATGCAGACCAGCTATGCAAAGATTTCCGCCAGACGGCAGTGGCAACTCCGGGAGGTCCGAACCGCGCTGAATAATCGGATTATCTATACCACTTTGTGACAATGGGCTTCCCTTCTGCATCCAGGAGGGGAGTCAGGCCACCGCCGTATCCGCGGCAGACATAGAGATAGTTCACGCCCGTTTCCTTGTCCACAATGACAATGGCATCTGTCATAAAGCTTACGCCTTCCTTTTCTTTGATGTCAAATCTGTCGTTTTCCATAGCAGTATCTATTTGTTTACCTTGATCCCAGATAGAGGAATATCATACCGACCAGCATTATAAGCAGAGCGTGCGCCTTGTGCCGCAGGTACTTCTCCTTGAGGAATATGGCGGCAAAGAGGAAGCTGACCACTACGCTCGCGCGCTTGATCATCGACACTACGCCGACCAGGCAGTCCGGCTGTTCAAGCGTGTACATATACACGAAATCCGCCAGCACGAGGAAGACGCTTATCATCGGAATCGCCACCCTCCATTCGAAGGGAGTGTCCTTGCTGCGCTGCGGCCTCCAGACGAAAAGCAGGATGAACAGCATTATTATGCTCTGATATATGTTGTACCATACGAGTACGGTCATACGGTCCAGTCCGACGCCACCTTTCTCTACAGGAGCCAGAAGATAGCGGTCATAGAGTCCCGACGCGGCTCCTATCACTGCAGAGAGAATCAGCAGGAATATCCACCTGTTACGTTTGAAGTCTATACCCTCTTTCTTGCCGCCGATACCAAGCAGATAGAACGAAAGGGCGGCGAAGAACACTCCGACACACTGATAGGCGTTGAGCCTTTCACCGAAGAGCAGCATACCGCCGAGGAGCACCATAACGGGGCGCGTGGCATTTACCGGGCCGACTATTGTCAGAGGCAGGTTCTTCAGGGCATAATAGCCGCTTGCCCACGAAGACAGGACGATGACGCTCTTGAGAAGGATGTATTTGTGCACCTGCCAGTCACCTCCTGCGACGTGGAACACGGTTCCGCCAAGCATTCCTGCCTTGGAAAAGATGAGCCAGGGAACCAGCAGCAGGGAACTGAAAAGGGTGTTCAGGAACAACACCGGAAGGACTGCGTTACCGTGCAGCGACAGCTTCTTGAAGGAGTCGTAGAAGCCGTAGAGAACGGCGGCGATGAAAGCGGTGCTGATCCACATACGGGGCTCAAAGTTAAACATTTCTTATATTTGTTCGGAAAAAAGAGGAATCAGCCATGAGTTCTATCAAGAGACATTTGCTATTTGCAGCATTGTTTGTCCTTCAGTTGCTTGCCGCAGGTTGCGGGAAATCACAGATAGATATGATTGTCGGAACCTATACAGACAACGGCAGTTACGGGCTTTACAGCTATTGGTTCGATGTCAAAAGCGGTGACGCTTCCGTGCTTGACAGCGCAGATGCGGTGAATCCATCTTTTGCCATATACCGCAAAGGGTCAGTTTATGCCGTGCGAGAGACAAATGACCCCGAGGCAGCAGTGGCATCATATCGCTTCAACCGGAAGAACGGCTCTTTCCGCCTGACAGGCAGCCTTACTTCAGCCGGAGCTGATCCGTGCCATCTTTCCACAAACGGCCGGTATCTGCTTTCTTCCAATTACACCGGAGGCACCCTTGCCGTTTTCCAGTTGCGATGCAACGGAAAGATCAAGTCCGTAAAGGGCGGCCCGGCCGCAGTGGCTACCGGCACTACAGGAGGTCCCGACCTATCGCGTCAGGACACACCGCATATCCATTGTTCTGTATTCTCTCCCGACGGCAAATATGTTTATGCAAGCGATTTCAGCGCTGACCGTATCCTGCGTTTCGAAGTCACGAGCGATGGAATCGACAATGACTCTGAAGATCAGACGGCCTTTCAACTCGATCCGGACTATGGTCCAAGACATCTTGTCTTCTCGCCCAACGGCAAGTATTTCTATGTGATAGGGGAACTGTCCGGAACAGTGACGGCATTCAGGTATAAAAAGGGTGAACTCACCAGGATCGGAGTGGTCGATGCGGATCCCTACGACGGCAGGGGAAGTGCGGACATCCACATTTCACCCGACGGCAAGTTCCTCTATGCCAGCAACCGTCTGGTAAATGACGGCATTACTGTGTTTTCAATCAAGAAGGACGGCTCGCTTGAGTTTCTGGCCAATCAGGCGACACGCATCCACCCGCGCAATTTCAACATCTCTCCCGACGGACGTTTCCTTCTGTGCGCCTGCCGCGATTCGGATATGATCCAGGTATTTTCGCGAGATGCAAAGACTGGCCTGCTCACCGATACCGGCCGCAACATCGCTGTACGGCACCCGGTGTGCGTAGAGTGGGTCAGATAACTGTCCGGGGCTATTTCTTGTCCTTGGGTTTGCTGGGCTCGTCGCCGTGCGATTTCTTGTAGAGGAAGCGGCGGATCTTCTGGGTGGCAGTCTTCTCGAACGGCTCTTTCATAGCATTTACCTCGCTGATCTTCGAGTTCTTGCCGACTGCCCTGTTCACGAAGTCCAGCACGGCTTTCTTGCGGGCTTCCAGTTCTTCGAAGAACTTATCCTCATTGGCCTGGTTCCAGTCAAGCACGTTGTCATCGAATTTAACGAGAGCCACGAGCTTGCCGTCACGCTCCATCACAAGCGATTCGTTGACGCCCTCTATATCGTTGATGACAGTCTCGATCTCCTCAGGATAGATATTCTCGCCTGAAGGGCCGAGGATTGTGTTGTTCAGACGGCCTTTGATGAACACATACCCGTCCTTGTCTATATAGCCGACATCGTTGGTGTGGAACCAGCCCTGGTCGTCAAGCACCTGCTTGGTCCTTTCCGGATCCTTGTAATAACCAAGCATTACGTTGTCACCGCGGCACACGATCTCACCTTCACCGGTGTTGGGATCCACATTGTCGAGACGGACCTCGACTCCCCAGGAAACCACACCTGTAGAGCCGACTTTCTTGCGTCTTTTCTCGATGACATTTGCCACAAGCGGAGCCGTCTCTGTCAGGCCGTAGCCGACTGCATAAGGGAAATGGCAATCCTTGAGGAACTGCTCCACAGTCGGGTCGAGCTTGGAACCGCCAATGCCGAAGAAGCGCAGGCTGCCGCCGAAAGTCTTCTTCAGACGGCCGCCGATGAGCCAGTGCAGCAGGAACGGCAGTTTCTGGTCCATCCAGGTCAGCACGCGGCTGCCCTTGATGGTCGGCAGGATGCTGCCCTTGTAGACCTTTTCAATCACAAGCGGAACCGAAAGGATGGTGGTCGGACGCACTTTCTTCATTGCCGGCAGCAGGATGGAAGGTGTAGGGGGTTTGGGAAGATAATATGTGCACGCTCCTACATAGAAGCTGTACATCGTACTCACGTTCATCTCATATGCGTGGGCAATCGGCAGAATGGACAGGAAGCGGTCGTTCTTGTCGCTGGGCTGTGCCTTGTAGGATGCCCTGAGGTTGTGGCAGATGTTGCGGTGTGAGAGCATAACGCCCTTCGCATTGCCTGTGGTGCCGGAAGTATAGATGATGCAGGCAAGGTCGTCGGGATTCGGTTCCTTTACCCATCCGTCGCACTGGAAAGCTTCGTCATCCTTCTTTATGAACTCGAGTGTCTCGATGTCGATGACCAGTGTCATCTTGTCGAAACATTCCTGGCTGAGTTTGTGTCTCAACCTTTGCGAAATGAATATGACTTTGCTCTCTGAGTGGTTCAGGATATTGGTGACTTCATTCTCGGAACTGTCGGGCAGGATGGGAATCGACACGCGGCCGAAAGCAGTCGTTGCAAAGAATGCCAGGGTCCAGTGGGGCATGCTCTGCGACAGGATAGCAACCTTGTCGCCTGCTTTTATGCCGAAACGGGACATACGCTGGGACAGCTGGTCGCAGGCGTGGCGGAAACTGCCGTATGTGTAGGCCTGGATTCCGTCGACAAACTGGCTGGCCGGCCTCTTTACATATTTTGTGGTTGAATATTCATATACACGACGCAGAGTCGTATTGTTGACCTCGCGAAAACGGTTTCTGGTCTTGTATGGAGACTTCATAGGTTCAGGTTTTAGCAGCCGCAAAGGTAAGGCATCCTATTCAAAAAATGAAATCGGGAGGGTGTCTGCCGTCATTTGTGGTAAATCCAGTCCGGGTATGAAAGGGTGTTGATGCGTGCGGCAAGAACATTGGCCTGCCTTGAGACATAATTGCCCGGCTTGACAGGAGAACGTTTCAGCGGGGAAGGCAGACACGCGGCAATCAGACAGGACTGGCGGCGGGTCAGGTCTGCTGCAGACTTTTTCCAGTATTGCTCGGCAGCGGCCTGGGCGCCATAGATGCCCTTGCCCATTTCGGCAACGTTCAGGTATACTTCAAGGATGCGCTCTTTTCCCCACATCCACTCTATCAGTACAGTGAAATACGTCTCGAAACCCTTTCGCACGAAGTCACGGCGATGCGAGCAGAAAACGTTCTTGGCTGTCTGCTGAGAGATGGTGCTTGCTCCCCTGAGTGCCTTCCCCTGCTCCCGCTCCTTCCGGGCAAGTTCGATCGCATCCCGGTCGAAACCGTCGTGCTCAAAGAAGAAATTGTCCTCAGCGGCTATCACGGCACGGGCCATTTCAGAAGATATCTTGTCGTAAGGCACCCATTTGTACCTGGTCTTGAAGTCCTTGTCCTCACGGTACTCTATGGCACGCTGCACCATCAGGGGAGTGGCCACGGGAGGTATCCACTTCAGCAGCAGCACCCACAGGAAAGTGAGCACGAGGAAGGCTACCGGTATCTTGACCAGCACCAGAAGCAGGAATCTTCGCAGCAAGCTCTTCTTTTTCGCTTTTTTCACGCCGCAAAGTTATCTTTTTTTTTGTGGTATCTTTGCGGCCGATGAAAGCATTCAGAATCATATTCCTGTGCCACGGCAACATTTGCCGCAGCCCTATGGCGGAATGGCTTTTCAAACACCTTGCTCAAGAAGCCGGAGCCTCTGACCGTTTCGAGGTTTCATCGGCAGCGGTTTCCTACGAAGAAGAGGGCAACGGGATGTACCCACCGGCCAGGCGCAAACTTTACGAAAAGGGTATTCCTTTCGGCAGCCACCGGGCCCACCGCATCACCAGAGAGGAATTCGACAGTGCTGACCTCGTCATCATAATGGACCGGTCCAACCGCCGGATGCTGGAATACATTGTCGGAGACGACGATGCAGACAAGGTTCATATGATGCTGGAGTATGCAGGACTGAACCGCGACGTAGCCGATCCGTGGTATACCGGTGATTTCGAAAAGGCATACAACGACATACTTATGGGATGCCGCGGCCTTCTTGAAACACTGAGCGCAAAAATTGCTTAAATTTGTATCAATAGATCAACTAAATACTACGATTATGACTGTTCGCAAATATGTGGCACTGTGTGCCCTCTCGCTGCTCTGCAGCATCGCAGCCTGCTCTCAGGCTCCGGCTCCCGGCGACCTCCTCGACAAAACAGCTTTCGACACTGAGATCGACGGCAAACCGGTATCACTCTATACTATCACCAACGGCCGCATTACTGCCCAGGTGACTAACTATGCAGGCTATATCGTAGGCATCTATACCCCCGACAAGGATGGCAACTATACCAACGTGGTAAGCCACAACGACAGCATCCAGCTCTATACGAGAGGCTTCAGCCGCAACCCGCTCGGAGCCGCCCTCGGCCGCTACGCCAACCGCATCGGAAACGCTTCGTTCACTCTCGATGGAGTGAAGTACGAACTGACCAAAAACAACGGCGTCCACACCCTCCACGGAGGCACGAAGGGCTTCGACCATACAGTCTGGGATGTTGAAAAAGTCACAAGGAACTCAGTGGTAATGAGCTGCGTCCTTCCTGACGGAACCGACGGATTCCCCGGCACCCTGAAGACCACCCTCACCTTCTCCATCACTCCTGACGACGGCGTGTCTGTCTCTTATGAAGCCACTACAGACAAGCCGACAGTCTGCAACCTGTCGCACCACGTCTATTTCAACCTCGACGGTTTCCCCGCAGAGAGCGTCAACGACCATATCGTATCCATAAATGCTGACAACATCACTGAAGTAGACGCAACTCTCATCCCTACGGGCAAGTTCCTGCCAGTGGCTGGCACGGCTTTCGACCTCCGTCAGCCCACCAGGATCGGTGACCGCCAGTTCACAATGCCGAGGGGTGCTTTCGTTCCCGGCCAGCCGATGCCCGAGGTTCCCGAAGGCAAGGTCCGCAGCTACGACAACAACTTCTGCCTGAACCACTCAGCGGCAGGCAAGCTGGAACCTGTAGCAACAGCTTATTCTCCCAATTCAGGCCGATTTATGGAAGTTGTGAACAACCAGCCCGGACTCCAGCTCTACACCGGCGGCCGCACAGCCTTCGCTATGGAGTCCCAACTCTATCCCGACTGCCCCAACCAGCCTGACTTCCCTTCATCTGTCCTCCGTCCCGGCGAAACCTACAGGCATACGGTGGTCTACAAGTTCTCTGTGAAATAAACTGTTCAACTGCAGCATTCCGATAAGTGCCGTCCGACAGGATGGCACTTATTGTTTTATCCTTTTCTTTATTGCCAAATAATCTCTAACTTTATATTTATATTTATATTATCATTTTCCCATACCGTTATGAAGAGATTATTGCTTTCATTATTTGCTGTTTATGCTGCCGTTTCCCTCTATGCAGCCGACGTCAAGGTCAAAGTGACCTACTATTCCCCCGAAATCGTCCGCATCGAAAAGAGTGCCGGCAGTTTCCAACGCACCAACAGCGTCTCAGTCATAATGGAGCCTCAGGGAACTCCTGCCAAGCCCAAGGTGAAAGTCAGCGTCGCCAGAGACGGCACCGTCACCTTCACTGACGCCAAGGGCCGCAAGCTCCTCACCGAGGGCGCTTCAAGCGTCGAAGCGATAACTGACGGCGTCGACAAAGGCTTCTGGGTTGTATCACAGGAGTTCAGGCTGGATGCCGACGAGCCGATCTACGGTCTCGGAATGCTGCAGAACGGCAAGATGAACCTACGGGGCGAAAACCGCCGTATGATCCAGTCCAACACCGAAGACTACACCAATTTCTTCCAGTCAATAAAGGGCTATGGCATCTTCTGGGACAACTACTCTCCCACCACCATCGCAGATGACGGCACGACTCTTAAACTGACTTCCGAAGTTGGTGACGAGATAGATTACTACTTCATCTACGGCGGAAATGCCGACGGCGTGATTGCCGGCGTCCGCCAGCTTACCGGTGAGGTGCCTATGCTGCCTCTGTGGACCTATGGCTTTCATCAGAGCCGTGAGCGCTACAAGACCGGCAAGGAACTGACTGACGTGGTGAAAGGTTATCGCGATGCCCGAGTTCCTCTTGACGGCATTATCCAGGACTGGCAGTACTGGGGCAACAACTACCTCTGGAACGCAATGGAGTTCCTCAACGAAGATTTCCCGAATCCGAAGGAATGGGTGGAAGAGGTCCACAATATGGGAGCCCATATGTCGATTTCGATATGGCAGTCGTTCGGTCCCCAGACCAAGCCCTACCGCGAACTTAAGGAGAAAGGCCTGCTCTTCGACTTCATCACCTGGCCTATGAGCGGCATCTCGCACATCTGGCCTCCGCGCAGGGACTATCCTTCAGGTGTTGTTTGCTACGACGCCTATAGCGCAGAAGCCCGTGACATATACTGGAACAACCTCAAGCGCCTCTGGGACCTCGACATCGACGCCTGGTGGATGGACAGCACCGATCCCGACCACACCTACCGCGAGGGAGACTTCGACCAGATGAGCGCTATGGGCTCGTTCAGAAGCGTGCGCAACATCTATCCCCTGATGTGTGTCGAAGGAGTCTACGACCACCAGCGTGCCGTCAGCAGCGACAAGAGGGTCTTCATCCTCACCCGTTCGTTCTTTATGGGACAGCAGCGCACCGGAGCCAACACCTGGTCAGGAGACACCCAGTCTACCTGGGAAGATTTCCGCAAGCAGATTCCGCTCTGCCTCAATTATACCCTCACAGGCGCTCCGCAGGTCAACTCAGACATCGGCGGATTCTTCCCCAGCGGCTACAACAAGCCCGGCCAGACCCAGACCTGCTCTACCAACCCTCTTTTCCAGGAGCTTTACGTGCGCTGGCTGCAGTTCGGCCTTTTCAACCCGATGATGCGCAGTCACGGCGAATCTTCACGCCGCTAGATATGGGAGTTCGGCAAGAAGGGCGAGCCTGTCTACGACGCCATCGAGAAAGCCATCAGGATGAGATATAAACTTCTCCCCTACATCTACAGCACTGCCTGGCAGGTTACATCCAACCACGACAGTTTCATGAGGGCCCTGATTATGGACTTCGCAGCCGACAGGAAAGTCTGGGACATTCCCGACGAGTTTATGTTCGGACGCTCGCTGCTCGTGGCTCCTGTGACCCACGCCCTCTTCACCTCGACTGAGGAGCGCAAATGGAGCGAAGAGAAAGTCAGCTGGTCTAAGCCCGCATATACCGAAGTTTATCTTCCTGCAGGCAGCGACTGGTATGAATGGCACAGCGGCAAACTCCTCAAGGGAGGCCAGACAGTGACAGCCGAAGCCCCTATCGACAGATGTCCCCTGTATGTCAAGGCCGGCAGCATCATTCCGCTCGGTCCTGATGTGCAGTACGCCAAGGAAAAACCCTGGAACGATCTCGAAATCCGCGTTTACGGTGGAGCTGACGCCGATTTCACCTTCTATGATGACGAGGGTGACAACTACAACTACGAGAAGGGCAGATACTGCACCATAGATTTCAAACTGCGCGGCAGGAGCCTGACCATCGGCAAACGCAACGGCAGCTATTCGGGAATGCCTGCATTCCGCAAGTTCCGTATCGTATATATCGACGGCAAACGCAGCGTGACAAAGACTGTGGAATATTCAGGCACTGCCGTTACCATAAAACTGTAAACTATCTAACCAACCATAACTTAACTAAAACCTTTTATTATGAAAAAACTCTTTATTGCAATCTGTGCTCTTGCATTGTGTGTTCCTGCACTGGCACAGTTCGGTCAAAGGGCCCCTCAGCCGATTACAAACGGTATGAAGGACACCTACAAAGATTACTTCATGATCGGAGTTGCAGTCAATCAGCGCAACATTTCTGATGCTGAGCAGATTGCCCTCATCAAGAGGGAGTTCAACAGCATCACTGCTGAGAACGACATGAAACCCCAGCCCACCGAGCCCCGCAAGGGAGAATTCAACTGGGAAAATGCCGACAAAATTGCCAATTTCTGCCGCCAGAACGGAATCAAACTCCGCGGTCACTGCCTAATGTGGCATTCACAGGTCGGCACCTGGATCTATCAGGACGAGAAAGGCAACCTTCTTCCCAAGGAAGAGTTCTATGCCAATATGAAACATCACATCCAGGCAGTCGTAAACCGTTACAAAGACGTCGTTTATGCCTGGGACGTGGTCTATGAGGCAGTAACCGACAGCCCCGTAAGGCCCGGCCAGCCCGAACTCCGCAATTCTCCGATGTATCAGATTGCAGGTGAGGAATTCATATACAAGGCATTCGAGTATGCTCACGAGGCAGACCCCAACGCCCTTCTTTTCTACAATGACTACAACGAGTGCGACCCCGGCAAGAGCGATCGTATCGCAGGCCTCATCACAAGGATGAAAGCTGCCGGTGTTCCCGTACACGGCATCGGTATGCAGGGTCACTACAACATCTACAGCCCGAGCGCTGCCGAGATAGAAGCCGCTGTTGAGAAATATGCTGCAATCGTTGACCATATCCACGTCACCGAGCTCGACATCCGCGTCAATACCGACCAGGGTGGTGCCCTCCGTTTCAACCAGGGTCAGGCCCGCCAGGTAGCAAGCTGGGAGCAGAGCCTGCAGCAGGATCAGTATGAGAACCTGTTCAGAATTATGCGCAAACACGCTGACAAAGTTGACTGCGTTACCTTCTGGAACCTTTCAGACCGCGACTCTTGGCTCGGCGCCAACAACTCGCCCCTTCTCTTCGACGCCAACTATCAGCCGAAGATGGCGATGTACAATGCCGTCAAGAACTTCGACCCCGCTCAGGACAAAGTTGTCATCAAGGAAGACTTCGTGCCTTCTACAAAGAACCAGCCCGGCCAGCTCTATCCGATGGTAAACTCTCAGCGCTACATCCGCTACCGCATCGACGCCCCGAAGGCCACTTCAGTCATCGCAGGCAGCACCGTCCTTCACAAAGATGCTGACGGCGTATGGACCGGTACCAGCAAGAATCCCGCTGACGAAGGATTCCACTACTACCACCTGACAATCGACGGCGGTACCTTCAACGACCCCGGCACAAACAACTACTACGGTTCTACCCGTTGGGAGAGCGGCGTCGAGGTTCCCGCACACGACCAGGCCTTCTACACCGAGAGGAATGTTCCCCACGGAAATGTTCAGGAAATCCTCTTCTGGTCAAAGAGCACCAACCAGCTCCGCCGTGCCTTCGTCTACACTCCTCCGACTTACGATGCAAGCAAGAAGACCAGATATCCTGTCCTCTATCTGCAGCACGGCTGGGGTGAGAATGAGTATGCCTGGTCTAACCAGGGCCACGCCAACATCATTATGGACAACCTGATCGCTGACGGAAAGATCCAGCCTTTCATCGTCGTAATGACCTACGGTATGACAAATGAAGGCTTCCGTCCCGGCGGTGCCGCTCCGGCAGGTCCGACTGCTCCCATAGCTACAGCTACAGGTGCTCCCACCGCAGTTCCTCCGACCCGTCCCGCAGTAGCAGCTCCCGCTGCCGCTCCCGCAGGACAACGTGCCGGTGGTATGGGTATGATGATGAACAACGGCTTTGAGACAGTTCTCGTCGACGAGCTCATCCCTTACATCGATTCACACTTCCGCACCAAGGCTGACAAGGCACACCGCGCAATGGCCGGTCTGTCTATGGGTGGTATGGAAACCCACACCATCACCCTCGCCCGTCCTGAAGTATTCGGATACTACGGTCTGCTCAGCGGCGGTACATACACTCCGGAAGAACTCCAGGGTATCAAAGACATCAAGGGTATCTTCCTGGGTTGCGGAAGCAAAGAGGGCCCCGACAACATCAGAAACGCTGCAGCAGCTCTCCAGGCTGCCGGCTACAATGCCAAGGGTTACGTTTCTGAAGGCACTGCCCACGAGTTCCAGACTTGGAGAAGGTGCCTGTACGAGATGGCTCCGATGCTCTTCAAATAACAGAAGCATCTTTACAAAAAAAGAACTCTGCGAGATTTCGCAGAGTTCTTTTTTTGTAAAGCCGCCTGAAGATTATCTTCCGCGGGCGACAGTAATAACACCCGCTGAATATGGCGCGATGTCGAGAGAGCCTTCGGAAGCAGACACCTTGAAAGACTGCTGTTTCTGGGCTACTGCATCTTTCTTTTCCAGTGTGTTGCCGACCATAAGGTCGCCTGGAGCGAAGAAATCATATACGGCATCCGAAGAAGCGTCGAACTTGCCCTTGAAAGTAAGTTTGTACGGCTTGTCGGTAGGATTGACTACCTTGATGATGACGTCGTGGCCGTTCTCGGACATCGTAGTCACCACATTAAGGTCGCCGGTCTCGCCTTCAAATGAAAGGAGGCGTGTAGAGAAGTGGTCGTGCCAGAGCTTGGTCACCTGGTAGTTCGGAGCCACATAAAGGTCCTTGTAGTTGAAGTTGATGAACGCATTGTTCCAGTCGGGAGCGTCGGTGCGACGGATGAACAGGGCTGCTGCACCCATTGCAACTACGTCGCGCGCTTCGCATACATTCAGGAAGCCTCCCGCGAAAAGACCGGTGCGCCAGTCCTGGCTGTTGAGGTTCCACTCGGAGATGAAGAGCTTGACGTTAGGATTGGGGCATTTTGCAATCATATCCGCATAGCGGTCATACTGCCTTGCAAGGTTCTGCGGGCCGGTTGCATAGCCGTTCTGCTGCTCATAGTGGTGCAGGCTCATATAGTCGAAGAAATTGGCCGAGCGCTCCAGGAACTGCTCGTCCTCCTGGAAACCTCCGCAGGCGATGATCTTGATGCTCGGGTCGATTTCGCGCATAGCTGCAGAATACTTGCGTACGGCAGCTTCATATTTGTCGATACCCATCTCCCACATCTCGTTGTCGATCTCCCAGTACTTGACGTTGTAGGGCTCTGGATGGCCGTTAGCGGCACGTTTGGCACCCCACTGGTCGGTAGCCGGAGCGTTGCAGTAACGCAGCCAGTTGAGGGCGTTCTGGAAGATACCTTCCTGCTCCTCGTCGGGACGGTCAAAACCTATGGTAACCACGATCACAGGCTCGGTGCCGATAGAGCGGCAGAAACTGATGAACTCGTCGGTTCCGAAGTTGTTCTGGTCATAGTCCATCCACATCCAGTGAGCCCAGCGCTGCCTCTGGGTCTGCGGACCTATGCCCCAGCGCCAGTCATACTGCGCGACATAGCCGCCGCCCGGCCAGCGGAGACAGGTCGGGCCGAGCTCGTCCACTGCCTTGAAGATGTCGGGTCTGAAACCGCCCAGATCCTTTCCGGTCTTGGTGGTCATGCTGGCCTCGTCGACCTGCACGGTGCCGTTCTCAACGCAGATTGCAAAATCCGCATCACCGTCGAAAGTGCCGTCGAGTTCGAATTCATATTTCTTCCACTTCGGCCCGGGTTTGCCAAGAACCATTGTCGACACAGCCTTGTCGCCCTGGCGCAACTGCACCGAGAGAATGCCGTCTCCTTTTGCGTGGATATAACCCAGATATCTTTCTCCTTTGATGATGTTCTGAGGTCCCTGCGAGATACCGGCACTGGTAGCAGTCGTAATCTTCTGGGAGAAATCCATATTCACAGCATCGCCCTTCACCAGTTCGAACTCACCCTGTCCGAAGGCATTCCACTGCGGTGCCACTGCAGGAACCTTTACGTCTTCGGGTGTTCCCTCAAAGAAGACGGTCTTGCCATTGGCCGAAGTCACCTTGATATTGCGGAACAAGGCCTCAGTATAGTTCACCCAGAAGGTAATGTCATTGCTGCCCTTGCGGTCGAGCTTCGAGGCAGAAACCACTTTCTTTCCGTCCCAGTATGCTGTGACGTTGCCGCCCTTGCAGCTGATGCGGAGCTTGTGCCAGTCGCGGTTCTCGTTGATCTGGGCTGCAGTCGCCGTCTTTGATACTATGGGCTGCAGTGTCCTGACGGTACGCTTCATTCCGCGGACTTCGGTCTCGCTCTCCACCATCTTGCTGATGCTGAAGTCGGGGACTACGGTCTGACGCTGGGCTGCCGCCCTTGCCTGGTTCATAGCTGCATTCTGGATCTGCGACTCAGTCTGGGCAAGATTGAGGGCCCTGACCTCATACTTCGGATCGTGGATGCGGAAGAAATAGGGTTCTCCGCCGTTCTGGTCCTTGAAAGCCACGCGGATGTCCAGCAGACCGCCGCTCCAGGCCCTTCTTGCCAGCCTGTAGGAGCGCCAGTTGACATCCATCGTTATCTCATAGTCGTCTGTGTCGACGCCTGTTATATGGATGGGCTGTTCATACCTGGTGGGTGAATGCAGGACTGCATCGTCATCCATGAACCAGCCGTCGAAGTAGCCGTCTCTAGGCGGGATGCCGGGATAATGCTCGTTTTCGAAAGAGCGTTCATAGAGAAGCTCCTGCCATACACCGTTGTTTGCAGAAAAATAGATGTGCTCGAAAAGTTGGCCGTAGAGCATAGGGTCAACATAACCTGAAGGCTTGTCGGTCTTCACGTTGATTTCTACCCTGTCCTGGGCAAAACCGCTCAGTGCAAAGCAGAGAGCTGCAAGAATGATAATGATTTTCTTGTTCATGATATGGTACTATTTCATCTGCCACCAATCCCATTCGAAGAGGTCGTGGCCTTGTTGTCCTTTGAATACGAAGAAGATGTCGTGCACTCCTGCCGTGCCCTTGAGGTTGCAGGAAACAGATTTCCAAGCCTTGCCGGGAGTGATCTGGAGAGTTCCCTCGAGCGGTCCGTTGACGCTGTCAAGATGTATTTCGATGGTAGCCGGAGTGTCGTAGCAGAATACAGTAGCGCTGAACTGCTTGCGGCCGCGGCCGAAGTCAGCGCCCTTGATCTGGAGATATTCGCCGTCGTCGATGTGGTCTACCACGATGCCTCGGCCGGCGACCTTGCTGGTCTTGAGTCCGTAGCCCCAGGCCATAGTCTCAGCCTCTACGCGTCCTCCGAGCTTGAAAGGCTCGATCTGCTCCAGGGTGGCATCGAAGAAGTAAGGAACTTCCTCGATAGTCCCGTCGGGATTGTAATGCATTTCAGCAGCCGAAACCGAGCGTCTCTCGTGATGGACATAAGTGTCAAGATGCATCAGGTCGTAGTTAAGGCCGAATACATAGGATTTGCCCTTGTAGTCGATGATGCCAGGGTGGTTGCCGCGTGTGCGCTGTGTATGGTCCATTATATGTCCCTTGTAAGTCCAGGGGCCTTCGGGGCTGCTGCTCATAGCATAACCGATACCCTCAGGGCAGCAGGTAGACGCGAATGCAAGGTAATAATGGCCGTTGCGCTTGT
Source organism: Bacteroidales bacterium (assembly GCA_017519185.1). Lineage (GTDB taxonomy): Bacteria > Bacteroidota > Bacteroidia > Bacteroidales > UBA932 > Equibacterium. Next base: position 293,370 of record JAFWSX010000006.1, on the reverse strand, counting down.
AGATCCACGGGCCTTCCTGGTAGTCCTGGATCTTATAGTCCAGCTTATGGATAGGACTGCCGAGAGAGATCATGTCTTCATTGAGCTTTGCCCAGTAGACGTTGGGGTTGCCCCAGTACATATAGGCCTGACCGTCGTCATCGATCAGCACGGTGGGGTCTATGTCCTCCCAGTGTTCTTTCTGCCATACCAGCGGCTCTCCCAGCGGATCGCGGAACGGACCGTAAGGAGAATCTGCCACAAGGACTCCGATGCCGTGGCCGTGCAGAGGACAGTACATATAGAACTTGCCGTTGCGCTCGACAACCTGGAGAGCCCAGCCGCCGTTGTCGCGTGAGCGCCACTTGAAATCTTTGGTTGATGCCACCGATCCGTGGTCGGTCCAGTTCACCATATCCTCTGACGTATAGAGCAGCCAGTCGTACATCTCGAAGTTTGCACCCCAGTCCTCGTCGTGGGTAGTATAGAGGAATACCTTGCCGTCATATACCAGCGGAGCAGGGTCCGCAGTGTACTTGGTCTGGATAATAGGTCTGTTAACCTTGGAATTGAACTTCCACCAGTCGAGGTCGAAGAGGTCAGCATCTCCGCCGCGGAAGAGGATATAGACGTCGTGGACTCCTGTTATCCTGCGCCTGACGTCAGCATTGAACACAGCGTTTTCGCCGCCCACGTTCAACCTTGCTATCGGCTGGTCACCGATGTTGTCGAGGTAGAATTCTACCTGGCCGCGGTTCTTGAAATTAGCCACTTCTATCGTTGCCTGTCTGGGACCATCGTTTCCGAAATCCACGTTGCGGACGAGAATCCAGTCACCGTTGTGAATTGAGGTAACATAGTGGGTGCGGCCTGCCCTGCGGTCAGTCTTCACTCCGTGAGATCCAGCCATTGTCTCAGCCTCCACCCTCTTGTAAGGGTCAAGGGTGGCCACGGGGGCTGGGCCTTCCTTGGTGAAAGGAATGAAGGGAATGCTTCCGTCAGGGTTGAACTTGAACTGTTCGACGCAGGCTGAACGGTGGAAACCGCCACCGTTCGGAAGAGTTCCGGCGTGATAGAACATATAGTCGTTGCCCTTGAAGTTGATGTTTCCGCCGTGGATGGTGAAACTGTTGATTGATTCATCCATTATGCGGCCACGGTAGGTCCAGGGGCCGTCGATGGTAGGAGCCGTGGAGTATGCCATATGTTCGGGGACACCGCCGGCAGGATATGAAATATAGTAGATTCCGTTGCGCTTGTTGACCCACGGACCTTCTTCGTATCCAACCATCATCACTTCCTTGCGGATGCTCCAGTCCATTTTCATCGATTCCGGACCGAAGCAGGCCGGGTCGTGGAAACCGGGAACTTCCTTCCATCCGTCGGCGAACGAAATCATATCATCGTTGAGGCGGCCGTACCAGCAGCCTTTGTTGCCCCAGAACAGATATGCCTTGCCGTCTTCGTCGATGAAGACCGTAGGATCGATGAATGACCATCCAGTGGCAAGAGGGCCTCCGATGGCATCTTTCCACGGGCCTTGAGGGTCGTCAGCCACGGCCACCGCAAGAGCGTTGGCTCGTGTTCCGTCCTCGATCACGCAGACATACCAGTACCATTTGCCATTACGCTCCACAATCTGCGATGCCCAGGCATTGTCGCCTTTTTCGCACCAAGCGAAGGTATTCGTTGAAATGGGCGTGCCGAGATAGGTCCAGTTGACCATATCCTCGGTGGAGAACAGCTGCCAGTCATTCATCTTGAAATAGGTGGCGTCGTCCTCATCGTGTCCGGTTGCCATATACACCTTGTCGCCATACACGAATGGAGCCGGATCGGGTGTGTAGGATGTGCTGACCAGAGGTCGCTGGCCATAGCCTGGAATTGCGCAAAGTACTGCGAAGGAGGCAGTCAATGCACAGAAAAGAAGAGGTTTTCTCATAGTATGTTTTGTTTATCGTTCAAATACGAAAATATTGAAGCTCATAGGGTCTACGGTAGCTGTTATGGCCTTGCCTTCGCCGATGAAGATTCTCTGACGCGGAACGATGGCCTCCGGATCGTCGAGAGTATTGTCGGCATCGGGATCCGGCGAAGTGTAAACCACTCTCTTTACAGCTTTAACCACTTCTGCTTTCTTCAGGCCGTCAAAGCTGAATTCTATGGAGTTCGGGGATGATGCAGTGTTTGCTACCTTGACATAGATGAGGTTGCCGTCCTGCACCGCACTGGCGAAGAGGCCCTGCTGACCATCTGCTCCGGTTATGGGTTTTCCATCCCAGGTTAGTCCGATGACGTTCTGCCCCTTATACTGGGAATAAAGCTGCTGCACATACCAGCTGCAGGAACGCACAGAACGCAGGTTGTCATACCATATAAGGTCCGGGCGCCACTGCCATCCGCGCACGTGAGCAAAAAGAGGAGCGTAAGTTGCCATATGGACCACATCGGCATTGCGCTCCAGGCCGGTCATAAATGCCGCCTCGAGCAGAGATGCGTTGAAGTGGTTCCATTTCTTCCCGTCTCCGTGGCAGGCGTACTCACCCGCAAAGACCTTGGGCCCCTTGCGGTCATAGCTGTCATAGCGTGCTCCCTGTGCCAGGAACCATTTTTCTGGACGGTAGAAATGTTCATCGACAAGATCAACTCCGAGTTTTTTCATCTCAGGCCATAGATAGTCGAACTGGTCTCCTTCGGAGTTGGGGCCAGAGGTTCCGATTATCTTGATCTGAGGGTATGCCTTGCGAAGCGCATCGACAAACGGTTTCAAGTGGGCAGGATATTCTTCGCCCCACTGCTCGTTGCCAACTGCCAGCATCTTGAGGTTGAAGGGCTCGGGATGGCCCATCTCAGCCCTTACCTTTCCCCAGGTGGTATTCACGCCTCCATTGGCAAATTCGATGAGGTCGAGTGCATCCTGTATATACGGCTGCAGTTCATCCACGGGAACGTGAGCCGAAGGATCGTCGTTCTGGAACTGACAGGCAAGGCCGCAACTCACCACAGGAAGCGGCTCGCAGCCAAAATCTTCGCAGAGCTGGAAGAACTCATAGAAGCCGAAACCGTAGCTTGTGAAATAGTCGGGGAAAAGTTTGTATCCGAAAGTATAGTGCCATCGGTTTTCGTTCACCGGACGGTTCTCGACAGGGCCGACGCTATTCTTCCAGTTATAGCGCGTTTCAAGGTCCGTGCCCTCCACGATGCATCCTCCGGGAAAACGGAATACCCCGGGGTGAAGGTCATAGAGTGCCTGTGCAAGATCCTTGCGGAGACCTCCTTCCCTGCCCTTCCAGGTATCCTTAGGGAAGAGTGACACGTGCTCTATGTCTACAGATACGTTGCCCGCGAGTTCCACTCTCAGGTGTGCATCCTCGATTTTAACCGGAGAGGTCAGCTCAAGTCTGTATTTTTTCCATTCTTTGGAGTTTACTGAAATCTCCCCCTGAGTGAGTATCTGGGTTTCAGTCATCGAATCGTTGTCGACAAGTTCGACGCGCAGCTTTCCGCCGTCACTCCTGGCCCAGACAGAGAAAACATAACCTTCCCCTTTCTTCAGGCCCATTCCGAAGAAGCCCTCGTTCTCAACTCCCGTGAACTTGTCGCGGTGACCGGACCAGTTCAGCCTGAGATAGTGGGGATTGCGCTCAAACGGGCCGTCATCCATTACCTGAAGTTTTCCGTATGCAGTCCAGCCAGTGAGAGCATAGGGGAAGTCGAAAGATCGGTTTTTCACCATGTCGCCGTACAGACCGCCGTCAGCCGCATAGTTTATGTCTTCGAAGAAGATGCCGTACATTGTCGGCTGCACCGGGGCTCCGGTCTTCTTCAGATTCACGTCCATACGGACTGTCTGTCCAGTCACTGATACTGCTGCCAGCAATGCGGCAGCAGTCAACAGGGTTTTCTTCATTACATCCATCGTAGAAACTGATTACATTTTGACAGTGTAAGTGCCTGCCTCGTAGTCTTTAGACTGTGTCTCGCCCGGAAGGGTTACCGTAGCCCTGGCTCCTTTGGGCACGGTGAAGTTCCATACCCACTGGTCACCTTCATACTTCCAGGAACTCTTGATGACACCTGCAGCCGACTTGTACTCAGCGTCGAGAGAACCAAGCCTCTTGTCCGGAACCGGTTTCATAATGATGTGCCTGAAGCCGGGCTCGGCAGTGTCGGTGGCAATGCCTGCGGCTGTCTTCCATATCCACGCACATACAGCTCCATATGCGTAGTGGTTGAAACTGTTCATACCTCTGGGACCCATTCCCTTGTCGAGGGTATAGCTGTTCCAGCGTTCCCAAATCGTGGTGGCTCCGTTGTCTATTGAGTAAATCCAGCTGGGATTCTTGCGCTGTAACAGAAGTTCATAGGCTATGTCAACCATATCGTTTTCAGTGAGCACGTCCATCAGGATGGATGTGCCGAGAAAGCCTGTCTGAAGGCAGTTGCCGTGATCTGCGAAGTTCTGGCGCAGACGGTTCTTGACCGCCTCTTTAGCTTCACCTTCGAAAAGTTTGTTCTTCAGGGCGAAGAGGGCCGGAGTCTGCATCGTATTCAGAATTTCTGTCTTGAATGTACCGTCGGCGTTCACGAAATTGTCGAGGATATAAGCCTTGGCTTCCTGTTCCATCGCAGCATACTTCACTGCATCACGGCCGGTCGCAGCTGCCATATCGCGCATCATTCCGGCATCAATGGCCCAGTATGAAGCACAGAGGTAGTTCCAGTAATCTATCGCCTCGGGAAGCGGACCACTCCTGCCGAACTCGTCACGGCCAAAGGCCAGGCCTTCGCAACTTTCCAGCGGCTCGTAGCTCAGCCAGTCGGCCCACTGATAGTTGCCGTTCTCAGCAGCCAGGGCGTTGTGGTCATATTTTGTCTCAGCCACGTGCGCCATAAATTTCTCCATAGAGGCCCAGCTCTCGTCAACGATGGACTTGTCATCGAACTGTCTCCAGATGGTCCAGGGAACGATGATTCCGGCATCTGCCCAGCCCACGCGCATCATATCCCCTCCATATTGTGCCAGAGGAGCGACGCCAGGATATCCGCCCAGAGGGCTCTGGCTGTCGCGCAAGTCACGCAGCCATTTGTGGAAGAAGGCATCGGTATTTGCGAAGAACGCTCCGGCTTCGGTGAACACCTGGGTGTCGGCTGTCCAGCCAAGACGCTCGTTGCGCTGCGGGCAGTCAGTGGGAACTGAAAGATAGTTCGAGAGCTGTCCCCACCTTGAGTTGGAGATTATCTTGTTCACCAGTTCGTTGCCGGTGGTGATGGTGCCTGTCTCAAGATTCCCTGCGATCGAAGTCACGGGTATCGAGGTTATGCTGTCGAAGGTGACATCGGCATCGGCAGTCAGGGTTATCAGCCTGTAACCGAAGAATGTACACTGGGGATAATAGTATACCGGCTTGTCGGATTGGGCAAATGTATATTCGAGTATCATTCCGGTTGCAGGAATGCGCAGGTTAAGACGATGTGTACTGCCCTCCGGACCATCCATCCCACGGTTCTTTGCTCCGTTGCCATCGTTGAGCAGCTCAGAAGGAAGGCAAGTGAGCTTCGTCCCTTCAGACGCGTTGAACACGAATGCCGGGACTCCGGCACAGTTCTGTCCGAAATCGACTACGAGATTCTCACCTGCGTGAAGCACTACCTGCTCTCCGGCTTTATATTCCCGGTCAATCACCACTTTGCCGAATGCTTCGTCACTCGCTCCCTCGACATCCTTCCAGATGTATGTGCGTACGGGAGAAAGGGTGAGGTCCTTGCGGAGATAGATTTCAGCTCCGTCGGAAGGATAAATTATACCGAGGAATTCGTTGTTCACCTCAGGAGTAGAGAGCATATCTGCAGTCTCATAGCCGGGAAGGACGCGTGCATCGTACTCCTCGCCGTCGAAGATGGCGGCGTGCTTCACAGGGCCCGCGATTCCGGCCAGCCAGTTCTCGGTGTCAGTGCCATAGAGAACCTTGCTGCCGTCAGCGTAGGTAAGCTCGAGGACACCACGGAAAGCGCACTTGGTGCCTATCATACGGTCATTGCCGCTGGGAGTCACTATCTTATCTGCCCACCAGCCAGGGGTGACCTGTGCCGAAAAGACATTGACAGAGCCGGGTTTGCGGAGGATGGCTCCGGTCACATCATATGTGAAGGACAACTTGGTCTTTGCATAATGTGTGAAACCCGGTTTGAGGAATTCATCGCCGATCTGCACTCCGTTGATGTAGAGAGAATACACGCCAAGGCCAGTAGTCATCCATTTTGCCGACACGACCTTGGCCTCATTGGTCACGAATGAGACGAACCAGCTCGCTCCGTCTGCTGCGCGAGTTCCGTCGGCCACTCTGCCCTCAAAGACAGGGGCGTCTGCCGCCGAAATCCAGGATGAAACCTCCCAGGCTGAATTTTCGAGAGCATCTGTCCGTACTCCGGTTTTGGGTGATTTGTCCGTACAGGCAATCACTGCCGCAATCATTGTCGGCAGCACAAGATATCTGAAGAACTTTTTCATATTAACAGGTCAGGTTAATTGTATAAAAATACATCAAAAGCAGGGAATAAACAACTACATCAGCTCTGCAAGGGCCTCATAGTAGTTCTTGCTGATAGGAACCGGATCGATGTCAGGAATATTGAATTCCGCCACGACAAACCCATACTTGTCTTTTCTGAGGACCTTCACGTATGAAGGGTTGACGAAATAAGACCGATGGCAACGGACAATTCCGTGCTCAGACACAAACTCTTCGATGCTTTTCATCGAATTGCGCAAGGCGAACTGCTTTACACGTCCGGCATCCAGATAATAAATGTCAACGTAGTTTGTCCTGGCGTTGAGGAATATGATCTCGGCGGAGTCGATCACCATCTTGAGCCTTCCGTGCTCGTCTGTGAACTTGATTGGCGACGACTCTACTGCAGGAGCGGACTTCAGCTGCTCGATATGGTCCCTGTTCTCCTGGTTTATAAGCCACAGGATATTGAAAGTATAGGGAAATCCCAATGTAAGATAGAATAGTTTCAGGCAGAAAGGCACGGCCTCTATGTAATCCATAGTATCGCGGTGGAACAGCCAGGTGTAGAGGGCGGCGAAGAGCGAGGCTATGAAGACTTCTGCTATGCACCAGAGAGCATATTGCCACCAGAGCATCCGCCTGCCTGCGTTGAAGGCATAGAAGAGCGTACGGGTAATCGTGAATGAAACGAAAAGGATGCACGCAAGCATCAGGAAGTGGAACGCGTAGCGCAGCCCTCCGCAGCCGTCGAAAAGTCCTGCCACGCCGAAAGGTTTATAAATAAACAGGAAGGCCGCGAAAAAACCGGCCAGGAAGAGTCCAAACAAAAAATGCTGCATATAGCCCTTGCGAGCCTTTACATAACCGTCCATTTTGTGTGGGATGAAAAAATAATTATTCGTTTTTCATCCCAAAAATAGCCACATTTTTCCGCCAAAACAAATAATTACACCAACAGATGCACTTTATTTCACAACACCATTGCCAAAAATGACCAGGCGGTAACTTTGCACCGTAAAAACACATTAGCACTATGGTTGAAATACTGCATTATCTGAACCGTTTCCAGAAAGTGACGCTCGACAAATGGGAGCGTCAGGCAATGAGCGATTTCGAAGGACGCGACTACACTTATGCAGAAGTTGCTTCTCAAATCGTGAAAATGAATCTCGCATTCGGGGACGCTGGTCTCGAAAAAGGCGACAAAGTGGCAATCTGCGGCAAGAACTCTGCCCACTGGGGCATGGCTTTTCTGTCAATAGCTGTTTACGATGCCGTCGCTGTCCCCATCCTCTACGACTTCACCCCCGAAGCCATACTCGACCTTTGCAACCACTCCGACAGTTCGCTGCTCTTCACTGATATCCGCACATTCACGAAACTCGATATGAGCAAGGCGAAATATCTCAAGGCAGTGGTCAACATTGATGACTATTCCTGCATGTGGGCGCGCGAAGAATCCGTCCGCACTGCACTGAATAACGCCGAAGCACATTTCAACAAGGAGTATCCCGCGGGACTCCGCAAGGAAGACGTACACTTCGGCAAAGATTTTCTTGACAGCATCGAAGTCATAAACTACACTTCTGGCACGACCGGCTCGCCGAAGGGCATTATGCTCACCGGCAGGAACCTGAGCACCAACATTCAGTTCGCCATCGAAACCATCAAGGTAACTTATGATGACAACTCTATCTCTATGCTGCCGCTCGCCCACATGTACGGAATGACTTTCGAATATCTCTACACTCTCTGCGGAGGAAGCCACATCTACTTCGTCAGCAGAACTCCCAGTCCCAGCCTGTTGATGGCCGTATTCGCCCAGGTTATGCCGTACATCCTCATCACCGTGCCTCTTGTGATGGAAAAGATCATCAAGGGCAAGGTAATCCCTACGCTCGAGAAGCCGGCGGTGAAAGTCATCACGAAGATTCCGCTTGTCAACAAGCTGTTCTACAAGATGGTCGGACGCAAAGTCCTCGCCGCACTCGGAGGAAAGGTACGCGAAATCCCTATCGGAGGAGCACCGCTCAACCGCCAGGTTGAAGAGACTATGCGGAAAATCGGCCTTCCCTACGCCGTCGGCTACGGAATGACGGAGTGTGCGCCCCTGGTGGCCTACGTTCCTTACAATATGGCCGCCCTCGGCTCTTGTGGCCGAGCTATGGCCAAATATGGTGAGGTCCGCATTGATTCATACGTGCCCGACAAGGTGCCCGGAGAAATCCAGGTACGAGGCACAAATGTGATGGCCGGTTACTACAAGAATCCGGAAGCCAACGCTGCCGCATTCACGGAAGACGGATGGCTTCGCACAGGTGACCTTGGAGTAATGGACAAGGACGGCAACATTTTCATAAAAGGCCGCAGCAAATGCATGATCCTGTCTTCCAACGGACAGAACATCTATCCCGAAGAGATCGAGCATCTGGTGAACAACCTCCCCTGCATCAATGAATCAGTGGTCGTAGGACGCAACCACATACTCGCAGCCATCGTCTCTCTCAACCAGGATGCGGTCAAGGGACTTCCCGAAGGCCAGACCATTGACTCTGTGATGAAACGCAACCTTGAAACAATCAACAAGGCTCTTCCGGCATACAGCCAGATATCCAAGTTCGAGATTCTCGAAGGAGGGTTTGTCCACACGCCGAAGCAGTCAATAAAACGCACGCTATACAACTAAAACCTCAAACTGACGTGCAACTCCCTTACCTGGATTCCGGGAAGGGAGTTTTTTTTTAGAAACGGAGACTCATCTGCAGGTCGAACATAAAATAATTGTGATGACCGGGAGCAAGCCTGCGGTCATTGATGTAAGTACCGACCTTGAGCGTCACATCCTGAGCCATAAGGGAAAGGCACAGGGACAAGAGGAACAATGTGGTGCAGAATCTCTTCATTTTTCAATGCTGGAAAAGTAAAGTTACTTTATTTTTGCAAACAAAACAGAAGGATATGAGCCTGAAGACTAAATTTTGGGGCAATACCCGCAAACCCAGGGGCATTTTCGGCATCTATATGGTCAACAGGATGAACCGAGGCCGACACGAAATCCTGGCAAACTGGGCGCTTAAGGACCTTGAAATCGACGAAAAGGCTTCAGCCCTCGACATCGGATGCGGCGGCGGGGCCAACATAGCCCGTCTGCTTGACCGCTGCGATAAAGTCTGCGGTGTCGACTATTCTTCCCTCGCGGTAGCGAAATCCGCCAGGCTGAATGCTCAGGCAATCCGCGACAAGCGCTGCGAAGTAGTAGAAGGCAATGCCGCAGCCCTGCCCTTCGACGATGAGCGTTTCGACCTTGTGACTGCCTTCGAAACTATCTATTTCTGGCCAGACATAACAACCTGCTACCGTCAGGTCCGCAGGGTGCTGAAGAACGGAGGGCGGTTTATGATCGTCAACGAATCTGACGGGACCGACCCCCGGTACAATTCCTGGGAAAATGTGATCGGGAATATGCACACATACACTGTCGAAGAGATTGAATCTGACCTCAAGGCTGCCGGTTTCACATCCGTATCCGTCACCCGCAACGACGGCAGATTCATTAGAGTAATTGCCGTGAAATAGGCGATTCGCTTATATTCCCAAATAATATTGCTATATTAGCAATACATTTTTAACCTATTATGCTATATCTCAATTGCGATTATAACTGCGGAGCACATCCTGCCATAATGAAACGTCTCGAAGAGACAAATTTCGAATATACCGGAACATACGGCATTGACAAATACAGCGAAAGCGCCAAGCAGCGCATCCGTGAAGCCTGCGGAGATCCCGATGCGGACATTTTCTTCCTGATAGGAGGAACCCAGACGAATGCCACCGTCATCGACGCTCTTCTAAAGCCCTGGCAGGGAGCAGTCTCCGCACCGAGCGGCCACATCAATGTGCACGAAGCAGGCGCAATTGAATTCACCGGGCATAAAGTCATCGCACTGCCGAATCACGACGACGGCAAGATCAGGCCTCACGAACTGGAGGAGGTTTTCCGCGCATACAGGGCCGACGAGAGCCGCGACCATATCGTGGAGCCCGAGCTTGTTTACCTCTCCTTCCCCACCGAGCTCGGCACGATGTACAGCGCCCAGGAACTCACAGCCATCCACAATGTCACCAAGAAATATAACGGAAGGCTATACATCGACGGGGCAAGACTCGGTTATGCACTCGGAGCCGAAGGCAATGACGTGACCCTTGAATACCTGGCCGAGCATTGCGAAGCTTTCTACATCGGAGGCACGAAAGTCGGCGCCCTGTTTGGAGAAGCGATAGTATTTCCTCACCACGGAGCTCCGGAACACTTCTTCACTTTCATAAAGCAGCACGGAGCCCTGCTCGCTAAAGGCCGCATAACCGGTCTGCAGTTCGACACCCTCTTCACGGATGGGCTCTATGAGGAAATCGGCCGCCAGGCAGACGCCCTGGCCAAGCAGATTCCCGAACTTTTCGTCAAATACGACAAGGGGCTGCTCGCAGTGAATTCACGCACCAACCAGCAGTTCATAATCATCCGCAACAGTTTGCTTCCCCAGCTGAGCGAACAAGTCAGATTTGAAAAGTGGGGGGCCGTAGATGCGGAGCACACGATGTGCCGTTTCGTCACCAGCTGGTCAACCACACAACAAGATATCGACGATCTCGAAAAGATTCTGGCCACAATTGCCGATTGATGAAACCTTCGCTACGCTTCCTGACCCTCAGCCTCGCACTGCTGATCTGTTCCATTTCACTGTCAGCACAATGGAAGGGTTCTGCTGAACTGAGTCTGGGAGCAGGCGGCATGGCCAAGGTTGACCCTGAAGAGGAAGGGTTGGGGCACTATTATGTCTCAGGTGCTTTTTCAGTCGGGCACACCGCACCTAAATTCCAATGGAACACCAGCCTCAACTGCGTGTTCGAAACCAAGGAAACTGAAGTAGACAGGATAAGCATCACAGGCCTGAAAACCGAGAAGCCCAACTTCAAGGCAGTGGTCAAATTCTCCGAGCAGAAACCCCTGAACATCAGATGGCGGTCAGAAGCCAACCTTACTCCATCATCGACTCAGAGATATTTCGCCTGGGTTCAATATCGATACAGGAGCAACCCCAGCAAAAACCAGAACGTAGATTTCGGCGGTAACCTGGATCTGGAGATTGAGGATATCGATTTATCGATGTTCAAGGTAAACGTCGAGGATCAGAAGCTGACCGAACACGTGGTTGAAGCAGGCGCAAGGAGCCAGCATCAACTCGGCACTCCACGCAAGGTGCTCTTCACTGAACTGACAGGGGCAGTTTCCATCCTGGGCAGAACGAGTGACTGGGAGGTTCAGTCCGCCACGAGCGATGATTCCGATGATATGGTCTTTAACGCCCACATCTATCGCATCAACTCGGCATCTACAGATCCTTCCTTTTCGCTGGCAATACATCTGCGAGACTCGCTGCTCACAGGTGAGACAAAATTCGTTTTCAATCCCGGAATCCGTGTCCTTCTGGGAAACAACCTCAACAGGAACAGCGGAGCCACAAACACGGGAGAATCTGACGAGTGGCGTGACAGTGTTCGTCTGCGTGAGAATTTCAACTTTCTCGAAGTACGAGGAGAACCTTTTGTAGCGGGCGACTTGCGACGGGAAAAGTTGCATATCGCATTCGACTATGCACTCCAACTTTATTCCAAGAGGCTGAACGACGACACCCACACCCAAAAGATAGGCTTGCAGGCACCACATCCAGTAGGCACATCCACTATAGAATGGCTGATCTCGAACAATCATAGGATATCTTTCGGAAACACTCTTTCCATCCAATATCCGTCATATCTGCAGATATGCTGGTATGACCGCCCCGGAGAATACGTCAACCAGCTGATTCGAGGAAACATAAACCTGCTCCCTACCAGTACGGCCACCTTCAGGACGAATTATACTTTCACCCAGAGAAGGTTCACGGCTTCCGCAGCCGCATCGATCGGTAAGAAAAACGACGAGATTGACCGTACTTATGTGAATGAAACCATCGACGGCAGGAAATACAAAGTCTTCACTTGGGTGAACGCTGCAGACAGCTGGATCGGTACCGCTTCGGCACGAGCGACGTGGACCGACAGCAGATTCTCCGCAGGTTTGTCTGCAGACTACCGCCAGAATCTCCGTCGAGTGAGAGCCACCGGTGAGGAAAAACGCTCCTTCGACTGGAATTTCAAGGCCAACGCCGCCGTAGATCTGGGCAAAGGATGGAACATCGCCACAGATCTGGCTTTCCAGAGCAAGGTTTCTACATTCTTCACGATGTTCGGCCAGTACTGCACTCTCAATGCAAGCATCAGCAAGAGCTTCAAGCATTTCACCCTGTTCCTGAACGGAAGGGATCTCCTGGACACTGAAATCACCACCGACTACATATCTGCAGACGAAAGCGAGTGCTGGCAGGAAACTGCACTCAACAACCGCAGGCTCGTGATTCTGGGAGCCAGGTGGAATTTCTGACGGTCATCTTATCCTCAGCTCGGCCCTGGGAGTATTCCATCCTTCCACCAGCAAACTCGAAGCGCCTCCACGGTCAGGTGTCAGCGTTACGGTCACGGACTTGTGCGGAAGTATGGTGAAGAAATTATCTGAATAAAGCGTTCCGCTCATCGGCTCTCCTTCTGAGTCTCGCAACTGCAGGCGGTTGAAAAAGGCTATCCTTCCTGTGGTGTTCTTCAGAACCACCTTGATGCTTCCGTCTGCCTGTTTCTGAGTTTTTACGGAAAGTGCCGCCCTCTTCATCTTCTCCAGCGGGCCGAAGCCGGATGAGCACGGACCTGAGACACTTTCCCTGCCCTTGAACTCATCTTTTGAACGCCAATAAAAGTTTTCAGAGAGGATATTGCCTTTTGTGTCCGAGAGTTCAAGGCTTATGAAGTGGACATCCGAGATGCCGGCCGGGAACTCAAGTTTGAGGACATCCGTCACGGCACGGTCTGCCGCAGCATCAACTTTTGTGCTCCAACTACGCACCAGACGGCTGTCGAGGTCGTAGAGCCTGGCAGTGACCGTAAGCCCGTCAATCGCCTTGCTGCCGTCGTTCACCACACTTACAGTATTCTTCAGATAGTCGAACTGCACGTGCAGAGGCTCCAGGGAGTGCATTGTATGGTAAAGTGAAGCAGTGGGCTCGAGATACCAGTCCCACATACGGGCGCATACCTGTACGTTCGGACTGTTGTGGTACCAGAAAAGCAGGCCTGAGCAAAAACGGTCTCCGTCGTCCAGACGGTTGTAGTTCCAAGTCTCCCAGATACTCTTGGAATTCATCGCTCCGAGCAGTTGTCCCTTGAATGCGAAAGATTCGATGTCCTGCGACTCGCCGTACTCATTGACCAGGTCGGCATACAGGCTCGACATAAGGTGGAAACCGTTGCCGTCCAGGTAATCCCAGGTTGCTTTGTCTATGGGCCATAGCTTGTCGGCAGGCATCATCCTGCGCAGGTTTTCTATTACCGGCAGGGTCGGGGCCCCGTACTCCGGATTGAATCCGTCGATGCGGCTTCCCCTCTCCGAAGCGGTGTTGGTGTAGTGACACATCGGGTTTACCTGCTTGTAAGGGCTGCCGTCGTGGATACCGTCACATTCAGACTGCATCTGGTAGGGCCGGGTGCCGTCAAGCCTTGCCAGCAGCTGCTCTGCTCCTGACATTTCAGTGCTCTCGTTTGAAGAGACATAGAAAGCCAGTGACGGATGGTTGCGGATCCTCTTGACAGTCGACTCCATATTGTTGAAATAGACAGCTTCGTCACGAGGATGACGGGTATCGCCAGTCATCCAGAACTCCTGCCATACAAGGATGCCATATTCGTCACAAAGGGTATAGAAGAGGTCGCTTTCAGCAATTCCGCCGCCCCACAGGCGCAGCATATTGATGCCGGACTGGGCCGTGTAGGCCAGTTCCGTACGCATTCGGGCATCGTCGGTGCGCTGCATAGCTTCGGGAATCCAGTTACTGCCACGGATAAATATACGTTTCCCGTTGACAATGAACACCTTTGACTTGTCTGGAGTATCCGTGGTGACCGTGACTTCTCTTATGCCGAAACTTGTCTCGACGGCATCACTCACCTCCCCGCCTACGGAAACCTGCAATTTCAGCTTATATAAGTTCTGCTCACCCTTGTTCTTCGGCCACCATAGTTTCGGAGACCTGATAAGCAGCTGGGGAAATTCCCCAGCCGTGAATGTAACCGTGCGGCGTTCTCCTCTCACAAGGGAAACGGTTTTCTCGAATCGTATGCCGGTGCCCTCGATCTCGCCCTGCACGAGACAGTCAACGTTATATCCGCGGTCATTCACATTGTTGACAACCTCGACTGAAACAGTTTCTGCAGCGCTGTCATAATCGGGATGAGACAGCGTGGATACCACAAAAGGACTGCTGAGGCCCACATCGCCCTTGGAAAAAAGCCGTATAGACTTCCAGATGCCGGCGTTGCGGTCGCGGACGCCGTCGTCGAAGGTAAAATCCCAGCCCACAGTCATAAGCTGCGTAGTATTCCAGCCTATCTTTCCGTCTCCCCCATTGTGGTTCTCCCCCGGAGCACCCCACGATTTCTGCATCCAGCGGCCGGGTTCGTCCACAGGACAGACAAGCACGGCCAGAGCGTTGCGGCCGTCGCGGATGATGAAGTCGGTGACGTCCATCATTGCATCGTTGAACATTCCGGCCATAGCTCCGACCATAGTTCCGTTCAGCCAGAACTCGGCTCTGTAGTTGATGCCCATAGGCTGAAGGAAGACACGCTTCCCAGTGCCGGCATCAACTCCGTTGAATTCAGTGCGAAACCAGTAGGTATAGAATTCCCTGCCGGCATCTGCAAGGTCAGGAATGAGCCCCTCTGAAAGTTTGTTGACAATTCCGTAGTATGGGTCGGGATAGACTCCGTTTGCCACAAGCGATGTAAGGACAGTGCCGGGCACTACTGCCTGCTGCCAGGAGTCGTCATCGAATCCCGGGGTAGAGACTTGTTTTGCCGTGGACCGTACATCTCCGGCACGGCACATCTTCCAATCGTACTGCCCGTCGTGACCTTTCCGCGAGTCAAGCACGGTTTGCCCTGCAAGCTGGAAACATAGCAGGCAGAGACCCAGGAGGACTGTCAGTCTTCTCATTACTGTACGGTTATTGAATTCAGCAGGTCTATCTTACCGTCGTCTATAAGCTTGATGATGAGTTCTCCAAAGAGAGTATTCTGCCAGGCGAACCAGTCGCGGGTGTATTTCGCAGGATTGTCCTTATGGAAAGACTCGTGGATGAACCCCTTGCCGGCATCGGTCTTGAGAAGAGTCTCGATGCACCATTTGATCTCGGCATCATCACGGGAAGTGAACGCCTTCATCATTATGCTCATAGGCCAGACCATATCATAGCCGATGTGAGGTCCGCCGATGCCTTCTGCGGCAGTTCCCTTGAAGAAATAAGGATTGTCGAGGCTCCATACGAAGCGACGGGTATTCTGATAGATCTTGTCCTTCACGCTGACGTCGCCAAGATAGGCCATAGCAAGAAGGCTCGGCACGTTGGCGTCGTCCATCAGCAGCTGGTTGCCGTAGCCGTCAACCTCGAATGCGTAGATCTTGCCATACTTGGGATGCTTGTGGACGGCATACTTGCGAAGCGCAGCCTCAACCTCTGACGCAAGTGCACGGCACTCCGCAGCAAGGGCGGTCTCCCCATTCACAACGGTAAGTATTTCGGCAGCCTTGCGGAGCGATGTCACTGCGAAGAAGTTTGAGGGAATGAGATATTCGAACATAGTGGCGTCGTCAGAAGGCCTGAAAGCAGAAGCGATGAGGCCTACGGGCTTTACGGGGTTGCCCCAGCCGCTGTTCGACTTGGTATCGGTCTGGACGGCTGTCTCACGCTGGAAATGGTAAGGGCCGCGGCCATCCTTGCGCTGCTGCTCGCGGAATGTGGTGAGGATGCGGCGGATGGCAGTGAGCCAGGTGTCACCGAATATTGAAGTATCTCCTGTGACTTTCCAGTAGTGGTATGCGAGACGTATCGGATAGCAGTCGGAATCAATCTCCCACTTGCGCTCGTGAAGGTTGGGGTCCATATCGGTGCGGTCACTCTGCCAGCCGGTACCCGTCGGGCCGTCGTTGAACGCATTGGCATACGGGTCGATGCATATCAGGCCGAACTGGCAGTTGATGACTCCGGCAAGCATTTCGCGAAGCTCCGGGTCCTCATTTGCAAGCTGCACATACGGCCATACCTGGGCGCCCGAATCGCGGAGCCACATTGCGTGGATATCACCCGTATACACGAACGTGCGGGGCTTGCCGTCCTTGTCCTTTCCGAAATGGACAGTGGTGTCAAGGGTGTTGGGGAAGCAGTTGGCAAACATCCAGGCAAGCTTGGGATTGGTAAGCTTTGCTGTAACTTCTGCAATCTTGGCCTCAACTGCAGTGGAACGGAAGAGGCGGTCACGCTCGGCAGGGCGCTGTGACTGATAGGTCTGTGCCGAGGCCGAAACAAAAGCGGCAAGCACAACCAGGGTCGTCAGTATACGTTTCATAGTCATTTGCATTTATAGTCGCTAATTTACGCAATTATTGTTTTTTTTCTTAAAAATCAGTAATTTGGTATAGCCTAATACACTCAACTATGAAAAAGTTATTCCTCTTCATGATTGCAGCCGCCGTCACGGTGATGACGGTGTCGGCTTGTGGAGCTGCAATGACTAGTGCCGACAAAGCATCCCTGGAAAAGGCCGTCCAGGAGAATCTGTCAAACAAAGACTATACAATCCTCATCCAGTTGATGATCCCTTCAGTGGGACCTGCGAGGGCGGTCAGCAATTATTCCATCAAGGTGTCAGGAGATACGCTCGTGTCGTATCTTCCCTTCATCGGCCGCGCCTTCAACCTGCCATACGGCGGCGGAAAAGGACTTGACTTCACTGCAAAGATCAATGAATACCACGACATTGTGAACGCAGGAGGAGGCCACGATGTCATCATCAATGTGGCCAACGACGAAGACGTGTTCTTCTACACCCTCAATGTATCCGCAAGCGGAAGTGCCTTCCTGTCAGTTTCATCGCGAAACAGGGAAAGGATTTCCTACACGGGAGAGATGTATCTGCCCTGACGGCGTCAGGCTTCCAGCGATTTCTTGCTGCTGCCACCGGCGATAAGCCGCTTTGCCGAGTCCCTGAGTTCTTCGGACTTGGCAAGCATCGCTTGTGCTTTCATTTTGAGTTCATCGAGAGCGCCGGGCGCTTTCTTGTGCAGATGCTCGAGCGGCTGCTTGGGCATCACACGTTTATAACCGTTGGCCTCGAGCACTTCCACCGCAGTATTGTAGCCGATATAGAACAACGAATCTATATTGCTCAGGTCATATGCACTGTATGACGAAGTGTCCATATCTATCACCAAGTCGGCTCTGGACGCATCTTCCATCGTATTTGACAGGAACATCAGCGAGAATGACCGGATGGCTATGCTGTACATACTGTCGCGATAGCATATCTTGCCTGCCTGATGGAGATTGAGGGCTATGACCTTCTCGCAATTATCGCGAAGAGCCGAAACGGGCAGGTTCATCAGTACTCCGCCGTCAGAATAGTGCTCACCTTCGATCTTTACCGGCTGATAGATCAGAGGAATGGCGCAGGAGGCGGCCACACGCTGGGCGATCTCGCCTTCGTCGAAGATGCGGACAATGCCCCTTTCTATGCTTGTGGCAACGACAAGCGTCTTGACAGGCAGGTCTTCCAGCCTTTCGTAGGGCATTATCTTCTGCAGGTGCTTGACAAGCGGCTTAGTGTCGAACATACCGCCTTTCGGCAGCTGGGTGCCCAGAAGGTCCCGGAAGTCCAGTGTGCTGAAGTTGTTGGTTATGTCCACAGGGCTCATCCCGGCCGCATACATAGTTGCGGCAATGCTGCCTGCGCTTGTACCCGCAACGATATCGGCCTTCAGGCCGAACTCATTGAGAGCCTGCATCGCGCCGCAATGAGCAGCTCCTTTAGCTCCGCCGCCGCTGAACGCAATGCCTAATTTATATTTCTTTTTCTTCCTGAAAATGCTTCCCATATATGCAAATGTACCAAAAGTTCGGTGAATTTGGATATCTTTGCACCCTCGTAAGAGTCACGGCAAGATGAGAGCACTGATACAGAGAGTTTCGCACGCCGACGTCAAGGTCGACGGCAGCACCGTTTCCGAAATCGGAAAGGGGCTTCTGGTCCTTGTGGGCGTGAGAGCCGATGATGATGACAGCGACATCGACTGGCTTGTCCGCAAGACAGTGAACCTTCGCATCTTCGATGACGAAGAAGGCGTGATGAACCGCTCCGTCATTGAAATCGGAGGCGAAATCCTTTCCGTCAGCCAGTTCACCCTTATGGCAAGCTGCAAGAAAGGGAACCGTCCTTCATATATCCACGCCGCCCCCGGGGCAATCTCGGAACCGATGTATGAAAAGTTCTGCGAAGCCCTGTCGATGGCACTCGGAAAGCCTGTGGGACGGGGCATCTTCGGTGCCGATATGAAAGTCAGCCTGCTCAACGACGGACCTGTGACTATATGGCTCGATTCTAAAAACCCTGAATAACACTACATCGATATGGTTATAGATTTCAACGAAATAGAAACCGTCGCCAATCCTCATTTCAAAGGTGGAGAAGGCGAAGTGATGATCCAGACTGCAGTCGCCGACGGCAAAGTGAAACTGATGCGCATCACCATTCCCGTAGGCTCGACCATCGGACTTCACCCCCACCAGGGCAACAGCGAGGAAATCCTCGTCCTCCAGGGCAAGGGACATTTCGTGACTGACGGCAAAAGGGAAGATATCTGCGCTGGACAGGCACATTATTGCGAAGAGGGAGAAACCCACGGCTTCGTCAATGACGGCGACGTGCCCGTAGTTTTCTTCGCAGTAGTTCCCGACCGCGCCCAGAATCCAGCTTAAATATTATTCAGAGCCGAAAGGCTTCAGATTGTAGACGGCATCCTTGGGATACATCCTCTGGCCGCCGTTGTCAAGGTCGATCATAACGTAGCGGGTATTTCCCATTCCCAGCTCGTTCATATATGAAAGCTGCCGCAGTCCGTGGCGGCTTTCTATGCGTTCCTGCATAGCGTGTCGCTCGTGCTTCTTCATCGCATAGAGGATGTCGACGCAGGCCTGGTCTATGGCCACGATGTCAAGAGATGCCAGTATGCCGACATTCGGAGTAACCACGGGCTCGGCCATAACGCCTTCACAGTCGCAGGATACGGACATATTGCGCATCACGTTGACATAAGACACTTTCTTGCCGAAATGGTCTATCGTCGCCTTCGTAGACTCGGTCATCTTCTCCATAAACTCTTCCTCGACAATGTCCCAGGGGTCATCCTGGCCGGGAGTTGAATGGATCATACATTTTCCTACCTTGCCGTCGGCGCAGCCGATGCCGATGTTCTTGTTAGAGCCTCCGAATCCGCCGCATACGTGGCCCTTGAAATGTGTCAGAGCCAGCATCGAATCATAATTCAGCAAATTCTTGCCGACGCTCATACGGTCGAACCACTTGCCTCCTTCGACTGGAAGCCAGGCAGTCCCTTCTGCATCCATTATATCCACCGGGCAGAAAGTCCAGCCGTTGATGCGGACGGTCTTCAGATGCTTCTCCGTGGTGTCGCGGTCTCCTTCGTAGAAGGTATTGGTCTCGATGATATTGGCACCCTCTAGCCTCTTCTTCATAAGATTCTTCACCCAGGGGCGGGGAATGATGTTGGGGCCGTGGGGTTCACCGGTATGGAGTTTAACTCCAATCTTGCCGGTGAGGTTCGCACTGACGCAGTCGAAAGCCTTCAACAGGCCTCTTGCGCTCAGGTCGCGTGTGAAATAAACTATGGATTCGTTGCCGCTGCGTTTGTTGAACGGGATATAGATGTCTCCTCCGGTTCCGAGTACAGGGTTCTTTTGCATAACTCAGTGTTTTGGTTAACACAAAGCTACTAAGAATTTTTCTATTGTATGTCGGTGATTTCAGTGACAATTGCGACTCTGTCGCAGACCTTGAAGCGCACGTTGCGGCCTGCGAATGTCAGCCCGTATTCGCGTTCCGGATCTTCCAGATACTGGGGTCTGGGGTCGCAGGAAAGGAGCTGCCTGAGCGCCTGAAGCTCATCGTCAGACAAACCAGCAGACAAGGTATCGGGCATGACCACCTCAAGAGGACTCCAGTTGTTGCCGTCCACGAAACCGCTGCGGGCGTCTGGGTGACAGTCTGCATACGCCACATAGGGTTTGATGTCGTAGACAGGAGTACCGTCGGCCAGATCGGCTCCAAGGACGTGGATGATGCCTTTGTCGGCATCTATGGAATCTATCCTCACACAGGAAAGGCCAAGTGGATTCGGGCGGAAGGGAGAGCGGCTGGCAAAGACACCCACCCTCTCGTTCCCGCCGAGCCTGGGCGGTCTGACGGTGAGATTTGAGGAAGGTCCGTTCAGGGAAAATTCCCATATCAGCCAGATGAAATCGAAGCCTTCCAGCCCGCGCAGGGCGTCAGGATTGTCATAGGGAGAGACAAGCCGCACCTCGCCCCTGAGGTCAGGTGCTATGCCGCTCTGCCGCGGAACCCCGAACTTACCTTCGACGGGAGATTTGAAAAAAGCAATCGGCCGGATGTCCATCTCAATGACTTTGTCCGGCCGAAGTTAGTTATTTCTGAAGAGAATGTCCTACAGCGAGAGCGACAAACCTGCCATGAAGTTGATACCCGGCATAGGATAGCCTGCCATTATTTCGTATTTCTGGTTGAGCAAGTTGTCTCCACGCACCCAGATTCCGAGCCAGTCGGTGAACTGGTAGCTTGCATTGAGGCTAAGCTGGAAGAAGTTCTCTTTCTGCGGAGCTGCTCCTACAGCGGTATAGAGTCCAGCCACTTCCATTCCTCCAGCAGAAACCTGAAGACGGTTCTGATGGAACTGAAGGCCGCAGTATGCTGTAATCTCAGGGGCAGAAAGAACGGGGTTCTCCATATGCAGCCAGCTGCCGTTGCCCACCAGGTTCCAGTTGTTGCTGATGCGCCAGTGAAGGTCAAGTTCGGCACCATAATTCTCGACAGGGCCTGTATTCACGTTGAGAGGTTTCCCTTCAACCATCTGAGTCTGGATCATATTGTCGCCCTTGAGATAGAAAACGTTCAGCCCATATGTAAACACTTCTGAAACAGAAGATTTCCAAGCCAGTTCATAGTTCATTATGCGCTCCGGTTCGAGCTCCGGATTAGCCGGGCGGAAGAGGTACATATCCTTGATGGTAGGTCTGCGGAAACCTTTGCTGACCATAGCCTTCAGTTCACCTTTGCCGATACGGAACGCCAGGCCGCCCTGAGGCACGAGTTCCAGCCCTGACCTGGAGTGGTTGTCGGCCCTGAGTCCGACATCGGCAGTCAGCCAGGAGGTCAGGTCCTGCCTGAAGTCCACATAGCCCGCAAAGATATTCTCCGTCTTGTCAGCCATAGGAGCAAGATCCTCACCCGTTGCAATCACCTGGTTCCAGGCCTTGCCGTGTACGCTCTGCCAGTCGATTCCCAGAGTGGTGGTATTACCCTTGAAGAGACCGAAACTCTGCCATCCGGAAACGCCGGCCACGGCATCTTCCGAACGGAACCAGTTTGCCTGTGGAGCCGCACCCTCGGCGTGTCCGTCGTTGATCTTGTGGTTTCCGAAGTTATAGTAGAGGCTTACTGATCCGTCGGTCTTGTCATAATGGTTCTCGACGGCTGCCGAGGCCACGCCGCGGGTGATCCACTGGTCTGCGTCGAACAACGGAGACGTTGTCGCGCCAGGATATGATGCATTGAAATGTGTGATGTCGACATCGGCATAGGCGCTCCAGTTGTCTGAAAACTCATAGCCGACCTTGCCGTAACCACCGTACTGCTCGAAGCCCATACGGGGACGATGGTTGTTGCTTCGCGAATATTGCCCGGAAACGACGCTGCTGAAGCGGCCTTTGCGCACGCGGTTCGACAACACGCCCTGGAATGTGCCGAAACTGCCGCCTCCTGCGTTAAGGTCGGTATGCACACCGTCTTCCAGCGACTTACGGGTGATGATGTTTATGACGCCGCCCATCGCGTTGCTGCCGTAGAGCACTGAGGCCGGGCCTCTTAGCACCTCCACGCGTTCGGTCATCAGGGTCTGGTAAGAATCAGAAATAGGGTGGCCGAAGATGCCCTGATATTGAGGATGTCCGTCGATGAGCACCATCATCTGTCCGGTGCCGCCGGAAAGGCCGCGTACGCTGATGCCACCGGCAGCTCCTGTGCTGACGCCGTAACCAAGCATAGCCCTTGAGTTGATGAAGATGCCCGGCACCAGTTCGTTCAGTGTAGGCAGCACGCTGAGCCGCTGTGTCGTTGCCAGTTCATTGTGGTTAACGACGCTGACGGTCTGGGGAAGAAAGCCGGACAGCGTCCTGACCCTTGTGCCGGTGACGACAGACTCGTCGAGGTAATTTGAAGTGGTATCGGCCTCAGCCGCAATTGCAGTGGCGCCGGTAAGACCCAATAACAGGCAGACTAACGCGACTGACAAGGTTCTCAGTTTCATATTAATTATCATTATTGTAACTTTGGGTGCAAATGTAAATACTCACAGGCCATTTTCAGTTTCAATTTTTGTCCATTAAATGTCCAATTTTTCCTCAGCAAGCGCATTAGTTTTCAGCTGTCCCCTGGACTTTCCCTCTCCAGCTCGCTTCTATGGCAGTCACCACATCCATTTCATCTGCTTCACGGGAGGCGGATCCTTCTCTTGTGACGGAACGGACCACGTCTTCGGTGTCGATGACCTTGTTATATTGCAGGGAGATTCAGGGTGCACAGGGCTGACTTTCTCAGATGATTTCAGCGGCAAGGCGCTTGCCGTGCCCAGAGGATTCCTGCACAATGCCCACAATGGGAATGTATGGTCCAAAAGCGGATTCCTGCAGACCAAGGCGCATCCCGTGACACATCTGGAAGTTTCGGAGAAGGAGCTGCTGCTCTCAGACATCGAAGGTATAGACAGACGGCTGCAGAGGTCGAGCGATTTCGGACGACAGAGCCTGTATCACTGTTTCCAGGTACTTATGTACGACATCTGGGACATCTATGACAGCAAGGCCGTTTCGAGCGAGCTGTCCGGAAGCAACGACGCCGCCTTCGTCTTCCTGCGTTTCCAGGAGCTTCTCAAAGCACATTGCGACAGCGAACGGACAGTGGCCTGGTATGCAGACAAGCTGAACATAACCCCGCGGAAGCTGAGCCGCGTCTGCCTTGATGCAAGCGGTTCTGGGGCCAGTGACTGGATAAACCACCTCACAACCATACGTGTCAAGGAACTTCTCGAAAGTTCAGATCTGTCCATCGAGGAGATTTGCGATGAGATGAACTTCTCAAGCAGATCCTATTTCACCCGATTCGTAGCAAAGGTTCTGGGGTCAACGCCTTCTGAATACCGAAGGGCAATGAAGGCGAAATCCGGGCAGGGATGACCCATTTTCACAATTTATGCTATATTTGCGACGCCTTTAAGGGCTAAACCATTAATACACACAAGATGAAAAAAGTATTATTCGTCATAGCTTTCGCTATGCTCACAGTCATCGGAGCTTCTGCTCAAAGGTCTGATCTCGTAACCGCCAAAGCCGGTTCCAACATCAGAGTCGGATATGTCGGCGCTGCCAACAACTCTAATGTCGCCGGTGGCGTTGATTTCGGCATCAATATCATCGAAGTGGGCGTTAAGCCTTTCAGTGGCAGTTCTCTCACTCTCGGTGCCGACTTCCTTCTGGACACCTACCATCCTACCAGCGGTAAATACTTCCTTTCTGGCGGCCATTCTACTGCCATCGTTCCTTCGATCTTCTCAAAGATCAAGTACTCTACTTCAACTGTTCTCGGATTCGGTCTTCCTCTGACCTTCACCCAGAGACTCACCGACAAGCTGTCCGTATCTGTGGGAGCTACCGCAAGAATCAACATGAACGCATCTACCCGTCTTGTTTACACCAATTCAGACAACAAGTGGAACACCGAGCGTGCTTCAGGAATCTACACTAACCGCGTGACTTATGACCTGAACCTGTCTGTAGACGTTGACGGTTTCGGTATCTACGCAAGCTACCGTCCGATGAATGTATTTGAAGCCAACCACGGCCCGTCTTACAACACCTTTGCAGTAGGCCTGATCTTCAGACACTGATAACGGTCCAACATAAAAAAAAACCGCAAAGTCATCTGACCTTGCGGTTTTTTTTACATCCATTCCTCTATGACGTAATCCACCGGACGGTTGAGATAGCGCACGAAAGGGACGACGTTCCTGAACTCGCCGACCACCCGTTTCGCCAGGTCCGGACGGAGGAGAAAATCCACGTCAAGAGGCTTCATTATCAGAAACTGCTTCAGCCGGAAATATTTGGAGTAAGGTTTGTCGGCCGGCCAGCCTTGTGCGGGACGGGTAAGGGCGCCGTCCCACATCACATTCCAGCCCTTGCCTGGATTTGCGACGCGGTCGAACTCGGCTCCATTCAGCATTATCTCTTCCCGGACACTTTTGATTATCAGCTTCTCCTCCCTCCAGATACCGGCACAGAGGAAATAGCTGTTCTCAGCAGGCTCCATATGCATATAATAGCCGGGATATTGTGACTTTCTGCCGCCTTTTGCGAAGAACAGGCCGCACCAGCTCTTGTAGGGCGGGCGGTCGTGGAAACGCTGGTCCTGATAGATTCGCCAGCTTATGTCCTTCGGGGCCAGGTCCGGAAGATCAGGATCGAATTTGCGCAAACCTCCGAGTATCTCCATGCCGAGATTCTCATAATAGCTTTTTATGGCAAGATATAGCGGCTTACGCTCATCGAACCACTTTTTCTCATTGTTTTCCGCCAGTTCTGCATAGAACTGCAGCAGGTCAGGCATTGAAATTTGTGTTTCCATATATGGACAAATTTAATGATTTTGCGTATTTTTGATGTAATCACGAAACGTTAACCGCGATGAGTCTGAAGTACGAATTGATTATCCGTGTAATTGTGGGTGGCATCCTCGGAGGAGTCATCGGATTTGAGAGGGAGAAGAGAGCGAAAGAGGCCGGATTCCGCACCCACTTCCTGGTAGCGCTTGGCAGCACCCTGATCACCGTCATTTCCGCATACGGTTTTGAGAAAGTCGCGGATTTGATACCAATCGCCAGATATGACCCGGCCCGTCTTGCTGCACAGATAGTTTCTGGCATCGGTTTCATCGGTGCCGGACTGATAATCTTCCAGAAAAACGTCATCCACGGACTGACGACTGCTGCCGGCCTGTGGGTTACTGCGGCATTGGGCATAGCCTGCGGAGTAGGGCAATACGAACTGGCAGTCATCACTACGCTGATGGTGCTGATGGCTCTCGAGATGGCCCTTGCCGTGGACGACAAGCTTAACAAACGTCAGCTGTCCATCACTATGACTTCTGCAGACAAGGAGAAGATCAGGAGCATCGTGGACAGTCTCAAAGCAGACGGTGTAGTCATCCGCTCCTACGACCTTGAGTTGCTGGATGAAGGAAAGGGCAAGACCTACAAGGCTACCGTCGAGCTCAGCACTAAGCGCATAGACTACGAAGAGCGAGTCTGGGACCTCCTTGACGGGCTTGACGGTTCCATCGTTTCACACAAGAAATAATCAATCTTAAAAAATACATTGCTATGAGCGAACAAGAATTTGACAAGAGAGACCTCAACAAAGACGGCAAGGTTTCACTCGGTGAAAAAATAGGCTACTGCGTCGACAAAGCTCAGGAGAAACTTGAAGAGGCAGCCGGCAAGGCAAAAGTAAAAGCTGAAGAACTGAAGGAAAAAGCTCCCGGCAAGTTTGCCGAGATGAAGGAAGAAGTCAAGGAAGCCACTGAACTGGCCAAGGTCAAAGCAGCCGAGTTCAAAGACAAAGCTTCCGAGAAGTTCGCCGAAATGAAAGAAGAGACCAAAGAAGCAGCCGACAAGGCAAAAGCCAAGTTCGACAGCTTGAGGTCAAAGAAAGACGGCGAAGAGAAATCCTAGTCCTGTCAATCCAGATATTCGAAAGACGCCACGTTGCGGTCCACCTTCAGGTGGATGCGGCGGCCAAGGTACAGTGAATAGTTAGGCGCGCTTTTGTGGGCGTTCCATTCGTGACCTGCATCTATCTGATACATCACGGGAATCTGCCTGTCACCTATCTTTGAGTAGATTATGGCCGGCAGCGGCAGGTCCATACCCTTTGCGTCGTCAAAATTGGAGAACTGCCCCACGATGATTCCGGCAATCTCGTCCAGTTTGCCAGACATAAGCAGGTTCTGCAGCATTCTGTCTATAGCATAGCTGTCTTCGTCTACATCTTCGATGAACAGGATGGCATCCTTCATATCAAGGTTCATAGGCGTACCCTGCAGGCTGTATATCAGTGACAGGTTTCCTCCCACCAGCCTTCCGGTCGCCTCGCCCTCACGGCAGAACAGATTGGCTGGTATCGAAAGCCCCGGAGCGTCACCGAACAGCGCTTCGTGCAGAAACGCCACAGAGGTGGTATCCCCCTCTATACGGGTAGCCATAGGGCCGTGGAGAGTTTCAAGCCCCATATTGTTGAGCGTTATATGAAGGGCAGTGACATCACTGTAGCCCACTATCCATTTCGGATGTTCCAGAAGAGAAGTAAAATCAAGATAGGGAATTACCTGGGCTGCGCCGTAGCCTCCGCGCACTGAGATCATAGCCTTCACCTGAGGGTCGTCGATCAGAGCCTGCGTCGCTTCGATGCGCTCCTCAAGAGTGCCGTCATAGCGGCTCTTCCCCACCCTCTTGTAGAGATTGTCGGCAAGTTTTACATTAAGCCCCCAATTCTTGAAAACTGAGATGCCGTATTTGAGCGCAGTGCTGTCAGCATAATTTGATATTGCAAATATTCCTATGGTATCACCCGCTCTGAGCGGCTCAGGGCGGATGTCGGGCCTTACCCAGATTTCGACCGTATCAGCCTGGACAGTGTCAACCGGCACGGCTTCAACGGCCACGGTATCGGCTGCTACGGGCTCATCGGCAGTCGTGTCCGTCTGAGGCACTTCCAATTCATAGATATGTGATTCCGTCGGCGCCTTGTAGGGACGCATTGCGTTGCCGCAGAGTGAACTGCCGGCCAGAAGCACAAGGATCAGCGGGAATAATCGTCTGTTCATCTTACCATCTGAATGATATCATAAAAACTGTCTGCAAGGAAATCGGCCCCTGCAGCCTTGAGATTATCTGCAGTGCCGTTGCCATAAGTCACGGCTACAGTCCTGCAGCCAGCGGCACGGCCCATCAATATGTCATAGGGAGCATCCCCCACCATTATTGTCTCTTCAGCCGGAACACCCAGCTTTCTCAATATTATGTTCACCGGTTCGGGATCGGGCTTTGCCTTGGTCACGTCGTCGGCACCTACGGTCATTTCTATCAAGGGAGCAAGCCCAAGCTCCGACACATACCGGTCGAGAGTGTGGCGGTGGCGGCTGCTGGCGATAGCGAGCCTCACTCCGCGCTCCTTCAGTGTGACGAGAGTCTCGAGGACCCCGGGATAGAGCGTAACCATACCCTTCCGGTCAAGCTCATCGAACTTCTTTCGATAGGCGGCGGCATACTTCGCCTCCCCTTCCTCATCGAGAGGTATCAGGGCACTGAAGCACTTCTCGAGTGGCAGCCCTATTACACTCCTGTACTGCGCTTCACTGAGCGGCTGCTGACCCATAGCTTTGAAAGTGGCCGCCATAGTCGTCAGTATTATACCCGTGGTGTCACCGAGGGTTCCGTCGAAATCGAAGATTGCGAGGGATGTCATATTATCTTGAAATAGTCAGCTTTGCGTGGCCGGGGAGCGGGTGCGGCGTGCTCTATGTAGCCGAGCGAGACGCTGCCGACGCCTTCATAGCCTTCAGGAATGCCAAGACGCGGAGCAAGCTTTTTGCCTTCCTCAGTCTCGAACATCTCCTTGCATCGGTTGATCCAGCAGGCTCCGAGGCCGATGCTGTGGGCGGCCAGAAGGATGTTGCCGATCACGAGCGAACCGTCCTTCACGCAATTCTGGTTGCCGGACTTTGAGAACACAAGAATGATGGTCGGAGCACCGTAATAGGGATCGATGTCTGTCTTGCCCCAGACTTCCGCGTTCAGTCTTCTGAGCACGGCGCATATTTCCGGGTCCTGCACCGCTATCATCACGGGATCCTGCGTGCCCTTGCCCGTCGGAGCCCAGGTGCCGGCCTCGAGGACTGTCCTCAGCTCTTCTTCTTTTATCTGGTCGGGAAGATAGCGTCTGATGCTGCGACGTTCCCTTATAGCTTTCAAAACTTCGTTGTCCATATCTTACAATAAATGGTTTTCTGCAAAATAACGCCAGAGCGGAGCGGTCATCAGCGCCTGCTTGCAATGACCTCCTACCAGCAGTTCGCGGACCTCGTCGACGGTCATAAGGATGGGCTCTATGGCCTCGGTCGGGTCGAGATGCTGGGTTCCCATCTTCTCGACTCCCGTCGCGACGAAGCAATGGCTGAGATTGTTCTGGGACGAAGGATTGGCGCAGAGCGTCATCATCTCTCTCCACTCCCCTCCGCCGAATCCGGTTTCCTCCATCAGTTCTCGCTTAGCTGCAGCAAGGGGCTCCTCTCCTTCCTCGATGACTCCTGCACACAGTTCATATTCTGTGATGCCAAGCCCGTGACGGTACTGCTTTTCCATAAGGAACCGTCCGTCAGAGGTGCGTGCTATGACATTCACCCAGTCGGGATATTCAAGGACATAGTATGCAGGGTTCCTGCGTCCGTCAGGAAGTTCCACACAGTCGCGGCGCACAGTCATCCAGGGGCCTTCGCGAAGAAGGTACTCACTTGAGATGACCTTGTAGTTGCCGTCTTTGGAAATGTTGAAATCTATCATCTGCTCCTTCTGTCAAAAATCTTTGCAAGATACAAAAGACTCCTGACAGAGCAAAGCCTACGAATAGCTGTGCATGCCTCCCAATATCAGATTGACACCGAAATAAGTGATCAGCACGGAAAGGAACGCCACTATGGTATAGATGTGATAGAATGTAGGATTGCGGAAAGCCTTGATGGAACTGCCGTGAATCGAGAACGCGTACACCAGCAGGGTTATAAGCGCCCAGGTTTCCTTGGGGTCCCAGGCCCAGTATGAACCCCAGCTTATGTTGGCCCATACCGCTCCGAGGAATGTACCGAAGGTCAGCAGGAACACGGCTGGCGTCACGATCACCTTGCTGAGGTTCATCAGGCTCACCTTCGCCTCGCCGCCTTTCACGATTAGGCCGAGGATGCCGTTAAGCATCACCAGGCCGAGCAGAGTATAGGAAATCATCATACTGAGCACGTGTATCGAAAGAAGCGGGCTTTGCAGCACAGGCATCAAGTGGGTCAGGCGCGGATTGGCGCTGGACATCGTGGCCATCAGCATAGTGAAGCCGGCCAGAAGGAAGCCCAGAGGCTGCAGCAGCGGCATCTTCTTGTAGAGCAGAGACATCGCCAGAGTCGAGAACCACGCGATGAGCATCATCACGCAGTAGCTGCCTGTGAACGGCATATGTCCTGAAGCGAACCACCTCAGAGCAAGCACTGCCGTCAGATAGGCGAACAGCAGCCACGACACCACTGACAGTGCCCTGGCCAGTTTTTCCGGAGTCTTCCGGCCCTTTGAAAGCCATATTCCCGACAGCACGAACAATATGATGCCGATGGTGATGGACAGCATAAACTGCACTTTAGGCAGGCAGATGGCATTGTATGCCCTCTCGGCCTTGACCTTTGCGGCAGAAGGCAGCACCACAGCGGCATTCTTCTCCTGATATTTCTTGATCTGGCCGACGATGCGGCTGACTTCGTCCCAATTGCCGGAACGGGCTTCGTCACGCAGCAGGCCGAGACTCATACGGATGAAAGACTGCTCGTCTTCTTCCAATTCAGGAAGCTTGTCCTCACTGCCGAACCACCTGATATTGTCAGAAACGGCCAGAGGAAACAATTTGAATGCAGCTCCGGAGGCGGCATCGTCCCTTACTGCATATTTTTCCTTTTCTTTCGAAGTCCCAAGCTCCTTGGCCTTCACCTTGAGAGGCCTGTCCTGCCACTCGTCATACCAGAACATCCAGCCGGTCATAACCTGCTCGGCGGTATATCCGTCTACCCGGGCCTTCCCATAAGCCTTAAGTGCATAATCCCTGGCCTGGGTCTGGAGGGGGCAGATACGGTCGTTGTAATAGACATACAGCTCACCTATTTCCTTAGCCACCTCTTTCGGAGCCACAGGGCGCTGGCCACCGGCCGCCTGAGCGATTACCGGCATAAGGACCAGCACGACCGCAGCGGTTACTTTCCGCAGTGCGGCACGCCACTGGCTGTCCTTCTGGAAGAAAAAGCCGAGCATGGCGATGAGCAGCATCAGATAGCCGGCATATGTTATGCCGACTCCCCATACGTCCTTGCTCATTGCAAGCACTGAAGTCTGCAAGTCATCTTCATAGTCGGCCTGATACATCCTCCAGCCCATATGCTTGCCGATGTTGTTCATCGATATTTCAAGCTGGCTGCCATCATCGAGGGCCACAAGGCTGCGATAGTCCGAAGGAGCCATCGAACCGGGATAGCGTTCAATCTCGAACTCACGCAGCGTCAGGCTGAACGGAAGCTCGATGTCCCTGCCCTGCTCTGTAACGACAGTGGAATTCGGCACCCCTTTGTCGAGGCTGATCATACCTTCCTGGCTGAACAGGTGGGTGACCAGGGCTCCGACGAGCATCACGGCGAAAGAGATGTGAAGCAGCAGTGTGAAAAATGCTTTTACATTCTTTTTGAACAGCAGCAGAAGGCCCGTGACGGCTGCCAGACCCCACAGGGCGATGAATGCCGGATTGTAATATACCAGGCTGAAAGCGAAGTCCGAACCTCTGGACTTCTCAACGAAAGTGGCAGCCACCATCGCAATGATGATGACCGCCATGCTTCCGAAAGATAACAACTTCAGTGTCTTTGTCTTCATTAAATCGAATTGATGAATTCCACCACAGCGTCCCTGTCCTCTTTGCTGAGCTTATAGAACTTTTCTGCGGAAGAATAGGAATGGCTCTTTTTGCTGTAGCCGTGCCACATAATCGCCTCTACGGTATTGCGGGCACGGGCATCGTGCAACCTGTCGCCACGGCCGGTTTCCTGGGCCGAAAGACCACGGCCCCAGAGGGGAGTGGTACGGCACCAGCTTCCGTGGATATCGTTCTTCATATAGAGCTTATGTTGCACGAAATCTGAATAAGGATAGATAGTCTGGTTGGCATAGCGCGGCAGAGGTTTGCCCTCATACATCGCAGGTGCCCAGTAGTTGTCGTCTTTGGTAGTCCAGGAAGGACGGTGGCACGATGCACAGCCTATCTCCATAAACACTTTCTTGCCTCTCTGCACGCTCTCTTTGTTCAGGTTGCGCGCACGCGGAATTGCAAGACCCCTGTGCCAAACCATAAATGCATAGTTCTGGTCGGCTGTCATCTCGGGTTCAAAGTTATGATATTTATTGTCAAACTGGTTGGTGCCAGGACGAAGAAGTTCATAGACGGCCTCGGCAATCTCTTCGTCAGTGACTTTTCCGTCACCGTTTACATCCACATAATACGGGCTGTTGGTTCCGGAAGCCTTGATCTCAGCAATGACATCCTTGTTCTTGCTCATTGCGCTTGCCCAGGCATTGGTGGTGTAGAGATAAGGCCTGTCGGGGCGTGAAACATTGGTGATGTTCCAGATTGCGTTGGCTCCGGCACCGTCCTGAAGGCTTCCGCGGGTAAGGGCGTAGGTGTAGCGCTTGAGAGTCTGGTAATCCTTCGCAGCCTTGGAAGTCTTAGTACCGTCGGCAAGAATGCCGTCTGTGTAGAAATTGGTGTAATATGCACCTGCTGCCATCTTCTGTGAGGCCTCGTCCCAGTAGTTCGGGTTGAGATACTCGCTGACATCGAGTCCTGCTGAACGGAAATATGCAGCTTCTTTCGCATACTGGGCTGCAATGCTGTCGGTAGGGATGGCATCTATCAGTCCTGTGCCGATCACACCAATAGTTGTCTCAAGACGGAAATCAATATTCTCAGGCTTGGGATCGGTGTTGAATGCACTTGTCGGAATGGTCATCGTCGGATACTGGAGAGAGTACTTTTCGCCGTCGGCGAACTGCATAGGCAGACCGCTCTCCATAGAACCGATCTCAGTCCAGGTTATGTTGATCTGGCTTTCGTCGATGGGAGGAAGGAACGGCGACTGCGCCATTGTCTGGGGCATTCCGGTCACTTCTGCGATGTACGGGCCGTCATTGCTGCCGGCATAGGTCGGATGATAGACCACCAGCAGATAGCCGTTTCCATATGCTGCACTTCCGTTTGCTATGTATCTGTCTTTCCACTGGCCGTGACCGTATCCGGGGTGGCAGTCAAGGCAGGATTTGCGTACAGACGCCGGGCCGAGGCCGTTGAAAGGCTTGGTGTTTTCAGTATAATTGCGTTCGAAGAATTTCTCTCCGAGGTTGAATTCATATGTAAGGCCCTGCATCTCAACTGCGGGGGTTTCGTCTTCGTAGCAACCGTCAGTTACGTTGGTGGTTGTGCCGAGCTGTCCGCCCGGGAACCATTCGTCTGCCGAGAAGTTGCCTACCGCCTGACCGACATATTTCGTGTCGGGTTCGTTCTTTTCAGGTTTGGGTTCATCCGAAGTGGGATTACAAGCCGCCAGCAGCAGCGCTGACGAAAGCAAGGCAATATATCTCAGTCTTTTCATGGCAGTATCCTTAGAGTGTTTCAACAAATTCAGCAGCTTTGTTGAGCTCGGCATCGAGAGCATTCAGAGCCTCCATAGCTTTTGCAGCACAGGTTGCATCAGGATCGTCCACAAATGCAACTCCGCTGGCCACACAAGCCTTGAGAGATGCCACTGCTTCGTCAAGGGTTGACTGAAGTTTGGAAATTCCTGAATACTTCTGGCTTTCGAGCACTTTCATAATGCAAGTCTTGGAAGGAGTGGTAGCTTCAGCCTTGCCATAAAGGCTGTACTGTATGCTTAGGATATTGTTCAGGAAATCGAGGTATGATTTCTTTGAATAGGGTGACTCGATGTAATCGGGGTCGGTAGCATAATAAGCAGAGGCTATCTTGCTGTTGGCAACCTCATTGCAGATATTCGAGCAGCCTGCCACGAGTATTGTCGAAACCGCTCTCTGCCAGGTAGCCATCGTACTTCCGGCTTTTGTGGCTGCCAGCATATTCTCACCGAAGGTCAGGCCGTTGTCCATAGTCGTGTTCATCTCGAGTTCATCTTCCACATATGCGACCCTCGCTTCGGGAGCATTCGGATCCCAGGAAGCCTGAAGCTGCCAGCAGTAGTTGCGGAGATCTTCTGCAACAGCAGTGGCGAAGATGATTTCGTCCTTGCCGCTGACGTTGTAGGCATAGAACGATTCGTCGGTCTCCTTTCCTTTGAGGTCAGCGACCTTGCGGTTGGCTCCGTTGCGGAAGAGGATGAATTCGATGCCGTGGAAGCCGAGGTTGCTCACGCCTACCTCATCCACAGCATCTGCGCCTTCAGCGTCAAGATCTGCGATGACAGCAGCGTTGCTCAGTTCTTTGGCAAGTTTGTCCTTGTTGAGGGGCCAGGTGTCGATGTGGGGGTCGATGCCGTAAACAGTGGCTGCGCCATAAAGGAAAGCTTCGCTTGCCTCCCACTGTGCGCGCGCATCAAGGAAAGTAGTGCATATGGCGTCGATATCTGCCTGGCTTGCTGAGCCGAGACCTTTTTCCTTGAAAGCAGCGAGCTGGTCATAGAGCTTCGATGTGGCATCGGCCAGATTGCCGTAAATCTTGTAAATGACTTCAGGAACATATTCCTCGACTGCTGCCTTGAGTTCTTTTTCGGCTGCAGTCTCACCTCCGTTATCTACGGGGTTGCAAGAAACCGAAGCCAGAGAAACTGCAGCAATCACTGCAACAGAAACGTAATTCAGTATCTTTTTCATTTGTTATGGTGTTTAGATGATTATCTGAAGAAACCTGCATAGGCGATGCCTATGGAAATTGATGGTTCAGGGTTGTACTGGGTAGCAAGGAACCTGTGGGAATACTCGGCCTTGACGGCGATTTCCGGAATCGGGAACCAGTTGATGCCGGCTGCCACCCTCAGTTTTTCAGTGAACTCGGCACTGCCCTGGCCGCTCACGGCCATATAAGGGTTGTACCACTCGCAGCGGCCGAACAGATAGAGCTGCTGATTCTTGTCGCGTACGTTGAAAAGGCTGCTGAAAAGGTCATAACCGGCCTCGAAGCCAAGTGCAGCGGCCTTGTCACCGACAGGGGTGGAATCATACGGCGCGCCCGAAGCGGCACCCTTGCTGCTCTTGTATCTGCTTATGACACCTGCGTCGCTGAGATATCCAAAGTCAGCATTTCCGCGAACTATCCAGCCGAAGCCCTTGTATCTGAAATCATAGGTACCGACCAGCAATGTGCCTTTGGCTGCAGCAAGGCTGGCATTTGTGAATGCCTCATAGGGAAACGTATTCCTCAGGGTGTTGCCGACATATCCGCTGACACCCATCTTCAGGCGGTTTTCGAAGAAAGACTTGTCGAGACGGCCTGCGAATCCAAGGGTATTGGCAACCTGGAACTTGAAGGGTGTGTTGGCACCTCCGTTTATGAAGCCGTCGCGGCCGAACATCATCGCATCAAGGCCGGAAACTACCAGAAACTCATATTTCCAGGTTCCGATATCTCCCCAGATGCTGACTCCGGTGTCGTGCCAGGTGGAAGGAAGCACCGTTGCCTCGCCTTCCGGCCTGTAGACAGTGAAAAAATTGAGCGGTTCGTGGGCATTGTTGAGACCGCCGACGGGCACCACGATATGTCCCATTCGGACATTCAACTGCGGCATAAAGCTCTTCTGAAGCCAGAACTGCTCCAGTTCAACCTCTCCGCCACGCTCGGTCTCGGCTTCCCATTCTCCAGCTTCCTCGAACTCCTTCTCCACCTCGGTGCCGGTTCCCAGATGTTCGAACTCGATCTCGGACTGCATTGTCCAGCCCTTCCCGAAATCATATCCTACATAGAATACTGCGTGGGGAACATCAAAGCGGCCGTGAGACTCGCCTTTGTGCAATGAAGCGTTGGAATAGCGGTAGACGTTGTCACTGTAGAAATTGCGGCTCAGGGCGACTTCCCCGTAACCTCCGAGCGTAAGCCTCTGGGCCTGCGCGTCAAGGGTACAAATCAACAATGATATGAGAGAAACACTCAAAAAAAACCTTTTGATCGTCATTTTGCAAATCGGTTTTATCCGATGCAAAAGTATGACAACCAAAAGGCGCGAAAATCACCAATTGTGGTGATTTATGCCTTGCAGGGCTACTCAGCGGGGCTGAACTGGTCTTTGCCTACGCCGCAGAGAGGGCATACCCAGTCTTCGGGAAGGTCTTCGAAGGCGGTGCCGGGAGCTATGCCATTATCAGGATCTCCGGCCTGCGGATCGTACTCGTAACCGCAGAGGTCGCAAACGTATTTTTTCATATTTGTAATGATTTGTAGTGATTTGTAATGTTTTGACTTTGCTAAGGTAACAACATTCCTTGCAAAACGCTACATTTGCCGGCGTAAAACGCAATAAATATTCAATGGACAAGATAGTAACTTTCGGAGAGGTAATGCTCCGTCTCGCAACCCCTGGTTATGAACGTTTCGGACAGGGGAATATGCTCAACGCCACATACGGCGGAGGAGAAGCAAATGTAGCCGTATCGCTTGCAAATTACGGAATGCCGGTATCTTTCGTCACCAGGCTTCCGAAGAATGACATAGCGGCAGCCTGCGTCAGGGAACTGAGGGGCTTCGGAGTCGACACTTCCGATATAGTTTACGGCGGCGGACGCATCGGCATCTACTTCCTCGAGACAGGAGCCGTGAGCCGCGGCAGCAAGGTCATCTATGACCGCGCCAACTCTTCGATTGCCGAAGTCAAGCCAGGAATGATTGACTGGGACAAGGTGCTGGAGGGTGCCCGTTGGTTCCATTGGACAGGCATCACCCCTGCCATCTCCGAAGGTGCCGCACAAGTATGCCTTGAGGCTGTAAAGGCCTGCAATGCAAAGGGCATCACCGTTTCCTGCGACCTCAACTACCGCAAGAATCTCTGGAAATGGGGCAAAAGCGCGATGGAAGTAATGCCTGAGCTGGTAGCCTGCTCAGACGTTATCCTCGGTAATGAGGAGGACGCATCGAAGGCTCTCGGCATCACTCCTGAAGGTGTCGACGTAGCAGCCGGCAAGGTCGAGGCTGAAGCTTATCTTTCTGTTTCAAAACAGATAATGGCCCGCTTTCCCCGCTGCAAGAAAGTGATTACCACACTTCGCGGTTCCATCAACGCCAACGACAACACCTGGGCTGGCGTCCTCTACGACGGCAAGACACTGTTCAAATCCAGGGAATACCGCATCTCCCACATCGTCGACCGTGTCGGCGGCGGAGATTCGTTTATGGGCGGCCTGATCTACGGCCTGCTGAACTATGACAGCGACCAGAAAGCCCTCGATTTCGCAGTGGCTGCATCTTGTCTGAAACATACCATCTACGGAGACTACAACCGCGTCACCGTTGAAGAAGTGGAAAAACTTATGGGCGGCGATGCCTCAGGGCGTGTTGCCAGATAAAATAAAAACTACGATTATGAGCAGATTCAAAAGGCTTCAGGTTTTCAATACCTTTATCGAGACAGGCATCGTTCCCCTCTATTACAACTCAGACGCCGAGATCGTCAAGAAAGTGGTCAAGGCTTGCTATGACGGCGGCGCCCGCGTGTTCGAGTTCACCAACCGCGGTGACTTCGCCCACGAAGTGTTCGCTGAAGTGAACAAATGGTGCGCGAAGGAATGCCCCGAGATGATTATGGGCACAGGTTCGGTATGCGACCCGGCTACAGCTGCCCTTTACATCCAGCTCGGCAGCAACTTCATCGTCTCTCCCAGCCTCAACCCCGATATGGCAAAAGTCTGCAACCGCCGCAAGATTGCGTGGATTCCCGGCTGCGGTACCCTTAGCGAAATCAATCTGGCCGAGGAACTCGGCTGCGAGATTGTCAAGATATTCCCCGGCGGAGAGGTCGGAGGCCCGAGTTTCGTGAAGGCTGTCAAAGGCCCCTGCCCCTGGACTGAACTTATGCCCTCAGGCGGTGTGACACCCGAGAGGGACAGCCTCGAGGCCTGGTTCAAGGCAGGTGTGGCCTGTGTAGGTCTCGGCTCGAAACTCACTCCCAAGGACGTCATCGCCAGCGGTGACTTCGGCTTCATCGAGAAGAAAGTCCGCGGAGCTCTCGCAATCGTAAAGGAATTAAGATAGCACGCTATGGTAAAACTGGAAAAAGCCTGGCGCTGGTTCGGCGACAATGATGCAGTGACGCTGGACCATCTCGTCCAGATGGGCATCGAAGGTGTCGTCACCGCTCTCCACCATCTTCCTACAGGCGTAGTTTGGCCCAAAGACGCAATTTTGAGGCGCAAGCTTCAGATCGAGTCCAAGGGTATGCGCTGGGCCGTTGTCGAGAGCGTGCCTGTGTCTGAAGACATCAAGACAGGCGGCAGCAGGCGTGACGAGCATATCGACAACTACCGCAAGACCATCCGCAACCTCGGCCAGTGCGGCATCGACACTGTCTGCTACAATTTTATGCCGGTGCTGGACTGGTGCAGGACGATCCTGGACTACCCATATGTAGGAGGAGGCATCGGACTGTGCTTCGACTATCCCACTTTCGTGGCTTTTGACGTTTTCATCCTCAAAAGGCCCGGGGCCGAAAATGATTATAGCGAAAAAGACCTCTCAGACGCAAAAAAGGTCTTCGCCGCTATGACTCCCGAGCAGGCCGAAACGCTCTGCCACAACATCATCGTCGTTACGCAGGGCTTCATCAATGGTGCCGTCGACAGTTCGGCCAGCGACTACAGGGAGATTTTCCTGTACTACATCTCCCGCTACAAGGACATCGACAAGGAGCAGTATCGAGCCAATCTCAAATATTTCATCGACGCGCTGATTCCTGTCTGCGAGAAATACGGTGTCAACCTGGCCATCCATCCCGACGACCCGCCCTACCCCATCCTGGGAATGCCCCGTATTATGGGATGCGCCGACGATATGGAATGGCTCGAGAAGGCCAATCCTTCTACCCGCAACGGCATTACCTTCTGCACTGGTTCTCTTTCAGGCCGCCAGGACAATGATATGGTGGCGATGGCTGAGCGCTTCGCCGACAGGATCCACTTCCTGCACCTGCGCAATACGCGGTATATCGGTAATTCGCGCAGTTTCTATGAATCAGGCCATCTGTACGGAGACCTTGACATGCCGGCCATAATGGAGGTGTTCATGCGCGAGCAGCGCCGACGCATCGCTTTGGGCCGCAAGGACTTCCGTATGCCGGTGCGTCCTGACCACGGCATCCGTATCCTCAATGACCTTGAGGCCGACAGATACAACATCGGCTATCCGCTCAACGGTCGTCTTCGCGGCATCGCCGAGCTCGACGGCCTGATGGTCGGCATCGACAGGATGTTGTCACGGGAATAATTTCACAGGTATTAGCGCTAAGCGCAGGCTGCCTTGCAGTAATCAGAAGACATACTTAATGATGTCGTAGAGCATTATGCCGCTCGTAATGAGCTTGGCACCGGTGCCTGACATAAATCCGAGAAAGGCTCCGAGGCTTGCCTTGAACGAGTCCCATACTCCTCTTTTCTCGAAGAGGAATTCGCCGAGGAAGGCTCCTGCAAGGGAGCCGACAATGATGCCGAAGGGCGAGAACATACCGATGAAAAGGCCTATCATCGCACCTATGCTGGCAGCCCTGTGTCCGCCCGTCACCTTGGTAAACCACGCCGGCACGAAATAGTCGAATATCGTCACTAACACCGTCACGACAAGCCAGATCATCAGGAAGCGCAAAGTCATCGGATCCGCCACTCCCCTCTGGCCTGAGAAATAGACAAGCAGAAGGCCGATCCAGCTGAGCGGAGGGCCGGGCAGGGCAGGAATTATGCTGCCAACGATTCCTACAAGACCCAGGATCAATGCAAAAACACAGAATACGTCCATAGTACTATTCAGCAGGCGATGCTGCCCTTGATTTGTTCACAATCCAGACTCCGGCGAACACCAGAACGATAGCAAGCACCTTCTGCCACGTGAGCACGTCCATCCCCGCGATGATACTCACCACAACTGCGATGATGGGCTGAAGGTAGGTATACATACTGACGATGGTCGGCCTGAGCCTGCGCTGACCGGCAGGTATCAAGAAATAGGCCACGAAGGTCGCCATCACTATCAGATACGCGATCTCAAACCACACTTTCGGCGTAATCGCTGCATAATCGACCGACAGGATGGGCTTCAGGCTCATCGGCAAGGACACCACCATAGCGAAGAAGAACATCCACTTCATCAGCGTGACTATGCCGTACTTCTGCGTGAGCGGCCTGAAAATGCCCAGATATGCACCGAAGGTGAAGCAGTTGGCCACCAGGAGTGCGATTCCTGCCGGAGTAGAGCTCTGCAGCCCGCCCTTGAAATGCAGCGAGGTGAAAATCAGCAGCAGCGCACCGGCCAGTGATGTAACGACTCCCAGCACCTTCTTGCCGGTGATAGGCTCCCCAAGGAACACCGCCGCGAACAGCATTGCCCACATCGGTGTCAGCGAACCTATGATCGAACAGTCGATGGACGAAGCCATCGTGATGCCCTTCAGGAAAGTGTATTGCGGCAGCGCCAGTCCGATGATGCCGGCCAGTCCCATCAGGCACACATCCTTGAAAGGCACCTTCTCGGGCTTGGTAAAGAGCGACATTATCCAGAAAATGGCCGCAGCCAAGATCATCCTTGATCCGAACAGCGCCTCCGGCGACACAGTGTCAGCATTCGCTATATCCTTGCAGAACACAATGTTCAGCCCGAATATCGTGTACGCCGCCGCGCACGCCATATGCCCCGTCAGTTTGGAATTCATGCGCCAAAGATAGTGATTCGTGGCAAATTATAAGTTTGTTATCTTTGCTATGAATCCAGGCTGGCACGATTATCGCCTTTAGACTGACTAAATCATCTTAAATTATGAGGAAAATGTTTGCTCTTACTTTTATGGCAGCTATACTGATGGCGAATGCTGCCTGCGACAAGAACGAGCCGCAGAATACTGAAGAGAACGTACGCCAGGACATTGCTTTGACTAAGGCTCAGTCAGAACTCAGCCGCAAATCCAACGATTTCACGTTCGACTTTATGAAGATACTGGCCACGAAGGAAGACAAGAACGAGAATCTGTTCGCATCGCCCTTCAGCCTCCAGACAGTCCTTGCAATGACAGCCGAAGGTGCTGTCGGCGACACCAAGACCGAGATGCTCGATGCGCTCAAACTGTCAGGTTACAGCGAAGACGAGATTGCAGGATACTTCAGGACCCTCATCCCTGCCCTGGAAGGAGTGGACAACACCACGGTGATGGAAATTGCCAATTCCTTCTGGTCAAAACAGTCTATCGCCATAAAGGATGATTACGCAGCCAAGCTGAAGGCCGACTATTATGCCGAGTGCCAGACTCTCGATTTCGACGGAAAAGTTGCTGCAGCCGCAATCAACGGCTGGTGCGGCGCCAAGACCCACGGAATGATCAACAAGATTGTCGACGAAATCCCCATTGACCAGATGGTCGCACTCATCAACGCCATCTACTTCAAGGGCGAATGGAAAGACAAATTCAACGAGAAGAATAGCTTTGACGACAATTTCAGCAACCACGACGGCAGCACCAAGAAGGTAACCCTTATGAGCAAGGGCACCAACACAAGGGTGTTCGTCGGCAAGAACGCGTCTGCCCTCAGCCTTCCCTATGGCAACGGAGCATATTCGATGACCGTCATCCTTCCTACCGAGGGTGTCGACGTTAACGACGTCCTGGCTAGTCTCGATGCAGAGTCTTGGAACAATTACCGCCACGGCGGCGACAGATATGATGTTTCTCTTTACCTGCCGAAATTCGAAACCGAATATACAGCTGCAGATATCTGCATTAAGACACTTGATGCTATGGGAATGAAGAAGGCCTTCACCCGCTCAGCAGACTTCACCGGCATCAGCGACACCAGAGTTTTCATCGACCAGGTGATCCACAAGGCAAAGGTAAAAGTGAATGAGGAAGGCACCGAAGCCGCTGCCATATCATATGTAGGAATGAGACTGACCAGCGCTGCAGCGCCCCAGCCGCACATCGAGTTCAAGGTCGACCGCCCGTTCATCTACGCCATCAGCGAAGTCAGCACCGGCGCGATCGTCTTCGTAGGCGTTCAGAGAAAATTCTAGTTCTACAGGAACAGACATAAAAAGAGGGACGGAAAATCCGTCCCTCTTCTGTTTTATGATACAGGCTCCTAGAGTCCGAAATATGTGTTGGCGTTGTTGTAAGAGATGTCTGAAACCATCTTGTGGATGAACGGCATCTCGCTGCGAGGCAGCTTGCCATCTTCGATGTCCTTGCCAAGCACGTCGCAGAGAATGCGGCGGAAATAGTCGTGGCGGGGATATGAGAGGAAACTGCGTGAGTCGGTCAGCATACCTACGAAACGGCTGAGCAGGCCGAGAGAAGACAGGGCGTTGATCTGCTTGCGCATTCCGTCCTCCTGATCGAGGAACCACCAGCCGCTTCCGAACTGCATCTTGCCGGGAACGGTGCCGTCGTTGAAGGTGTAGGCCATCACTGTGAGCACCTCGTTGTCCTTCGGGTTGAGGCAGTAGAGGATGGTCTTGGCCAGGGCGTCGTTCTTGGCGAGACGGTCGAGGAACTTGTGGCCGGCTTCTGCCATCGGCAGGTCGTTGATTGCATCGAAACCAGTGTCGGGACCGAGTTTCTTGAACATCTTGGTGTTGTTGTTGCGGATCGGGCCGACGTGGAACTGCTGGGTCCAGCCGCTCTTGGCATCCATCACGCCGAAGTCGAACATCAATGCGCTCTGGAACTTGTCGAACTCCTTCGGGGTCGGCTTCTTGCCGGCGAGGGCGTTCTTGAAGATGCGGTTGATCTCGGTAGCAGTGTAGTCTGCAGCGTGGAAGGTGTCCATTCCGTGGTCGCTCAGGCGGCAGCCCATGCTCTCGAAAAAGTCGTGGCGTTTCTGGAGAGCCTCGAGCAGGTCTCGGTAACTCTTGATTTCCATTCCTGCGGCCTTCTCCAACTTGCCGATGTACTCCTTGTAAGCCTTGGGATTGTCGATGCCGAGGGCTTTGTCTGGTCTCCAGGCGGGAAGCACCTTGGTTCCGAACGGATGTTCTGCGATCTGCTTGTGATATCTCAGGTCGTCAATAGGATCGTCGGTGGTGCAGACAATCTTCACGTTGCAGCCAGTCATCAGCTTCTGGGCGCGGAAATCTTCGGTAGCGAGCTTGGCATTGCACTCCTCGTAGATTTCGCGGGCGGTGGAAGGATTCAGGACCTTGTCGATGCCGAAGATGTGGGAAAGCTCGAGATGAGACCAGTGATAGAGCGGATTGCGCATTGCGTACTGCAGAGTCTCGGCCCACTTCTCGAATTTCTCCCAGTCTGACTTGTTGCCGGTGATGTATTCCTCGGGAACACCGTTGCCGCGCATCGCACGCCATTTGTAGTGGTCTCCGCCAAGCCATACCTCAGTCATATTCTTGAACTGGGTGTTCTCGGCAATCATCTGGGGAACCAGATGGCAGTGGTAGTCGATGATGGGCATCTTCTCGGCGCTCTCGTGATAAAGTTCACGTGCAGCATCCGTTGTCAGCATGAAGTCTTTGGTGATGAACGGGGTCATAGAATAAGTATTTTTAATATTTGATAATCGATTCGAACAAATTTATTCAAATTCCTATTCTTAGGCAAGACAGAAATCGAGTT
Source organism: Bacteroidales bacterium (assembly GCA_017519185.1). GTDB lineage: Bacteria > Bacteroidota > Bacteroidia > Bacteroidales > UBA932 > Equibacterium. Next base: position 249,874 of record JAFWSX010000006.1, on the reverse strand, counting down.
CTTCCGTCAATTTTTCGCGGTCGAGATGCTGGCCTATGAACACGAGTTTTATCATCCTGTCGCCGCATTCGTCATCCCAGTCCATAGCAAGGGTTGGATCTTCCATCATCAGCTGTTCTAGCTCTTCGGCGGGAGCAGTGGCATACCACTGGCCTATTTCCCTGAGTTGTTTCTGCTTTCCGCTCTGCTCGAAGATGTATGACATATCGTTGTTGTCGGCGAACCAGCAGATTCCTTTAGCACGTATGATGTTGGAAGGCCACCTCTTTATCACGAAACGGTCGAACTTGTTGACGTCGAACGGGCGGCGGCGGTAATAGACGAATGTGCCGATGCCATACTCCTCTTCCTCCTCGCTCTCCTCTTCGTCCTCGATGGGTTTGCCCAGCTCCTTGATCCACGCTGCCGACAGGCTGGCTTTGTCGAAGTTGAAGCTGTGGGTATCGAGTATCTGCTGCAGGGGAACGTCGGCATAAGTGCATTCCACTATCTTGGCAGAAGGCTGGATGGCACGCACCACGGCCTTGATCTGCTTCAGTTCCTCCTCTGACACCTGATCGACCTTGTTCAGCAATATTATGTCGCAGAACTCGATCTGCTGGATCACCAGGTTCTCAATATCCTCATCGTCGATATCATCCCTTGTGAGATCTTTCGCGCAGGCAAATTCATCCCTGAGCCTGAGTGCGTCCACCACCGAAACTATGCAGTCCAGACGGGGAACTCCATATTTTGTATACTCCGGAGGCATGCCGGGTATCGAGCAGATAGTCTGTGCGATGGGCACTGGCTCGCAGATGCCGCTTGCTTCGATGACTATATAGTCGAAGTTGCCCGACTTCACGAGGTCGCAAAGCTGGTTGACCAGGTCCATCTTCAGCGTGCAGCAGATGCATCCGTTCTGCAGCGCCACAAGGCTGTCGTCTTTCTGTTTCACAACTCCGCCCTGCTGGATGAGGCTGGCATCGATGTTGACTTCACCGATATCATTTACTATCACTGCGAAGCGTATACCCTGCCTGTTTGTAAGTATCCTATTGACGAGAGTTGTCTTTCCGCTGCCCAGATATCCGGTGAGCAGCAATACCGGAGTTTCTTTCTGATTCATCATTCCAAAGTTTTCTCTGCTGACAAAAATACAAATCAATTGCGGATATTATCCGACTAATATTTGTATTCGGAGAGATTTTTTATGCCGGGCCACGAGCCCATATAATTGGCGACCTTGCCCCTCAGATAAATCTTCCTGTATTTGAGCTGGGGGTTGTCCACAAGGTTGAGTTCGGCGCGCATCGCAGCCTTGCTCAGTTCCACTGCCATACATTCCGACCTTTTGGAAGCAGACGGCGACGCAGCTATGGCGAAATGCGTAGCGGAAACGATATCTTCGGTGAAGAAATTCACTTTGTCGGCAGTGCAGTCGCCTCCTACGATATAGCCCCACACCCATACGGTATCACCCACGTGATGCGCTGCGGAATCCACGCAGAAAGCTGTCTTCATCGTCAGTCCGTCCTCCTGGAAAAACGTGCCGTCAGTCACTATGTCCTCGGACTCGTATATTGCCTGAGTGTCAACCGATACTTCAAATACCGACCCGCCTGAGTCCGAAGAAGCATCGAGGTTGATGGTGAGGTTCACGCCCTGCCGGAGCGACCGTTTGAAGATGGGCTTGGTTTCCGTGCCGGTGACTATCTCGAAGAGGGCTTCGCCCGGCGGGAAATATGCATACCTCTCTTCACCTATGGGATATAGCAGGCTTTTATCGCCCCGGGAGATCCTGATGGGGCTTGCGCCGAATATCTCGCGGTAGTGGCTGCCGAAATTGAGCCTGATACCGGCATTGACCTGGGAGCACTCCAGCAATACCTTTGTGGTTTCGTCAGCAACTATGTCAACCTGTACATCCGCACCCCACCTCGGCGAATCGAAGGCAGGAATGGAATAATCTGCAGAAACGAGCGACACTTGGTAGGTACCTTCTGTTAGCAATATGGATTGAGGCCTTTCACCGTAAAGGCCGTGATAGTACGCCTCCCCTGACAGATCGGCGACGGTAAGCAGGAATGAATTGGTGTCGGGGAGCGCTGCAGACTTGAGCGCAGGAGCGTCATTATAAAAATCTGCAATCCTCAGTACCAGGCCCCCTTTGCGCAGCTTCTGGTCTTCCCCGTCAGGCAGCACTTGGCATGCCGTGGCAATCATTGCAATCCCCAAACAGATTGCTGCAATTCTTTTCATTTCTTTGTCCTCCATTTTTTGATTGTTACGGAGCGCAATGTAGCTCCTGCAAAGGACCCTACCCGTTTTTAAACATTTATATTCGTTTAAAATGCACTTTGGTCCAGACGGAAAATATTATTTGGAGATTACAAAGGGATTGCATACTTTTGCAGTCCCAAAATAAGGGTCTTGACTCGTTAGCTCAGTTGGTAGAGCACAGCACTTTTAATGCTGGGGTCTTGGGTTCGAGCCCCAAACGGGTCACGAAATAGCTGCTAGAAATTCTAGCAGCTATTTCTTTGTGACCCGTTTGGGGCAATGCCCCTTTCTCTGACCCCTCCCTTAACGGTTCCCTCAGGGAACCAATTGTGTCAGGAAGTTGCGGCTTTTTGCGTACATTTGGCAGTATGAAAAAGATTGTTCTTCTGGCTTGGGCATTGTTGCTGTGCCCGATAGTACTGTTGGCTCAGAACCCTGTTCTGCTGCATTCTCACAACAACTATGAGCGCACTGTCCCGTTCTGGGAGGCTTACAACCAGCATTTCGACTCAGTTGAGGCTGACGTGTACTGCATCGACGGCACCCTCTTCGTCAGCCACGACAAAAAGGACATAAAGCCTGAACGCACTTTCGACGCACTCTATCTGCAGCCTGTCCTGCAAGTCTTCGGAGAGAACGGAAGCAGGCCCTGGGCCGGCAGCGGACAGACCCTGCAGTTTCTGATTGATATCAAGGAGACTACGGAACCAACCCTCAGCACGCTGATAAAGCTGCTGGAGACACACCGCGATGTCTTCGATCCTACGGTGAACCCTTATGCCGTAAGGGTAGTGATGACGGGCAATGTGCCGGTGCCTTCGGATTTCGGCAACTATCCCGACTACATTTTTTTCGACGGAAATCTCGATATGGAATACACAGATACACAACTGCAGCGCATAGCCCTGTTCAGCGCTCCGTTCTACAAGTATACTCTGTGGAGAGGCCGCGGCAAGGGCAGCAGGAAAGGCTGGGAAAAAGTATCGGAAGCAGTGGAACACGCACACGCCCTCGGGAAGCCCATCCGTTTCTGGGGAGCTCCCGAGAGCAGAAAAGTCTATCGTGTGTTCTATTCGCGGGGCATCGACTATATGAATTCCGATTACCCTGCTGAGTGCGCCCAGTTCTACAAGTCCAATAAGGACCTGTTCCTGAAATAGCCGGCGCAGGACAACAGCTATTCGCGAGAGAATGAATACGGCAGATCCTCTTCGGCCGTGCCGCGTTTGTAGTTCGGCTTGTCGGACATCCTGACCTTCACAGTTCCGCCCTTGATGAGGTCAAAGTGGTCGAAGTAGTTCTTCGTGTAGTTCTTGCCACGGAAGGACATCGCATCGATGTAGAAGTTCTCCGGTCCGTTTTCAGGCGCCTCGATGGTAAGGTCGTTGCCGTTCTCGAAGTGCAGGACTGCATTCCTGAACAGCGGGGTTCCTATTATATATTGGTTTGTGCCGGGAGCCACGGTGTAGAAACCGAGAGCCGAGAGCACATACCACGCAGAAGTCTGGCCGTTGTCCTCGTCGCCGCAATAGCCGTCGGGAGTGGCGCTGTAAAGCTTGTCCATCGTCTCCCTTACCCAGCGCTGCGCCTTCCAGGGCTCTCCCGCATAGTCATAGAGATATATCATATGCTGGGCCGGCTGGTTGCCGTGCGCATAGTTGCCCATATTCATCACCTGCATCTCCCTGATCTCGTGGATTACGCCGCCGTAGTAGCTCTCGTCGAACAGAGGCGGAACGTTGAACACCGAGTCCAGCATCGTCACGAAGTTCTCGCGGCCGCCCATAAGGTCGATGAGGCCCTGCGGGTCGTGGAACACGCTCCAGGTGTAGTGCCAGCTGTTGCCTTCAGTGAAGGCGTCTCCCCACTTGAGCGGAGAGAACGGAGTCTGGAAACTGCCGTCGGCGTTGCGTCCGCGCATCAGGCTGCTTTCCTGGTCGAAGACATTCTTATAGTTGAGAGCTCGCTTCGCATAGAGCTGCACTTCTTCGTCCGGCCTTCCGAGAGCCTTTGCCAGCTCGTAGATACACCAGTCGTCATATGCATATTCCAGCGTACGGGCAACACTCTCGTTGATGCCGACATCATAGGGGACATATCCAAGCTCATTGTAGTACTGCCAGCCGAGACGGCCTGTAGAACTTACTCTGGGATGGACGGCATTGCTGCCGTGGAGCAGGCCTTCGAACATCACGTCAGGCTCTGCAACCTTGAGGCCTTTCATATATGCGTCAGCCAGCACCGCTGCGGAATTGTTGCCGACCATGCAGCTGCGGTGGCCCGGTGAAGCCCACTCGGGAAAGAAACCGCTTTCCTTATAGACATTGATCAGTCCTTCCTGCATCTGCAGGGCCTCGGTGGGGTACATCAGGTTGACGAACGGGAAGAGGCTGCGGAAAGTATCCCAGAATCCCGTGTCGGTATACATATAGCCGGGCAACACCTCGCCGTTGTAGGGGCTGTAGTGCATCACCTGTCCGTCTGCATTAATTTCATAGAGCTTGCGGGGGAACAGCAGCGAACGATAGAGGCAGGAATAGAATGTGCGCATATTGTCGACATTCTCTCCGCTGACTTCTATGCGTCCGAGGGCCTCGTTCCAAACCCTCTTGCCATCGGACATAACTTCGTCGAAACTTCTGTCGCCAAGCTCCTTGAGATTTTGAATGGCCTGCTCGTCACTTATGAAGGAAGAAGCCACCTTAGCGTGGACAACCTCTCCCTTGCGGGTTGAAAAACCGATTACAGCTCCGGCGTGTGCAGCTTCTGCAGCCATCACACCTTCTGACAGTACGCCATCCGAAAAGGTGGCCTTGTAGGTGAAAGGCTTGTCGAACTCTATCACGAAACGGTTCTTGAAATTGGCAGGCACTCCTCCCCTGTTCATAGTCGAATAGCCGACAATCTTGCGGTCGGACACAATCTGGATGCCCGAACCACCCTCGACAGCATCAATAACCACGAAGGCACTGTCGGTCTCCGGGAAAGTGAAACGGAACATTGCCGCCCTTTCGGTGGGGGTTATCTCGGTGGTGACATCGTGGTCGGCCAGATATACACTGTAATAATATGGCCTGGCAGTCTCACTGCGGTGGGAGAACCAGCTGGCGCGTGCGTCCTGGTCGAACAGAGGCGCCCCGGTCACAGGCATAATGGCAAACTGGCCGTAGTCCCCTATCCAGGGACTCGGCTGATGTGTCTCCTTGAAACCGCGGATCTTGTTCTCAGTATATACATATGTCCAGCCATTGCCGATGCGGCCGGTCTGCGGAGTCCAGAAATTCATACCCCAGGGCAGGGCGATTGCGGGGTAGGTATTACCCGTGGAAAGGGAGTAAGTAGACAAAGTGCCGACCAGCGGGTTAACGTAGTCGGCATAGTCCACCTTCTCAGGCGATGAGCATGCTGCCATCAATGAAAGCAGCAATGCCGGAAACAGTTTCTTTATCATAAATGTTATTTGGTACGAATCACAACCACGCCGTTGGCGCCTCTTGAGCCATAGCCGACACCATCTTTGATGATTTCGACGCTCTTCACGTCATAGATGCTTACATCCAGCACGGAGCCGATTTCCTGGTTGTTCAGGAGTATCATAGCATTGTTGCTAGCCACGAGAGACCTCTGGCCACGGATGCTCACGCTTCCGTCTGAACTTACTGTAACATTAGGAACAAGCGCATTGATGGCCTCGGCAAGGTCTGTATAACCTTTGAGGTTTTCTTCCGTCAGGCCGGATGCGCTGCCGGTAAACTCGCGTCTCTTAACATACATGAAACCGAAATCCACCAGTTCATCATCCTGCGAAGCTTTCCATTCATCTGTGTTCTCTGAAGCCATAACTATCCTGAGACTCTTGGCTTCGCCAACTTCGATTTCGTGGCGGATCCTCTTGATGGAGAATACCAGAGTGTCTTCGGGAGTTATGTTGGTCAAACCGAAACGGCCCTGCTTGTCAGTCTTGGTATATTTGCTGGTGTTCTTGACCTCGACTTTAACGTTTTTGATTCCTTTTCCGGCAACATCTACGATGACTCCGTTGAATGGCACCGCCCCTTCGTTCTGGGCCAGAACAGGCAGGGCTAAAAGAAGGACTACAATGCTGCAGAAAAACTTTTTCATCGTGTTTTGTTATTTGGTTGAGAACTTATAGACTGCGTTATGCACATATTCCGTGCCAGGGCGGAGAATGGTATCAGGGAACTCAGGATGGTTGGGAGCGTCGGGGAACTTCTGGGTCTCTAGTGCGATGCCGCTGAAGCGGTGGTGCACGTCACCGCGCTTGCCCACGTCAGTACCGTTCATTGCAGGGCCTGAGTAGAACTGGATGGCAGGCTGGTCAGTGAATATCTCGAGGAAGATTCCGGTAGCCGGCTCATACATCGTAGCGCAGGGTCTGCTCATATCGCCGGGATGGTTGAGAACATAGTTCTGGTCGTATCCGCCGTTGGCGATGTTGATAGCCTCAACGCTCATATCAGGCCTGCTGCCCACTTCAGTGGGAGTGTTGAAATCCATTGCGGTTCCTGCCACGGGAGTCAGTTCACCCGTAGGGATGAGAGCCCTGTCGGTAGCCGTGAAGGTATCGGCATCGATGTAGAGGATGTGGCTGTTAGAGCTAACCTCGCTGGTGCCGTGAAGGTTGAGATAGGGATGGAACGTCAGGTTCACGGGGCAGGCCTTGTCGGTAACTGCCTTATGGGTGATGGCAAGCGAGTTGTCGTTCTTGACGGTATAGACCACGGTAATCTTCATATTGCCGGGATATCCCATCTCGCCGTCGGGAGAATTGTAGGTCATCTCGACTACGGGTTCACCCTGGGCGTTCTTGTACTGCTTGCAGTCCCATACAACGGCATAGATTCCTTTCTTGCCGCCGTGCAGATGGTTGCCGTTTTCGTTCTGGTCCACCTGATAGGTGACTCCGTCAAGAGTGAACTGGCCTTTTGCGATACGGTTGCCGTAACGGCCTACCACAGGGCCTGAGAATGCATCACCGGTGAGATAGCCTTCGATAGAATCGAAACCCCAGATGACATCCTTGGGCTCGCCGTTCTTGTCGGGAACAATGATGCTGACCACGCGTGCACCGTAGTTCGTGAACTGGACCACCATGCCGTTGGCATTTTCAGCAGTATACAGATGCACGTCCTTGCCGTCTACTACAGCTTCGAACAGTGCGGGATCAACTTTGAGGGACTCTGCTCCCTTTTTGCCGGTACAGCTTGCAGCAAGAACCAACACTGCCGCCATTACCATCAAGAAAGACTTTTTCATACTATTTCTATTTTTTCTTTTGTCCATAATAAGCTCCGGGACCGTGCTTGCGGTTGAAGTGTTTTTCTATAAGCAGGTCGCTCATCGTGAGGTTCGGATTCACTGAATATGAAATGAACGCCATCTTTGCGACTTGCTCCATCACCACTGAATTCTCAACTGCCTTGGCGGCGGTTGCGCCCCAGGAAAAAGGCCCGTGGTTGCGCACCAGAACGGCGGGAGTATGCTCGTAATTATAATTCTTGAAAAGATCGACTATCACGTTGCCGGTTTCCAGCTCATAGTCACCTTCCACCTGGGCTTTGGTCATTGTGTCGGTGCAAGGGATGCAATCGTGGAAATAATCGGCGTGGGTTGTACCGATATTGGGTATGGCCTTCCCGGCCTGCGCCCAGGCTGTAGCAAAGGTGGAATGGGTGTGGACCACTCCTCCTATTTTCGGAAATGCCTTGTAGAGGGCCACGTGGGTCGGGGTGTCGGAAGACGGACGCAGGTCACCTTCGACAACCTTGCCGTCGAGGTCGACGACCACCATATCTGAGGCCTTCATCTCGTCATAGCTGACTCCTGAGGGTTTTATGACCACAAGGCCGCTGGCGCGGTCAATCGCGCTTACATTACCCCAGGTAAATATCACCAGTCCGTGGGTTACGAGGCTCAGGTTGGCCTCGAGAACTTCCTGTTTGAGTGCTTCTAACATACTACCAGAAATAGATATAGAATGCTACGGTGATGCCGAGAATTACGCAGGTATGGAAGATATCCCAGCCATTCCAGCTGCGGCGTGTAACAGCTTTCTGCTCTTCTGTGGCCGTACCGAACACGAGACCTCTGATTTCCTCTTTGGGTTTCGGTTTTGTGCAAAGGCTGACGACGACGCAGACAAGCAGGCAGACAGCCAGCATGCAGGCGCAGAAGTACAGCCAGTTGAAATCATAGAATACCGTGCGGAACAAGCTAGAGCCCATTCCCGCACCCCAGGAAGTAGTGTAGATGATCTTGGCGCCAAGACGGACGAGACCGATGACAAGGCCTGTGATCAATGCCCACTGGCCACCCTTGGGAGTGGCTTTCTTCCAGCAGACACCCATCAGGAATGCAGCTGCGATACCAGGAGCAAGCACTGACTGGACATCCTGCAGGTAAAGATAGAGCACGTCGCCGATGCTCTTCATCACGGGAATCCAAAGGATACCGAGAGTTACGATTATGATTGTAGCCATACGACCGACTTTCACGAGTTTCTGCTCAGAAACTTCGGGATGTTTGGGCTTGTAGACGTCGATGGTGTAAAGCATCGCTGAAGAGTTGAACAGTGAAGCAAGAGAACTCATCAGGGCTGCGAGGATACCGCAGACAACGACTCCCTTGAAACCGGCGGGCAGAAGTTTGGCAACAAGCAGAGGGAAGGCCACGTCACCGTTGGTGAGAACCGGTGCAAGCTGGCGGCCGAGCTCGCTGTCGAGAGCTCCGGTAGCAGCTCCGCGTGCGAGTGCAAAGGCGATCATTCCGGGGATGAGGAAGAGGAACACGGGCAACAGCTTGAGATAAGCTCCGAAGATGGCACCACGGCGGGCCTGCCGCTGGTCACGGCCTGAAAGGACCCTCTGGACGATGAACTGGTCAGTACACCAGTACCAGAAGCCGATGATTGCCGAACCAAGAAGGGCGCCGAGCCAGGGATACTGAGGATCGCTGAGCGGCCTCATAAGGTGGGACATAGAGCCTTGTGCACCTTCATATGCGGGAGTGACGTTGCAGAGGTCAAGCATATTCTGCCAGCCGCCGAGCTCCTTGAAGCCGAGGATGAGGATCACGATGGATCCCAGCAGCAGGATGGGCGTCTGGAGCACTGATGTCTTAAGGACGGACTCCATACCTCCGATAACAGTGTAAATAGCTGTCAGCACCACAAGGCCGATGGCGGCAACCCAGAAGAAGTCGACGTTGGCTCCGAAGATACGGATGCTTTCGATGCCGAACACCTGCTGGAACACGAGACCGCCGGCATAGACTGTCACGGCCACCTTGGTGAGCACGTAGCTGATGAGTGAGATATAAGTCAATATCTTCCTTGAGCTGCGGTTGTAGCGTTTCTCGAGGAACTCAGGCATGGTGTAGACCATACTGCGCTCGTAGAACGGCACGAACACCCAGGCCAGAATCAGGATCATCCAGCCCTGGATCTCCCAGTGGGCCATTGCCAGACCGCTTGAAGCGCCGCTGCCGGCCAGGCCGATGAGGTGCTCCGAGCCGATGTTCGAAGCGAAGATGGAAGCTCCGATGGCGATCCACGTAGCATCGCGGCCGCTCAGGAAGTAATCAGATGAATTGTCTTTTTTCTTGCGGACTACCGACATGATAATCCATACCATAGCTGCGACGAATATCGCAATCACTATCCAGTCAAGTAAAGCCATAGCAGTTTAGTCAGGTTGAATTGTTGTACTTAATACGCAAATTTAATTAAATTTGTAAGAATCTCTAACAGACAATATCATATAACTAAAATATACAATTATGCTTTTTGAAAATTATGAAGTCTGGTTCGTCACCGGAGCCCAGCTGCTCTACGGAGGCGACGCCGTTGTACAAGTAGACGGACACTCAAAAGAAATGGTAGAGGGACTCAATGCCTCAGGCAACATCCCCGTGAAAATCGTTTACAAAGGCACTGCCAACAGTTCGAAGGAAGTCGAGGCCGTGATGCTTGCCGCCAACAACGATGACAAGTGCATAGGCATTATCACCTGGATGCACACCTTCTCACCCGCGAAGATGTGGATCAAGGGTCTGCAGCAGCTGCAGAAACCTCTGCTCCACTTTCACACTCAGTACAACGCCGAGATTCCCTGGAGCGAGATCGACATGGACTTCATGAACCTCAACCAGAGCGCCCACGGCGACATCGAGTTCGGTCATATCTGCACCCGTATGCGCATTCCCCGCAAGGTGGTATGCGGATACTGGAAAGATGAAAAGGCCCAGAAACAGATTGCAGTATGGGCACGCGTAGCAGCAGGCGTCCGCGATGCACACGATGTACGCTGCCTGATGTTCGGTATGAATATGAACAACGTGGCCGTCACCGACGGAGACCGTGTCGAGTTCGAGCAGCGCCTCGGCTACCACGTAGACTACTACCCTGTCAGCAACCTGATGGAATATTTCAAGAAGGTTACCGATGCCGAAGCCGACGCCCTCGTGGAGGAGTACAAGAAGCTCTATGAGATCAAGATCGACGAGAGCGGAGAAGATGTATACTGGGAGAAGGTGAAGAACAGCGCCAAAGCAGAGATTGCACTGCGCCGCGTGCTGAAGGACGAAGGCGCCACTGCCTTCACCACCAACTTCGATGACCTCGGAGATGCAGACATCAACGCTCCCGACTTCTGCGGTTTCGACCAGATTCCGGGCCTCGCATCGCAGCGTCTGATGGCAGAAGGCTATGGATTCGGTGCAGAAGGCGACTGGAAGACCGCCTGCCTCGTACGCACCCTTTGGGTGATGCAGCAGGGCCTTCCCACCGGATGTTCATTCCTTGAGGACTACACGCTCAACTTCGCAGGTGACCGTTCATCTTGCCTGCAGAGCCATATGCTCGAAATCTGCCCGCTCATCGCAGTCGAGAACAAACCGAAACTCGAAGTCCATTTCCTCGGCATCGGCATCCGCAAGCAGTTCACCGCCCGTCTGGTGTTCACATCCAAGACCGGCCCCGGCATCAAGGCCACTATCGTAGATCTCGGCAACCGCTTCCGCCTCATCTCCCAGACCGTAGAGTGCATCAAACCCAAGCCGATGCCCAACCTGCCCGTGGCAAGTGCCCTCTGGATTCCCCAGCCTACTTTCGAAATCGGCGCAGGCGCCTGGATCCTGGCCGGCGGTACACACCACAGTGCCTTCTCTTACGACATAACCGAGGAGTACTGGGATGACTTCGCCGAAATGACCGGCATCGAATATGTCCGCATCAACAAGCAGACCGACATCGCCGGCTTCAAGCAGAATCTACGCAACAACGAAGTATACTTTATGCTTAATAAAGCCCTGAAGTAATATGGACGCAAGAAGAACCATCGAATCAGGAAAAGCCATCCTCGGCATCGAGTTCGGCTCCACCCGCATCAAGGCGGTGCTCATCGACGAGGATCACGTCCCTATCGCCCAGGGCAGCCACGAATGGGAGAACCAGCTTGTGGACGGTCTCTGGACCTACAGCAACGAAACCATCTGGTTTGGCCTGCAGGACTGCTACGCTGATCTGCGCACTGACGTCCGCAAGCGCTACGACGTGGAGATTGAGCATCTTGCCGCCATCGGCATCAGCGCGATGATGCACGGCTATATGCCCTTTGACAAAGACGGGCACCTTATGGTTCCCTTCCGCACCTGGCGCAACACCAACACCGGCGAAGCTGCCGCCGCCCTTTCCAAGCTGTTCGTCTACAACATTCCTCTGCGCTGGAGCATATCCCACCTGTACCAGGCTATCCTGAACAAGGAGGAACACGTTCCGAATATCGGCTATCTGACAACCCTTGCCGGCTACATCCACTGGAAGCTCACCGGCGAGAAGGTTCTTGGCGTCGGTGATGCTTCAGGAATGATTCCTGTCGACCCCGAGACCAGAAACTACAGGGCGGACATGATCGAGAAGTTTGACAAACTCGTCGCTCCCCACAAATTCAACTGGAAGCTTGGTGACATTCTGCCGAAGGTTCTCAATGCAGGCGAGCCGGCAGGCCGCCTGACAGAGAATGGAGCAAAACGCCTCGATGTTTCCGGACACTTGCAGGCCGGTGTTCCCTTGTGTCCTCCCGAAGGAGACGCAGGAACAGGAATGGTTGCTACGAACGCTGTCAGACCTCGCACCGGCAATGTTTCCGCCGGCACTTCTTCATTCTCTATGATAGTACTGGAGAAGGAACTGTCAAAGCCTAACGAGATGATCGACATGGTCACCACCCCCGACGGCAATCTCGTCGCAATGGTCCACTGCAACAACTGCACTTCCGACCTCAACGGCTGGGTGGGCCTGTTCAAAGAGTATGAGGAACTTATGGGAGTAAAAGTCGATATGGGCAAGATCTTCCAGCGCCTGTTCGACGCTGCCGACAAAGGCGACGTTGACTGCGGCGGCCTGGTTTCATACAACTACATCTCCGGCGAGCCCGTTACCGGATTTGCTGAAGGCCGTCCTCTCTTCGTCCGCTCTGCAACCGACAGTTTCAATCTGTCCAATTTCATGCGTTCCATCCTTTACGCCACCGTCGGTGTGCTCAAGATCGGCAACGACGTCCTGCTGAAGGAAGAAAAGGTCAAGGTCGACCGCATCACAGGCCACGGCGGACTGTTCAAGGTCAAGGGTGTTGGCCAGCGCGTCCTCGCCTCAGCCCTCAACTCTCCCATCTCGGTTATGGAGACTGCAGGTGAAGGCGGAGCCTGGGGCATCGCTCTCCTCGGCTCTTACCTGGTGAACAATCCCGGCGGGTTGTCTCTCCCGGACTTCCTTGACAAGTTTGTCTTTGCAGGCAACACCGGTGTCGAAATAGCCCCTACCGAAGATGACGTAGAAGGCTTCAACCGTTACATCGAGAACTACAAGGCCTGCCTCGCCATCGAGCGCGCCGCAGTGCAGCACAAGAAGTAAGTACGCTAGTAGATCCCGACATTGTCGAGCGCTATGCAAGCCTTTGAGGCCAGGATATTGACCCGGATGGCATCAGCCATAACCGGGTCAAATCTTATTATGCGCTTGTAGCCGATGGTGGTCTGCTCGTCGAGGGTCTGCCACCGTCCGTCAACCATCGCTTCAACGCTGAAGCGCTGCACCCTCTGGCCAAGGGCGATATGCTCCTGCAGTACTATTTTGCTGACAGTCGTGGGCTTGCGGAAAGTTGCTGTCAGAGAGGCCGTCGTCACATCGTCGTCGGTTGCCCAATAGCCTTCACCTGCCACTTTCGAAGCGGCGAATCTGCGGGAATTTCCCCTCACATCAGTAGCCTTGAAATCAGCCGCTTGCGCGAGATTTTCAGCAAATTCCGCTTTGATTGCCCTGCCGAATTCTATCAAGTTTGCAGAGTCTGTCGGATGTATAAGTCCTCTGCGGTCCGGCGGTACGTTCAGTATGAGATTGCCGTTGCGGCCGACAGATTTATAGTATATGTCCATCAGCTGATCGACGCTCTTGACACGGTCATCTTCCCGCTGATGGTAGAACCAGCCAGGACGGATTGACACATCCACCTCGGCAGGCAGCCAGTCGGTGCCGTCCTCCTGCCCGTGGTTGAGGGCAAAAGTGTCCGCATGGCCTGGGGCGAACTCAGCCTTGTTGAGCGTGCTCCAGTTCGTCTCACCGGCGAAGCCAGCCTCGTTGCCCACCCAGCGGCAGTCTGGGCCTCCGTCGGAAAACATAATTGCATTGGGCTGCTTCTGACGGACAATCTCCCAGGTGGTGGGCCAGTCATAGTAAGTCAGGTTGTCGATGTTGCGTCTCTCGTCTGCACCTCCATACCACCCGTCACCGCCGTTGGCTCCGTCGAACCACACTTCGAAAATGTCACCGTAGTTAGTCAGGAGCTCAGTGAGCTGGTTGCGGTAATAGTCGATATAGGCAGGAGTGCCGTAATCCGGATGGTTGCGGTCCCAGGGAGAAAGGTAGACTCCGAACTTGAGACCGTATTCCCGGCAGGCGTCACTCACCTCTTTCACAAGATCGCGGCCGTACGGCGAGTTCATAATGTTGTGCCCGGTGTATTTGGTGTCCCAAAGACAGAAACCGTCGTGATGCTTGGCGGTCAGCACTATGCCCTTGAAACCGGCCCGGCTGATGATGTCCGCCCACTGACGCGGATTGCAGGCCGTCGGGTTGAAAATCTCCTCACTCTCATTGCCGTAGCCCCATTCAAGGTCAGTAAAGGTATTCGTAGTGAAATGTATGAAGACATAGCGCTCGAGCTGATGCCACTGCAGCTGCCGCTCGCTGGGCACCGGTCCGCAGGGCGCAGGCTCGCTCACTTTCGTGCAAGCCGCAGCCGCCAGCAGCGCTATTATGAAGAGAAGTTTTTTCATAATGTCGGGAAGTATTCTCTTGCTAAGTTACGAATAAAAAACAAGTAAGGGCCGGCTCGTTATGGCGAACCGACCCAGTCCCTGACCTAAACTAAAACTATGATAAACTTCGATGTGAAAATTTACAAAGACCGTGCCACGATCAGCCCCGAGCCACACGAAGTTTAGCAAATTTTAGCAAAAGTGTCTTTGTACTTCCATCTTCAAACCTGACGACAGCTTTCATACCTGCTCCTTCACCATCGAAAGAGAGTATTGTTCCGAAACCGAAGCGGTCGTGTTCGACTCTCTGACCCACCTGTAGAGATGCAACAGGGTCCGGAGTGAAACCGGGATCAGGTGTATGTGCAGCCGGACGGGTTGGTGCCGGCTGTATGGGACGCTGCTGGACCGGCTGGGCTGGAGCAGCTTTGCGGGAATAGCTCCACGCAGGGCGGTCGCCGCCTCCTGAAGGCCTGTTCTGACCATAGGACGATCTGCCAGGGCCATAAGAAGAACCACCGCCATATCTCTGGCTGCCATATTCACGGCCGAAAGCCGCCCCCATTGCCGCGTTGCTGGCAGTCCTGGCTCCTGAGCGCATAGGCACCGAGCCGCTGAGATACTTGCCGTCGATCTCCCTGATGAAGCGACTCACATCGTTGCTCTCGCTCTTTCCCCAGCGCATACGGTTGCTGGCATACGACAGAGTCACCGCCTTTTCGGCCCTGGTCAGCGCCACGTAGAACAACCTGCGCTCCTCTTCTATATCAGAAGGAAGAAGGTCCGACCCCGACGGGAACAGATTCTCCTCCATACCTATCACGAAAACAAACGGAAACTCCAGGCCTTTCGCAGCGTGCACGGTCATCAGCGATATCTTGTTATTGTCATCACCCTGCCCGGCCTCTCGCTCTACAGCGGACAGCAGGGTTATGTTCTCTACATATTCCGCAAGGTTGACCGTTATGTCGCCGACGACTGCGTCCTCTCCGTTCGCGCGGTTCTCGGTCTCCTCGTCGACATAGTCTTTGATGCTGTTGTACAGCGCTTCGACGTTCTGGAACTTCGAAAGACCTTCGATCGACGAATCGGCCTTGAACGCGATCAGCGCTCCGGACTGGTTTCCGATCTCAAGCGCAAGCTCGTATGCATCCGTGGCTGCCATCTTCTGGTTCATCTCCAGAATCATCGCAGCGAATGACCTCAGCTTGCTTATGGCCGCACCTTTCAGTCCGCACTCCACCAGATCCCGGTCACTCAGCATCACCGCGTCGAGCATAGAGATTCCCCTGGCAGCGGCCAGGGCGGCAAGATGGTTCAGAGTAGTGTCGCCTATGCCGCGGGCCGGAAAGTTCACGACCCTGCGGAAGGCTTCGTCGTCCATAGGATTTATGACGAGCCGGAAATAGGCCAGCATATCCTTGACCTCGGCACGGTCATAGAAAGAGAAGCCAGCGTAGATACGGTAAGGCAGGTTGCGCTTGCGGAGCGCCTCCTCAATCGAGCGGGACTGGGCGTTTGTACGGTACAGGATTGCAAAATCGCTGTACTGGGCCTTGGCTGTATATATCCTGTTGACAATCTTCGCAGCGACGAGATAACTTTCTTCCTGCTCGGTAAAGCCATTCAGGACTTCGATCTTCTCACCTATCTGCCCATCCGAGAAGCAGGTCTTTTCGATCCTGTGCTCATTCTTGGCTATCAAGCTGTTGGCAGCATCCACGATAGTCCTTGTGGAGCGGTAGTTCTGCTCGAGGCGGAATATTTTTGCCTCGGGATAGTCCCTGTGGAACGAGAGGATGTTCTCCACTCTTGCACCGCGGAACGCGTAGATGCTCTGGCTGTCGTCGCCGACCACACAGATGTTGCGGTGCGAGGCGGCCAGTTTCTTGAGAATCACGTACTGGGCAAAGTTAGTGTCCTGATACTCGTCCACCAGGATGTAGCGGAAACGGTTCCTGATCTGTTCCAGAGCCTCCGGGAAATCCCTGAAGAGGATGTTGGTATTGACGAGGATGTCGTCGAAATCCATCGCGCCGGCAATCTTGCACTTCTTCGCGTAGAGACTGTATATATCGCTGATGCGCCCTTTGCGGGACATCTTGTCCTGCTCGACTAACGAAGCAGTATTGATATAGGCTGCGGCTGTGATCAGGTTGTTCTTTGCTCCGGAGATGCGGGATGCAATCTCATTCGGCTTGTATACCTTGTCGTCCAGTTCCAGCTCCTTGATGCACTGCTTCACTGCCGCACGGCTGTCAGACTGGTCGTAGATTGTGAACTGTTCGGGATAGCCCAGCTGCTGGGCATAGGAGCGCAGGAATCTGATGAAGATGGAGTGGAATGTTCCCATCCATATCCACCTTGCCCTGTTTTCTCCCACAAGAGCGGCGATACGCTCCTTCATTTCGTTGGCCGCCTTCTTGGTGAAGGTCAGTGCCAGGATCTCTCCGGGTGCGGCTCCGCAGGCTATCGCATTCGCTATCCTGCAGGTCAGCACGCGGGTCTTTCCGGCGCCTGCTCCGGCAATGATGAGGCAGGGTCCGTCGATGTTGCGAACCGCCTGTGCCTGAGCATCGTTAAGCTGGTCGAAAATATGATTTGCGCTGCTCTCCATAGTATGGCAAATATATAACCGAAAAAACCTAAAACAAAGGTGATTTCTTCTTTTTTTATATGTATCTTTGCCGGATATTCTGAACAAATTATATATCAATATATTTTATAACAATCAATAATGTCAGAACAGATTAGATTAAAGAAAGGACTTGACATTCCCGTTGCCGGGGCAGCCTCTCAGACAATCGCCAAAACTGTGTCTGCGGACATTGTTGCAATAAAACCTACCGACTTCAGGGCTCTTGTCCCGAAGATGGTGGTTAAGGAGGGGGACCGCGTACTTGCCGGTGACCCTCTTTTTGTTGACAAGAACCGTCCGCAGGTAAGTTTCTGCTCTCCTATCAGCGGCACTGTAGAAGCCGTCGTCAGGGGAGAGAAACGCAAACTGCTCGAAGTGAGAGTCAAGGCTGAAGGCAAGATGGAATACCGCCGCAAGAAAGCGGCAGTCCCTGCTTCCATGACCAAAGAAAAGGCAGCAGCCCGTATGCTGGAGATGGGTCTCTGGCCGATGGTTCTCCAAAGGCCATATGGCATCATCGCCAATCCGGACGACAGTCCCAAATCGATTTTCATCTCGGCCATGGATACCGCTCCGCTGGCACCGGATTATGATTTCGTACTTCAGAACCGCTTCGACGACGTGCAGACAGGCATCGACGTCCTCAGCAAATTCACCAAAGGCGGAGTCCATTTCAGCATGAATTACTACACCTGCCCTTCTTCAGAATTCAAGAAGCTGCGCGGTGTCATTTTCCACGAATTCGAAGGCAAACACCCCGCAGGAAACGTGGGCGTACAGATAAACCACATCAGCCCTATCAACAAAGGCGAGACAGTCTGGACTGTAGACCTGCTGTCGGTTGCTATGATAGGCAAGGCATTCAACGAAGGCATCTATGACGCCACCCGCCTTGTCGCGGTCACCGGCCCTGCAGCAAAGAATCCTGCTTACGTGAACGCCATCCAGGGAGCTCCGATGTCAGCATTCGCCGACTTCTTCGACAGCGCCGACAACGTACGCCTCGTGAGCGGCGATATCCTCACCGGCGAGAATGTGGGTCCCGACGGCTTCCTCGGATTCTTCGACAACCAGGTAACAATCCTCAAGGAAGGTGACTACTATGAAACCTTCGGATGGTGCAAACCTTTCCGCACCAAGAAGTTCAGCTTCTCTCATACATACTGGAGCTGGCTCGGCGGCAAGAAGAAATATGATATGGACACCAACACCAACGGCGGGCCGAGACCGTTCGTAGTCTCTGACGTCTACGCCAAGGTGCTGCCTATGGACATCTATCCCGTCTATCTGGCGAAAGCCTGTCTGGCCAAAGACATCGAGAAGATGGAGAACCTCGGAATCTACGAGGTTCTGCCCGAAGACTTCGCTCTCTGCGAGTTCGTCTGCCCTTCAAAGGTCGGCATCCAGCAGATCATCAGCGACGGCATCGATCTAATGTTAAAAGAAATGGCTTAAGGATATGGGACTCAGAAAACTATTCGACAAATGGGAGCCCGCCTTCAAGAAGGGAGGCAAGCTTCACGCATTCGGCTCATTCTTTGAAGCCTTTGAAACTTTCGTCTATGTCCCGAAGACCGTTACGGCCAAGGGAGCTCACGTACGTGACAGCATCGACCTCAAGAGGACGATGTCGACCGTAATGCTCGCCCTGCTGCCCGCCATCTTCTTCGGAATGTACAACATCGGACTCCAGACAAGCCTCGCAAGCGACTTTGACTGGGGATTCTGGCAGTGCATCTGGTACGGCTTCCTCAAGCTGCTCCCGATGTATCTCGTCTCTTACATCGTGGGTCTGTTCTTCGAGTGCCTCTTCGCCAACATCCGCAACGAGGAAGTGAGCGAAGGTTACTTCGTGACAGGTCTCATCATACCTCTGATAATGCCCGTGAACGTTCCCCTGTGGATGCTTGCCCTGGCTGTTGCTTTTGCAGTTGTCATCGGCAAGGAAGTCTTCGGAGGAACCGGCTACAACATCTGGAACCCCGCACTGCTGGCCCGTGCATTCCTGTTCTTCGCCTATCCGAAGCAGATGACAGGAGATGACGTATGGGTTGCCGGCGTGGACGGTTTCAGCGGTGCCACTCCTCTCAGCCAGATGGCTGCCACAGGCTCCGTAGATTATTCAGTAGCCGATATGTTCTTCGGTTTCATCCCCGGAGCAGTCGGCGAGACCTCAACCCTCGCCATCCTGATCGGCGCCGTGATCCTTATCTGGACAGGCGTTGCAAGCTGGAAGATAATGCTCAGCTGCGTGGCCGGCGGCCTGCTGATCGGCCTGCTGGGTGACGTTCCCTGCTACTATCAGCTGATTATGGGCGGCTTCGCATTCGGATGCGTCTTTATGGCCACCGACCCTGTGACTTCAGCCCAGACTGAGACCGGCAAATGGATCTACGGCTTCCTGATCGGAGTCTTCGCCGTTATGCTCAGACTCTTCAACCCCGGCTATCCGGAGGGAATGATGCTCGCCATCCTCGTGATGAACACATTCGCACCGCTCATCGACCACATCGTCGTGAACAGCAACATTCGCAAACGCCTCAAAAGGGCACAGACAGTTTAAGGAGGGCAGGCTATGAACACTAACAGCAATATCTATACTATCATATACACCACTGTCCTCGTCGTTATCGTGGCTGCCATCCTGGCCATTGTAGCCAGCGCACTGAAGCCGCGCCAGACCGCCAACGTGGAGCTGGAGCAGATGAAATCCATAATGCTCGCAGCCAACATAGGCGAGACGAACGGCCAGCCCGACAAGAAGGCCGACTTCAAGAAACTCTACGACCAGCACATAACCGACACTTTCGTCATTGACGAGAACGGCAACAAGGTTCAGGGCGTAGATGCTTTCCACGTTGACCTGAAGTCTCAGTACAACGCCATAAAGAACGGCGGCAAGCTCACTCTCCCCGTCTACAAGTGCAAACTTGACAACGGCGAAGAAGTGACTGTCCTGCCCTGCTACGGCGCAGGTCTCTGGGGTGCCATCTGGGGATATCTTTCTGTCAAGGCCGACGGCCAGACCCTCCAGGGTGCAATGTTCGCACACGCCAGCGAGACTCCCGGTCTCGGCGGCGAGATAGCTGAGCCCTGGTTCTACAACCAGTTCGATGGAAAGACACTTGCAGACGCTGCCGGAGCCTTCTCTTCAGTGAAGATCGTCAAGGGCGGTGCCGGAAACGACCGCAACGGCGTGGACGCCATCAGCGGTGCCACCATCACTTCACGCTCACTCCAGAACACCATCGAGCAATGGATGAACTACTACAAACAAATACTCGGAGAATAACAAGATGGAAAAAGATACATATTTGAAACCCCTGTTCAAAGGCAACCCGATCACGGTGCTTGTGCTCGGTATCTGCTCTTCACTCGCAGTTACCGTCCAGCTCAAGGGTGCCCTTGTGATGGCCCTGTCAGTTACTCTGGTAACCGCGTTCTCGAGCCTTTTCATCTCATTGCTGAGGAACACGATTCCCAACCGCGTGCGCATCATCGTGCAGCTGGTTGTTGTTGCAATGTTCGTTATTCTCATCGACCAGGCGCTGAAAGCTTTCTCATACGACACTTCCAAGATGCTTTCGGTCTACATCGGCCTGATCATCACCAACTGTATCATTATGGGCCGCATCGAAGCCTTCGCCCTCGGCAACAAACCCTGGCCGAGCTTCGTTGACGGAGCCTTCAACGGTCTCGGTTACGGAATGATCCTGATCATCGTCGCCTTCTTCCGCGAACTCTTCGGAAGCGGCACGCTGCTCGGATTCCAGATCATTCCGCAGAGCTGGTACATCGAAAACGGCGGCTGGTATGCCAACAACGGTCTGATGATCCTTCCGCCCATGGCCCTCATCCTTCTCGGCTGCGTGGTATGGATACACAGGAGCATAGACAAAGAACTTCAAGAGCAATAGGAGGACACGAGAATGATGGATTATATCAACATATTCATTAAATCGATCTTCGTCGAGAACATGGTGTTCTCATTCTTCCTTGGAATGTGCTCCTATCTCGCCGTATCGAAAAACGTAAAGACCGCAACCGGTCTGGGACTCGCCGTGATCTTCGTGCTGACCATCACCCTGCCCCTGAACTACCTGCTTTATGAATACGTGCTCAAGGCAGGCGCCCTCACCTGGCTCTCTCCGAACCTTGCGGGCGTTGACCTGAGCTTCCTGAGCTATATCGTCTACATCGCAATGATCGCCACCTTCGTGCAGATCGTGGAGATGTTCGTCGAGAAGTTCTCTCCTTCCCTCTATGCTTCCCTCGGAATCTTCCTTCCCCTGATCGCAGTGAACTGCGCCATTCTCGGCGGCTCGCTGTTTATGCAGGAGAGAGGTTATTCCAACGTCGGTGAGGCCTTCACCTTCGGTCTTGGAAGCGGCATCGGCTGGTTCCTTGCCATCGTGGCTATGGCTGCCATCCGCGAGAAGCTGGCTTACAGCAACGTGCCCAAGCCTCTCAAGGGCCTCGGCCTTGCATTCATCATCACCGGCCTCATGGGCATCGCCTTCATGAGCTTTATGGGATTTCAATTATAGGAGGAAGAGGATATGGATTTCAGAACAATAATTATATCTGTAGTAGCGTGCCTGCTTCTAATATTGATTCTCGTAGCCCTGCTGCTCTGGATCAAAGGCAAGCTCACCCCTTCCGGAACTGTCAAGATCGACATCAACGGCGGCAAGAAAGTCATCGACGTGCCTCAGGGCAACTCGCTTCTGGCCACTCTTGCCAATGAGAAGATATTCCTTCCGTCAGCCTGTGGCGGTAAGGGTTCCTGCGGCCAGTGCAAATGCCGCGTTCTCGAAGGCGGCGGAAGCATCCTTCCCACCGAGACCGTGCATTTCACCCGCAAGCAGATCAACGACAACTGGCGCCTCGGCTGCCAGGTGAAAGTAAAGGACAACCTCAAGGTCGTCATCCCCGACAGCGCACTGAGCGTAAAGAAGTGGGAATGCGAAGTTGTTTCAAACCACAACGTGGCCACCTTCATCAAGGAATTCGTGGTCAAGCTGCCTGAGGGAGAACACCTCAACTTCCGCTCCGGCGGTTACATCCAGATTGACATCCCTGCCATCACGGTGGACTTCAAGGATATGGACATCGACGAGCAGTACCGCAAAGATTGGGAATTCTACAAGTTCTTCGACCTCAAGATGGTCAACAAGACCCCGACCATCAGGGCATACTCTATGGCCAGCTATCCTGCTGAAGGCGACATCATCAAGCTTAATGTCCGCATCGCCACTCCGCCCTTCGACCGCACAGCGCCCAAAGGCAGCAACAAGCTTCTCCCCGTCAATCCGGGTGTCAGCTCTTCATACGTGTTCTCACGCAAGCCGGGTGACAAGGTTACCATCAGCGGCCCTTACGGCGAATTCTTCGTTCCGGACAACTGTCCGAAGGACCAGGAATTCATCTTCGTCGGCGGTGGTGCCGGTATGGCCCCGATGCGCAGCCACATCATGCATCTCTTCAAGACCGAGAAGACTACCCGCACTGTGCACTTCTTCTATGGAGCGCGCAGCCTGAAGGAAGCCTTCTACCTCGAAGATTACCACGCAATAGAGAAAGAATTCCCGAACTTCAAGTTCCATCTGGCCCTCGACCGTCCGGATCCCGCAGCCGACGAGGCAGGCGTTGCCTACACTCCCGGCTTCGTGCATAACGTGATGTACGAGACCTACCTGAAGAACCACGAAGCTCCGGAGGATGTCCTCTACTTCATGTGCGGTCCGGCAATGATGTCACAGGCAGTATGCAACCTGCTCGACAGCCTCGGAGTGCCGCCTGAGAGCATCCTATTCGATAACTTCGGTTGATCGCAGACGCCAGGCAGACGGGAACAGATTGTTGGTTCTGCTGCCGAGATTTTTCACGAATCCCAGAGGTATTCCCTCATATTTGAGAAGGATGAAACCTTTGGGGGCGTCCGGCAAGACAAGCGGCTCAAGCCGCAGATATTTAAGAGCATCCCCTGCAGACAAGTTCTCGCAGGGGAATGTTTTTTCCAAAAGCCGGTCACTCAGCGCCAGAGCTGCAGAAGGCACGAGATCGCGGCCTTTCACTGCAGCGACCGCAACACCTGAACGTATAACTCCCAGTTTACTTTCAAGAGCCATAATTTCAGGGGCGAGTCCGGCAGGAAACGCTTTGAGCATATCACCTGACGAAGTGCTGACCTTGAAACATTCACTGTCCTGAACATAACTGCAGACTGCCTTTGCGGGCAGCTTGGGCATCTTCAGCCTGACAGGCCTTGATGAAGCTGTCTTGCGGACAGCGGCGACATACAATCCCTCGGAACGTGTCGATCCCGGAATGAACTGCAGGCCGTATTCCGTACGCAAGGCCTCGGGTGCCGCATCGAGGACCAGCCTTTCCGCTCCGAGTTCCTTGCATATCCACTCGACGTTGCCGTCATTCTCGGCACGGTTGAAGGTACAGGTCGAATAGACCAGGATGCCTCCAGATTTCAGCGAAGGCCAGGCCTCGGCCACAATCTTCCGCTGGCGGGCTGAGCAGAGCGCAACATTGTCCGGGCTCCACTGTCTGATGCTTTCATCATCCTTACGGAACATTCCCTCGCCTGAGCAGGGGACGTCCGCAAACATAATGTCGAAATAGCCCTCCATTGCGGCAAACCGACGAGGTTCATCATTCGTTACGACTATATTCGCCCTGCCCCACTTAGTTACGTTTTCGGCAAGAATGGTGGCCCTGCTGCGGATGACTTCGTTGCTCACAAGGATATCCTCGTCCGACAGAGAACGAGACGCTATGCAGGTTGTCTTTCCTCCGGGAGCTGCACAAAGATCCAGCACTCTTGCAGGAGTTTCAGCACGGAGCGAACTGAAAAGTTTCCCGACAACCATTGAGGCAGCATCCTGGACATAATATGCCCCTGCGTGGACAAGCGGGTCGAAGTGGAACTGAGGACGCTCCCTGAGATAGAGTCCGTCTCCGCACCACGGCACCGGGCCGTCAGCCAGGCTGGCGAAATGGCCGGCAAATGCTTCCTGCGTCAGTTTGAAGGGATTGCGGCGTACAGAAACAGCCGCAGGCTCACTGTCGAGAGCCTGCAGATATCGTTCAAGCGCCTGCTTTCCAAGCGCTTCCTGAAGATTGTCCTTGAATATAGGGTCGAGACTAAACGACATAATCGCTCATCCCGTCCGGAATTTTGCCGGAGGCTATCTGGGAGATTGTGTCGGTTATATTGTCGATGAACGGCTGGAGCTTGCTGCCTATCATCATCTTGAGCATCGTGTTCAGCTCGGTGTTCAGCTCTATATGGAAGTCTGTGGCCCCGTCCTTGCTTGCAGCCGGGTCAAAATGCAGGCTGAACTGGAACGGGAAGGGAGACTGCCCCATCTGCTCGAAGACAAGGGTGTTGAAGGGGATCCTCTGGGTAAGTCTCATTCCGAACTCCATGCCCAAAGTCTTGACCAGGACGGAATCCTGGGTCATCTCGACCATCTTTTTCTTGTCTTCCGGCAACCTGTCGGCGATGCTCTCGAGATTCGAGAAGCGGCTGTACAGCATTATAGGCTGCTGGTCCAGAAATATCGTCTTGCCGACAACGTGCTCTGCCATCTGCTATTTCCCCCAGTTTTCAGGTTTGAAACGCCAGTCTCTCAGCACGCTCATCTCCTCTTCGGAGATATAGTTGCTTTCTCCGGCCACTTGGATGAGAGTATCGTAGTCAGTCAGAGTATAGAGCGTGATATTGGCAGTCTCGAAGGCTTTGCGTGCCTTTGTGAAATTATATGAGAAGATCGCCACCATTCCTTCGACGAAACCGCCCTGCTGCGACACGGCCTGTGCTGCGGCGAGCGAACTCATTCCTGTGGAGATGAGATCTTCTATCACCACGATGTTGGCACCCTTCTCGAAGACACCTTCGATCTGGGATCCTGTTCCGTGGTCCTTCGGCTTGGGACGTATGTAAACAAGGGGCAATCCCATCTTTTCGGCTACTATGGCACCGATGGCAATGGCGCCGGTGGCAACTGCTGCGATGACATCGACTTTCTTGAACTGCTCCCTGATGACCTCTTCGAGACGATCTGCGATAAAGGTCCGGACAGTGGGATATGACAACAACTTGCGGTTGTCGCAATAAATGGGGGACTTCAGTCCCGAAGCCCAGGTAAAGGGCTCTTCGGTATTCAATTCTACAGCCTTGACATCCAACAAAGCGGCTGCAACTCTCTTTTCCAGATTATCCATAATTATTTCATCTGCAATCTTTCGCATCTTTGTAAAGATAAGAACAATTTTTTAAATTTGGTGACTTTTAAAGTCTGTATTATAATGCATAAAGTATACATCGGCAAAGAATGCATCACGCTTGCCGATGACCGCGAACTGGATCTGTTCTGCGCCCCGTACCATCAGATTGTCGCAGCCGGCGGCCTGGTGGAAAACCCTGCCGGGGAATGCCTGATGATATTCCGACGGAACTGCTGGGACCTGCCCAAAGGCAAACAGGAACCAGGAGAAGACACGGTCACCTGCGCATTGCGCGAAGTGAGTGAAGAAACCGGCCTGAACGATCTCACAGCCGGAAGCCTTATCTGCGTGACCCATCACTGCTATATTTTCCAGAACGTCGAATGCATAAAGCATACCTGGTGGTACAGGATGCAAAGCAAAAACAGCCAGAAACTTGTTCCGCAAGCCGAGGAGCAGATAGAGGAAGCCGTCTGGGTACCGAGGGAAAAACTCCCTGTCAAACTCGCCAACACTTATCCTTCAATAAGGGAAGTATTCTTCAAGGCTTATAACGGCTAGATATTGTCGAGCCTTTCAAGGATTCTGTCGAGAGTGTCAAAATCCGTCACAAGCACAGTGCGGGCCTTGCTGCCGCTGAACGGTCCTACTATGCCCGCTGCCTCCAGCTGGTCGATCAGCCTGCCTGCCTTGTTGTAGCCTATGCCGAGCTTGCGCTGCAGCAAAGAGGTCGAGCCTTGCTGGCTCTGTACCACTATCTTGGCTGCCTCTTCGAACAGTTTGTCACGCTTGTGAAGGTCTGCAGGTCCTGCAGCATCTCCTTCCTCCTCATCTACGTCGGGCAGGAAGAACGCGTGGTCATAACCCTGCTGCTTGTTGATGAACTTGGTGATGCGGTCAACCTCGGCAGTCTCGATGAGAGCGCACTGCACACGGGTGATGTCTATGCCGGGGTAGACCACAAGCATATCGCCACGGCCGATGAGCCTGTTGGCTCCGGGCTGGTCAAGGATGGTCTTGGAGTCTACCGAAGAATATGTCTTGAATGCTATTCGCGATATGAAGTTGGCCTTGATGGTACCTGTGATGACGTCGGTCGTCGGCCTCTGTGTGGCGATGACAAGGTGGATTCCCACGGCACGGGCCTTCTGGGCCAGGCGGGCAATAGGTTCTTCAACCTCCCTGCCGGCTGTCATCAGCAAGTCGGCGAACTCATCGATTACCACTACGATATACGGCAGATAAGCGTGTCCTTTGAGAGGATTGAGCTGTCTGCGCAGGAACTTTTCGTTATATTCGGTGATCTTCCTCTCCCCTGCAATACGGAGCAGCTCGTAGCGGTTGTCCATCTCTATGCAGAGAGACTTGAGAGTACGTACCACCTTGTTGGTGTCGGTGATGATTGGTTCTTCCTCATCAGGGAGCTTGGCGAGATAGTGTTTCTCAAGCAGACGGTAGAAGTCGAGCTCGACCTTCTTGGGGTCAACCATCACAAACTTCAGTTCGCTGGGATGCTTGCTATAGAGCAGTGACGTGATGATGGCGTTCAAGCCTACAGACTTACCTGTACCAGTGGCGCCGGCAACCAGCAGGTGCGGCATCTTGGCAAGATCCATAAAGAAAGGCTCGCTGGTCACGGTGATACCGAGAGCGACGGGCAGTTCCATCTTAGCGCTCTGCTCCGTGAACTGCGGTGAATTGAGCACGGCCTTTAGCGGAACGACGCTCGGATGCTCGTTGGCCACCTCGATGCCTATTGAATCTGACAGGGTGAGCACGCGGACGCCTTTGGCGCCAAGCGACATCGCTATGTCTTCCTCAAGCCTCTTGACAGTCGAGATGCGGGTACCTTCGGCCAGGCGGATACGGTACAGAGTGACAGTAGGTCCACGCTTGGCGACAATGCTCTCGACTTTGATCTTGTAACTGCTCAGGGAGTTGACGATCCTGACTTTATTCTTCTCAAGCTCCTCTCTTGACACTTCGTACTGGAGATTGCGGTAGTCCTCCAGCAAGTTCATGCCGGGGAAGTTATAGTGCGACAGGTCAAGACGCGGATCGTAGATGTGGTCCTGCTCTTCTTCAGAAAGATTCTTGAGGAAATCGTTTTCGTCAGATTCCACCACGAGCTCTACGTCGCGGGCTTCGGCTGCAGGAGCGGCCGGAACTTCAGCAACCTTCACGGGAGATTCCTCTTGCTCTTCGGGTTCCTCAACGAAGAAATCATCGGCATTGATGGCTTCTTCTTCCTCGGGCACGAAAGGTTCGTATCCTTCATCCTCCTCTTCTTCGGAAACGAAAAGCTGTTCATCCGGAATGTCAGCGTCCTCATCTTCCTCCTCCATCTCATCATCTTCCTCGCCTTCTTCCTCTGCCGCGGGTTCTGCGGGTTTCTTCTCCCTGTGGAAGGAATCATAGATGAATTTATCAAACCAGAGAGCCACCTTGCGGGTAAGAAGGATAAGCCAGAGGAAGAGCAGGAACAGCAGCACGGCTCCGGCGCCTAGCTTGCCTATCATACTGCATAGCCACTCGTTGGCCAGATGACCGTACGAGCCGCCTACTCCGGTAGAGAACAATGCCTGCCCTTTGAAGAAGGACGATATGAAAGCAGCTATTACCGAGAATATGATACATCCGAAAAGCGACAGGACAAACGCCCTGAACACCCTGACTTTGCGGATTCTGAAGCACGCCACGGCGAGCAGGCCGAGGAACACCGGAACAAAGAACGCGCCGATGCCGAACAACCTTGCGAAAAGAAAATCAGCCCACTGGTAGCCCAGCTTGCCGCCGACATTGTTCGCACTGACATAAGACTGCCAGAGTTCCGGATTGGACTTCAGGCTCTGGTCGGCCCCCCAGTTGAAAGCATAGGAAATGAGCGATGCCGCAGTAAAAAGGCAAATGATGGAGAACAGCACCCCGACGACTATCCTGACGATGCTTTTCTGCTCGTCGTTCAGCATCGGGCGCTTTGCGGCAACCTTCTTCTTCGCAGGTTTCTTCTTCGCTGCCTTTGCAGTTGCTTTTGCGGCTGTCTTTTTTCCTTTAGCTGTAGTGGCCATTATGCCTGCTGTTTTCTCTTTTTCTTGTTGAATCTCCTGTTCTTGTTGCCTCCGTTATTTCCTGATGAGAAACCGGGACGGTTGAACTCACCGGAAACGGGACCGAGGGCGATGTCCCGCGGCACCTGGAGCTTGCCTCTCGACAGCTGCTCCATATCCTGGAAGATGGTCTCGTCGGCAACGCTGTCCTTGTTCCATATGAGGTACTGCTGTCGCATATACAGCGCGAGCAGGCGGATGAGTTCTCTCCGCACATCCTCTCCTTTGTCGCAGTCTACGATAAGGTCGATCATATTCTGTATGTTGCGGCCATAGCAGGACTTGCGGATCGGCTCGGTAGAGTATCCGATAGGGTCCGGCTTGCTCTCGTGCTCTTCTTTCACAGGGGCGTCGAAAGGACCGTCGACATCAAGCTTGTATCCAGAGATGATATGGGCGTGGTCCCAGAGTTTGTGCTTGTAGTCCGGGGAGTCCTTCATCTGGGGATTGAGAGTTCCCATCACGTTGACGACAGCCTGCGCCTGCTGGGTGCGCTTCTCCTTGTCTTCTATCTCGCAAACCTGCTCCAGCATCTTCTGCACGTGCCTTCCGTACTCAGGCAGTATCAACTTTTCTCTTTGGGTATTATAATCCATAGCTATTCTTTGTTGCGCTAAATAACTACTATCTTGTTCGAACTTAAGTGGAGCCGCGGAACTATTTTCCCTCCGCACATTTTTACTTTTTGTAGCCCCATCCCTAAATCCCTTCCCAAGGGGAAGGGACTTACTCAACGCCCTTCTGGCTCTAATTGATAGTATTTAATATGCAAATATAACTTATCTTTGTTTCACGGATATGCAAAAAAAGAGAAAAGTTCTTGTCACCGGCGCCCTCGGGCAGTTGGGCAGCGAAATCCGCAGACTTGCTGACGGAAACGGGGATTTTCTGTACACCGACTATCTGGGCTCGGGTGACATCCTTGCCCTTGACATCTGCGATGCTGAAGCCGTAGCAGCCTGCATCGCGGAGTACAATGTCGGCACGATCGTCAACTGCGCAGCCTACACCAACGTTGAGAAGGCCGAAGACGAGCCGGAGCTCTGCCGCCGCATCAATTGCGAAGGCGTCGCCGTCCTTGCCGACGCTGCTCTGCGAAACAAAGCTTCACTGATACAGATTTCCACCGATTTCGTGTTCGATGGGTCCAAGAACATTCCATATCTCGAGACCGACACCCCTTCTCCCCTTTCGGTCTATGGCAGAACCAAAGCCGAAGCGGAAACCGCCTTCATCGCTTCAGGAGTCAAGGGAGTCATCATCCGCACAGCCTGGCTATATTCTCCCTATGGGAAGAATTTTGTAAAAACGATGCTGAATCTCGGAGCGACTCGCAGCAGCATCAATGTCGTAAACGACCAGACAGGCAGCCCTACCTACGCGGCGGACCTCGCAGAAGTAATATTGAAGTTCCTGCCTATTGCTGGCAGAAAAAAGGGAGAAATCTACAACTACAGCAATGAAGGCGCCTGCAGCTGGTATGACTTCGCCGCCGAAATTATGCGTCAGGCCGGTCTTCCCTGCCAAGTGATTCCCGTAAGCAGCAGTGAGTATCCGCAGAAAGCCGTGCGCCCCTCCTATTCCTATCTGGACAAAACAAAAATCGCCGCCGAACTGAAGATCGGCGTGCCGCAGTGGCAGGATTCCCTGCAGAAATGTCTTGACAGGCTTATTTAAGCTTGTCCCTTACCAGGAAATAATAGATAAGCACTCCTACCCAGCTGCAGGAGAGCAGTATGATGGCGATGATTATTTTCAGGACCAGGTCGATGGTTTTGTTCTTGAAAAGGTCATATACGCACCAAAGACCAAGGGCCACGCCCAGGATATAGATGATTGTTGCCATACCTTCAGGTTCTAGTTTTATTTGTACAAATATACAAAAATAACTGAACATCCCCCGCCTGCCATATTGTCAGTTTTTCGCGGTTGGTTCACTAATTGAGATATATGGTCCACGAAAGGAGACCAACAATATGAACAACAACAATTTGGAAATGCTTGACAAATTCGCCGTCAATCTGAACGAGAGGGCGAAACAAGGCAAACTCGACCCCGTCATAGGCAGGGACGAGCAGATACGTCGTGTTCTCCAGATATTGAGCAGAAGGACTAAGAACAACCCTATTCTCGTTGGAGAACCCGGCGTCGGCAAGACTGCGATTTCGGAAGGCATCGCGCAGCGAATCGTCAACGGCGATGTACCCGAGAATCTTAAGACTAAAAAGATATACTCGCTGGATATGGGTGCGCTCATCGCGGGCGCCAAGTATCAGGGCGAATTCGAGGAGAGGCTGAAGGGTGTCATCGAAGCCGTTTCAGGCAGCGATGGCGAGATCATTCTTTTCATTGATGAAATCCACACCCTCGTGGGTGCCGGACGTACGAGCGGAGCTATGGATGCCGCAAACATCCTGAAGCCTGCACTGGCCAGAGGTGACCTGAGGGCCATAGGTTCCACCACTCTGGATGAGTACCAGAAGTATTTCGAGACCGACAAGGCATTGGAACGCCGTTTCCAGATAGTGATGGTCGACGAGCCTACCCCTGCCGAATCCATCTCCATCCTGAGGGGCCTCAAGGAGAAATATGAGAACCACCACAAAGTGCGCATCGAGGATGACGCCATCATCGCCGCCGTGGAACTGTCCAACAGGTACATCACCAACCGTTTCCTCCCCGACAAGGCCATCGACCTCATCGACGAAGCGGCCAGCAAGCTGCGTCTCGAGATGAATTCAGTACCTGAGCCCATCGACGAGCTAAACCGCAAGATCAAACAGCTGGAAATCGAACGCGAAGCGATCAAACGAGAAGGCGAGTCGCCCAAGCTTGACACGATCAAGGAGCAGCTGGCCACTCTCAGCAAGGAGCGTGAAGGCCTGATGGCGCGCTGGGAGAACGAGAAGAGGCTGCTGAAGGAAATCCAGGCCAACCGCGACGCCATAGAGAAATACCGCATCGAGGCTGACGACGCCGACCGTCGCGGAGACTACGGCAAGGTTGCCGAACTCCGATACGGAAAGATAGGTGCAGCCCAAGAGGCCATCAAGAAGCTGTCGGCAGAGAAGGCGGCCATCAAGGAACCGATCATCAACGAAGCGGTTTCCGAAGATGATATCGCCGAGGTGGTATCAAAATGGACCGGAATCCCTGTATCAAAGATGATGGAGAGCGAGAAAGAAAAGCTGCTCCGTATGGAGGAAGAGCTGCACAAGAGGGTCATCGGCCAGGACGAGGCCATTTCCGCCGTGTCAAATGCCGTGCGCCGCAGCCGTACCGGCCTTCAGAACGAAAAGAGGCCCATCGGTTCGTTCCTCTTCCTCGGCACCACCGGTGTCGGAAAGACCGAACTCGCAAAGGCACTTGCGGAATATCTGTTCAACGATGAGAATATGATCACCCGTATCGATATGAGCGAGTACCAGGAGCGTCACACCGTGTCGCGTCTGGTCGGAGCGCCTCCGGGATATGTGGGTTACGAAGAGGGTGGCCAGCTCACCGAGGCCGTGCGCCGCAAACCATACTCAGTGGTCCTGCTCGACGAGATCGAGAAAGCACACCCCGATGTCTTCAACACCCTGCTTCAGGTGCTTGACGACGGCCGTCTGACCGACAACAAGGGCCGTACCGTAGATTTCAAGAACACCATTATCATAATGACTTCAAACGTAGGCAGCGACGTCATCCAGGACTATATCGCCAAGGGTAAGCCGATGGACAGCTGCAGGGACGAAGTGATGGGCATCTTGAAGGGCTGCGTACGTCCCGAGTTCCTCAACCGTATCGACGAGATCATTATGTTCCAGCCGCTGAGCAAGGAAAATGTCCGCGACATCGTCAACATGCAGCTCGGCCAGATAAAGAAGAAAGTGCAGGAAAGCGCCAACATCCGCCTGAGCATCTCTCCCGAGAAGATCGAGCAGCTCTGCGAAGAAGGCTACGACCCCGCTTATGGCGCTCGTCCCATCAAGAGGCTGCTCCAGAGAGAAGTGGTCGACCGCCTGGCAAAGGATATGCTGTCGGGCAAAGTCGTTCCAGGTATGGAGTATGTAATCTGCTAAATCACATCTGTCAATAAAAAAAGCGTGCTCTCAAGCACGCTTTTTTTATGCCAGTTCGTGGGATGCAAGCCTGGTCTCCGCCAGTGTCTCGTACTTGGTCCCGGGACGGCCGTAGTTTGCATAAGGGTAGATTGAAATACCTCCCCTGGGAGTGAAGATGCCCAGAACCTCGATGTATTTCGGATTCATAAGGGCTATCAAGTCCTTCATTATCACGTTGACTGTGTCCTCGTGGAACCCGCCGTGGTTGCGGAAGCTGAACAGATAGAGCTTCAGCGACTTGCTCTCCACCATCCTTTCGTCAGGGATATAAGAGATCCTTATTTCGGCGAAATCGGGCTGGCCGGTGATCGGGCAGAGAGTCGTGAACTCAGGACAGTTGAAGCGTACCCAGTAATCGTTGCCGGGATGCTGGTTGGAAAATGATTCCAGCACTTGCGGAGTGTATTCCGTAATTTTTATCGGGGTGCTGTGTCCCAGGGCGCTCAGCCCTTCTTTCTTCCTGTCTTCTGCCATTGTTAAATATCGTTTATCTTGAAAGGATTATACGAAATGTCGTAGTCATATGTGTCGATTCCCTCGTGAGCTTTCAGTTTCTTTACTATGACGGTGGTAAGAGGCAGTATTATGACCTCATACAAGGTTTTCACCAGCACCTGGGTAAAAATGATGCCGAGGATGCCCATAAAAGGCAAGGTGCCGGCAAATGCTATCGGATAGAAAATGACGGAGTCTGCCAGTTCTCCTCCGAGAGATGAGATGATGGCCCTTGACCAGAAACCGCGGCCTTTGGTCGCAACCTTCATCTTCGACATTATCCACGCATTGAACTGGGAGCCGCATATGAAAGCGACCAGCGATGCGAAGGTAGTACGCGGCACAAGGCCGAAAAGGGTGTTGAAACTGTCAGCCACGGGTACACTCTCTTCATAGAGAGGTGCAGGCAGCATAGTCACTATCTGCGCTGCTATGGCGATGAATGCGCTCAACGCGAATCCCATCCATATCACCAGTCTTGCCTTGCGGAAACCATAAACCTCAGTGAGGCAGTCATTGATGATGTAGGATATGGGGAATATGATCACAGCTCCCGAAAGCTGGAGAGGAAGCGTGCCGACACGCCACAGACGCGGTACGAAAAGATTTGAAGATACGAGGCAGACGCAGAACGCGACTGCAAGCCACAAGAAAGTGACGGAGAGCTTTTTCTGCTCTACAGGTTGTTTTTCAGTCATGATTACTTGTTTTTATAGTGGTTCCAAGCACACTTGCAGCGGGATTGTCCCGCCACTCGGCGGCAAAGATATATCTTTTTTTTAATTTTGCGCGCCTTACCGACGCACCATGGAACATCTCGGTGAAATACTATCCCTCGTCGTAGCCGTCCTCTGGACTGCCACAGCCATCTTCGGAGACGAAGCCAGCCACAGGCTTGGATCGATGACCGTCAACGTCATCCGTCTCACTCTTGCATCCATATTTCTGGGAGCTATACTATGGGTTACGCTCGGCAGGCCCTATCCTGTCTATGCCGATGCGCCCACCTGGTTCTGGCTTGGCCTATCCGCCCTGGTGGGATACATCTTCGGAGATTTCTGCCTTTTCAATTCATACATAGTCATCGGGGCGCGGTTCGGCCAGCTGTTCATGACGCTGGCTCCACCCTCAGCAGCGATTGCAGGCTGGATTATGCTGGGAGAGACAATGACTTGGAAGTCGTGGCTTGCAATGTTTGTCACCCTTTGCGGCATCGCTATTTCCATCCTCAGCCGTGGCGGGCACAATAGCGTCAAACTCTCCCTTCCCTTGAAGGGTGTGCTTCTGGGCATCGGTGCCGGAGTCGGCCAGGGAGTCGGCCTGGTTCTGAGCAAGATCGGAATGCAGCATTATGCAGCAGCACTGCCGGCCGAAGTTCCCGGCGCAATGGACACGATGATGCCCTTCGCGTCGACGATGATACGGGCACTTGTCGGAGGCACCGGATTCTGGCTGATACTCATCCTGAGCGGGAAACTGAAGGAAATGAAGGCCGCACTGCATAACCCGCAGGGGCTCAAGTATGCCGCCCTCACCACCCTGTTCGGCCCAACACTTGGCGTTTCGCTGTCGCTGATGGCAGTGAGGTATGCCAATGCAGGCATCGCATCTACGCTGATGGCACTCACTCCCGTGCTCATCATCCTTCCGTATTCACTGATGCACAAACAGAAGGTCCGCCTGAAGGAGATTGTAGGAGTCACAGTCAGTATGATTGGCGTGGCGATGTTTTTCCTGCTGTAATTTGCTACCTTTACAGGACCAGACACTATTGCTATGAAAAAACTCGCCCTGCTGTTCGTTGTGCTGCTTGCCGTATCCTGCAGCAATGATATCCCCCAGAACCGTGTAATCGCCCACAGAGGCTTCTGGCAGACCGAAGGTTCAGCCCAGAATACCCTGACATCTCTGCGCCTTGCCGTGGAGAACGGTTTCTACGGCAGTGAGTGCGACGTACAGCTCACAGCCGACAGTTGCTTCATCGTTTTCCACGACACTAATCTGCACGGTGTGGACATCGAGAATATGACTTTCGAGCAGGTGCTTGCCGACACTACGCTTGCCAACGGTGAGAGAATATCCACCGCAGACGAGTATTTCTCTGCTTTCGCCGGCCTTGATGGCAAAACCAAGCTGATCATCGAACTAAAGCAGCAGCCTTCCGAGGAAATGATGAGCCTGAATATCGCAAGGACAGCAGAAGCCATCAGGAAATACGGCATCGAAAACCGCGTCGAAATCATATCATTCAGCTACCGTGCCTGCAAGGAGCTGGCCGCTATCTTCCCCGACATACAAGTCTCGTTGCTGGACAGGGCGAATAACGTCCCCTTCGCCCAGATAAAAGCAGACGGCATAGACGGCATCAGCTATAAGTACACTTGCATTTTGGAAGATTTGTCACTCATCGAACAAGCTCACGATGCAGGACTGGTGGTGGATGTCTGGGCCCCCAACGAGCCGGAAGATGTCTTGACTCTGTTCGACGCAGGCCTGGACCACGTCATCACAGACAAGCCCGACCTGATGGTTGAAATACTGTAAGTTATCCTGAAATCACTTTTCGTATGCATATGGCAGACTCTCTCCTGCCATACAAGACACCACGTTGTTCAGACCTCCTGCAGCGTCCATCAAGTATGCCACGATACGTGTTGCTGAGGGATTTCCTGCAATCGTTGCCTTGAGCGTCACTGTCTTTTTATCTCCTTCAGACATCAGCCCGAGAGCATCGCCCAGGCCATCGGCCGGAGCCGTTCCGTGCAGCAGAGAACGAAGCACGCAATTGTGGACATAATCGTCCGAAGCGCCCGTCTGACTTGCCACGATACCGTCCTCAACCAGGGCTACGCCAAGAGTGAAAGCACCGTCGCTCGCACTTGTCACCTCGATGCTGACATTAAGCTCGGCTCCAGACAGAGTGGATGAAACAGCTATTCCCCACGCGGGAGTGGATTGCTCAAGTACAGACTTGTTGTGGGAATAAATGACGTCAGGTGACGCCACGCTGGTGGCAAGAGCCGGATCCAGTCCGCTTACCACGTGGGGCAGAGCCTGGACTCCGAACCGGCGGGCAAGAGCACTTCCTGCAGGGACTTGCAGATCGTCCAGATAGTACACGGCTATCTTTTCAATGCGTCCTCCACTGAGCGCAGCGGCGCCGGATATAGCCTGGGCCATCGCCGGACAGTTGACGCACCAGGTCGCAGTGAAGTCAAGAACAAGCGACTTCCTCAGGAAACGGTCCCCTTCAGGAGCAACCGCATTGGCCGACAAATAGAGCAGCGGTGAGATATGGCCTTCACATTCAGCAAGGAACGTAAAAGCTCCCTCGTGGTCGGGTTTGTACTCTGCTGCTTCAAGCAGTATGTTACCGGAGTCGGTCACCTCATATATCCTGGAGCGGTCGGTGATATCTTCCTTGCCAGACAGAACTCTGAAGGAGAACGATTCGTCTGCAAGTATGTTGACGGTAGTCTGCTGTGAAACCAGGACAATGCCGGCATCAAGCTCATCGTGGATACCCACACAGCCTGTCAGGCAGCAGCCGGCGAACGCCAGCAGCAAAGCCCATATATAATATGCCGTCCTGTGCAGAGATTTCATCGTCAGAAAGAATATTGAATGGATAGCTGACCTCCGCTGTAGGCAGGCCTGAAACGGCAAACACCACCAGAGCAAACCATACCGGCACGGTTGCGTCCATAGGAAAGAGCCAGACGGAAAGAGCCGGCCGAAAAGCTCCCGCCGAAATTATAATAGTGTATCTTAGTGTCTCCGTGATTGTACATATCGCTGACAAAAACTCCCCAGTGCGGAGCATAGTTCAGCTCAAGCAACCCTGCCATCCAGTCTTTAGTGAGTTCTTCGGAATACAGATATTGAAGTTCACCGTGCAGAGAGAGATCTCCTGATGACTTCCAGGTCGCATCAAGCACGAAAATATTCTGGGCCTCGGTACTGCGGGTCTGCCCGTGGGATGGAGACTTTTCCTGTATGGACATGAAGAAAATGGTTCTGAAAGAGCGAGACCATCTGCGGTTTATGTCGACATTCAGTTCCCGATATGCGAATCGGGGGTTGTCATAACCCGTAAGAGCTCTGGGCAGGGTTTGGATCGAGGCGGCGCCCAAGTGTACGGTAGTGCCATATTTGCCGCCCAGCAGGCTTTCCCTGGGAATATGATAATACGCATCCCCCTGAATGCCGCGTTCTCCTTCGGCAAGGGTTGCGTAGGGGTTAAGCGACGCGAGCATATATGTCTGCATCTGACAGAGGGCAGGCAGGTAGTTGAGAGTATTGCCGGTTGCGGGAGCGGTAGAAGTCCGGAACAAGCGGTTTTCCATATTCGAAAGTTCCCTGGCAGTCACTGTCAAGGACAGGGGGCCGTGAGAGAAGGATGCCTCAATACGCATTGCGTGTCCCGGTTCCAGGCCATAGTCAGTTGCTCCGCCTGCCTTATGGACAGGAGTCAGGTCGGCTGCCTTCCCTGCCCACTCAACACCAAGCCCGAATTCTCCGACGGAGAAAGTGCCGCCCAGACTGTATGAAGGGACGTGTGAGGGCAGAGCAAAGCCTTTCGCCGCGGCCAGCAGTTCCAGATCCGGAGGATTGTTCCGTTCATACCGGTCAAGCAGACTTCCTTCCAGCGTCAGGGACAACTCCTCGGGCAGTCGGGCCAGTCCGCCGAGATCCAGACTGAAATCTCCTCCGGAAACAAAGGTCGAACTGCGGGAATTCAGGAAACTGCCGATCCCGTAACGGGGAAATCCAGCGAGGGCGGTCATCTTGAAGAAACGGTCACCTTCCACTTTGACACGTACGCCGCCTATCGAGTTTGCAATGCCGAGTTCACGGTCTTCCCAGGTACGGAGCACCATACCTGAGCCGAACTGTTCATAGAAATCGCCCAAAGTCAGGGAAACATTCGTCTTGCCAACCTTATGGTAGCCATATAGATAGACTGATGTCAAACCTATTCCCTGCAAAGCGGCATCATAGCCCGCTATGATCTGGGGATTATACTCAAGCTGGACACCGGTGCCCCACCCTTTTTGCAAACTTGAAACTCCCGTATAGTCGAGTTTCAGATAATTCATGCTTCCATAGCCGCTTTCCGGAGCCGAAATGCCTGTGACAGGATCGTCACGGTAAAGAATCGTGGTGGATTCCAGGCCTCCGTTCAGCGTTCCCTGTGCTTGTATCGCCGACATCGAAAGCAACAATGCCGGCAGGACAGACAAAAGACGGAAAGTGCGGAAGCTCATTTTCAGGAAGGATTATCGGCCGGATGCAGCCTTCTTCACCTCTTCGAAAAGGGTGTCTTCATCTCCGGGCATATAACCCACGTGCGAATAATGCAGCTTCCCGTCAGGAGTATAAATCACCAGATGGGGCATTGAAGAAATATTCAGGGCGCGCATCAAGTCCTGGTTCACATCGAACAGGAACGGGAATGCATCCCATCCTTTTCCGGCTGGCAGCGCTTTGGCGCGTGCAAGGGAGCGGGTGTCGTCAGTCGAAACAGCATAAAGCAGGAAAGGCGTTTCCTCATTCCAGTCCGTATATTCATCGGTGAGGGCATCAAGCTCTTTCATGCAGGGCTTGCAGGTTGTAGACCAGAAGGTCAGTACCAGAGGTTTCTTTCCGTCCATAAGAGAACGGACAGCGACGGCTTTGCCGGAAGCGTCCTGCACCCGGACATTAGGCAGAGACTGGCCTCTGAGTTCGGCAGAAGCCCCTATCGCACACAAAGCAATGACAAGCGTCAGCAATCTCTTCATCATTTAGCAAATTGAAGGTCGAGAGATGAGCCGGCCTTTACTGAGGCGGCATTGTCAACATAGTATCCTCCGTAATTGTCTGAAGCAATGACAGGCTGGTCACCGAATTCACGCTGGATGTAGACCAGCACACGCAATTTTTCAGGGTTGAAAGCAGAGTTGACAGGACTGCTGTAAATGAATTCCTTTACAGTGTCGTCCTTCTCAATGGTGAATGCGTCACCTTTGATGCCGGTCAGGGCAACTCTTGCCACATCAGAATGGTTATATGAATCGTGATTTCCGTCATTATAGTCTGCCTGGGCTTTGTCAATGTCATCTTCGAGAATGAGCGCTGTGATCTTGTATTTGCCGGCAGCCTTGACATAAACTTTCACCTGGGCTGACAATACACCACCTGACAATTCGGTGGACATTGCTACTCCTGTCACTACCGGATAGGTATTTTCAGTCTCTTGTACTGCAGACACTATGGCTGCTGCAGTGCTGGATATCTTTGAAGCGTTGTTGATAAAAGCCCTGCCATCAACCACGCCGGAAGGGAATCCGCCGACTCCATATTGATTCATAAGCGACGAAGTCGGTGCAAATTCCAGTTCGCTCCCGCCTCCGTGCAGGCATACCTGCTCGATCTTGCCCGGCAGTTCTTCCCTGGCAGACGCGATAGCCGCTGCCATCATAGGACAATATCCGCACCAGGTAGCAGTGAAACGCATAAAGAGAGACTTGTGGAGGAATTCGCGGGCGAAATACTGCTCGCTGTCATCATCGCCGCTTTGTTCCACAACAAGAGGAACACAAAGACCGATCTCGTTGCAGAATGAGATTACTCCTGTCCTTGCCTCTCCGGTCGTGTTCTCTTCTATGGCATAGATATGTTCATACGTATTGTCCGATAAAGTACGTGAACTCTTCTCTTCAATCCAATCAGAGACGCCTTCGGTATGGTATCCCATATTGGCTGTGACGATTACTCTGACATTTCCTCCGTTTTTCCCGATAGTTATGGCAGAAGGCCTGATTTTGAACTCCGGAACGATTCCTTTCTGCTGGACCTGGACTGTTGCACTTTCAGCACCGGCAGAGGCGAACACTATGCTGCCGGCCCTCTCTTCTCCGGTGTAGTTGGCTTTGGCTGCAAATGAGAAAGTATCTTCATTTGTGCTCTCGAGCGTAATCCAGTCTGACATCTCCGACACAGTTACTGCGCCGGTAGGACAAGTCGCCTTGATTTTTAACGTTCCGCCCTTGGGCAAGGCCGTCATCATATTGACATCTACACTCACTTTGGGTGTCTGGCCAGGCTGGGTGACGGTCAACGAAGCATTCTTGTCACCGCACACGAAGTTGATGGTAGCAGTGCGGGATTCATAAGTGTTGTTGGCCTCGGCGGTAAGCACAAGAGTCTGGGAACCGGTCCCGCCGACGGCGTCAGTTTTCAGCCAGGAGGCACTGTTCGACAACGACCACTGCGCCGAGGCATTGACCTCAACTGAGGCTGAGCCTCCGTTCTGAGGGATTGTTACTGAAGCGGGACTTAACGAGACTGAAGCGGGCACAGGGGGCTCGCAACCCTGGAGCATCAAAACTGCAGCCAGGCTCAATGCTGATATAATATTGAATAATCTTTTCATCTTTCAGGTTTTGTAAATGCGAAGGCCAAAGGTAGCAATAATTCGACATTAACGGTTCTCCAGAAGGTCTTTTGACGCAAGAACAAGGAACATATAGTGTGACGATCCGCCGCCGAGCACATATTCCACCTGCTGCCAGAGGAACGGGAAGTTAAGCAGTTCGGGGAAGTCGGGACGGATCAAGGCGGTTCCAGACACTGTGCCGCCCGGCACATAGGTCCAGTCCGCACGGTTGAATCCGTAGCCCACTGTCACTGACTGAGCCCCTACTCCACCTGCAAATGCAGCCTGATTGATGCCGGGATGACGGCCGAGTATGAAGTTGAGGGCGTCGAACACCTGGTCGGGAGCGAAGATGTCGGGGTATTCCTTGGCCAGGAAGTAATGACGGTATCCAAACGACTGGATGTCCCATCCCGCTCCCCATATGCTCGGACGGTACGGCACTCCGTATGGAGTCTCGGAACTCTGGCGGTCGAGCTGTTCGCGGTATTTCACAAGGGCTGAGCGGAAGGCATCGCACTGTTTCTTGTATTTTTTCTGACCTTCCATCTGCTTCTCAACGCGGGCGATATACCAGGCACAGTTGGGGGCTGAAGCAACTACCGCATCCCAGTTGTCCACTATGAAGTCGAAATACTTCTGTTCTCCTGTCGTTATGTAAAGTTCTGTGGCCAGCTGCATCTTGGACATTGCTCCGCCCCTGAAACCAGCCGGAACCGCAGCTTCGTCGAAGATTTTCCTGGCAATGGCAACGCAGTGGTCAGCGAGAGTGTCGTTGAGGCCACGCAACGCACGGGCTGAAGCCGCGATGTTGGTCGCCACGCCGACACCGTTGCCTGTGTCGGGGAATATCCATCGGTCGTCATCATTGCCGGATATGCCGTCAGACACTGATGCCGGGTCACCTAGCAGGGTATACTGACGAAGGGTGTTGGTGATGGTGCCGCGGGCGAAACGGCCCATCGACAGATAGCCGTTGATGACATAGAGCATTCCGTGCTCTATCTGCTGCTGGATGTCGTTCTTGCCGTCAGGCTCGTGGATTTCCACGGTGCGTTTGTTCTGGTCTATGGCGGTAGCATCTATCTGGGGATGGAAGTTCTCCAGGGCCATAGTCAGAATGTAGCATTCGTTGCCCGTCGTTCCTCGCACGTCGTCGTCTCCGGCATCGTGCCAGCCGCCGACATTCACACCGGGCACAGGCTCAAGAGGCTTGAATGACGTCTTGGTGTCCTCAGGTTGTGCGTAGCCGTCGATGTGGCTGCCGGCAGGTGCCATCAAGGCGTCGTCCAGATGGCAGGCGTCGTGCCAAACCTTGTACTTCTCCATAATTCTCATATGGCACATCTGGTAAGGCAGGAAATATTCGATAACGGGCTGCCACACTCCCCTGTCATATACGTCTTCTGCTATACGGAAGATTGGTGAACTGCTGTCACCGTAGCGCAGTGCATACAGGCCTTCCTGCTGCACGTCGCTGAAGTCAACTTTGAAATAGTCGTAGCGGAGGAAGTCGCCGTTCCACTTTTCTGCAGGATAGTTCTTCACGAAATGCTCTCCGTCAGCGTCATAGCGCACCAGAGTTGCACCGGGAAGCGGTGCGTCGCGGCGGTCAGTCTCTATGATGGCCACCTTGCTCTGGTTGGGCAGATATCCTACTTGGGAAGTCTGGACGACGGGCTTGTAGGTCCAGCCTGCCACCACGTTGGGCTCTATGTACCATCTTACAGCGCTTTTGGTGGCTCCGGCAGGGATGTCAGAGCGCAGCACGAACCAGCCGTTGTTGTGGTTCATACGGCCGTCATAGAGTTTCAGGTCGGCTTCGTTCATGCTCTTTATCGTAATGCGGCTATACGGGTCGTCAGGCCGTGATGTGAAAGACTTTCCGACGGCATAAGGCTCTGCGATGACAGCATCGGCCGTAAAGGGGCTGTAACCTTCTCCGATGAGATGCTGGATGTCAGCTTTCTGAGCGTTCTTCGGCAGATAGTCGCCAACGCTCTTGTATACATAGCTTTCTTGTGTCAGCAGCGGAGAGTTCGGCTGCTGAGGGTAGATTCCCTGTTTGTCATCCATAATCCACGGCTTGCCGAAGAGGTCTCCCGGAAAGAACTCGATGTTGAAACCGGCACGGCCGACCAGCTCAGCAGGTACAGGGGTGTCGAGATCGACGGTAACCAGAAACCCCTTCTGATATGGTTCGAGAGTAACGGTGTATGTAACGTTATACTCGGGATATATCATCGGGTTGAATCCGGTGAAATGGCGGCTGGAGTCGGGAAAGCAGAGAGTAGTCACTATGCGGTCGCCGTCTATCTTGCGGCTGATCTGCTTCGGTACAGGCTGCCACTGGCCGGGTGTAGGCTCAAAGCGGATGTCACCGTTGCTGGCCACACGGTGGCCGTTCATCAGAACGGAGATGCCTCCCTGGTGTCCTTCCGGGTAGAAGTCATCGAATGCCATGACGTCTACGCCGTCTTTGTTGAAATATCCGGAAGCATTGATGTGGAAGTCCTGTGCTCCCAAAGTCGCAGTGCACAGCAGTGCGGCGAAAATAAGCGATAATCTCTTGCAAATCATGGAAATTACTTTATCTGGTGACAGTATAATCAAAGAAATCGAACTGTGCCTTGCCGTCAGAAGACGGAGCTGTCGTATAAGAATAAAGGCCGATGCGGGCCCCCTTCCAGAAACCGAACATCAACCCGTAGGGGTCCTTGCAGGGTATGAAGTTCTTCCCGTCTGTACTGTAGTAAAGCTGATGGGAATTGGCCTCGGCGTCCATCTCCGCACGCAGCCATATCTTCTTCCCCTTTATCCTGGCGATATTTTCAGCCTGTCCGTTATTCTCCACATATATCCAATTATCTCTGCCTTGTCTTGCCACACCGATGCCATTGAATATATGGCCGAAGCAGGCCAGGCCTGCCCGGTCTCCATCAGCAAGCTGTGAAATGTCGACAAGCGTGGTCACTGTTCCTGCATACCCCATCTGCTTCTGGGTGATCATATTCCTTGCCTTGACAAGATACTGGGCCGGCATCGGATGTATGGTGAGCCAGCCCGGACGCTCTGTCAGACTGACTTCCGACTTCACTGGATTATGGTTGAACTGCCACTGCAAGGAGAGCACGGCACCGCTGAAATCATCTGAGGTCTGGGGCAGAAACGGTGAAGAGTGGCTGCCGGCCTTGATGTCGGGTTTTGTCCATACCCTCACAGGCTCGCCAATGCCGTTGCCGTCAA
Source organism: Bacteroidales bacterium (assembly GCA_017519185.1). Taxonomy (GTDB): domain Bacteria; phylum Bacteroidota; class Bacteroidia; order Bacteroidales; family UBA932; genus Equibacterium. Next base: position 206,023 of record JAFWSX010000006.1, on the reverse strand, counting down.
TGTCTACACCTATCAGAGGCCATCCGTCTACCCAACGGGCGGGCTGCAGATGCACTACCCTGCCGAGCGGCTGGGTCTGCTGGAAATGGAAAAACCACCATTCTCCGTCCGGGGTGTCTACCAAAGCGCCCTGATGCGGACCGTTGATATCTGTTGAGCCAGTCTCCAGCACAACTTTTTTCTCATAAGGGCCGTAAATGTTTTTCGATCTGAGAACAGTCTGCCAGCCTCCTTCGACACCCCCCTCCGGTATAATCAGATAATACCAGCCGTCCTTCTTGAGAAACTTGGTTCCTTCTGCCACGGGGCCGGTATAGACAGTAACCCCGTCATCAAGCAGTTGCCTGCCATCGGGAGACATTTTGTGGACTATGATCGGACCTGCTCCGTGCTGGCTGCGGCCGAGATATGCCTTTCCGTCATCGTCCCAGAAGGGACAGGGATCCTCCCACTTGGGTACTGCCTTGACGCAGTGCAATTCCGACCAGGGACCGTATGCCGATTCTGCCGTACTCATAAAAAGACCCTCGTCAGGAGTACAGAAGTAAACCCAGAACTTGCCATCGTGATAGCGGATGGCAGGGGCCCAGGACCCGCCGGCATAGCGTTCATTGCGATCCCACTTCTCTCCCTCGAAATGGTCGTAAATCTGGCTGACGAGTTTCCAGTTGACCATGTCTTCCGACTCCAGTATCTGCATACCGATGAAATGGAAATCAGAGGCTACCATATAGTATCTGGTGCCGACACGTATCACATCCGGGTCGGAATAATCAGCATTCAATACAGGATTTTTGTAAGTACCGTTGCCCTGGTCACCCCAGTCAAGCCGTGCAGTCTGTGAATAACCTGGCAAGCAGGACAGACTGGCAACGATAATCACCGTAACCAGAGTTGTTTGCAGCAGTTTCATCATCTTGGTGTTATCGAAGTGCTTTTTAATTTTCTAATTTAACAATTATTCACGAATAAAAACCAGATGGGGGCTGGCCGACGGGGTGTTTTGAAGATAAATTTGTATTTTTCCAAAGAGTCCGTATATTTGCAGTCCAATACCGCGGGGTAGAGCAGTTGGTAGCTCGTCGGGCTCATAACCCGGAGGTCGGAGGTTCGAGTCCTCCCTCCGCTACTAGAAAAGCCAGCCATTGAGGCTGGCTTTTCTGTTTCTGTTTCCTTTCTCGAGCAGAATCAGTAAATTCGCACAGATAAATCGGGAAATATATGGCAGAAGACAATCGGGTCAAAGCACGAATTGCCCGGCGGGATGACTGGAAAACTGAGCCTATGCCTGAGCAGCACGAGACATTCGTGCTTAAGCGAACTTTCAGCGACAAGGAAATGGGTGCGCTCCGTCTCGGACATATTCCTCAAGCCATGGAGGACAAGTGGTTCTGGTATACGGAAGGTTCAACCCTTTGGGCACACCGCAGCTGGACAGGGCACTGCATTTACCGGATTGACTTTAAAGAAGACAATAAGCATATCGTGACGGTCAACCGCGATCCGGAACAGTACAAGTGCACCAGTATCGAAGAAGACAATGTGTCTTTGAACAAACTTCTGGACTGGTGGACCCAGACTCCCTACGATCACTATAACGAGTGGCTTTCGGAAACTTATGATGCCCTTCAGAAAGCAGGAAAGGTATAGTTCAGGAACTTTCCGTAACCTCGTCCCCCTTCATCGGCTCAATGATGTCGTAATATTTCTGAATCTAGAAAGCCAGGAACGGACGAACTTTAGCCTGGTATCCATTGAAAAAATTGGTTGAAGTTTTTGATTCGGGCTTTGTCTTGATAGTGGCATAGCCTGCTTCCACAGTTCCCAGATTCATTCTGAAGGCTTTGATAGTATTTCCATCCTTGCTCTCTGAACTTGTCCAGTAATTGTCGGAAACATTGGCCCCAACGGGATCACCAAAACTGTCGTATTCACAGCCAAAATCACTATACAGAACCTCAAGCCTGTCATTCAGGGACTTGATCAGAAGATTGTCGTCGTTGCCGGCATTGTCCATCACGCGGATCAGATCGTTCAAATTGCCCTTGGTCAGCCAATTCCTCTTCCCGTCGTTGCATATCCATTGTTCAGCAGGGTCTGCACCGCCGAATCCCTCGTTGCTGATGGTATACACCCATTGGCCAATAGAAGGAAGGAACCATCCGGTTGTATTAGCAGAAGGCGCAAGAGCCACAGCATATCCCTGAGCTCTCGATGCTGCAGAAGCCTTAGTCAATGAGGTGACAATGCTGTTGGTATTAGTGAAGCCGCTCAGATTGGCAGGGTCGAGAATTCCTTCAGGGTCCGAGATGAGCCCACCGGTGCACTGCTGAGTCTCTGATGATTCGCACCAACGCTGACCTATGGCTATGTTGTGAAGAGCCATCACCAATGCGTGGCCATAGCCTGAACTTTTTTCAGTAATGGCATCATCAATGGCAGCTTTGCCTGTATCTTCATAGTTATGGTTGACATAAACTATAATTCCTACAATTTCAGTGCTGGGATCGGTGTGACGAAGCCGGCCGTAAGTACCGTCATTCCAGAAAGGGTCGCCGAGCTGGGGGCGATAAGCCACCTCTCTGTTGACCGTGTACTTCTTATTAGGCACCATAGTCGTGCTGGCTGCAAATGCCACATCTCGGTCACTGACTTTAAGTGCAAACTGATCTGTGCTTTGTCCTCCGGGGACCACAGCCATAAAATGCACGTTGTAGTCTTCGCTGTTGCTGTCGTCAGCGACCAGGTCCACTTCTACAGACGCTGTACTCTTTGTGGTCGTAAGATCCACGATCGCCTGGTCAGCCTGGACTGTATGGGTCCCGTCAAAATCAAATTTGAAGGTGACATCAAGGAATGAAGCCTGCTGTTTCAGCGTCGCTGATTCAGTAGCGAATGACACTTGGGCGGTGAACAAGCTGTAATTCTCGACAGCATACTGCAACAGTGTTTTCCCTTCCGGGACAGTACCGACCAGAGCTGAAGCATATGACTGTGTATTATCATTATCAGCATGGATGAGCGTAACTGCCATTTCAGTTTCGTCAGCAGGCTCGCCTTTGCTGGTCAGATAAGAAAGATCCCCTGACCACACTTCTCCGTTTTGCTGCAGATAACCTTCTATATCCGTGCGTTCACCAAGACCTGCGACATATAGTTTATCGCCGCTCTTGAATTCATATATACCATTTTCGTATGACACTTTAGTGGCACCCGTGCTTACCTTAAGGCTATAATGGATTGTCGTCCTCTCGGGAACTGCGTCAGAAGTCTGTTTGCCCGGAATCTGTTCCTTTTCAATATCCAGACCCTGGCAGGCTGACATCAGAAAAGCAAGGCTGAAAACAGAGATCAGCAGTGAAATCCTTTGTTTCTTCATCGTCAAGACCTCCTTTTCTTTATAATTCCTCATAAGATTCGTCGACACCATCTTCTCCGAAAGTAAATGTTGCCGAAAAGTTCTTGGAACCAGTTTCGCCACTGCCTGTCATAAAGTTACTCTCGAACTGAAATGCCATCACTTCAGTTTGGGGAGTCACATACGAATTGTGTTTTCCAGTATAGCGCATCTTCTTTATTTTTAAAACGGGCGCAAATGTAATTTTTTTTCATAAACGATATGCACTTTTTTATTACTATAATTACGGCCCATACATCTTTTTCTTCATAATTTGCATCTATATAGTGCAGTATTTTGGATATCTGCGCGTTTATATAGTTAATGCGAAAAAGAAACTTATGAAAAGCCGTATCAAAAAACTCTGGAAATATCTTGCGGCAGCAGTGCTCGGGTTGCTGGGATTCTCATCGTGTGGAGAAGATGTCCTGGATTTGGACATTCTGGAAAGACCGGCTATGTATGGTTCTCCTTATGCAGATTTCAAATCTTTGGGAACCGTGAAAGACGAAGCAGGAAAGCCTATAGAAGGCATCCAGGTTGCTGTAAGTCAAACCTGGCGCAACTCGGATGATTCAATACTCTGGATTGAGGCAGACACTGTCTACACCGATACGAAAGGATCATATTTGCTTGATAAAAATCATGTCCGACTACCCGGTGAAGTGACAATCGTTTTCGAGGACATAGACGGCACCGAAAATGGCGGTGAATTCAATTCTGCAGAAGTGAAGCCCGATGTAAAAAAGACCTCTGAAGGCGGTAAAGGATGGTATCAGGGTTTATATGAAGCTCAAGCCGATGTTGTCTTGAATAAGAAATAATGGAATCTCTTTCGCTGAGGCGCAGAATAGCGCTGGACATAACAAGCAAGCTCCACGAAGAGGAAGTTGCCAGGCACGAACTCCACCAGTTGTTCTGGGAGTGTACGCTGCGCTGCAACCTGTCCTGCAGGCATTGTGGCAGCGACTGCCGCGTCCAGTCTCTGGTGAAAGACATGCCTGTGGAAGATTTCTGCAAGGCACTCGATTCAGTAGCCAAGGTTTACGATTCACATAAGGTAATGGTGATAATTACCGGTGGAGAGCCACTGGTGAGGAAGGACCTTGAATCCTGCGGACGTGCCATCTATGAACGCGAGTTTCCCTGGGGAATGGTTACCAACGGCCTTGCGCTTACCCCGGAGCGCTACAAGAGCCTGCTTGCCAGTGGCCTGCGTGCCATGACCATCAGCCTCGACGGCCTCGGTGAGGTTCACGACTGGATGAGAGGACGTCCCGGCTCCTTTGAAAAAGCGTCAAGGGCCATCAAGATGGTGATAGATTCCGGCGAGATTGAGTTCGACGTCGTGACCTGCGTCAACAAGCGCAGCCTGCCTCAACTCCCTGAACTGAAAGAATATCTTATCGGCCTCGGCCTGAAAGCCTGGAGGCTGTTCACAATCTTCCCTATGGGACGTGCGGCTAATGATCCCGAACTGCAGCTTTCGGGCAGCGAACTCCGCAGCCTGATGGATTTCATCAAGGACACCCGTAAGGAAGGCCGTATCAAGGCTTCCTTTGCCTGCGAAGGATTCCTGGGAAATTACGAGGGAGATGTCAGGGACTATCTCTTTAAATGCAACGCCGGCATCACCATCGGGTCCGTCCTTGCTGACGGCTCGATATCCGCTTGCGCCAGTATCCGTTCCGATTACGTTCAGGGCAATATCTACAAGGATGATTTTATGGAGGTATGGAACAACCGGTTCAAACCCTACCGTGACCGCAGTTGGATGAAGAAGGATATTTGCGGAAGCTGCCGATACTGGAAATACTGCAAGGGCAACGGGATGCATCTGCGTGACTCCGAAGGGAATCTCATCCAATGTCTGTTACATAAAATGCAAACTATATGATAGTACGTATCAAAAATACCTGGAAGCATCTGCTGACAATCATTCTTGGGTTGCTTGGATTCGCATCCTGCGAACCTATGCTGATGTACGGCACGCCACACGCAGATTTCAAAGCGCTGGGTACCGTAAAAGACGAAGCAGGAAAACCAGTTGAAGGTATAAGAGTGGCTGTCCGCCAGCACAGGCACTACGAGAACACCCCCAATGTCATCTATGACCACAATGACATCTATGTAGATGACACTCTCTTCACGGATGCCTCGGGCGCCTGGCTCCTGCAACGGAGCGTTTTCGATGGACCGGATGACGTAACGATCGTTTTCGAAGACATCGACGGTGACGCTCACGGTGGAGAATTCAACCCCGCCGAAGCAAAGCCGGATGTCAAGCGCACAAAAAAAGGTGACAGAAACTGGTACAACGGTGCCTTCGAGGTAAAAGAGGACGTCTTATTGAAGAAAAAATAATCACGCTTCGCCGGCTTCCCCCTGCGAAATGGTCTGTGCAAGTTTCTCGATGTTCAGGCTGCGGGCGGAAGCATCCACGATATCCTTGTATACGCCACCCTTGCGATACAGTTCATCCGGGTCGCCGCTCTGCTCGAGGTGACCTTCCTTCAGGGCGTATACCATTTCGCTGTCAATGATCTGGGAGATGGAGTGTGAGATGATGATTACAGTGCGGTCCTTCTTGATTGCATCTATGGCTGACTTTATCTGTTCCGTGGCGATGGCATCCAGTGAGGCCGTGGGTTCGTCAAGGAAGATAATGGGCGGATTCTTGAGGAACATACGCGCGAGAGCAATGCGTTGCTGCTGTCCTCCAGACAGATGAGTCGCCGCTGTTTCAAAGCCTTTAGGCAAAGCGACTATCTGGTCGTAGACGCTGGCTTTCCGGGCGGCTTCCTCAACCTCCTCGAAGGTTGCGTCGGGCTTTCCGTAGCGTATGTTCTCCTCGATGCTCCCGTCGAAGATATGGTTCTTCTGCAGCACCAGGCCGATGTTCTCCCTGAGAAAACGGGTGTCCCACTCCCGCAGGTCAACTCCGTCCAGGGTGATGGTTCCGCAGTCCGGCTCGTAGAACTTGTCAAGCAGATTCACGATGGTCGACTTGCCTGCACCGCTCAACCCCACAAGGGCGGTTATCTTGCCGCTGTCGACTTTCAAGGAAATGTCATACAGTGCTTTTGTTCCGTTGGGATATGTGAAGTCAACACCCTTCATCTCGAAATTGCCCTGCACTTTTTCTGGCCGGTAATTGCCCGTCGGTTCCAGTTCTCCGTCAGCATCGACAATGTCAAAGTACCCTTCCGCATAAACCAGGGCATCGTTCAAGTCATCGAAAATGCGCTGAAGAGACGTGATCGGAGCCGTCACGTTGGAGAACAGCATTATGTGGTACATAATCTTACCGATGGTCATTCCAGGGTAGCCGATAAGGACCAGATAGGATGTAAGGATGATGATCAGAACCGTACCTGTCTGGCTGACGAAACTTTTCAGCGCGTCAAACCCGAAGGAGGCTTTCCGGATATTCAACTGATTCCCATAGTAACCTTCCTGGAGTTCGGTCTGCTTGCCCAGCTCTATCTCTTCGCGGTTGAAGGATTTTACCACGTTCATACTCTCAAGGATGCTCATTATGCTGCCGCTGCGCCTTTCGTTGAATCCACGCATATTCTTTCGTAAACTCTTCAGTTTCTTGCCCTGCATTGAGGTTATCCAGAAATAGATGGGCACGATGGCAAGGGCGGTCAGGCCAACATATATGTTCGCAGCGAAGATGAGCACCAGGGCCAGCACTGAACTTACAATCATCGGCAGCAGGTTGATGAAGAAGTTCTGGATGGTACGGGAGATGCTGCTGGCACCCTGGTCGATGCGTGCCTGTAGCATTCCGGGAGCATTGTCGCTCCGCGCGAAGAATGCCATACGGTACTGGAGGATCCGTTCCACCACGCCAAGGGACAGCCGCTGGGATATGTTGATACGGAGTTTTTCACCGAATATGCTCTGGCCGAATGAAATGCCTGCCCTGAGTATTTCCTTGCCAAGAAGGACGATGCTGACTATGGTGAGTATCCTCGCCGCCTTGCCCCAGGAGAAGTCCTGAGATCCGACGAGGGCGTTGATCGCATCCACAGTTCTGTCAAGCACGACGGCATTGACCTGGGCAAGAAGGGATCCGAGCAGTGTCAGGGACAGAGTGGCAACCAGCAGGAGACGATAAGGCTTGACATAAGGAACGATGCTTTTGAATAACTGGGCAAGGGTCATATGGCACAAATTTCAATAATGTTCAAAGTTAATTAATCCTTGCCTTTTTCGACTTATTACGATAACTTGCAGATTGTATTAACCTAAATACTATAACCCATATGAAAAGCATATTCAGAATTATTTCTGTCCTTGTCGTTTGTTGTTTGCCCCTTCTGGCCGGTGCCCAGGAAAGGCTTGTACGGCACACCGATCCGTCAGCAACTGCTCCTGACTATATCAAGGGAGCATCGCTGTATGGCAAGACTATGGTCATTTTCGGAGACAGCTATGTCCAGAACCACGTCCGTCCCATCGAAGAGTCGTGGCACTACAAGCTGGCCGAAAAGTACAATATGGAATACCACAACTTCGGGTGGAACGGAAACTGCGTGGCATATGACCGCACCGCCCAGAATTTCGGCCCTCCGATGTACGAGCGCTATAAAGTGCTGCCTGACAATGCTGACTATGTAATTGTCTGCGCCGGTCACAACGATGCAGGTTTTATGGCAAGCACAGGTGAGGGAACCGACCTGTTCAGGGAGAAATTGATTGTCCTGTGCGAAGGCCTGATTGCAAAATACCCTGGTGCAAAGCTTTGTTTCGTCACTCCGTGGCGCGTTCCAAGGGAAATGTTCCCCGAAATGACTGCCGTCCTGCTTGAAGTCTGCGGATCTTACAGCATCCCTGTTTTCGACGCCACCCGCAACAGCGGCATATATGTCTGGGACGAGCAGTTCCGCAGCCTGTACTTCCAAGGCCCCCGCGACACCGCTCACCTGAACGATGCGGGCCATAATCTGTTCCTCCCCAAAATGGAGCATTTCCTTCTCGGACTCTAAAATCACAATATCGATATGAAAAGATTCTTCCTGTTCATCGCGCTCGTCGCTTTGTTTGTTCTCCCAGGTTGTTCCACAAGCGAAAATGAAGCCCCTTCCTTTGACGAAGTGTACCTTTCCAGAAGAAGCATACGCACATACGATCCCGCAAAAACCATTTCCAAAGCCGAACTGCAGGAATTGTTCAAGGCAGCCCAGAATGCGCCGTCCTGGGCAAACTTCCAGCCCAGCAAATATTATATAGCTTTGAGCAAGGAGATGCACGATGCCGTCGCCGAGCATCTCGGAGCCAACAGGGACAGGGCCAAAAATGCCCCCGTGCTTATGGTTTCCACATTTGAAAAAGGCAAGTCCGGTTTCTTCCAGGGCCAGCAGACAAATGAACTTGCCGATGAATGGGGTGCTCACGACAACGGTCTGAGCGACGCCTACCTTATTCTCAAGGCTCGCGCTATGGGTTTTGACACGCTGATTATGGGAATGCGCGACAGCGACGGCCTGCGCCAGGTGCTCGGCATTCCTGAGAACGAGACCATAATGGCAGTGATAGCCCTTGGCTACAGGGCTGAAGAGCCTCGAGAGCCGGTCCATAAACCACTGGACGAATTCATCAAGTTCTTCTAATTATTTATTAAATTTGATATTTAAGAATTTTCAAACCTGACTCTATATGAAGAGAACAACTTTTCTCGCAGGCCTTTGTCTGGCTCTGCTTCTTTCGGTCTCAGTCGATGCACGCGAGGTGATATCGATGAATGAGGCGTGGAACTTCACTCCTACCCGCTCTGCCGGCGGCGGCCGCTGGGGCGGTTTCAGCCGTGGAGGCGGCAACCAGCAGGTGGTCAATCTGCCTCACACCTGGAACGCAGAAGACTTTATGAATGACGCAGGCTACCGTCGCGGTTACGGCACCTACACCAAGCAGGTCGATATTCCGGACGAATATCGCGGCAAACGTGTCTTCCTGCAGTTCGAAGGAGCCGGCTCACAGGCTACCGTAATGGTAAACGGCACCATTGTCGGCGAACACAAGGGCGCTTACAATACCTTCACTTTCGAAGTGACTGACTATCTCCGCATAGGTACTGTCAACAGCCTGACCGTCATCTGCAACAACGAGCAGACCTTTGACATAGCCCCCACAGCCGGTGACTTCAACGTCTACGGCGGTCTTTATCGCGACGCCTGGATGATCGTCACCGACGAAGCCTGCATCTCTCCTCTCTACTTCGGTTCCAGCGGAGTGCTGATCTACCAGCCCGTAGTGAATGAGAAGCGTGCAGAAGTACGGGCAGAGATCCATCTCTCAACCAGCAAGGACTACAACGGCTGCGAAGTTTATTTCGCAATCGAGGATGCTTCCGGCAAAGTAGTTGCCGAGCGGGCCTCTACCCTCATCAACAATGACCTGGCCATCTGCGCTCTCGGTGTTGACAACCCTCATCTCTGGAACGGCAAGGAGGACCCCTATCTCTACAAGGCTGTCACCGTACTGAAGAAAGACGGAAAAGAGATTGACCGCATTGAGGAGAACATAGGTTTCCGCTATTTCTGGGTAGACAAGGACAAAGGTTTCTTCCTCAACGGCCAGCATATCAAACTTCACGGCGTATGCCGTCATCAGGACTGGGCAGGCATAGCTTCAGCACTCACAGAAAAAGAGCATCTGGCTGACTACGACCTCTTCGACGAGATAGGAGCCAACGCCCTGCGTCTTGCCCACTATCCCCAGGCACACTTCATGTTCCGCGAAGCCGACAAACGCGGGTTCCTGGTATGGGAGGAAATCCCCTTCGTAGCCGGCTATGTGAACTACGAAGGCTTCCGCGACAATCTGCGCCTACAACTCAAGGAGATGATCATACAGAACTTCAACCACCCTTCTATCGTATTCTGGGGTTTGTTCAATGAAGTTCACGACAATATCGACGCCATCGTGGCAGAACTCAACGCCATCGCCCACGAACTGGATCCCGGCCGCCTGACGACCTGCGCCACCGACCAGGAAAGCACCTACATCACAACTCCTGACGGCACCGGCTGGAACAAGTATTTCGGATGGTACTACGATACAGTCGCCGATTTCGGCCCTTTCCTGGATGACTGGCACTCACGTTTCCCGAATGCACTGATCAGCATCAGCGAATATGGCGGAGGCGCAGCCCTGTCGGTTCACGTAGCCAAATACGGCCCTGAGGACGAGGTCGACGTACGCTCCGTATCACGCGGCCACTGGCATCCCGAAGAGAAGCAGACCTACATCCACATCAACAACTGGAAGACCATCGCAGAGCGCGACTATGTCTGGGGTTCATTCCTGTGGAACATGTTCGACTTCGGTTCCGGAATGAGACAGGAAGGTGACGTCAACAACCTCAACAACAAGGGTCTGATAACCCACGACCGCCAGACGAAGAAAGATGCCTTCTACTTCTACAAGGCCAACTGGAACAAAGCCGCGCAGACCGTTCACCTCTGTTCTAAGCGCTATGCAGAAAGGGAGGAAGACACCACTGACGTTATTGTCTTCACCACCGCACCTTCTGCCAAACTGTACATCAACGGCAAGCTCATAGGCAACGCCAAGACCGATGCCTACGCAACTGTTTGCTGGCCCGGTGTCAAACTCAGCAAGGGAGAGAACAAAGTAGTCGTGAAGACTGCTCAAGGCGAAGATTCTGCTGTATGGACCGTTAAATAAACTGACTGTGATGAAAAAAACATATCTTATTGCAACCCTGCTCCTGATGTCAATACTTGCATCAGGGCAACAAGTAATCAAGCTTTGGCCTGACGGAGCACCCAATACCAACGGCCTTTCCGGCCCTGAGAGGGAAATGGAAGGCGGTCGCATAGGCAACATCAGCGACCCCGAACTACTGGTTTTCCCGGCTGCAGAACCCAACGGGCTGGCTATAATAATGTGCCCAGGCGGAGGTTATTCCTATGTGGCCGCACAGCACGAAGGCACAGATATGGCGGAATGGTTCAACTCACTCGGAGTCACCTTCGCCGTCCTTAAATACAGGATGCCGAACGGACATCCTGACGTACCTCTCACCGATGCGCAGAGGGCCATTACGGTTATGCGTTCCCACGCTGAAGAGTGGGGCATCAAGAAACTCGGCATCATGGGCGGCTCTGCCGGCGGACATCTCGCCGCCACCGCTTCGGTACATTTCACGGCCAGGACCCGTCCTGACTTCCAGATACTCCTCTACCCTCTCATAACATTTGAAGGCCGCGTCACTCCGGGTGGCCGCAATATGCTGTTCGATATGTACCCCGATGAAGAAGAGGTTTATTACTACTGCTGCGACCAGTTCGTCACCCCGAACTGTCCTCCTGCATTCATCGTGCACTGCGAAGATGACAACACCGTTCCTCTCAATGACAGCCAGATCTACGTAAAGGCCCTCGTTGAGAAAGGCGTGCCGGCTAAACTTTTAGTATACCCGGACGGAGGCCACGGCTTCGGTTTCAAGGATTCATTTGCCCACAAGCAGGAATGGACCTCTGAGCTCGCCGAATGGCTCAAACAATTCACTGAATGATAAACTTACAAAATAGTATTATGAAACGTCTGTCATTTCTGATCATTGCGGTCATTGCTGCCGCACTTTCTTCTGCGGCCAATGCGCAGAGCATGAAACTCAACGATCTCGGTTATTTCGAGGCCCGCGGAACCAACGTTTTGATGTACAACAACATCTACAACGGTGGTTTCTATGACGAGAAATTCGCCGGACTGGAAATCATCCAGCGCGGCAACCGCATCGCCACCGGTGGTGGAATCCGTCTGATGAACACTCCCGAACAGTGGGATATCTTCGGAGTCGTGAGCCCCCGCAGGATTGACAATGCTGAAAGCAGCGTGGAGGTGACTTTGACCTACGAAGATTACGGTTTCGCGCCCAGGCTCAAGGTCCTTCCCAAGGACAAAGGCGTACTGGTGCAGGTCTGGCTTGACAAGCCTGTTCCCCAGGAACTGGTAGGCAAGGCCGGAATGAACCTGGAATTCTTTCCTGCCTCATATTTCGGCAACAACTACCTCGTTGACGGAAAGGGCCGCATCCTTCCCCGCTCTCCCATGCACGACACCGAAGTCCATCCCGTATCCGAGAAGATTACCCAGTATTTCGGCGAATCAACCTTTGACGACCGTGGACGAGGCGACTTCCTCGTGCCCCTCGCAATGTCAACGGGACATCAGATCGTGCTGGCCCCCGAGAACGACGATCTTCGCGTAGGTGTAACCTCTGACCTCGAGATCAGCATCTATGACGGCCGTCACCTCGCACAGAACGGTATGTTCGTGCTCCGTTCACTCCTGCCCGCCGGAAAGACAGGCAAAGTCCTGGAGTGGTATCTCGAACCAAGCATCTCAAAGGATTGGATCCGTCCTGCAAACATCGGCTTCTCACAGGTAGGCTACACTCCCGCACAAAAGAAAGTCGCTGTGGTCGAGCTTGACAAGAATGACACTCCCGCCAAGACTGCAAAACTTCTCCGCGTGAATCCGGACGGCAGCAAGACCGTGGCCAAGACCATCAACGCGAACATATGGGGTGAATACCACCGCCGATACAATTATGTACAGCTTGACTTCACCGATGTGCGCGAACCGGGTCTCTACTGCATCGATTATCAGGGAGTCGAGACCAACGCCTTCCCCATCGACAAGGACGTCTACAGCGACAAGTGGCATCCCTCAATGGACTTCTCGCTGGTTGTAAATATGGACCATATGGAGGTCAACGAGGCCTACCGCATATGGCATGGACGCGCCAATATGGACGATGCCCTGCAGGCTCCTGCAAACGTACGTCTGCACGACGGATATTACCAGGGTGATGTGACAAATGACAAATACAAACCGTTGGAGCATATCCCCGGCCTGGCAATAGGCGGATGGTATGACGCAGGTGACTACGACATCCAGGCCAACTCCGTGCTCAACACCACCCGGGACCTCGCCTACATATGGCGCGAGTTCAAACCCATGCGTGACCAGACCCTCATCGACGAGAAGACACAGTACGCCGACATCCACGTTCCTGACGGAGTTCCCGACAACGTTCAGCTGATTATGCACGGAACTCTCAACATCAACGCGCAGGTCGAGAACATCGGGTTTGTGGCTCAGGTCATCGGCCAGCCCGATATGCACCACTACCACCACCTCGGCGATGCCATGACCCTGACCGACGGCAAGTTCTATGACCCTACCCTCAAACCTTACGAGGTTAAGGGCGACCGCTCAGGCACACTGGACGACCGCTTCGTCTTCACAAGCCGATTCAGCCCCGCCGGAACGATGCAAGACATTGTATCGCTGGCAGCCGCCTACCCTGCTTTGAAAGATTATTACCCTGAAGAGGCTGAACGCTCACTGAAGAATGCCGAGATGCTTTGGAACAAGTATTTCGAAGCCGCAGCACCTCAAGCCAATGCAAATGCCGCAGCCGGCGGACGCCGTATGGGTGGCGGCGATTCCCGCATCAACGCAGCCATCGAACTCTGGATCGCCACCGGCGAACAGAAATACAAGGACTTTTTCCTCCCTCTCATCGAACAGCAGCTCAACGCCCAGCCCGAGCCTGTACGCTCCAATGGAAACGTTGCAAACGGAATGTTCGGCGCTGCATTCAGCGGCGGCCCGAACCTCACCAATGCCCTGAAGATCTATCCATATATGGACAAGAAATTCCAGGACAAGGTCAAGGCTCTCGTTCCCGCATACGTTGCGATGATTACCCGCGGCGGTCAGGACAACCCTTACGGCGTAGCCATCACAGGCGCCAGCTGGGCAGGCAATGCTTCTGTCATCACCAGCGCATACAACTGCTACAAGATTTGGCAATACTTCCCTGACATGATCGATCCCGAGTTTGTCTTCGCAGGCCTGAACTACCTTTTCGGCTGTCACCCTGACAGTAACGTATCTTTTGTTTCCGGCGTGGGTGTGAACACCAAGAAGGTAGCTTACAATGCCAACCGTGCAGACTACTCCTTCATTCCGGGTGGTATCGTACCCGGTCTTCTGGTGAAGGAAGACTTCTTCGAGAACAAGGATGACTACCCGTTCCACTGGGGTGAGAACGAGTCCTGCATCAACACTGCTCCGCAGTACGTGCTCCTCTGCCTCGCTGCCATCGAAGTTGCCCGCGCCATCAATCAATAGCCGACAGGTCTTACTATGAAAAAAGGTCGTTGTTCCCAACGACCTTTTTCTTTTAATCCACAAGACTATCCAGCCAGATGCCGAGGTCGTGGAACCAGGCCTCGCGGTAAGGGAAGTCCAGATGGTCGGCCCAGCCGTGACCACCGACAGGATAGATGTGCAGGGCAGCCGGGACGCCGTGTGCCCTCAGGGCTTCGTAGTATCTGATGCTGTTCTCGCAAGGCACTACACGGTCGTCTGAGTTGGCCATAATGAATGCGGTAGGAGTGTCAGCAGTAACCTGCTTCTCGTTGCTGTATTCTTCCACAAGGGCTTTGGGAGCATTGCGGCCGAGCAGATTTATTATGGAGCCCATATGCGCGATTGCCGGATCGGATGAGACTACAGGATAGAACAGAACCTGGAAGTCGGGACGCTCCTCGGGTTTTGTATAGTGAGTTGCCGCCATCGTGGCGAGATGACCGCCGGCGGAGCAGCCTGCAATTCCAAGTTTGGTGAAGCCATACTCGGCTGCGTGAGACTTGAGGATGTGCATTGCTTCGTGCACATCATCCAGCGGAACCTCGTGATGGCCGTTGGGCAGGCGGTATTTTATCACGGCGTAAACGATTCCACGGTCAGTGTACCATTTCTCATTGGCATATCCTTCGGTCTTGTCCCACACTGACGAATATCCACCACCGGGACATACCAGGATGGCAAGTCCGTTGGGTTTCTCAGGAAGGAACACAGCGAGAGTGGGTTTGGTAACATTTGCTACGTGGTTGCCGAAATCCTGTTCTTCGCCAGTGAGGCCATTGTCCGTCGGAGCCCCATCAGGCCATATATCGAACATCACGTCAGGCTTCGGGAAATTGAACGCCTGAGGCTGGGCTGCATTCTGGGCCATTGCAAGCACGCTGCCAAGCAACAGCACGGTCAGCATAGAAAGCACTTTCTTGAAACTGTTCATTTTCATTATTATTTGTTTGATCGTATCACGCATCTTGGAGCTAAGTTAGCAATCTTTTTAGTACTTTTGATAAGTTATATCAAACCGCAGTTTTCCAATGAACGTTTCTATCTTCAAACGCAGCCTGCCTGTAATGCTGGCGTTGTGCATCATTCTTCTGTTCTGCAATTCTTGTTCTAACGGTTCTGTCCGCATCAAGACTGATGACGGCACCCTGGTCCTCAGCCCTCTTTACTCAAATGCCGTCCGTGTCCAGGTCATACCTGACGGACAGACTCTGCCCGAAGAACTGGTATATACAGAGAAAGTCCGCAAGCCTGCTTTCAAAGTCAAGAAGAGCGATGCCGGCACAGAACTCAGCACATCCGGAATGGTTGTCCGCTACTCCGGTGCAGACGGGACCCTCACTTTCCTTGACGCACAGGGCAACGTGCTGCTGAGCGAAGTTCCGGGAGGGCGCAAGCTGCAGCCTGCTACGATTCAGAACGTTCCTGTTTATGCCGTTTCACAGTCTTTCTCATCTCCGAAGGATGAACATCTATATGGCACGGGACAGTTCCAGGACGGATATCTTGACATCCGTGGCCTTACCCGCCGCCTGACTCAGGTCAACACCCAGATAGCCATTCCGTTCGTGCTGTCCAGCAAAGGATACGGACTGCTTTGGAACAACTACGGACTGACCGACTTCAACCCTGCCTCGCAGAGCGTCACCCTGACTCCTGCCGAAGAGGGTGAAGATGTCACGGTCAACGCTACCGGAACTTCCGGAAACAGGCGAGAGATACGCCGCAACCGTAATTTCATAGGCACTCTGGAAGTCCCTGAAGGTGGCGAATACGCACTCCTGCTCGACGTAGGGCAGAAAATGGCCCGCAGGCATTTCCTCTCAGTAGACGGAGAGGCTGTCATCGATGTCTCCAACACCTGGCTGCCCCCTACCTCATCGGTCATCGTCACTCTCCCCGCCGGCCGGCACGAACTGAACGTTGAAGGAGTGAGAGGCGACAATCCGCAAGTGTTCTGGCGCAAAGTCACCGATGAGACCGTGCTGAGTTCTCCGGTCGCCGCCGCACTTGACTATACTGTGTTTGCCGGCAAGGCTGACGAGGTCATTTCAACTTACCGTACGCTAACCGGCCCCGTGCCGCAGATGGCCGACTGGATGTTCGGCTACATCCACTGCCGCGAGCGCTACCACTCTCAGGACGAGATTCTGGAGAACGCCAACGGATTCAAGGAGCGGGGATTGCCTCTGGACGTAATAGTGCAAGACTGGCAGTGGTGGGGAAACACCGGATGGAACTCGATGGAATTTGACAGAGTGCACTATCCCGACCCCGCAGCACTTACTTCCGCCCTCCACGATATGGGCACACGTTTTATGATCTCCGTATGGTCCAAGGTCGACCGCAACTGTTCACTCGGACAGAAGCTGAACGAACGCGGCTTCTATATCGACGGCACCGACTGGATAGACTTCTTCCAGCCCGAGGCAGCCGCATTCTACTTGCAGAGTTTCCGCGACAGTCTTGCTATTCCTTATGGCATCGACGCCTGGTGGTTCGACGCTACGGAGCCCGAAAATGACGACCTGGCCGGCAGGCTGGTAGGCCCAGACAAAGTTCCCGGAGAGCTCTACCGCAATGTCTATCCGCTGATGGTCAACAGCACGATGTACAAGGGCCTGAAGGATGTGACTCCCGACCACGAGCCGGTCATCCTCACCCGCAGCGCCTTCACCGGTATCCAGCGCTACGGCGTAGTGACCTGGTCAGGTGACGTCGGCAACGACTTCGTCACCCTGCGCAGGCAGATAGCCGGCGGTCTCGGCCAGATGGCAGCCGGACTCCCCTGGTGGACATATGATGCCGGCGGATTCTTCCGTCCTGGTGACCAGTATACTTCAGAAGAATATCAGGAGAGGCTCGTACGCTGGGTTCAGGCTTCCGTTTTCCTCCCGTTTATGCGAGTTCACGGCTATATGAGCCAGACCGAGCCCTGGCGCTACAGCGAGCAGACCTACAACCTGATGGCAGCGGCTATGAAGCAGCGCGAGCAGCTTCGCCCTTACATCCTTGGCTGCGCCAAGAAAGTGTCTGAGGAAGGCTACACCCTGATGCGTCCGCTGGTCTTCGACTTTGCCGATGACACTGAGGCTCTGAAGCAGGACTGCGAGTTTATGTTCGGCCCGAAATACCTGGTATGCCCCGTTACTGAAGCCGGAGTCAGCAGCTGGAAAGTCTATCTTCCGAACAACGAAGGCGGATGGACCGATTGCCGCACAGGAGCGCACTATGAAGGAGGCCGCTACGTAGAAGTGCCGGTCGACATCAATGCAATTCCTGTATTTGAGCGCTAAAGGATTTTGGCATTTTTCACCTTCGAAATCAACTCGGGGGTGTTTGCCGCGTCGAATTTCACAAGGAGTTTCTTGCGATACCATTTGATGGTTTCGGGGCTTAGAAATATCTTTTCCGCAATCTGAGGGCCTGTAAAACCTTCCGACATCAGGCGTAGAATCTCCATCTCGCGCTTCGACAGTTCCGGAGAGCCATGCGGCACTTCGATTTCACCGATTGTTTCTTCCAGAACTTCTCCGACCTCTTTGTTGTCCTTACGGGAACGGCGAAGTTTGCGGCCCAGCAGAAATGCGGAGGCGGCGAGCACGGCTATCAATGCCAAAGATAATATGGCCAATATCAGATGCCGTCGCTGCTCACGAAGCAGCTTGCCCATAATGTCAAGCGTCTCGAGCCTTGCCCTGAACTCCTGGTCTTCGTGGATGGAGAAATATTTGTCAGCTTCTTCAAGGCATTGCAGCCCTTTGCGGATACGTCCTTCTGCGAGATACAGGGCTCCGAGACCTTTCAGCGGGCTGGCTATCCAGAGAGAATCACCTGCGGCGCGGCCATAGCCCAGCGCTTTCTCGTAACAATCCCGGGCTTTGCCGTATTCCTTTTCTTCCAGCCAAGTCTCTCCCATATTGTAGTGCAGGACGGCGTTGCTCTCGTTCCAGCCGTAGCGGTCGAATATCTCTCCTGCCTTGCCATAATACTCGAAAGCCTTGTCCAGATCTCCCATCATATTGTAAAGGTTGCCCAGGGTGCCATACATCGACGAATATCCGTCATCAAGCTCTTTTTGGCCATATCCATCAGGATTGGTCGGAGAAGTGGCCCCGGCAGCCATCTTATCCAAAGCCGCAAGAGCAATATTGTAATAGACGGCAGCGCTGTCGTACTGCTCCTTCGCCCAGAAATGCTGTCCGATGATCTTAGCTGCATCCTTGACGGAATTCTGCCAACCTTTTTTCTGGCCAAGGTTCAAAAGTTTCCGCGCATAGTACTCGCTTTTGACGCCGTTTGTCTGCAGAAAGCCCTGCATCAACTCCTCATAATCCAGAAGCAGTCTGGAAAGGGCACTGTCCGAAGCGGCATCTATGTCCTGCTGGGTCCAGCGGGCTACTACAGCCTCGAGGGAATCAACATTATGGCCTCTGTGGTCTGAATATGCGGCCGCCTGATGAGAACTGAGCGTAAGCGCTACAATGACTGCAATTATGCCGATACGGTACCTTTTCATATTGTAAATATAGCAAGTTAAGCTGTTAACACTACGGAATAGGGGTTAATTCCACCCTTTGGGGTGGTGCTTATGGGGCAGATTATGGTGACCTTTATGTTGGTTTGAAATCACTTAAACTACACAATAATGAAAAAGATTCTTTTGCTCGTTATGAGCCTGTTTCTCATCTGCGGCACTGCAAGTGCGCAGGGTATTCTCAAGAATCTCGGTGAAAGAGCCAAAAACGCGGTAGAGAACAACATCGGCAACAAAGTTGAGAACGGTGTCAACAAAGCGCTGGACGGTCTCCTCGGCGGCAAGAAGAACAACGACAAGTCTGATGGCAATAAGACTGACGCTGTAGGCGATGAAGAAACCATAGAAGCTGCCGCAAAAGATGAAGTTGTCGACTTTGCAGAAATCCGTGCAAACAGCGACTTTGCCACTGGTGCCAATGTTTTCTTTACTGATGACCTGAATGGCGAGCAGATGGGTGAATTCCCTTCTAAATGGGACCTGCTGAGCGGCAGTTCTGTCGAAGTGGCCAATATCTTAGGCAAAAAAGCCATCAGGATGGAGGACTCCAAGATTCAACCGTTGATGGAAGAGAAGGAGTATCTGCCAGAAGAATTCACTATCGAGTTCGACGTGCTAGCCCAGCCCGCCCAAGAAGGATCCGGTTGGGATGGAACACTCGACTTGATAATGGATGGTGAGAATGGCAAAAGAGTGTTCGACATCCGTATGAGTCCAGAATATCATCCCTACTATGGCGGTGAGTATAACGGCATTGATTGGGGCTGGGGTGCAGAGAACCCCAATGGCACCAAAATGGACGGAGCACCCGGAACGCAGGTCATCAACAAGTATTTGAAAAAGAATGAATGGAATCATATTGCCATCTCTTTCAACAAACGTGCGTTCAAAATGTATCTTAACTACCAGCGCATCGTGAACATCCCTAATATGATCCAACCTCGCAACTGGTGGATTGAAGGCTCATCTGACAGCGACAAAGGCATCTTCGTGACCAATATCGTTATGGCTAAAGGTGCTGTCGAACTGTATGAGCGCAATGCCACGGACTATTCTTCAGCCGTTGAAAAAGCCATCGCCGAGACCGGAAAATTCGTGACCAACAACATCCTCTTCGAGACCGGCAAGGCTACGCTGAAACCCGAATCGATGGAAGAGATTCAGAAAGTTGCCGAGTATATGAAGAAGAATCCTTCAGCCCGCTTCGAGGTTCAGGGCCATACCGACAACCAGGGCAGCGATGCCGTCAACGACCCCCTCAGCCAGCAGCGTGCCGAGGCCGTAGTTGCCGCACTTGAAAAAGAAGGCGTCGATCCGTTCAACCTCCGTCCCGTCGGCAAGGGAAGCCACGAACCGGTAGCCGATAACAGCACCGACGAAGGTCGCGCCAAGAACCGCCGCGTAGAGTTCATCAAGAAATAGCATTTTACAAGATTCATAGGAAAAGACGGCTTACGGGCCGTCTTTTTTATTGATGGAGTTTTCAGTATATTTGAGAATAAGAATAATCCTCATACTATGAACATAGGAATCATCGGAGCCGGCTGGATTGCCGACAAAATGGGAGAAACCCTTTCAGGAGTTCCTGCAGACAAAGGACTCGTCAAATATGCCATCGCTTCACGCGACATCGTCAAAGCACGGGGCTTCGCAGAACACTGGGGATTCAAGAAAGCCTACGGCTCTTATCAGGAACTTGTGGACGACCCGGATGTAGACCTGGTGTACATCGCTACTCCCCATTCCCACCACTATCCTCATACGAAACTGGCCCTGGAGGCCGGAAAACCTGTACTTTGCGAAAAAGCCTTCATGGCCAACGCACGCGAAGCCGAGGAAATACTGAACCTTGCTCACCGCAAAGGCATCTTCATCACAGAAGCCATCTGGACCAGATATATGCCTCTCTCCTTGAAGGTGAAAGAGCTGCTCGATGCGGGAGAAATCGGAGAGCCGCGAATCGTGAACGCCAGTCTTTGCTATTATATGGACCATAAGGAGCGCATCCTGAGGCCTGATCTCTGTGGCGGCGCTCTGCTCGACCTTGGAGTATACAGCATCAATTTCGCAAGGATGTATTTCGGGTCCGAATTTGCTTCCTGCGTATCATCCTGCACCCGATTCAGCACCGGCACCGACCGTCACAACCACATCATCCTCACATACAAGGACGGCCGCGTCGCCAACCTGCAGGCCAGCGCCGGCGGCCTCAGCAACCGTGAAGGCCAGCTGATCGGCGAAACCGGCTATATCGTAGTGGAAAACATCAACTGCCCTGAAAAAGTCACTGTGTGGCACAATTACAAGAAGACCGCTGAATTCCTGCCGCCTGCAGACCAGGTCACAGGCTATGAATATCAGGTCTTCGCATCAAAGGATGCCATCGAAAAAGGCCTGCTTGAGTCACCCTATATGCCTCACCAGGAAACCTTGGACATAATGAAGCAGATGGATGCTCTCCGCAAGGAATGGGGCATCCGCTATCCGATGGATTGAGGAAGATTACTGCCTCAGAAAAGCAACCATCGCATCGACATCGTCCTTTGCGAATGACTGCTGCTTTCCTTCTGAGAGGTTCTTGATATTGACGGTGCCGGCGGCAGCTTCGCTGTCGGCATTGATAGATATGAAAGGAATACCGTTGCGGGTGGCATAGTCGAACTGTTTGCCCAGTTTGCTCTCATCCGGGAATACCACGACTGAGAAGCCTTTTTCGCGCAGCATGGCGCAAACAGGCATTACATAAGCCAGCGCCTCCCTGCCCATATTGGCAAAGAGTATGTCCGGTGCACTGCCCAGGGCAGCCGGATATTTGTCGAGGCCTAGCAGCACGTCGTAGATGCGGTCGGCACCGAAAGAAATGCCCACACTCGAAACGTTCTTGAGACCGAAGATGCCGGTCAGGTCATCGTAACGGCCGCCCCCGCATATGCTGCCTATCTCGTAGTCCAGTGCTTTGACTTCGAAAATTGCACCGGTGTAGTAGTTAAGGCCGCGTGCAAGAGAAAGGTCGAGTTCCACATTCTGGCGGATGCCTGCCGCCTCTATAAGTCCGAACAACTCGCGGATTTCCGCTATACCTTTCATTCCTACCTCTGAAGAAGCGAGTATACTGCTCATCTTATCGATCTTGGCCTCATTGCCACCCTGCAGTTGGAGCACAGGTTCAATGACTGCAATCGCAGAGTCAGAAAGCCCTTTCTCGCGAAGTTCTTCTTTCACTGCATCCAGACCGATCTTGTCAATCTTGTCGATGGCCACAGTGATGTCGACCATCTTGTCGGCTGCGCCAGCCACTTCGGCTATACCGGCAAGCAGCTTGCGGTTGTTGATCTTTATGCAGACGTTGATACCCAACTGTGCAAACACCATGTCCACAATCTGCACTAGCTCCAGTTCATAGAGCAGGGACTGGCTTCCCACCACGTCGACGTCGCACTGGTAGAACTCGCGGTAGCGGCCCTTCTGAGGACGGTCGGCACGCCAGACAGGCTGTATCTGGTAACGCTTGAAAGGGAAGTGGATATCGTTCTGGTGCTGCACCACGAAACGGGCGAATGGCACGGTCAGGTCATATCGCAGTCCTTTTTCACAAACCTTCATTGCAACGGCGTTACTGTTGTCGAGCATTGCGGGATCCACACCTGCAAAAGCATCACCGGAGTTCAGGATCTTGAAAAGCAGCTTGTCTCCTTCGTCGCCGTATTTTCCAAGCAACGTGCTCAGGTTCTCCATGGCAGGAGTCTCGATCTGAGAATAGCCGAACAGACGGAAAACTCCACTGATGGTTGAAAAAATGTAATTGCGGCGGGCCATCTCGAGCGGTCCGAAGTCGCGTGTTCCCTTGGGTATTGAAGGTTTCTGTGCCATAAAACTGGATTTAGCGCAGCAAATTTAGCATTAATTTGGTGTTTTTGTTAAATTAGAGGATTGATATGGAAATCATTATCTAAACAACAATAAACTCTGACCTATGAAAAAAACGTTGTTCTTATCCATTATCACTGCCGTGATAGTGATTCCCGCAGCAGTCCTTGCGGTTGCTTCCTGCGGGGGCACAAGGCCCGAGGGTCCTTGTGACATCTATGCAAAGGCAGGGACCCCTTGTGCTTCTGCACACAGTACCACCCGTGCACTGTTCAAGGCATACAACGGCCCCCTTTACCAGGTTATGCGCCAGTCCGACGGCAAGACACTGGACATCGGTGTCGTGCGTTCTCACGGATATGCCGATTCAGAGGCTCAGGACAGATTCTGCGCTGATACCTATTGCTGGATTACCACCATATACGATCAGGGTCCGAGCGGCAACGACCTGAAACAGGCACCCCGCGGAGGATTCGGAGGACACGCAATGGGCGGTTTCAACAACATCTCAGTAGCCGACTGGGCTCCGGTAACCATTTCTGGACATAAAGTATACGGCGTATTCATCGCCCCTGGTATGGGATTCCGCTGGAACGACACCAAAGGCATTGCCGTGGACGACCAGGCTGAAGGCCAGTACTGGGTAATCGCCGGCAACCACTACAACGACGGCTGCTGCTTCGACTACGGTAACGCAGAGACAGACTCTCGCGATGACGGAGACGGAACAATGGAAACGACATACTTCGGCAACGCTACCGCCTGGTACAAGGGCGTTGAGCCCGGTCCGTGGATCATGACCGACCAGGAGAACAACCTCGTGGGCTGCGTAAACCCCGATCCCAACGACAAGTTCTGTCCCACCATCAATCCTGTGGAGTGGAGATTCGTAACGGCAACTGCCGACGGCGAACCTCATCACTGGAGGTCTATGGGTGGAGATGCCCAGCAGGGTGAGCTCAAGATATACTATGACGGAGGCCGCATTCAGAACCCCCGCAGCAGTTATGACCCGATGCGCAAGCAGGGAGCCATCCTCCTCGGTAACGGAGGTGACAACTCAGTGGGTTCACAGGGTACATTCTATGAGGGTGCCATCACATTTGCAGGCACATTCCCCACTATCGAGACACAGCAGGCCGTGCAGGCCAACATCGTCGCCGCAAAATATGACATTGAGCGCGTGACCGTAGCTGCCGAAAAGGACATCAACAGGCCGAACCGCCTCCAGACCTTCGCTCCTGGCCAGACCCAGAAAGTAGCTGTGAAATTCGTCAACACCACCGGCAAGGCTGTCAAGGGCCTCACCCTCGGGGTCGAAGTTCCTTCAGGATGGAAGACTGAGGCAGAAAAGAAAATAGCATACACAGTCGAGCCCGGCCAGACCGTCATCGAGACCTTCGAAGTCACTTCTTCAGACAAGGAATTCAACGGGGATCTTCGCGGCGTCGCCAAATGGGGCCGCAACACTGAAAAATCTGTCGAGAAAGTCCGCAATACTGCTCCTGTCAAGATCAACGAGTTCCGCATTGCCGGTGCAAATCCTTCAGACTCTTTCATAGAACTCTACAATGCCGGCGACAAGGAAGTCGACCTTTCAGGATGGTATCTCACCACCCACAAGATCAACATCCCCATCTTCAGCGGCATCAAGGTTTCCCAGGGGACCAAGCTCGCTCCCAAGAGCTTCTACGTGCTCGGCCTTGCCACCACAGGTCTTGCAGTTCCTGCAGCCAAGGGTGACAAAGTCATCTACACCCGCAGCGTAGACGGCATCAAGGCCGGTGACACCATCGACATCGACGGTGAGAAAGTTGTCGTTGCAAAAGTCAATGCTCCTGCCGCTGACCCGACCAGCAGGGTTGCACCCGGCACTCCTACCACACTCTGGCAGCCGCTTCCCGAAGGACCTGTAATCACTATACCCAAAGGCAGCAAGAATATTCCTGTGACCAGCACGGCCGGCTTCAAGGTTGGCCAGAAGATGGCCATCGGCTATGGCGCAGAATATCCCGCAGTAGACCGCGTATGGGAGAAATATGAAGTTGTAACCGTTACCGAGGTCGGCAAGCCCGGAACACAGGCATACCTCTCATTCGACGCCAAACCCGGTGATACCAACATCAAGGTATCTTCTGTAGCAAACATAACTGCTGGAGACAAGATCCGTCTTGACATTGCCAGCGACGGCCACGGCATCGAGTGGGTTACCGTCAAGTCAGTGGGCACACAGTCTGAAACCAGCACATTCGGCGGGCCTCTGCCCATCGAGCGTGCCGGAACCGGTCTAGAACTCGAAGAGCCGCTCAAATACTACCACTCGTCGAATATGCCTTTCGCTAACAACGGAACCGGTATCAGCTTCGAACCTGCCACCAAGTTCGACCACTCTTCCAACGAACCTGTTCTCGCACTTGTCTTCGAAATCGAGCTTAAAGAAGCACTTGCTGCAGACCACGATATCGACGCGCCCGTAATGAAGGCCGGTGCAACCGTTGCCGGTTTCCAGGGTAAGGCCGACCAGTACTATGGCGGCCCGACCTTCGCCAATGCCGGAAACATCACCCTTCGCACTGCTGAAGGCAACGTTGCTGACGCCCTCAACTATGGTCTCATCGTCGAGCCTTGGGTTTCTGAAGGCTATCACGGTGACTCAGGCCATGGTCTCGGAGGAAGTCGCGTAAGCGTTTACTCACCTAGAGGAGGCTTCGGCCAGACCGCTGTAGCTACTCCTAACCTCAGTTCAGGCCGTTATCCCGACGGAGCTGACGCTGACGACAATATCAACGACTTCAAACTTCAGGCAAACTCAAGTCTTGCCGCCGCCGCAGTTGCAGGAGCCACCAACATCAAGGTTGCCAACGTGGCAGGCCTCAAGCCCGGTGCCAAACTTCATATCGGCGATGAAGTTGCGACCATCAAGGAAGTGGGAACCTCTGGCGCGACAGTCCTTTCTGCCATCGTTCTCCCGGGCGCCAAGCAAGTCCTGGTTCAGGGAGTACAGGGATTCCGTCCTGGGCAGGCCATCAAGATCGGCAACGAGGATGCAGTAGTTGAAAGCGTAATCCAGGCACGCCGCCAGTACGGCGCTCCGACCAACACCATTCCTCCGAGCACCATCAATCTGGCTGAGCCCGTCAAGCTCATCCACATTCCCGGACAGCAGGTTGCAGGCACCGGCGTAACACTTGCTGAGCCTCTTAAAGCTTCCCACACTGCCGGATCGGCAATTACCGACAACGTGCCTACTCCCGGCGCTCCGAACGCTTACTAGTATTCTCAATGGCACAGAAAGACAGTGCTGTAATGCTTAAACGGGTCACGATGCTTCTCAGCGTCGTGGCCCTTGTTTTAAGCATAGTGATGGCACTGCACTCCCTCCGTGGGACAGCAATGATAGGCTGCGGTGCGGGTTCCTCCTGCGACAACGTCCTCGGCAGCAGATGGTCCTCCCTGTTGGGAGTCATCCCTGTCGCCGGACTTGCAGCCGGTGTCTATCTGGCCATCCTTTTATGCCTTTTCTTCGTCAGGGACAAGGAGATTGCTCCGCTTGCGTGGAAGATTCTCCTTGTTTTGGGTGGTGCTATCCTGGGCAGCGCCATCTGGTTTTTCATTCTTCAGAAATGGATGCTGGGGCAGTTCTGCAAATATTGTATGGCGACCCACTCCATCGGCATCATCGTCACTGGTCTTTTGTGGTATCAGGCCCACAAGAACTGTCCTTCAAAATGGAATCCTGCCTGTGGCGCCGCCGGTCTTCTGCTCGCAGGCTGCCTTGCAGGCTTCCAGCTGCTGACCACCCCGAAGTTCGCCTATGACCGTGGCGACTCGGCCAACGCCCTTCCCGTTCTCAATGCCGATGAAACCCCTGTCCTGGGCAGCAAAGATGCAACCTACCGCATCAACCTGATGTTCGACTATCAGTGCTCGCACTGCCGCAAGATACATTTTGCGGCCAAGGAGATAACCGAGAGCCGTCCTGACATAGCGTTTGTGCTCGTCCCCTGCCCTCTCAGCTATGTCTGCAACCCCTATGTTCCCGCAAGCGGCGCTGACCGCTTCGCCGGCTCCTGCGATCTGGCGCGTCTGGCCTTGGCCGTGTGGCTTGCCGATCCTTCAAAGTTTGCCGGTTTCGACGAATGGCTCTTCACGGCGGATGACCCTGCAAAAGGCTGGTATCCCCGCAGCGTGGAAGATGCCACCTTCCGAGCCGCTCAGCTGCTCGGAGGCGAAGAACAGCTTCTCGAAGCCACGCGCAATGCGGCTGTCAATTCCATTCTGTCGAAGAGTTTCGAACTGTTCGGCCGCACCACAATGCAGGGGAAGAGCGGAATCCCCAGACTTGTCTACCAGTCCCAATGGGTTATTCCTGAAGTAGACGATGCTGCCGGCCTTATGGAGATTCTGGCCAAGGAATTCAATATTCAATAAAAAGATTAATTTTGCGCCAAATTAATCTTACGGACAAATGAATAATTTCTGGAAAATTTTTCTTGCAGCCCTGCTGGGATGCCTTGTCGCACTGGGGCTCATTTTCTTCATTTTCATGGGCAGCCTAGGTGCTGCATTGGCCGGCGGTGCAGCAAAAACTGCTGTAGTTCCTCCGCAGTCAATCCTTAAAATCGACTTTTCAACTCCGATCAGCGAGCGCGGACAGAGTTCTTTCTCAGTCCAGAACATTGCCAGCATGAATCTGTCAATGGATGAAGGTATGCCACTGCTCACCGCAATCAGGGCTATTGATGCCGCAGCCGCCGATCCCGGTGTAAAATTCATATATCTCAATACCGACAAGATGGGTATGAGCATGTCCTGCACAGAGGAGCTGAGGCAGGCCCTGGCACGTTTCCGCGAGTCAGGAAAGCCCGTCATCGCCTATGCCAACGGCTATGACAACCTTAGCTACTACCTCGCATCAGTCGCTGACAAGGTTATCATCAACACCTACGGCGAGGCGATGATTACAGGTGTCGGCACCAGCCTGACCTTCTTCAAGGACCTGCTCGACAATCTGGGAGTTGACATCCAGCTCATCCGTCACGGCAAATACAAATCTGCAGGCGAGCAGTTCACCCAGAACCATCTCACCGACGCCAACCGCGAACAGAACCAGGTTCTAGTCAGCAGTCTTTGGGCATCTATGTGCGAAGAGATTGCGTCAAGCCGCGACTTCAGCGCAGAAGACCTGAACGGCTGGATCGACAATCTCGAGCTTCTTGATGCAGAGAGCCTGCTTGAAAGAGGCATCGTGGACCAGTATATGTACAAGGACGAACTTGAAGACTACCTCTGCACCCTCTTCGATGTCAAGGAAGCCAAAGACCTCAAGTTCGCTGACCTCGGCACCTATGCAACAGCAAAGGTAAAGGACGACAGCAAGGTAAAGGACAAGATTGCCGTCATCTATGCTGACGGCGAAATCGAGATGGACGGCAATCCCGACAATGCCATCGTCGGCGAAGTCCTTGCCCGCAGGCTCAAGAAAGTGGAGCAGGATTCATCAGTCAAGGCTGTCGTGTTCCGCATCAACTCTCCTGGCGGAAGCGTTCAGGCTTCTGAGATCATCAACCGCGCAATGCTTAACCTCAAGGCTGTTAAGCCCGTCATCGCCAGCTACGGCGACTATGCAGCTTCCGGTGGATACTGGATCAGCTCCAACACTGACTATATCTTCACCGACAAGACTACCCTCACAGGCTCCATCGGAGTCTTCTCTCTTGTTCCCAACATAGGAGGAGGACTTTCCAAGACTTTGCACATCAACACTGCTGCTGTAGGCTCTCACAAGCACAGCGATATGATGGGCGGTATGCGCAAACTCGACGACGCTGAGGTAGAATATATGCAGAAGATGATCGAAAAGATCTATACCGAGTTCACTGGCCTCGTATCACGCGGAAGGAATATGACACCCGAGCAGGTAGATGAGATCGGACAGGGTCGCGTATGGTCAGGCCGTGACGCGCTCACCATCGGTCTCGCAGACGCGAAGGGCGGTCTGACAGATGCTATTGCTTATGCTGCCGCAGCTGCAGGACTTGACAAATACCAGCTCGTTGTTGTTCCCGAGCAGAAGAGCATGTTCCAGATGATGATGTCTCAGATGAATGGTAACGATGACGGCGAAGGAATTTCTGTCAAGACCGGTGTCAAGGAAATCGACCAGCTCCTCAACGTGCTTGACGACCCTCAGATGCTCTACGCAAGGATGCCGTACTTCTATGAATTCTAATGGCTGACATATACAAAAAAAGGCTGTCCGATTGGACAGCCTTTTTTATTATGTGTTAAGAATTAGAATTTAAATCTGAGAGTAGCCATCAACTTGTTGTTGGCGTTGCTTACAAATCCTGTCGGAGCTATGAATCCGTCGTAGTCGTCATACAAGGTGAAGCCGTTTTCATTCTTCAACTGGCTCTGCCAGGCAAGATCGAGATTTGCACCCTTTGAGAGTCTGAATCCGAGACCGCAGGAAACGAACTGGTTGGCTCTGTAAGCCGGCCTTCCGTCATCGTAGTATGCATAGCCACCACGGATCGCCATTGCGGGAGTCAGGTTCAGCTCCGCACCTACGCGGACAATGTTAGCATTTCGCAGGAAATTACTCTGGATGTAGGCATTGTCTTCATTGAAGGTAGCAGTTCCTCCGTAGTAATCTTTCATACGCATAGCTGAATAGTTGACTCCTTCATAGTCGACACTGACAAGACCGAAAGTACCGAGGGTGTAGGCAAGGCCGAGAGAGTATCTCATCGGAGCCACCACCTGATAGTCATAGTGACCGGTCGGAGAAGTGAACTCGTTCGTGTTGCCGTTGTCAAAGCTATTGCGCATCGTTGCTCCCCAGTAATCGGTGAGGATGTACTTTGTAGGAGTCGAAATCGTAGCTCCCAGACGGAGATGCTCCGTAGGCAGGAAGATGACACCGGCTTTCAGCCCGATTCCGGTACCGACAGTCTTCTGCCAGTAGTCGTAGGTATAATTCATTATGCCTGAGTCGAAATCGAGTGAATTAAGAGCCTCCTCTGAGAATGAATCGCTCACATTCATTTCTACGTCGTAGATATTGATGTTGAGTCCTACGTAGAGGTTGTCATTCCAGTTGCCGGCCCAGTTAACCGTGAACTCGTCGATGCCTCCGGTGGTCCTGCGGTAGATACCCTGATAGATATCACCAGCAAGATATGCCCTGTCCATATCGTAATCGTAGTTCTCGGTAGCGCCGAGCAGGAGTCCGTCAACTTCTTCGATCAGCCAGGTGTCCCAGGCGAGCTGTGATGACCAGGGAATGTCTGAATTATAATCGCCATAATCGGCAGAATCATAATTGAGAAGGGTCATTGTCTTGTCACCGAGCCAACTTGAAGAGTTGTTGCCTCTTCCTGCCTTCATTGTTCCGGCAGTGTTGACTATTGAGTTGAAACTCTTGACACGGTTGAAAGAGAAGCCGAAGTTGAAGCCTACAAGGCCTGAAAGACGGCCGGTTGAGATGTGCTGGCTGTATGCGAAGCTCGGAAGTGTGAATTTCGTGAAGCTGTCCTCGTTGTATGAGTTGAGATAATCAGCTTTTCCCACAGCGAAAAAGAGTGAAGGAGATATCTCGAACTCTGACATCCTGAGGACTCCGCTGCTGGCAGGATTCAGGCTGAGAGCGCCGAGGTCTCCGCCTACAGCGGTGAACGCATTACCCATTGCGAGAGTACGGGCAGAGCCTATGTACATATTCTCGGAGAAGTTGTATGCCTGATCAGTATCCTGGGCAAAGCCAGCCCAAGAGATGGACAACAACAAAACTGTCAATGCTGTTTTATTAATTGCTTTCATCACCGTAAAGTTTTTGTTTGTGTTGGGAAAAATTGTTGTAAGCAGCATATTGTTGCGTGCTTAGCGTCTTCCGCCGCCCCCGCTGCTGCCGTGGCTTGCTCCACCGCCGCTGCTTGAGCCGCCTGAGAATCCACCGCCGCCGCCTGAGCTGCTGCCGCCTGAGAATCCGCCGCCAGAGTATCCACCTCCGCTAGAACGGCTGGCACCTGAACTATAGCCACCTGATGAACGGGTCGCTGAGCCTGATGATCTGGTAGAAGAACCAGATGAACGGGTGCTTGAACCAGAGCGGGTAGACACGCCTGATGAACGGGTCGCTGAGCCTGATGATCTGGTAGAAGAACCAGATGAACGGGTGCTTGAACCAGAGCGGGTAGACACGCCTGATGAACGGCTGGTTGAGCCAGAACGTGTGCTGACGCCAGATGAACGGGTGCTTGAACCTGAACGGGTAGACACGCCTGATGAAGACCTGTTAGAACTGCTTCCGCTGTTGACAGTAGTAGACCTGCGTGAGCCTGAAGAGGTTGTGGTACCTGCGCTTGAGCGGGTAGTGCTGCCTGAGTTTACTGTGCTGCGTGAGCTGGTAGCCCTTGATGATGAAGAGCTGTTCACTGAACGGGTGATGCCGGTAGAAGCGTCTCTTGAGCCTACTGACCTGCTTGAAACCACCTTGGTTCCGGCAGACTCGGCTACTGCCCTTGATGAAGCGCTTGAAACTGCTGCTGACACACCGTCAATCCTGCGTGAAGAACCTGTTGTTGCGAAAGAGCCTGATCGTGAAGCAGAAGTGGCGCCTGCGCCAGCGATTGTCGAGCTGTTCCTGCGTCCGTATACTTCATTCCTGCGTCCGCCACCATCGATGTAGTTTCCGCCGGGGCCATAGTATCCGCCGTAACCGTAGCCGTAGCCGTAGTAAGGGCCATAGTAATAGGGATCGTAAGCCCAGTAGTGATGATGGTGATACCAAGAATCATAGTAGAACGGAGATGCCCAGTAGGCAGTGTGCCAGTAAGGGCTTCCTATATACCAGGGATCGTAATACCAGGGATCATAATACCAAGGATCGTAGAACCAGGGATCGTAGAAGGCAAGTCTCCAGGGGCGATAATACCAAGAACGGCGGTATGTACCCCACCAGGGATTGTACCACGGGCTGGTCCAGTAATCATTGTAGTCAATGATATTCACGGTAAGTGTAATGTCAGTATCGTCAAACTTGCGAAGACGGCTTTCATAAGTTTCGTCGTCGGCAAGGTCGTATACCGAATTGTCTGCAGCGATCTTGTCGATATGGACCGTATATCTTTCTGTGTCCCTCGTAGCCTCGCGGGCGGTGAACACATCGTTTTCAACGGCGGCTATTTCTGCTGCGGCCTCAGTGGCAGTCATCATCCTTACCCTGTCAGGCTTGTAGTAGATGCCATCGTCATACAACGAAGAAGAATAGTAGCCATAAGAGCCACAAGAGCTGAGCACCAACGATGCTAGAAGCATTAGGAACATTCTGTTTTTCATGGTTACCTCCTTATGTAAGTTATTTTTATTACTTTTGCTACCGCTAAAATCGCTTTAAAACGGTTTGCAAAGCAAATTTATCAAAATTTATACCAAAAATAAAAAGATATGGCAAAAGAACTGACCAGCAGGAGTGACAACTACTCTCAATGGTACAACGACCTGGTTGTCAAAGCCGATCTCGCGGAGAATTCCGCAGTCAGAGGCTGCATGGTGATCAAACCTTATGGCTATGCCATCTGGGAAAAGATGCAGCATACTCTTGACAAGATGTTCAAGGACACCGGTCACAGCAATGCATATTTTCCGCTCTTCATTCCAAAATCATTCCTAAGCAAGGAAGCCGAGCACGTAGAGGGCTTTGCAAAGGAATGCGCCGTGGTGACCCACCACAGGCTGATGAACAATCCCGACGGAAGCGGCGTGGTGGTTGACCCCGACGCAAAACTTGAAGAAGAGCTCATCATACGTCCCACATCAGAAACCATCATCTGGAACACATACAAGAACTGGATCAAGTCTTGGAGGGACCTTCCCCTGCTTATCAACCAATGGGCCAACGTTGTCCGCTGGGAGATGCGCACCCGCCTGTTCCTTCGCACTGCCGAGTTCCTCTGGCAGGAAGGCCACACGGCCCACGCCACTGCAGCTGAAGCAGTTGCCGAGGCCGAGAAAATGGTCGGCGTATATGCAAAGTTCGCAAGGGAATTCATGGCCGTACCTGTAATAGTAGGTCACAAGTCTGAGAGCGAGCGTTTCGCTGGCGCCATCGACACATACTGCATCGAAGCTATGATGCAGGACGGAAAGGCGCTTCAGGCCGGCACCTCACACTTCCTCGGCCAAAACTTCGCCAAAGCTTTCGACGTGCAGTATGCCAACAAAGAAGGCAGCCTCGAATATGTATGGGCCACTTCCTGGGGTGTTTCAACCCGTCTGATGGGTGCCCTTATAATGGCCCACAGCGATGACAACGGCCTGGTGCTTCCTCCTAAACTCGCTCCGATCCACGTGGTGATGGTTCCTATCTTCAAGACTCCTGAAGAGCACGCGGCCCTCGTTGAAAAGATGGAGGTTCTCAAGGCTGAAATGGAGGCAAAGGGGCTCTCTGTCAAGATTGACGACCGTGACAATCTCCGTCCCGGCTTCAAATTTGCCGAGTGGGAGCTCAAGGGCGTGCCTTGCCGCATTGCAATGGGTCCGCGCGACCTCGCTTCCGGCACTGTGGAGCTTGCCCGCCGCGACACCCTCACCAAGGATTCGATTCCGCAGGAAGGCATAGCTGACTATGTCGTCAAGCTGATGGATGAAATCCAGAAGAACATCTACCAGAATGCCCTCGACTTCCGTGAGGCACACACCATAAAGGTGGACACCTGGGAAGAGTTCAAGGAGAAGATCGAGCAGGGTTATTTCCTCCTCTGCCACTGGGACGGCACAACGGAGACCGAGCTGAAGATACAGGAAGAGACAAAAGCCACTATCCGCTGCATCCCTTCGGACAGTTTCGTATGCGAAGAGCCGGGCAAATGCGTCTATTCGGGCAAGCCGAGCACACGCCGCGTGGTCTTCGCCAAAGCATACTAAAAAACACACAGCGCTATGAAAAAGTTTCTGGTCACAATTATGGTAATGCTCTGCGCCACTGCTATGTATGCGCAAGAGCAGGCCGCTGATTCCGCAGCCGTAGAAGTGCCCAAATACTGGAATACTTCTCTGCTGACACAGCTTGGTTTCTCACAAGTTTCGCTGATGGACTGGGCCGCCGGCGGCTTCGGCTCCGTTTCGTTGAACTCATATCTTGATTTCAACGCAAACTATGAGAAGAACAAGACTATCTGGAAGAACCGCGCACAGTTCGGTTATGGCTTCATCCAGAATATGGGAGAAGGCTTCAAGAAGAGCGATGACCGCATCATACTTGACAGCAACTTCGGCTACAAGGCCGCTGACAAGTGGTATTTCTCTGTAATCTACAACTTCCGCACTCAGTTCACCACAGGTTACAAGAACATGAAGGGAAGCCCCATAGTTTCGAATTTCTTCGCTCCTGCATACACCTCTCTCGGTTTCGGTGTCACATATACTCCAAAGCCCAACCTCACGGTCAACTTTTCTCCCTTGACCAGCAATCTGGTAATTGTAAAAGATCCTGACCTGAGGTCTATCTACGGAAATGCAGCCGACCAGTATGTGAGATATGAACTCGGTGCCCAGCTGAAGGTGGACGCGTCTGTGAAACTCGAAGGTTTCCAGGCCAACACATCTCTCACCCTGTTCTCGGATTACCTCAACAAACCCCTGAACATCAAGGTAAACTGGGACGTGAACATCACTGCCCAGCTGACCAAGTTCCTTGCTGTGACTCTCAGGACATACCTCATCTACGACGACACGATCCATCACATCGACAAGACCGACGCCGCAGGCAAACCCGTGCTTGACGAGGATGGAAACGTCATCAAGATTCCCGGTGTGCAGTTCAAGGAAATCTCTGGCCTGAGCTTCTCATACACCTTCTGATGTCCCGCTCCCTTCAGGGCGAATTTGACAAAACCCTTCTGCGTATTGCAGGAGAGGAAGGACATCGTTTTCTGCTCGGAGTCAGCGGAGGCATTGACTCTATGTGCATGGCCGAGCTCTTCATGGGCAGCAGGCTGAAACCCTCATTCGCCATTGCCCACGTCAACTTCTCGCTGCGAGGCGAGGATAGCGACGGTGACGAGGCGTTTGTCAGGGACTGGGCCGAGGACAACGGCGTGGAGTTCTTCACTACGCGCTTCGACACCCGCGGATACGCCGCGAACAAGGGCATTTCCATCGAAATGGCGGCGCGCGAACTGCGATACGGCTGGTTCGGCACCCTGCTCGATGAGCATGGCTTCGACTTCCTCGCAGTAGCCCACAACCGCAACGACGCAGCGGAGACTATGTATCTCAACCTGCTGCGCGGCACCGGCATCCGCGGCATCGCCGGGATGAAGGAGGTCAGCGGCAAGGTCATCCGACCACTCCTCGCCTTCACGAGACAGCAGATAGAGAATTTCACACTGGAAAACCAAATCCACCACCGCGAGGATGCCACCAACAGTGACAGCAACTTCGCACGCAACCGCATCCGCAACGAGGTGTTTCCCCAGTTCTTGCGGATAAATCCTTCATTTCTGGAAACAGCGAGCCGTGAGATGGCCCATTTCGCAGAGATTGAGACTCTGCTCGACGGACTGCTCGAAGAGAAGCAGAAAGTGCTGACCCGCCTTGAAGATGATGTTCTCTGCATCAACATAGACCGTCTGGAGCAAGAGAGCTGTCCACGATACTGGCTTTTCAGGCTGCTGCAGCCTTTCGGATTCGGCGATGACATCCTGGACAGGATAGAGACGGCTCTTGAAGGGCAGAGCGGCAAGACCTTCTTCAGCAGCACCCACAAGGTCATCCGCGACCGCAGGTTCCTGAAGGTTTACCCCCTTGCCGACTCCGACCCGGTGCAGGTGGACATCTCGATTTTCGACATAGTTGAAGGTTTCGACCCGCGCTCGGCTGACGGCAGAGTCTTGTTCGTCGACGCTGACAAGGTCCGGCTTCCGCTCGAATGCCGCCGCTGGCAGGCAGCCGACCGTTTCAGGCCGTTCGGGATGAAAGGATTCCGCAAGCTCAGCGATTTCTTCACCGACCTCAAGCTCGACCTGGAGCAGAAGCAGCGCCAGACCGTGGTCACCACCCTCGACAGCGAAGGGAACGAACAGATAGTCTGCATAGCAGGCCTTCGCACAGACGACCGCTACAGGATTACTTCTGATACAAAAAGGGTGGTAAGAATCAGTTGCCGAGCTCGGAAATGAACTTGATGCGCACCAGTCGCACCTCTTCCTCCTCGAAATCAGGACCAAGTTCCTTAAGGGCGTCTGAAACAGAATCGCTCTGGGCTTCTTCCTTGAAATATTCGTAGATCTCATCCATCTTGTCCTCGTCAAGATTCTGACGGATGTAGTAGTCTATGTTGATGCGTGTGCCGGAGTTGACGATGCTCTCGAGCTCGTCGATAAGCTCGCTCATCTCCATATCTTTCGCCCTCGCGATGTCCTCGAAAGGTATCTTGCGGTCTATGCTCTGGATGATGAACACCTTGACGGCGGACTTGTTGGCAACCGTACGCACCACGAAGTCGTCAGGCCGCATGATGTCGTTCTCCTCTACATACTTGGCAATGAGCGAAACGAACTCCTTTCCGAACTTGCGTGCCTTGCCCTCTCCTACTCCCTGGCATTTCTTCAGCTCGTCCAGCGTTATGGGATACATTATCGACATATCCTCAAGCGACTGGTCGGTGAATACGATCCACGAAGGAAGATTGGCCTTGCGGGATACGGACTTGCGCACGTCTTTAAGCATTGCCAGCAGCACGGGATCTCCGCCTCCGCTTGCCGGAACGTGCTTCGGAGTGATGAGAGAATCGCTGTCGTCATCATCCTCACCGTCAACGAAAGTACGGTCTTCGGTCAGCATTATGGTATATGGAGTTTCGTAGAACTTCATACCCTCAGGAGTGACGAAGATCAGACCGTAACGCTCGATGTCCTTGTCGAGCAGATGGAGCACCAGCCCCTGACGGATGACAGCGGCCCAGAACCTTGGTCCTTTGTCCTTCCCTGCTCCGAACAGAGGATGCTTGTTGTGGTTGTATGACTTGATGACCGAATTGGAAACGCCAGACAGGATGTCGGCAAGGTACTCGGCCTTGAAGTATTCCTTCAGAGAGAGAATCAGTTCCATCACCAGATGCATTTGCGCCTTGCCGTCGAACTGCTTCTTCGGCACGAGGCAGTTGTCGCAGGCAGCGCAGTTGCACTCAGTATAATCCTCGCCGAAATAGTTCAGCAGGATTTTGCGGCGGCACTGGTTGGTCTCTGCATAAGACACTACGTCAAGCAGGAGCTGCTTTCCGATCTCCTGCTCTGAAATCGGCTTGCCCTGCATGAACTTCTCAAGCTTCTGGATGTCCTTGTAGCTGTAGAAGGATATGCACTTGCCTTCAGCACCGTCCCTGCCGGCACGTCCGGTCTCCTGATAGTAGCCCTCGAGGCTCTTGGGAATATCGTAGTGTATGACAAAGCGGACATCAGGCTTGTCTATGCCCATGCCGAAGGCGATGGTTGCCACGATAACGTCGATTTCCTCCATCAGGAAGGCATCCTGGTTGTGGGAACGGGTAGCCGCATCCAGGCCCGCGTGATAGGGCAACGCCTTGATACCGTTCATATTGAGCAGCTGTGCAAGCTCCTCGACCTTCTTGCGGCTCAGGCAGTAAATGATGCCGCTCTTGCCGGGATTGTCCTTGATGAACTTGATGATGTCTCTCTTGGGATTGGACTTGTCGCGCACCTCATAATAGAGGTTCGGCCTGTTGAAGGACGACTTGAAGACCTTGGCGTCCAGCATACCCAGATTCTTCTGGATGTCGGACTGTACCTTGGGAGTCGCCGTCGCCGTCAATGCGATGACTGGGGCCTTCCCTATTCTTTCTATTATCTCGTGGATACGGCGGTACTCCGGCCTGAAATCGTGCCCCCATTCTGAAATACAGTGGGCTTCGTCGATGGCGTAGAAAGAAATCTTGAGAGTTTTGAGGAAGGCGATATTCTCTTCTTTCGTCAGGGACTCCGGAGCCACATAGAGCAGTTTTGTAAGTCCTTCTGAAAGATTGTCCTTGACCACTTGTATCTGCGACTTCGAGAGAGATGAATTAAGGAAATGCGCTATGCCCTCCTTGTTCTGCACGAAACCGCGGATGGCGTCGACCTGGTTTTTCATCAGGGCGATCAAAGGTGATATCACGATTGCCGTGCCTTCCATACACAATGCAGGCAGCTGGTAGCAAAGCGACTTGCCGCCACCCGTAGGCATCAGGACAAAAGCGTCACCGCCCCCGATGAGATGCATAATGATCTCTTCCTGGAGGCCCTTGAAGGCATCGAAGCCGAAGAAGCTTTTGAGTTTTGCGTGGAGGTCTGCAGATGTGATATTCATAAATTTTGACGAATCTATCTTTAAATGTACTAAATATCCGTTTTAATGGCAAAAGATTTGGATAAAATTTCTTACTTTCGCGCCGCAATAAACTGGTAATCAATTTTTATTAAGCAATATGAAATACATCAAATTTTTATCTGCAGCAGCTTTTGCAGCCATTATGCTCACTGCTTGCTGCGTTTCTGCACCCAAAGTAGACCCTCAGCCCAAATCAATAACCAAAGCTGACGTTGACAGCGCCAGCTACGCATTCGGCGTGTATGTGGCACAGATGGTTACCATGAACGATCTCGGTGACCTCAATCTTGGCCAGATCATCAAAGGATACAAAGATTATCTCAAAGATGCTGACAGCTTCGAAAACAGTTTCGTGAATGACAGGATGAACTCATTCATCGGCAAGAGAAAAGAAGCCGTTGGACAGGAGAACCTCCGCAAAGGCCAGGAGTTCCTTGCAAAGATGGCCAAGGAAGAAGGCGTGGTTACTACCGAGAGCGGTCTTATGTACAAGATCCTCAACAACGGTAACGGCAACTTCCCCACTTCAGAAAGGGATACCGTCACTGCAAACTATAAGCTGACAACCGTTGACGGCGAACTCATCGAGTCTTCAGAAGATAGCGGCCCCGTCACTTTCCCTCTCTCAAACGTGATCAAGGGATGGGTTGAAGGCATCCAGAAGATCGACGAAGGCGGAAAGATCATGCTCTACGTTCCGAGTGACCTCGCATACGGCGAGAACGGCCCGACCGGCCCCAACGAGACTCTCGTCTTCGAAGTTGAGCTTGTCGAGGTTAAGCACGCAAGCGACAGCGAATAACAACAAGCCTGCATAAGGCTTCATTCAGCGGCCGGTATGGAAACCTACAAGAGGATATTGTCTTACGCAAAGCCTCTGGGTAAATACTGGCCGCCGTATTTATTTCTCTCGATACTTTCAGTCATCTTTGGTGTCGCGAACTATGCTCTCATAGGTCCGGTGCTGTCGATGCTTTTCGAGCCAGACAAAGCTGCCTCGGCGACCGCCGGTCCCGAAGGCAGTTTTTCTTTGCAATATGTCGAGCAGGCCGTAAACCACCTTCTGTACGGCATAATCAAAGGCAACGGGTTCCTGGCCGGGCTTCTGATTGTCTGTCTGGCACTGGTGGCCGCGACCTTGCTTTCCAATGTCTGCCGCTATCTTTCTCAAAGAATACTGGTGAGCATGAAGACAAGGCTTATGTACGGCCTGAGAGCAGACCTGTTCAGGAAGATAGCCAGCCTGGACCTCGGATACTTCAACAACCGCCGCAAGGGAGACATCCTTTCCAGTATTTCCAA
Source organism: Bacteroidales bacterium (assembly GCA_017519185.1). Lineage (GTDB taxonomy): Bacteria > Bacteroidota > Bacteroidia > Bacteroidales > UBA932 > Equibacterium. The sequence continues at coordinate 166,331 of JAFWSX010000006.1, read as the reverse complement.
CGACGTGAGCGAAGTACAGAACACCATCGCCGGAAGTTTCCACATCTTTTTCAGGGAGCCTCTGCTGGTGATTGGTTTTCTTGCGGCTCTGTTCTTTATGTCGCCAAAGCTCACTATTGTCTCATTAGTCGCACTGCCCCTGTCTGCCATTGTCATCAGCAAGATTACTGGAAAACTTCGCAGGGACGCCGTTGAAACCCAGACCCTGATGGGCAAAATACTGAGCCACTTCGAGGAAGCCATCTCAGGGTCACGCATCATCAAGGCTTTCAATGCCCGCAAATATGTAGAAAACCAGTTCGACAAGGACAATGAAGCCCACCGGCGCATCAGCCTGGCAGTTTCCAACAGACAGGAACTGGCGTCACCAGTATCCGAATTCCTCGGCATTACCGTGGCCGCCCTGGTCCTTCTGTATGGAGGATGGCTGAACTACCGTGGTCAGCTTGGAATGAGCTGGGCAGCCTTCGTGGTCTATATCGGTTTCTACTGGAGAGTTCTGGAGCCGGCCAAAGCCATAGCGTCTTCCTATGCGGCCATTCAGAAAGGCCTTGTTTCCGCGGGCAGGATATTCGATATCCTCGATGCAGAGAACGACATCAGGGAAAGTGAAAACCCGGTTGAACTTGAAGGATTCTGCAATGCCATTGAATTCCGTAACGTAAGTTTCTCATATGGCAGCGAGCCCGTGCTGTCAAACATAAATTTCTCCATCCCCAAAGGTAAGACCATAGCCATTGTGGGGCCTTCGGGGGCCGGGAAGTCGACCCTTGCCGACCTTATCCCGCGCTTCTGGGACTGCTCCGAGGGCGAAATACTGGTTGACGGCAAAGATATCCGCAGCCTCAGCATAGCCTCGCTTCGCTCCATTATGGGCATAGTGACCCAGGAGCCTATTCTGTTCAACGACAGCATCTACGGCAACATCACTTTCGGCCTCGAGGATGTCAGCAGCAAGCAGGTGGAAGAAGCTGCAGCAATTGCCAACGCAGACGAATTCATCGCCCGGATGGAGAAAGGCTACCAGACCAACATAGGTGACCAAGGCGCGAAACTGTCAGGCGGACAGCGGCAGAGGATAGCCATAGCGCGTGCGGTGCTCAAGAACCCGCCTTTCCTCATTCTGGACGAGGCGACATCTTCCCTGGACACCGAGAGTGAGCGGCTGGTGCAGGACGCCCTGACTAAACTTATGACCAACCGCACCTGCCTGGTCATCGCCCACAGACTGTCCACCATCCGCCACGCGGATGAAATCATTGTACTTCAGAATGGCCGCATCGCGGAACGCGGCACGCACGACCAACTCATAAAAGCAGGCGGCATCTATAATCATTTGTGCCAGCTCCAAGCTTTTTCTTAAATTTGCAGTATGACAGACAAACAGATCCAATTCGACAAGAGCTATCTTCAGTTAGCCACTGTCTGGGCTAAGAACTCTTACTGCGTCCGCAGACAGGTTGGTGCCATCCTCGTCAAGGACAAGATGATAATCTCAGACGGGTACAATGGCACTCCCGCAGGTTTCGAAAACGTGTGTGAAGACGAGAACGGCGTGACCAAACCTTACGTGCTGCACGCCGAGGCCAACGCAATCACCAAAGTCGCCAAAAGCGGCAACAGCAGCGACGGGTCCACACTCTATGTGACCGCCTCTCCCTGCATCGAATGTGCGAAACTCATCATCCAGGCCGGCATCAAGCGGGTGGTATATCACGACGAATACCGCATTACCGACGGGATTGACCTCTTGCGCCGCGCAGGCATCGAAGTAGTGAAGTACGATTCTATTGACTAAACCATGGCTTCTAAAGACAACAACAATAAACTGCTCAGGACCGTACTGTGGTCAATCACCATCCTTCTGGCATCCTTTTTCCTCGCAAGCGCCATAAGAGGCAGGCAGCAGAAAGTGGACGTCAACTCCATAGACAGCGACTGGGCGAAACTGATGGTCATCCTCAAGACAATGGATGAGAATTATGTGGATGACATCGACCACAAGAAGGTCACTGAAGACATCCTCCCCGCTCTTATGAAGGAGCTGGACCCCCACTCGGTATATCTTCCGCCGTCTGACTTGAAGGAAGCAGAGGAATCACTCCAAGGCGGCTTCGACGGCATCGGCATCCAGTTCAACGTGCCGGCTGACACTGCAATTGTCACCAGCGTCATCACCGGCGGCCCGTCAGAGAAGGCAGGCCTTCAGACAGGCGACAGGATCATAAAGGTCGATGACAAAGTGATAGCCGGTGTCAAGATGGACCAGGACAGCATGGTTAAGCTTATGAAGGGTCCCAAAGGATCCAAAGTCAAAATTTCCGTGAAACGTTCTGGAGTGGACGGACTGATTCCTTTTGACATAACCCGCGACAAGATCCCCGTCAACAGCATAGACGTGGCATTTATGCTGAATGACACTACTGGCTACATAAAGCTCTCCAAGTTTGCCCGCACAAGTTACCTGGAATTCCTGGAAGCTGCGGCCGAACTCCGCAAGAACGGTATGAAGAGGCTTATCTTCGACCTTAGGGACAACACCGGAGGATATCTCGACCAGGCCCTGCTGCTGAGCAACGAATTCCTCAAGAAGGGAGACCTGATAGTCTATATGGAAGGAAAACACCGCAAACGCGAGGATATGTATGCCGATGGACGCGGCAGCTGCCAGAGCATCGACCTTGCCGTGCTCATCAACGAGTCCAGCGCATCTTCGAGCGAAATTTTCGCAGGCGCTATGCAGGACAATGACCGGGCCACCATCTACGGTGTCAGGTCTTTCGGCAAAGGCCTTGTCCAGGAGCCGGTCTATTTCACGGACGGCAGCGGCATCCGGCTCACAATCCAGCGCTTCTACACTCCTTCCGGCCGTTGCATCCAGAAGCCATACGCAGATGATTACGACTACGACATAATCCACCGCTACAGTACCGGCGAACTGTTCAATGCAGACAGCATCAAAGTGGTCGATTCTCTCAAGTACACCACCAAGGGCGGAAGGACAGTCTATGGCGGAGGTGGAATCATCCCCGATGTATTCGTACCGCTCGACACTGTGGGCACCAATGATTTCTACGTGAAATGCAACCGTCTCGGCCTTCAGAATAAATATGCCAGCAGGTTCTTCGACAGCAACAGCGCAGCCCTCAGGTCACAGACCACCCTTGACGGGCTAAACAAGTTCCTCGACGGAAAGGACATTGAGGCCGGTTTCCTTCGTTTCGCTGCTGAAAATGATGCAGTTCCTGCAGGTGACGAATGGGAAAGGGCGAAGGATTACATCCTGACCCAGGTGAGAGCGCTTATAGCACGCTATTCTCCGCTAGGCGACAAAGGCTTCTACCCCATTTACCTGACTACCGACAAAACCGTCACGATAGCTGCCGAAGGAAAGTAATCCCATGAATCCGCTGAAGCTCCATACCGAGGTTGAGCCAGCCCCGCTTGCAAAACGTTTCGACAGCACGGCGAAGTTCCTTGCCATCGGCTCGTGCTTTGCCGATGAAATCGGAGACAGGCTTTCTCAGAGCGGAATCGACGTGACCCTCAACCCTTTCGGAACACTTTACAATCCGGCATCTATCGCCGCCGCCGTCAGCAGACTGGCCGAACCCGTCCCTTTTTCAGCGGACGATGTCATATATTCCCAACCGCTCGGACGCTACAATTCTTTCTGGCATCACACTAAGTTTTCAAGCCCGACACCTGAAGGTTTTCTGACTGGCGCGAATGCTTCTCTGGCTTCTGCAGCCGACAGCTTCTCCTATTCTGACGTATGTCTTGTGACTCTGGGGACGGCCTGGGTATTCCGCCATCTTGCCACAGGAAGGATCGTGGCCAATTGCAACAAGGTCCCTGCAAAAGAATTCCGCAGGGAAAGGCTGACGGTAGAAGAGACGGTACGTCTGCTGTCTGGAATGATTGAAGCTAATCCTGGAAAGGAATGGATATTCACCGTAAGCCCCATACGCCACCTTGCAGACGGAGCTTATGGGAACTCCCTCAGCAAAGCCACCCTTCTGCTTGCCACAGAGCAACTGGTGAAGGACTATACGAACGCACACTATTTCCCCGCATTCGAAATAATGATGGATGAGCTGCGAGACTACCGCTTCTATGCGGATAATATGACACACCCTTCTTCCCAGGCTGCTGAGCTTATTTTCTTCCGGTTCATGGAATATGCTTTTTGCCCCGAAGCTGTCGAGGCCGCTGCCAGGGCACGCAAGGAATACCGGCGCAAACTGCACAGGCCCTTGCTCGACAATCCGGTTTCATTCGACAACCTGGCATAAAAAAAAAAGACGCCGAAGCGTCTTTTTTCATTTATGTCAAACTTTTACAAGTTCAGAACTACCTCGAAGAAAGGATTGCCGTCAACAATCACTACCTTGTAGAGAGTGTCATCAACTTTGTAGAAGACTTCATCGTCAATTACTACTCTCTCGTAATCTGCGGGGATTGCCTCGACAAGGGCTCCGATAGGCGGCTCGATCACGTAGTAGTCACCGTCTGCTCCGATGATGTAGAACACTCCGTCGTGATAGTAGTAGTTGATGTCATCTCTTACTGTCTCTACGATGGTTGCGTAGGTTCTGGGAACGTAGCTGCGGTTGATTACCACTGAGTAGCGGGTTGCCAGCCTTGCTGCGCGCTCTGCCCTGCGGATTGCATCGTGGATCAGGTTGATCTTGGCGATTGTAATCATCGCACCGATCACTGAAGCGCGGAAGTGGCTTCCCCTGGGAGGTCTCGGACGAGGAGGCGGAGGCGGATTGTGTCCAGGGTGTCTCGGAGGCCTCGGCTCGTTGTGCATCCTCGGAGGATTGTCGTGAGGCCTGGGAGGATTGCTGTGCATCCTCTCCTCAGCCCTGGGAGCTTCGTTGCGTACTGCCGGAGGATTGTCATTTACCTTCGGAGCTGCTGCGCGGCCACCTTCGTTCACTTTGGGAGCGCTTGTGCGAGTGCCTTCCTTAGGAGCGACATTGTCGTGCCTTGCAGTGTTGCTTGCGACATTGCGGGCATTGTCGGTACGCCTTGATGAGTTGGCCGCCACATTGCGGGTTGCAGTGTTGTTGCTGCGATTCGCATTGTTGCTGGTAACGTTGCGGGTTGCAGTGTTGTTGCTGCGATTCGCATTGTTGCTGGTAACGTTGCGGGTTGCGGCAGCTGTGCTGCGGTTCTCAGTGTTCTTGGCCACTGTGGCTGCACCGGCGTTGCGGTTTGCGCCGTTGTTTATGTTACGGGTCGCGTTTGTGTTGTTGTTTGTGCGGGCCGCATTGCTATGGCTTGCAGTCTCGCGGGAAATATTGGTAGAACGGCTGCTTGCTGAGGCGGTAGACCTTGTAGCAGTGTTCACATTTGAAGAGGAACCACTTCTCCTGCTTGAGGTAGCGGCCGCATTGTTAGTTGCCGCACCACTTCTGGTAGGAGAGCTCTTTTGCACGCTGGTAGAAGAAGTTGAAGCCGTATTGGCAGTCCTTCTTGATTGTCCCATCACCTCGGTCGGGCTGACACACATCATTACAATGATGAGGGAGAGTGCCATAAGTGCAAACTTTTTCATGACTGTAATTTGTTTAGGTTGAACTTCACTGTTCACATTGTCATAAACCGTACCAAAAATTACTTTTTTCACTAAATTTGACACCGGCAACTAAAAAAATTCTATGGGAAAACAGGTTTTGGTGACTGGTGGAAGCGGATATATCGGCTCCCACACGTGTGTAGAACTGATTTTGGCCGGTTACGAACCGGTAGTCGTAGACAATCTCAGCAACTCGGAAATCACAGCGATCAACGGCATCGAGAAGATTACAGGCAAGAAAGTTGACTTCAACAAGGTGGACTGTCTTGACGTCGCCGCGCTTGAGAAAGTTTTCAGCACTCACAAATTTGATGCAGTTATCCATTTTGCAGCCTTGAAGGCTGTCGGAGAATCGGTTCACATTCCTTTGGACTATTATCGCAACAACCTCGGTTCACTCATCAACCTGCTTACGCTTATGATGAAATACGATGTGCCCAACATCGTGTTCTCTTCATCCTGCACAGTATATGGCCAGGCAGACGTGCTGCCTGTCACCGAACAGACTCCACGCAAACCCGCGCTTGCCCCTTATGGTGCCACAAAGCAGATGTGCGAAGATATTCTGCACGACACCGTAGCTGCATACGGTAAGGTCAAAGGCATCGCGCTGCGATACTTCAACCCTATCGGGGCCCATCCCAGCGCGCTGATCGGTGAGTTGCCGCGCGGTGTGCCGAACAACCTGATTCCTTTCGTTACCCAGACAGCAGCCGGAATACGCCCGATGCTCAGCATCTTCGGCGATGACTACAACACACCTGACGGAACCTGCATACGCGACTACATCGACGTCGTAGATCTTGCCAAGGCACACGTAGTGGCAGTGAACCGAATGATCGAAGGCCGCAGCAAGGCTGACTACGAAATCTTCAACATTGGTACCGGCCGCGGCGTGTCTACCCTGGAAATCGTCAAGACTTTCGAAAAGGTCAACAACTTGAAACTGAACTACAAGATTGCAGGTCGCAGGGCCGGTGACATCGAGGCCGTATGGGCTGATACCAGCTATGCAAACAAAGAGCTCGGCTGGAAAGCCGAGCGTCCTTTGGAAGAGACTCTGAAGTCTGCCTGGAAATGGCAGCAGAGCCTGGGATAGTTCTTACTATAATTTTCCTGCGAAGAAATCGTTGCCTTTGTCGTCCACGAGGATGAAGGCAGGGAAATCCTTGACTTCGATGCGCCAGATGGCCTCCATACCGAGTTCGGGATATTCCACGCACTCGATGCTCTTGATGGAGTTCATCGACAGCACGGCTGCAGGGCCTCCGATGCTTCCCAGATAGAATCCGCCGTGTTTCTTGCAGGCGTCGGTAACGGCCTTTGTCCTGTTGCCCTTGGCAATCATCACCATTGAGCCGCCGTGATCCTGGAATTCATCAACGTAAGGATCCATACGGTTGGCAGTAGTCGGGCCCATCGAGCCGCAAGGCATTCCGGCAGGAGTCTTGGCGGGACCTGCATAGAGCACGGGATGGTTCTTGAAATAGCCAGGAAGGTCCTCACCTGCATCCAGACGGGCTTTCAGCTTCGCGTGAGCGATATCGCGGGCCACGATGATTGTACCGTTGAGGCTGACACGGGTAGAAACAGGATACTTGGAGAGGGTCTTGCAGATTTCGGACATCGGCTGGTTGAGATCTATCACAACGCCGCCGCCTTCACCGGCATTGCGGAGCTCCTCGGGAATCAGCTCGCCGGGCTTGTCGTCCATCTTCTCGATCCATACACCGTCAGCATTGATCTTGGCCTTGATGTTACGGTCTGCCGAGCAGCTTACGCCGAGGCCGATGGGGCAGCTTGCACCGTGACGGGGCAGACGGACCACGCGGATGTCGTGGGCAAACGCCTTGCCTCCGAACTGGGCACCGAGACCTATCTTGTGTGCCTCCTCAAGGAGCTGCTTCTCCAGTTCCACGTCGCGGAAAGCACGGCCGGTCTCATCTCCGGTGGTAGGCAGGCCGTCATAATAATGGGTAGAAGCCAGCTTCACGGTGAGAAGATTCTTCTCGGCAGAAGTACCGCCGATTACGAATGCGATGTGGTAAGGAGGGCAGGCAGCAGTTCCCAGAGTACGCATCTTTTCTGTGAGGAAAGGAACCAGTGTTCCGGGATTCTGAATGCGGGCCTTGGTCTCCTGGTAGAGATATGTCTTGTTGGCAGATCCGCCGCCCTTCACTACGCAGAGGAAGCGGTATTCCATACCTTCAGCGGCTTCGATGTCGATCTGTGCGGGAAGGTTGCATTTGGTGTTGACTTCGTCATACATATTCAGCGGAGCGTTCTGGCTGTAGCGGAGGTTCTCCTCGGTGTAGGTCTTGTAGACGCCGCGAGAAAGAGCCTCTTCGTCACAGAAGCCGGTCCATACCTGCTGGCCCTTCTCGCCGTGGATGATAGCTGTTCCTGTGTCCTGGCAGAAAGGGAGCTTGCCCTTTGCTGCTACTTCCGCATTGCGAAGGAAGGTCAGGGCAACGTATTTGTCATTGTCGCTCGCCTCAGGGTCGGAAAGGATTGAAGCCACCTGCTGGTTGTGGGCACGGCGGAGCAGGAAGTTAACGTCCCTGAAGGCCGCATTGGCCAGCATTTCCAGGGCTTCGGGAGCCACTTTCAATATCTTATGTCCCTCGAACTCGCCGACAGACACACCGTCTTTCGTCAGGCAGTAGTATTCAGTGGTATCGGGACCAAGCTGAAACATAGGTGCATATTTGAATTCCATATATCTTTAGGTTTTAATTGTTTCCGTTGCTCATAAGATAGACCTTCATAAAGTCGTTAAGATCTCCGTCGAGGACTCCCTGCGTGTCGGAAGTCTCATAACCGGTGCGCAGATCCTTGACCATCTTGTAGGGATGAAGCACATAGCTGCGGATCTGGCTGCCCCATTCTATTTTCTTTTTCTGCCCTTCGAGCTCCGCCTGCTTCTCCTGGCGTTTCTTGAGCTCAAGGTCATACAGATGAGATTTCAGTATCCTCAGCGCATTCTGCCGGTTGTCAAGCTGGCTGCGGGTCTCGGTGTTCTCCACCACGATGCCGGTGGGTATGTGCTTCACGCGCACACCGGTTTCCACCTTGTTGACATTCTGGCCACCTGCCCCGCTGCTGCGGTATGTGTCCCATTCCAGGTCGGAAGGATTGATCTCTATCTGGATGGTGTCGTCCACAAGGGGATAGACGAACACGCTTGAGAAGGTGGTCTGACGCTTGCCCTGGGCATTGTAGGGAGAGATGCGCACCAGGCGGTGGACGCCGTTTTCTGCTTTCAGGTAGCCGTAGGCATACTCTCCTTCGAACTCTATGGTCACTGATTTTATGCCAGCCTCATCTCCTTCCAGCAGGTCGCTCACCTCAACCTTATATCCGTTGCGCTCGCCCCAGCGCATATACATACGCATCAGCATCGAGCTCCAGTCATTGGCTTCAGTGCCGCCTGCACCCGAATTGATCTTTAGGATGGCTCCGAGGTTGTCGCCTTCCGCGCTGAGCATATTGCGCATCTCAAGGCTCTCGACCTGGGAAGCAAGCTGGGCATAGGCCGCATCCAGGTCAGCAGCGGCATCCTCTCCGAATTCAACGAGAGTGTTGCAGTCGTCCATCAGGCTTGAGGCTTTTGCATAGCCGTCAACCCAGAATTTGATGGCGGAAATCTTCTTTACAGTGACTTCTGCCGCCTTGGGATCGTTCCAGAAATCGGGAGCCAGCGTCAGCTCCTGCTGCCTTGCAAGTTCGCTTCGTTTGGCAGGGATGTCAAAGACACCTCCCCAACGTCTCTAACCGCTGTTTAATGTCTTTAAGCTGTTCTGAGGTAACCATATGTTCTATTGTATCTTTTTACAAACTTCATCTGCCTGGGCGTATGTGAACCCCCTTGACACAGCGAAGCGCATCAGTTTTGTCCTTTTCTCCTCCGGAGTAGCGGACTTCAGTGTCTGTGCCTTAGCCTTCATAAATTTCGCCAGTCTTTCCAACTGTTCATCTCCGTCGAGCTGCTCCAGGGCCTCTGAAATAGTTGCCTTGTCAAGCCCTTTGCGCTGCAAGGCATAGCGTATTTTCATCTCACCCCACCCCTGCAGCCTGCTCTTGTCCCTTACAAACGCCTCGGCGTATCTGCTTTCGTCTATAAACCTTTCTTCGCAGAGTTTGCAGATCATCGAGTCAGCATCCACACTGTCCGACAGCGCTGCAATCTTGGCCGCTATGTCGCTCCTGCAATATTCGCGGCGGCTGCAGAGTGCCATCATCCGGTTATAGATCTGCTCCTCGGTCATCGGAACTCCCCCGCTATCCTATCGTCGCACCGTTGTCGAGCCTTTCTTCCGGACTTACAACCCTCATCTTGCCGTCCGGCTGCTGGGCCATCAGGATCATTCCCTGGGAAACGATGCCTTTGATTTTGCGGGGCTTGAGATTGGCAAGGATGCAGATCTGCTTGCCTATCATCTCTTCAGGAGTGTAATACTGGGCGATGCCGCTCACCAGTTCGCGGACATCAAGGCCTGTATCTATCTTGAGATGGAGCAACTTGTCGGTATTGGGCACTTTCTCAGCCTCGAGGACGGTAGCAGTGCGGATGTCCATCTTCTCGAAATCCTCGAATACGCATTCTGCCTTTGCAGGAGCCGGAGCAGAAACCTTGGCGGCAGCTTCGTGGGCAGCCTTGGATGCCTGCAGTTTGGCAATCTGGGCATCTATCTGCGCATCCTCTATCTTTGCGAACATCAACTGCGCAGGTGCAATCTGATGGCCTGCCGGCAATATACCTGCATTGCCGAGCTGGTCCCAGGACAGGGTGTCGAGGCAGAGCATCTGCTGAAGCTTGGCTGATGAGAAAGGCAGGAAAGGAGAGAATGCTATCGCCAGATTGGCACAAATCTGCAACGAAGTGTAGAGTATTGATGCAGTGCGGTCGAGGTCTGTCTTGGCAACCTTCCAGGGCTCTGTGTCTGAAATGTATTTATTGCCGATGCGGGCCAGGTTCATAGCCTCTTTCAAGGCCTCGCGGAACTTGTAGTGCTCAATGTAATCTTCAATAGCCGCCTTGATCTGGGGAAGCTGGGCCAGAGTCTCGGCATCGATGGCTTCGGGCTTGGCATCGGCCGGAACCTTGCCGCCGAAATATTTGTGGGTAAGAACCACAGCGCGGTTCACGAAGTTACCGTAAATGGCCACCAGCTCGCTGTTGTTGCGGGCCTGGAAGTCTTTCCAGGTAAAGTCGTTGTCCTTCGTCTCGGGTGCATTTGCTGTAAGCACGTAGCGCAGCACATCCTGCATTCCGGGGAAATCCTCGAGATATTCGTTCAGCCATACAGCCCAGTTCTTGGATGTCGATATCTTGTCGTTCTCAAGGTTCAGGAACTCGTTGGCAGGAACATTGTCAGGCATAATATATTGACCGTGGGCCTTCATCATAGAGGGGAAGATGATGCAGTGGAACACGATGTTGTCCTTGCCGATGAAATGCACGAGCTTTGTCTCTTCGTCCTGCCACCATTTCTGCCATTCGCCCCACTTGCCGGGTTCCCGCTCACACAATTCCTTGGTATTGGAAATATATCCTATCGGCGCATCGAACCACACATACAACACCTTGCCTTCGGCACCTTCCACCGGAACCGGAATGCCCCAGTCAAGGTCGCGGGTCATCGCGCGGGGCTGCAGCCCTGAGTCGAGCCAGCTCTTGCACTGACCGTAGACATTCGGACGCCATTCCTTATGTTGCTCCAGAATCCATTCGCGAAGCCACGGTTCGTACTCGTTGAGGGGAAGATACCAGTTCTTTGTCTCGCGCAGGACAGGTGTCGACTTGCTGCGTTTGCTCCTGGGATTGATCAGCTCTTCGGGAGAAAGGTCGCGACCGCATTTCTCGCACTGGTTGCCGTAAGCATCCGGGTTTCCGCAGTGGGGACATTCTCCGACGATATCGCGGTCTGTCAGGAATTCCTGAACCTCCTCGTCATAATACTGCTTGCTCGTGCGCTCTATCAGCTTCCCGTCGTCATAAAGCTTGCGGAAAAATTGAGAGGCAAACTCGTGGTGAGTGGCCGAAGTAGTGCGTGAATAGATGTCGAAACCGATGCCGAAATCTTCGAAAGACTTCTTGATGAGCGAGTGGTAGCGGTCTACGACCTGCTGAGGGGTTATGCCCTCTTTGCGGGCACGCTGGGTAACGGGCACGCCGTGCTCGTCTGAACCGCACACGAACAGGACCTCGCGGCCGCGCATTCGCTGATACCTAACATATATGTCTGCAGGAACATACACTCCTGCAAGGTGTCCGATATGTACAGGGCCGTTTGCATACGGCAGCGCGCTTGTGACGAGAATCCTTTTGTAATCGCTCATAATTCAGTTTTTATTGGTTTGAAGTGTGCAAATGTAGTAAATTACAGCCTATTCAATTCTTTGGTAAGATTATTTTTAACAGTATTCAGAGCCGACAGGAAGCGCATCTTCTCCTTGCACGATTCTCCGTCTCCTCTCTTGAAGGCGGCGTCCACCTCCTTGACGGTGGCCGCGCACAGGCGGTCAATGACCTTGATGCGGTAGGCGATGACAGCGCGGGGGACATTCTTGCCGAGCATCTGCTCTTCCGGCGTGAGTGAGTCGCGGTAGACCTTGACAGTGATGGGATAGTTGTCGCATATGACATCCATCATTGTCGCACTGACATTCTGGTCCGGGTGTGTGGAGAAGAAACGGATTATCTTTCCCTGCGCGACCTCACAGTCCTCGTCCTCTTCGCGGGGTCTTGAGAAATACTCGTCATATATCTTTCTGTAGACCGGATTCTCGAACTGCAGGTCATCCTCTTCAAGAGACTTGCGTATGTACCCGGCGACAGTGGGGACATCAGCGACTCTGATATTCCTGCCATAATGCAGACTGTTGTCTGTATAGAGCGGATATTCTCCGAACTTGAGAAGATAATAGACTATTTCCTTCTCGTTGACGGCAAGGAAAGCGTCTGTGAGCGGCTGAGGAGCGGTCTCGACAGTTTCGACCGGTTGACTGTCTTCATATCCAGCCGGGACGGGCTCATATTCGCCCGGAAGCGATACTGCAGGGCCGGAATTCATCACACGGTTCCGGGCCTGTTCCTGCGAATTCCTCCTCGTACGCAGCTGCCTTATCTTCTGGAATATCGAGTCTTCCTTTATGTCAAAACGTGTGGCTACCTGGCCGACGTAGACGTTGCGTTCAATCTGGTCGGGAATCATCGACACGGATTCGATGATGTCGTTTATGAGTTGCGACCTTCTGTACGGGTCGTTGTCAATTTCCTTGAGGAGGAGATTTGTCTTGAAGGTGATGAAGTCGCACTTGTTCGATGCTATGAACTCTTCTATCTCCTCGCGGGTATGAGCCTTGGCAAAGGAATCCGGATCGTCCTCTGGCGGCAGAAGAACAACCTCCACCTTCATACCCTGCTGAAGGATCATGTCGATTCCGCGGATGGAAGCCTTGATGCCGGCTGCATCACCGTCGTAGATGACTATTATCTTGTCGGTGAATCGCTTTATCAGAGATATCTGGCCAACGGTCAGGGATGTGCCGGAAGAGGCGACCACATTCTCAATGCCAGCCTGATGCATCGAGATCACATCTGTATATCCCTCCACCAGAAGGCAGCAGTCTTTGTTGGCTATAGCTGACTTGGCGAAATAAATGCCGTAGAGGGAGCGGTTTTTCACATACACTTCCGTCTCCGGTGAGTTGATGTACTTCGCCTTGCTCTTGTCGCTGGTCAGGATACGGCCTCCGAAAGCTATGACACGGCCGCTCAGCGAATGGATGGGAAACATCACGCGGTCATAGAAACGGTCGCTCAACGAACCGTCGTCACGTTTTATGCAGAGTCCGCTGTCGACAAGATATTCTTCCTTGTAACCTTCCTCCAGTGCGGTAGCCGCAAAGGACTTGCCTCCTGCAGGAGCGAAACCCAGCCCGAACTTTCTGATTGTTTCATCGGTAAACTTGCGTTCCTTGAAATAGCTGAGGCCTACAAGATGGGTGCGGGCAGCATCCCACAGCAGCTGCTGGTAGTGCTTTTGGGCATATTCGTTGACTATTAGCAGACTCTCTCCTTTCAGACGGGCTGCTATTTCCTCCGGAGTCTGCTCCTTCTCGACTACTTCAATGCCATATTTCTTAGCAAGGTACTTGAGGGCTTCAGGGTATGAGAGCTTCTCGTGCTCCATAATGAATGAGACCGCAGTTCCTGCCTTGCCGCAGGCGAAACATTTGAATATCTGCTTCGTCGAAGACACGCTGAGGGAAGGGTTCTTGTCCTGGTGGAACGGACAGAGGCCGAGATAGTTCGCACCGCGCCGCTTCAGGGAAACGAAATCCCCTATCACCTCTTCGATGCGCGTGGCGTCGAGAATCCTGTCGACCGTAGCCCTGTCAATCATTGCGTCAGGAATTAAGGATACGGAGTTCCTCCTCGGAATAGAGAAGGTGGTTTATGAAGTTGTCGACTGCTTCTCCCCAGGGAAGTATGTCCTTGAAAATCACAGACAGTATCAGGAGCAGAATGACGGCTGCGAGGACAATGAGCGCGATGGCCCACCATTGCAGCTTGCGGCGGGGCTTTTCAGCGGGAGCCTCGGCAGTCTGAACAGGCTGGGATGCAGGCTGCGCCTCAGGGACTGGTGCGTGTATAGATTCCGCAGCGGGAGCAGGCGCCGGCTCGGTCTTGGGTTCCGGTTCCGGTTCTGCTTCAGTATCCTGTTCGGCCTCAGACTCCGGCTCAGTAACCGGTTCTTCCTCCATCGGCTGGCTGGACTTGATGGTCACGGCCTCGAGTCCCAGTCCTTCGGGATAGATGTCAAGGTCGTCAGAAGCAACGAAGAAATAGTCGTTCTGCGCTGTAGCCCTCATAGCCCCGAGGGATGCAAGGTCAACGCGTTTGGTTTTCTCCAGTTCTTCCTTGAACTCCTTGACAAAGGACTGCAGCCAGGCTGCCGGGTCGCTGCCCTCGGCCAGACGGGTAGCAAGGCAGTCAGTAAAGACATCCGCATCGCCAAGTTCCGAGGCGCGGAAAGACAGTTTCCTGTAGGGAGGGTTGATGGTGCGGCCACGGTCTGAAAAAGAAGCGGGCATAAGCCGTGTAATGAAGCTGCCGAGGCCGGGAACGGTCACGGTGTCGTTCTCCAGCAGCAGCTCCTTGAGGCAGGCGGCAAAGATGTCCACGTCTTTCATAGCCTACAAATATAGTATTTACCTGTTGAATTCCCTTGCACGGGCTTCAGCTTCCTGACTTGTGAAAAAGCCGTGGTCCTTGATTATGATCTTATAGATGAAGTTAACCCTTTCACCGGGTTGCAACCTGTACTCTGCCGCTTCCGGAAGTGAACGGTCGAACTCGCGGCCGCCCATATTGTTGACTGCAAACAGACCATAGCCCCGTGCGTGGGACCAGGCAGGGAAGTTGGGGTTGTACTTGGAATCGATAAT
Organism: Bacteroidales bacterium; assembly: GCA_017519185.1. Taxonomy (GTDB): domain Bacteria; phylum Bacteroidota; class Bacteroidia; order Bacteroidales; family UBA932; genus Equibacterium. The sequence continues at coordinate 151,288 of JAFWSX010000006.1, read as the reverse complement.
CAGGATGGATATGTCATCACCGTCTTTCGTGCCGTTGAGCATTGTCCACTCGGCACGTTTCGACCAAACATCGTCTCCCCTGTCACCGAGACTGTTTACGTACTCACCACATACACCTTCGTTGTTGACAGTAGCGACTTCCGTCACTATGCCGTTGGCGTCAGTATACTTTTCAGGCTTGTCAGAGGGTTTCTGGAAAGCTCTGTCGACACGGAGGCCAAGCATTCCTTCCTTGCTCTCGTTGAAAACGACCGGATCCACTGCAGTGAGCCTGGCAGTCCTGACGATAGAACGTTCGTCCTTCGTACCGTCGAAAACGAAAGTAGTCTCTTCTGTCATAAGCACATTGCCTTCGTAGTCGACCCAGTTTGACAGGGTGACCAGACGGCCGTCGCCTGCAGAAACTATCCGGTCAAAGACGACCGAGCCGTAAGAAGCCTTGCGTGAAGCCGGGATAGCGTATGAGTTGTTCCAGAAGTCTAGCCCGTTGACATTCCCGAAATTGAACCACAGACCCACCTGGTGCGGATGGTCCGTACTCTCGAAGGCTCTGGGAGCGAACGGGAAGCCTCGGGTAATATCTTTCCCTGAAGCCGTGACAATAGGCCATAGAACCGGCTTCTCCATATCCACCGGGTAAATGTACGAGGTGAAATACTCCCCGTCTATGGTGATGTCCACCTTCCTGGCGGCATCATCGCGGACAAAGGCAACATCGGCCTTTCCTCCATCACTGCAAGCCAGCAGGGTCAGCAATGGCAGCAAAATAAGCAATCGTTTCACGGCTGTCAGTATTGGAATACCTTTCCTCCGGCCATCACTTCCTGAGTGGCGGGGTCGAAGACAGTATATTCGTGAGTTCGCAGGGCTGCGGTTACCATAATGCAGGCAATCGAATGGTTGTAGCCTGCCATATAGTTGGCATTAGGCTGCTTGCGGCTGCGGACACACTCCATCCAGTTGAGCATATGGGCTGTAGTCATAGGATCTCCGCCAGTGTTGGCATCCGTTGAAACTTTTATGCCTTCAGACAGTGAGAACGTATCAAGCTTGAACTCCTCCATGCCCATTGTCCTTGCCTCACGGGCAGTCAGATATCCGTTTGAAGTTACCATATTGGTGTCGAGGTTGAGCTCACCACCGTTGGAGTAGTAAATCTCCTTGGTGCCGCCGGCAGCGTTGGTAAAGCGAGAAGAGTAGACTACCTGGAAACCCTTTGAAGGATCGTCTGCAGGACCGTAGTCAAGCACTGCAGTCATCGTATCGTAGTTGGTACGGCCATCCTTCCAGAGGTAGATGCCGCCGTTGGCAGCCACGCTGCGGGGATAGTTGTAGCCTGTGAACCAGTGGACTGTATCGATCTGGTGAGCCATCCACTGACCGGGGATACCCGATGAGAACGGCCAGAACAAACGGAACTCAAGATACTTGCGAGGGTCGAAAGCCTGACGGGGACGGTTCAGAAGGAAACGGTTCCAGTCTGTGTCTTCCTTCTTGAGAAGAGGAACGGTGGTGGGACGGCGCCAGCGGCCGGGCTGGTTGACATTCCAGGTCATTTCAACCATTACTATGTCGCCGAACTTGCCTGAACGCAGAAAATCGTTAGCTGCGTGGTAGTTGGGAGCGCTGCGGCGCTGAGAACCGATCTGCACGATGGTGCCTGCCTTTTCGATGGCAGCTTTGGCATATCGGGCGTCTTCCATAGTCTCGGCGAACGGTTTCTCGACATAAGCATCCTTGCCGTTCTGGGCAGCCTCGGCTGCGTGCCGCGCGTGCTGGAAATCGGCTGTAGATATGATGACTGCATCAATGTCCTTGTCTTCATACATCTGGTCGTTGTTCACATAAGTCCTGATGTTGTGGCCGAACTTCGTTTCCAGGTTGGACTTAGCATCTTCCCTGCGGAGCCTCCAAAGATCCGACACACCGATGATGTCGAAATTCTGCTTCTGGCAGTTGGCCTGGAATGCAGGAAGAAGGGATCCTCTGAAACGGTCTGAGTAGCCGACCACGGCGACATTTACCCTGTCGTTGGCACCCATTATGCGACTGTAGCTTTTCGCGCTCATGCCGTGAGTGCTCGCAACCATTCCAGCTGCTGCAAAACCGGCAGTCTTGAGAAATTCTCGTCTGTTCATAGCAATTATGTTTGGTAGGTTAATTACTTCTTTGATTTCTTGCCTGCCAGAATCTCCACGATGAGGTTGCTGACATCACTGTTCTCGAGGAAGCAGCGGAACTGCTGGGACTGCGGGCCATAGGCATATATCGGAACAGTTATGGCCGTATGGCCGGTAGAGGCGAAAGCTGTGCGGATAAAGCCTTTCTCAGGGTCACCGCCACGGAGAGCAACACCGCCAGTCTCGTGGTCTGCACTGATGAGGACAAGGGTATGACCGTCTTTTTCTGCGAAACGGATGGCTTCCTCTATGGCTTTGTCGAAGTCAAGCATCTCTCGTACGAATCCGTAGGTGTTGTTGCTGTGCTCTTCTTTGTCTATTCGGGCACCTTCCACCATCAGGAAGAAACCTTTCTTGCTCTGTTTTGACAGATATTCGATGGCCTTGCGTGTCGTAGCAGGGAGATAGTCACCACGGTCAGCAAGCTGTACGCTGGGCGGAAGGTACATCACCGGAGCTGCGGCGCCGTCAACCTCGCTGAGACGGTCGACCATTGTGTAGCGCTTTTCGATGGCTGTCCTGGTCTCCTCAGGGCGCTTTTCAAAGACGTCTGTAGATCCTGCAGAAACAAAATCGAGGTGAGCAGCGGGAAGGTCGGCCCAGATCTCATCAGTTTTGTTGCGGGAATCCTGATGTGCGAAGAATGATGCAGGTGTAGCTCCGTTCAGGTCATCAGTTGAAACCACTCCGCAGGCAAAGCCCAGAGGAGATATCTTTTCAGGGATGTTCGGTATTGCATTTTTAGCAGGATCCATTCCGACAAAGCCGTTGGTCGTTTTCTGGCCGGTGGCATATGCCGTACCGGAAGCTGCCGAGTCTGTAGTGAAATTGTCATCGCTCTGGGTACGAACGAATCCGAAGTTATGCAGGTTGGTAAGGGTCAGCTCGCCGCCGTTGGCATACATACCGGCGTTGACTGCGGCAAGTCCCATTCCGTCGCCGATCAGAAGGATGACGTTGCGGACTTTTCTGTTGCTTCCGTCATACTTGAAATCAGGAGTGTATGAACCTTGGTGCTGTACGGTAGTTTCTCCGACGTAGCCGGTGAACTCGGTCTTCTCGATTTCCTGGGCGAACACCGGGAATGTCATTGCCAGCAGGATGATGGTGCTAAGAATTTTTTTCATTTTGCAGGGAATTATCATTCAAACAAATTTAATCAAAAAAACTCTGAAGCAAAAGATTATATTTGTGTATACCAATCAACTCAATATGCTGAAAATCGGAGACAGAATGCCGGATTTCGAGGTCATGGACCAGGACGGCAACATGGTAAGGTCGCAGGACCTCATCGGCAACGGCCGCAAGACTATAATTTACTTTTACCCGAAGGACAACACCTCCGGCTGCACTGCCGAGGCCTGCAGTTTCCGCGACAACTATGCAGCGCTGACAGCCGCAGGCTACAATGTCATCGGCGTCAGCAAGGATTCCGCGAAATCCCACACAGGCTTCCGTGCCAAATATGAACTTCCGTTCAGGCTGCTGGCCGACACTTCGACCGAAATGCTGCAGAGCTTCGGTGCCTGGGGCGAAAAAAAGATGTACGGCAAGACCGTCCTTGGGACGCTCCGCCGTACATTCATATTCTCTGAAGACGGCATACTTGAACGTGTCATTGAAAAGGTAGACACCAAGAACGCCGCCGGGCAGATACTGGAAGGGTAGTCAACTATCTCGAACCACCGCCGTGGCCGCCGCCGAAGCCGCCTCCGCCGCCTCCGAATGATATCGAGCCGCCTCCGCCTGAAGCCCTTCTGGCAGCAGCAGCCTTGGCCGCGCGCATTGCCTGACGCTCCATCGCAGAAGACATCATCGCCGACGATGACCGGTTCAAGCTGCGCAGGACATAATAGGTCGTTGCAGGATCAAGCATATTGGTCTGGCGCGCATATTCCTCCATTACCTTCGGGAACAGTTTCTCGAAATTTCTGGAAACCTGCTCAGCAACGCCGAGAGCAGCTGCCATAACCAGATATTGCTTCCACAGCCCGACTGCAGGGGCCTCGTGTTCAGATGCAAGTGTAAAATCATTGAGGAAGTTCTTGAATTCCACTGCGTGGCAACGGTCTTCCTGTGTTGCACTCTTCCAGACGGCGCTTCCGGATGATTGTGCAACCTCCGGCCATCCGGCCACGATCTTGTCGTTTTTGAAAGACCAGTTCTTGAACTCGTTGGCCTCCAGGATGCGGTTGTCTCCTGCTGCTGCAAGGGCAGCACAGTACACCGTATTCTCCATTACATCCTCAGATCCTGCCTCAGCGGCATCCTTGACGAAACGCAGGTTGACCCGGTCCTGTTTCTTGGGATCCTTTTCCACCGCAATCAAACCATCTTGTATCCACTTCAGGAAATAGGCGCTCACAAGATCCGAAAACATCTTGTTCTTGTCGGGTTTAAGGAAATCTCCCGACTGGAGCAGACTGTACAACGCTGTAGGGCTGCCTTCGAGAGGGATATCCCTCCACCAGCCGTCTATCTTGTCCTTTCCGAAAATCTTCTTGTCATAGCGGCGTCCTGAGACCTTACGGTACAGTCTCCTTATGATTTTGAACACAACCAAGCCTACAATGAGCAGCGGTATGGCCAGGCAAATGAGCAGGAAAATGGCCATGAAGATCTTATCTCCCCTCGACATGGTCCCGTCATCATAGTCGCTGCCTTTCATCGCCTCCTCCTTCAGCTGCTCAAACGTTCCGTCACCCTCAACAGCAGGAGAGAACATACCCTTGTCAAATCCTACAAGAGCGGAAAAGAAACTGTTGTAGCGGAAAGGTTCAGTTGACTCGAAACAGATAGTCCCATCCTCAAGCCAGGAATCTCCGACCATGCCGAATCCCCAGAAACGGACATTGGAGGAATCCTGGTCATTCCAATACCAGGTGTCCTTACCTGTTTCATTGACAATCTTTATAGAGGCGTGGTCGGGTTCAGCCGACCATTCATCGTTGAGGAAATGCCAGTGGAAGCCGTCGCATTCCTCATACGACTGCACCAGATTGTCAATAATATATGATATGGTATAGACATGGTCACCGTATTCACCCTGACCCCAGCAAAGTTCTATATCGCCTCCTCTCTTCTCCACTATTCCGCAGCGCCTGGTCTTGGCTGAGAGCGAACGGTTCGAATTCCAGTTGCGGCCGTCATTCGCATATTCGATGCCATTTTCGAACACGCGGAAATCGTGGATATAGCTTTTGCCGGGGTTTGATATCGGTATATACCACTCCGTGCCGTCAACCACGGTGACGTCCCATTTCTGCACGACCTGAGCGCTGCCGTCAGGATACAGGCTGACGGTAGTCTCGATATCCCTAATCTCCTGCGAATACGACGGGAAAGCCAGGGCGCTTGTCAGGGACAGGGCCAGAAAGAAGGCAAATATTTGTCGCATGTTATTGCTTGTCAGGGAAAATGTCAGGAATGTCGGCCTTTGAACTGTCCTCCTCAAGGTACTGCTTGGGAGCAAAACCCAGCATCCTTGCCACTACGCTGCCGGGGAACATACGGGTCTGCATGTTGAACTTGGTCACAGCATCGTTGAATGTCATACGTGAGACGCGGACCTGGTCCTCGTTCTTGCTGTATTCATTCTGAGCGTTCTTATACAGGTCCATCGACTTGAGCTCGGGATAGCGCTCGACTACTACATTGAAGTTGTGCAAAGCCTGACCCAGCAAAGCTTCATTCTGATTGATTTGTTCCGGTGTAGGATTGGCAGACTGCACCGGACGGCGGGCTTCTATGGCTTCGATGATCGTCTTTGACTCGACGTCCTTTGCATATTCACGGGCAGCGTTGATCATTGTCTTCAGCGAGTCAAAACGAGTCATCTGCTGGACATTGATCTGCTTGAGAGCATTGTTGGCAAACTCATCGAGCTTGACGAGTTTGTTCTGGACTGAAATCACCCACAGTACGAGCAGTACTATGATGGCGATGATAATGATTGTTACCATAGTTTTAAGTATAATTGTTTTAACAAAAATACGATTTTTATACGTTAACTTTATAGATATAAAAAAGTTTTGACAGATGAATATCATCCGCCTTCTTTCATCTATTATGATCGTTCTTGCCGCAAGACCGGTCTTCAATCACTCGATATGGACTAACGAGAGGGAGGAATTCGTTGCCGATGCAGGCACGATGACTGTAACCACTACGTTGATATTCGTATCCAGAAGTGAAGTGATAGTGCGCTCACAGTCGGTGATGCCACCCTACCCTTCGATGTATGTAAACGAAAATGGCGAGGTGGACACGAATCCAGGATGGGAATCAGGCTGGGATTCCCGCGGAAAATACAAATACCGTCACGGCATACTGACAATAAGCCTGGAGGACGGTGATTTGATGGAATTATATTACCGGAAAGGTGTACTGGTCGGTAAAAAGTATGGCGCTGAGATGGTTTTCGAGAAGACTGGTAAAACGCCGACAACTAATTGAAAAAACAAAACGGACAAGCCATAAGACTTGCCCGTTTGCGCTCCTCTTCGGGGACTTGAACCCAGGACCCCCTGATTAACAGTCAGGTGCTCTAACCAACTGAGCTAAAGAGGAATTTTCCCTTTCGGGACTGCAAATGTAATTAATTTTATCGTTAGACCAAATTTTTATTTCATAATTCTTATCGCAAAAGTGAATTCATACTCTGCGAAAGGCACTCTGTAGGCTTCGAGAGGAAGTGTTCCCCAGGAATTGATGCCGCCAACACCCATCTGCTTGAGGTCTACGTTCACATAAGTTTCCGGACGGGCAACGAGGTCGCTTGTGTGCCACTTGAAATCTTTCTCAGTGATGTCAAGGTCGCTCATACGATAGTTGATGGCAGAGGCGTTGAAGAATGCCGGTGACGTAAGTTCAAGTCCGAAACCAGTGTTGTCCACCACTTTCCAGCTGCGAAGGCCGGTGCGGGTGCCGCTTTCTCCGGGTCTTACATAGCCGAAACTGTACATATCGGCCACCTTTGCCTTGTAGTCACCCACAAGCGCTCCGGATGCACGGTCTTCGTAGTTCTCCCAGGGGCCAAGGCCGTAATAGTCGACGTTTGCGAAGCGGTGTGGCATTGCGAACTTCATTCCGAATCGGAACATATCACTCTGGCTGGCGCCTTCTGCAGGAGTCATCTTCTCGTTGACGATGATCTCACCGTCGGCGTTGACCTTATATGTGAGAGTCAGAGATGCAACCTGCTCGGCGTCACGGGCCTGGTCCTTGAGCATCCTGTAGGAAGCAGTGATGACTGCGCAGCCGTTTTCCATAGCCGTTTCAACCTTGTCGAGCCTGATGACCGGATTCTTCCAGAATGCATATCTGGTCTGGAGGTTGGCTCCCTTGTCGTTGTCGGTAGCAGGACGGTAGAAGTTGGGCTCCAACGGGTCGGTGAGCAAGTCGACACCTTTGTATGTCAGCCTTTCCAGATAGCCGGTCCTCTTGTTGAAGTCAGCCTTGAAGAAAGGAGTCGTAGCAAAATAGTAGTTGAAGTCCTCACCAAGGGTCAGAGTTTCACCCGATACTGCCTTGGCACTCTCGGCGAATGCGGCAGCTGCATCGAACTCCTTGACAATCATCTGGTCATAAGCTACTGCAGCTCCAGCGTCAAGCAGACCGTCTGCCTCCTTCAGGCGGTATTCCACATAGAGGACGACTTCCTTGGCGTCTGCCGTCCTTGCAAGAGCGGCAGCATATGGAAGGGTTACTATGGCACTCGTCTGCGGAGCAGTCTTGATGTCGCTGACAACACCTTCGGCAACTGTCTTGTTGTCGGCTGAGAGTTTCCATACCAGAAGATATCTTGACAGGTTGATGAAGAAGTTTTCGTTGTATACCCTGATGGTACCCTTGCCGAGGTCTACGGGTGTTGTCAGGATGTTGCGGTACTGGTAGCGGATTTCATAGGCAGGCTCGGCAAAGTCACGGTTGCCTGTCACGAATCCATTGCTGTTGAAGTTGCGGTCTCCGTTCGGGTCGTAGTTGTTGTAGCTGCCCGCCATCGTATATCGCATATTGCCGTTTTCGTCATATTCGGCAAGGGACTGGTTGACGAAGTCCCATATGAAACCGCCCTGGTAGCTCGGGTATTTGCGGACGAGATCCCAGTACTCCTTGAAGTTTCCGACTGAGTTGCCCATCGCGTGTGCATATTCGCACTGGATGAGAGGAAGCCTGTGACCGCCCTGAAGATATTTCTCGCAGTCTTCGGGAGACTTATACATCGGGCAGAAGATTTCGCTGCGCACGGTATTGTCGGGGTTCCTGAAGTCGAGGGCACGCTCGTAGTGGACGGGGCGCGAAGGATCGTAAGCCTTGATCCAGTCGAAGCAGGCCTGGAAGTTGTCGCCGTCACCAGCCTCATTACCCATACTCCAGATGATGACTGAAGGGTGGTTGAAGTCACGCCTTACCATACGGCTGTCACGCTCGAGATGGGAAGTCTTGAACAGCGGATTCTTGGCCAGGGTATTCGGACCGTAGCCGATGCCGTGTGACTCGATGTTGCCTTCATCGACCACATAGATGCCATATTTGTCGCAGAGGTCATACCACCTCGGGTCGTTGGGATAGTGGCTGGTGCGCACGGCATTGATGTTAAGCTCCTTGAAGATCTGGATGTCGCGGATCATCTCTTCTTCACTCATAACATAGCCACCTTTTGCACTTATCTCGTGACGGTCAGTTCCTTTGATGAGGACCGGCTGTCCGTTGACCAGCAGCTGGGCGTTGCGGATGACGACCTCCCTGAAGCCGACATTCACAAAGCTGACTTCTTTGGTGCCGTTGCTTGAGGTGGTGGTGATGCGAAGCTTGTAGAGATACGGGCTCTCTGCGCTCCACAAATTGACTTTTCCTGCCTTTATCGATGCGGAGAATGCAAGTTCACCTGAACGTGCAACAGAAGCACGGTAGTCTGTGTTGTCATTTCCTGAGAAGTTCTGAATTGAGGCTGTGCTACCTGCAACTTTCTTTCCGCTTGCATCGAACAGATCCAGGGCAATGCCGCTAACGCCTTTGGTAGCAGCTCCGCGGATGTTAAGGAAGCCGTTGGTATAGTTGTTGGCCAGCGCCGGGGTAACTTCTATCGTACGTACCCTTGCCTCGGGACGTTTGTAGATATAGCATTCCCTGGCTACTCCTGTGAGTCTCCAGAAATCCTGGTCTTCAAGATATGTTCCGTCGCACCAGCGAAGCACCTGGAAGGCGAAGAGATTGTCGCCCGGTTTCAGGAAGTCGGTTATGTCGAATTCGGCTTCCACCTTGCTGTCTTCGCTGTAGCCCACAAACTTTCCGTTGATGTAAAGGGTGATGCAGGATGTCACAGAGCCGAAATGGGCGAAAACCCGCTGTCCGCTCTCCAGCCATCCGGCAGGTATGTTTATGTCTTTTCTATATGAGCCAGTACGGTTGTGCTCTGTCGGAATCTCAGGCGGATTGGTCCTGAAGAAACTCTTCCAGGCATAACCGGTGTTGGTATAGACGGGGTCGCCATAACCGTTCAGCTCCCAGATTCCGGGTACAGGCATCGAAGCCCAGCCTTTGTCGTTGAAATCTGTCTTGTAGAAATCAACGGGGCGCTGGTCGTAGTTCTCCACGAAATCGAACTTCCACATACCTTCGAGAGATATGGACTGGAGATTTTCGAACTGCATCGTGGTTCCGATGTCAGCGCGGTTTATCTGGTTGACGTCTGTGTTGAAATAAGGGGTATCCTGGCCATAGCACAGTACGCTGAAGGCCAGCAGAACGGACATAATAGAAAAGAAACGTTTCATAAAAGTGATTTAGTTTAACAGGTGGAATAGCAAATTTAAGAAAAATTGTATTACATTTGCACCCAGCCCTGAGCCCGGATGGCGGAATTGGTAGACGCGCTAGTTTCAGGGACTAGTGGACGAATAGTCTGTGCAGGTTCGAGCCCTGTTCCGGGCACTAAAAAAGCAGCGAAGTTATTCGCTGCTTTTTTCATAACTTCATAGCTGGAAACTATCAAGCACTATGAAAAAGACTATTATCCTTTTAGCAGTCCTCTGCATCTCCTTTGGACTGTCAGCACAGGTATATGACGACGGTTTGCAACGCAGCACTCCGGAGGCGGAAGGCATCCGCTCGGAAGCCATTTCAGACTGGTTCCGTGCCCTGGAAGAGGGCGGTTACGAGGTCCACGGACTGATGCTGCTCAGGCACGACAAAGTGGTGGCCGAGCACTGGTGGGCGCCCTATGGCCCGCAGTACCCTCACGCAATGTATTCTGCCACCAAGACCTTCACTGGTGCAGCAGTCGGTTTTGCAGTGCAGGAGGGGCTGCTGAAAGTGAGCGACAAGGTAACGGATTTCTTCCCCGACCTGATGCCGGAAAAGACTGCCCCGGAACTGGAACGACTGACTGTGGAACACCTTCTGACGATGTCGGCCGGTCATGCCCGCACACAGTATCCCGGCTCCGGTGACGATCAGGTGCGCTCTTTCCTGGCTATGGACTACGCCCACGAACCGGGCACATCGTTCGCCTACAATATAACCTGTTCCCATATGCTCTCACAAATCATCACCCGCGTGACCGGCCTTACTCTGTATGAATACCTGAAACCGCGCCTGCTGGATCCTCTGGGAATCCGCGACGTAACATGGGAGATGGACCTGGACGGCCGCAATATGGGCAACGGCGGCATGCACAGCAAGACTTCGGACCTGGCCAAGTTCGGCATTTTTCTGAAGAACAAAGGCGTATGGCAAGGCAAGCAACTGCTGAACCGCGAATGGGTGGAGGGTATGACAACGCCTCACATTTTCCAGCGACCGGGTCTTTCCGAAGAGGAAAACAACAAGGATGACGGCGGACAGGGCTACGGATACCAGATATGGATGGGACGGCACAATTCCTGGCGAGCCATCGGTGGCCAGAACCAACTGATAATGGTTATCCCTGAATACGACCTTGTGGTGGCATCGAACGGCCAGATTGGCGATGAAGCCGGATTCAACCAACTCATATACAATCTGCTGGACGGAATGAGCGACAAGAAACTCAAGCCCAACAAGAACTTTGACCTGCAGGCGGCCATCGAGCCCTATGCCCTGAAGAAGCCGTTCCCCGAGCCATCTGCCGCACCGGCAGAACGTTCCCGCACCCTGCGCTACAGGATGCACCAGAACTCATACGGACTCACCGGAATCTCCTTCCGTTTCGACGCCAAGGGCAATATGACTCTTACCCTTGAGACAGGCGAAGCCATCCACAACATACCTTTCGGCCTGGACAACTGGCAGATGGGCAGCACGGACAGAACCCTGCTTTTCGGCGGGACCGTCTATGCCAACACGATGAACACCACGCCGATGACAACTGCGGGCTGGTGTGCCTGGACAGGAGCCGATGAGTTGGGGGCCTATTACCTGTCATTGTTCAACAACGGTTGTCAGGAACGCTTCCGCTTCAACTTCTCCCCCGACAGAGATGACCTCACTATAACGATCGTAGCTCCGGAGCAGCGCAGGTTCCAAGGCAATCCTGCCCCGGCTTCTTCGAACCGAGACATAACACTGACAGCCTCGCGCATCAAGACGACTTATTGATTCCGGCCAGAATCAAACGCCGCCCGGCTTACATACGGCTTTGTGAAGCCAGCCACTCTGTAGGAGTCTGGCCGGTGCGTGCCTTGAAATTGCGGTAGAATGTGACTTCGCTGGAGAAGCCGGATTCTTCGCTGATTTCGCCGACACGCATATCAGGATTCTCATACAAAAGCCGCTGTGCATACCGGATGCGGTAATCGTTTACAAAATCGATGAATGAGCAGCCGGCTTTAAGATTGATGCAGTCGGACACATAGCGGGAATTGGAGCCGACGGCCAGTGCAACTTCTTCTTTTGTCAGACCCGGCCTCAGGAACAGATGGTTTTCCTCCATCTGAACCGCAATACGCTTCATAAGTTCATCCATCGGGCCCTCCGGCACCTGTTCGCGCCCATTCCTGCCTTTTCCGGAACGAAAGGCCAGAAAAACTCCGGCAGCGCCAAGCAGCACTAAAGCACAAACAATCATCCACCATTGGATTACACTTGGCTGTTCCGGCTCCGTATGCAGGATGAATGCGGCGGCACTGGGGTTATAGTTGTCCGGAGAAGTAAGGCCCCCGACAACGGCGATGCGGCCTCCGGGCAGGAGTGTCGCCCAAATCTCACACGGAGCAAGCAGGCCGTCCGGCAGTTCAGCACGATAGTCGCTTACCGGAGCCTTGCCGCCACGAAGAGCTTCGCCATAATCTACTTTGGTCACAGAGATATCACTCGTTCCAATGACAGTGCGGATTATCCAGGCGCATTCCCGATCTCTGTCGGCAAGCAGCATGGGATAAAGCGAAAGAGGCTCCCTATAAGGACTATCCATCAGCAGTGGTTTCTCGGTTTCCAGCACGGAGAATGTCTCTCCCACCACTTTGATCAGAGCCAGCTGACCATCTGACTTGCGTGCGGCAGGAAAGAGCCAGGCATAACCACCCACTGTCTCGTCACCAATGAACAAGTGACTCATCTGCTGCCCCCCCGGGATTAACCAATCCTCCCACTCCTGCAACAGCGGCACTTCGAAAGAATCTCCACTCAAACGGTCCGCCACAGGAGGCAGGATGTCATTCCGCTCGCCTACAGAACCCAAGACAACAGCATTGTCAGGCGAGGTCTGCAATATAAGCGGATGGGCACGCCCTATTGTCGGAATCCGAAGGATCGTTCCTCCGGATTCGGGCGAGTAGGTTGATATCACATCTTCTGCATACCAGTTGCCTGCCACTATTATGCGGCCGTCGGAAAATCGGGCCGCCATTACGTTGGCTCCACGTTTGCTGTCAAGGATCGGAAGCGGGGAGAAACTGTGTGATATGGGGTCATACTTCTCCACAGCCCATGTCTGCCCGATACCGAAGGGTTCGGCGCAGCCGCCGCCGACTATGATTTCCTCAGACGGAAGGACGACGCAGAAGCCGCAATCGTGCGGGTACAGAGTGTTCACAAGATGCCACTCTCCATCGCTGTAGTACTCGGCCGTGGACGTGGGAATGAAACCAGTCGTGTGCCCCCCTATCACCGTCAGTTCTCCGCCGACATAAGCCAGCTTATGCCCGCTGCGCGGTACGTTTAGGTCCGGCAGCAGCTCGACGTACATCTTGTGGAACTCATAACCGTCGTGACTGGACGGGTCCACAACACCTGGACTTTGGCACGCCGCGGCGAGGATAGCAAGAAGTATGAGGACGGAACGCTTCATACCTGCAAAGATATCCTTTTTCTCTTTTTATTCCCGAACGCAGCGTACGGCGCCGGCTCTGGTCCTATAGAAATAAGATGTAGAGTGACTTGGCATTCCTGCATCCTGTCGCCACGCAGTATATGCTATAGAAAAGTCATACTCTTGGACGAAAGAGCTTCTTATCGGAGGATTTGAATAAACCCCGGGTGCTACAGGGAGAGCCTGTGAATATTGCCCTTCGTTTTCATAATTGAATTTCTCCTTGTGCAACTGTCCGTTGAAAGCCCAGAGAAAGACATGGTAATCAGACTGGTTCTCAAGTATTAGACCGCCGTTGTTGTATTTGGTGCCGTTTATGTAAATGGATTGAGGCAGTCTGACAGCGGTGCTGGGGTATCTGATGCCGGAAACGGTGAATCCATTGTTGGAGAATGTTGCATTGGCAAGGCTGGTCATGAAGGAACCTTCCCAGACAGCTTTGTCCGGAACCTTCCACCCGGCAGGGCAAGGGTCAAAGATGGTCTTGTCTTCTGCCCAGAGATTGTCCGTCATGTCAGAAGCCCATTCCAACTGACCAGACTGAGAACTGCTTATGTACCAGCTGCTGTAAAGATATGTAGGTGACAGTCTGTTTACCGCAGCAACGGTAGAATTGGCCTGATATGCAGTTACAATGCTTTCATTGGTTCCCCAAACGGCCGGCCTGTACACAGTTCCTGCATTGGATGATGAAATATAGCCGGAGCTATACTGATTGCTCCAGGAGTTCAGGAACGGTTCCTTCCTTCCCCACTGGTACATAAGCCCCCAGTCTGCCGTGTTGGATGAATTGTAGGTGGCGCTCAGGGCCCCCAGGTTGCGGTCCATCATCTGGGCTCCGCTTGGATATGTCTGGGCTTTGCCTTCAATGTCTGCATCGGTGAACCAGAGATGCCAGCTCCACAGATACTGGTTGGAAGCATTCATTACTGCAACCACAGCATTGCCTGCCCTGAAAGTGTCGGGAACACGGAAATAGACATAGCCATCCTGATAATGAACGTTGAACAACATCTCAGCTTCTCCCGGAGCTGTTGTTGTGCCGTAGCTAGCCCAAACCAGAGATGCGGAGGCAATTTCGGATGCGCTGATGTTCTTGCTTACTCCGGCAAGGTCTGCAGCGCCGTTGCCCCTTACAGTTGCCTTGAACTTGTAGTTGCCGGATCCGGGAACTATGTAGCTGTTGGCTGTACCGGAAGCACTGAGGTCGACCCAGGTCATAGTTGACTCGTCTCTTACAGGACGGACAGGCATACCGGCCATCATATATACGTCAGGCCAACTTCCATATTTTTTATACATTGAGCCATACGCGTTAGCCCAGGCTCCAATGAAACCGTCACTGTCGTCACAGGTACTGCTCCACAGCAAAACGGAGCCAGGATTTCCATATCCGAAATCTGAACTGCTGCCAGGGCCGATAAAACCGGATCCATAGAAGGACACTGCAGATGTTATTCCGGTCAGTTGGGCCTTTGAAGGAACTTTCCAGCCTATTGGTGACGGGTCATAAATGGTTTTGACGTCATCTGACCAAAGGGTCATGCAAGTTGCATTATCCGGCATCCAGTTGCTTCTGCTGCCATGGTAGAAGAATGTGACTGGATGTGAAGTGGCGTGGTCTACGGTAGTTCCGTTTCCTATGTTTTCAAATGAGAAGACAGAGGTTCTTGGAGGGACGTAATTGAAAGGAGTATATGCCTGCCCTAATGAAGACGCGAACGGGGCAGGTCTTCCCCACTGATAGCTGAAACCTGCGGTGTATTTTCCGTCGTCGAAAGTTCCGGTAGTAACAGAGCCGATGTTGCGGTCCATGAACTCGTTGCCGTTGTAAACCACGCTGGAAGGATTTTGTGTCGCCCAGATGAGCCAGCTCCAGAGGATCTCATCTATTCCCTTGTCATAGACTCCGTCGGTTCCGCCTTCCTTGTCCTTGAAAATGGCCACATAAGAGTTTCCTTCAAGGTTATAGTTTTTGTAGAAATATATGTAGCCGTCGTGGTAAACAATATGATGGGACTGCATTTTTCCGTCGTGGTATACGACATTGCCTCTCTGCTTGAGGTCCCATAGTACCGTTACTCCGCTGATGTCGTTCTTGTTTATCTCCGTGGCCGTTGTTCCGGTGACAGGGTCGAGCCCGCCGTTACCCTTTACGGTAGCCTTGAACTTATAGTAGCCCACAGTATTTACTATATAGGTGTTGGCCGTACCGTTTTCGCTGAGGTCGATGATTTCAGGATCCTTGTTGAAAGTAAGGTTTATGTCGGTAATGGCACTTCTCTCTACAACTATGCTCTTGTCTGAATTCAGGGTGTAAGTCTGCTTTATGCCGTCTACGGTGATTACACCTATCGTGAGTTCGGTATAGGTGTTTGCCGGAACTGCGATGTAGAATGGCGTAGGAGAGGAACCTATCTCCACGCCTTCATTGCAGCATTCCAATACCACAGGATGCTGGGCCGGACTGTTTTTGTCAACAGTTGCGGTAGGATTGCTGTTAAGTGAGGTTATGTTTGTAATGGTGCCGCTCAAGCTCTGGGAGGTGGAATAGAGATAGATTTTCTTGATCTTTTTTCCTGTCAAAGGAGTTTTGAGGTTAATCCTGACAAGACCGCCGATATTCTTGAACTGGAGATGATTGGTTTCGCTATAGGCAAACATCGGAGCCTTTACCGCTCCAGGGACGTGTTTCTGGACTACAGGATATGCTGCATTTTGTTCACTCCAGTATTCTGCAGGATAAAAGGCATAGTAAGGCGGGTTTGTCAATTCTTCAGCACCACTGTCGTAGGTAAACTCACCGTAGGTGGTATTGCTGGTGGTAGTGTAGAATACTACAGGTGGTGTTCCGAATACATAGTTTCTTACGGCAATCATGTCTCCGCTCTGCCAGTTGACCTGGTAGCCGTTCTCATCATCACCTGATAAAGTTGTTTTCGTGGCTGGGCCTTCCGTAGTGGCTGTGAACACTACGCCACCTTCGGGATTGGCCGATTGCACAGGATCGACATTGGAAACTATCCCATCTGTGCAGGATACAAGGGCTAAGAAAGCAAACGCTGCAATAATAATGGTAATTCTTTGTTTCATACTGCTGCCCTCCTACTCGTGAAAATCAGAATCGTCATAGCTGTTGCCTGACATTGTGTAATCTTCTGTTGTGGCAGAGAGAATTCCTGCATTCGTATTCAGCTCCACGACTTCTGTCAACGGCGCTTCATAGAGTTCCTTGTAACGTTTTTCCATAGTATTGTTTTATATATATTATCCTGACTTAAGAATTCTGTTAAACAACAATTGATTATCAGCAAGTTAATTGTAATGGTTTCAAAGATACTGCATATCCTTATCTGTCTATGCTCAAAACGGGGAAACCGGCGCTTTCAAAACTCGCAGAGGACTTTCAAAACGTGCAGAGCGTGCATAAAAAACTGCGGGCCGCTGATTGCGGTCCGCAGTCATATCAGAATGAGCCTTAGTGCAGACTATGCGTGACGGGCTTCGATTTCGCGGTTGATCTCGTCCATTCGCTCGTCGCTGAGCTCATACTTGCTGATGATGAAGATGGCAAGGAGGAGCAGGATCGCCGGGATGACGCAGACAAGCCAGAGGATACCCTGGAGTGCAAGCGGAGTCTGCTGGGCGGCATCGGCATTGAAACCTACCCACGCGAGTACGAGACCGGGAACAACGCCGCCAAGAGCCATACCGGCTTTGAAGAAGATGCCTGTAAGAGCATTTACGATGCCGGCGATGCGCTTGCCGGTCGTATATTCACCGTAAGAGATAACCTCAGGCACGAGAGCCCACATATAACCGGTAGCAGTGATGATGCCTGTAGACTTGACGAACTGGGCGATGCAGAGCAGCACGAAGTTGCTCTTGGTGGCAGGGATGGACACGAACGTGTACATCATCATCATACCGAGTATCGCAACGCCAAGGAAGAGGTAGAACATTCCTTTCTTGCCGATCTTGCGCTTGATGGCCGGAACGAGGGGCATAAATATAAACGCCGGAATCGTACCAAGCCACATGAACAATGTTGTGAGAAGCGGAGTCGCACCCACATTGAAAGTCATGAAGTAGGCATCTGCAGCGTTGCTGACGCTCATCATTGCAAAGGCAGTGATGAAGAAGAAGGCAACTATCCGCAAAGGCTTGTTGCGGCCGAACTCCATCCACAAGTCGCTGACCTTGACGTTGGCTGACTCTTTCTCGTCCATAACGACACGTTCTTTACACTTCGCGAAGCAGAAGAACAGCAGGGCGAGGCCGGCCAGGGCGAAGATGGTCATAGTGATGAACCAGGCGGGAGCCGCTTCAGGAGTATTGTAGACAGCTGTCATCTTGCCGGTGGCTGGATCGAGCACCTTCGGAGCGAAGATGGCGATGATGAGGGGCAGAGACTTCACGCAGAGGGCGCCGAGATTGGCCATGAACATACGGGTGGACGTCAGGATGGTGATCTCATTGGTGTCGCGGGTAAGCGAAGCATTCAGAGCACCATAAGGCACATTCACAAGAGTGTAGCACATAGACATACCCACATATGTGATGTAGGCATACAGCAGAGAGCCGCTGAAACCGTTCCAGAAGCAGAGGATGGCAAGGCCGACCAGCGGAATACCGCCAAGTATGAGCCAAGAACGGTATTTGCCCCACTTGGGATTTTTCTTGTCAACGATGGTACCGACAACCGGATCCCAGAGGACGTCCACGAGGCGGACGATAAGGAACATCAGGGCAGCTGCGCCGGGCTTGAGCCCGAAGACATTTGTGTAAAAGAAGAGCAGCCAGATGCTTATGGTCTGGTAGACAAGGTTCTGCGCCATGTCTCCGGCACCGAAGCCGATTCTCTGGCCCCAGGACAACTTATAGAAGCCTTTCGATTCTTTTGTTGAAGTTTCAGCCATAGTATTTAGTGTTTATGATAGCCTAGAAAGGTTTGAAACCGACCGCCTCGCGGGCAAGCTGCAGGGTGGCGGAAGCCGAAGCACGGGCCTTGTCGCGACCCAGGGCTGTCACGCGGTGCAGATAGTCGGTGTCATTGTATATAGCATCGATTCTCTCGCGGATGGGAGCCACGGTCTTGCAGATGTCGGCCGCAAGCTGCTTCTTCATATCGCCGTAGCGGATCGAGCAGTCGTTCCATTTCTCTTCGAAGAATGCAACGGTTTCGGGCTCACTCACCAGCTTCATCAGGGTAAAGAGATTCTCGATTACTTCAGGTTTCTTTGAATTCGGCTCTGTCGGGCCGCTGTCAGTGACGGCTCTCATAACCTTCTTTGTGATGGACTTGTCGTCCTCATAAAGGTATACGCCGTTCCCTTCGCTCTTGCCCATCTTTCCGCTTCCGTCGAGGCCTGGAACCTTGATGAGGTCATCACCGAAATTGAAGGCTTGGGGCTCCGGGAACACGTCCACGCCGTACATATGGTTGAAACGGCGGGCAAGCAGGCGGGCTATCTCCAGGTGCTGCTCCTGGTCCTTGCCCACCGGAACGTATTTCGAACGGTGGATGAGGATGTCGGAAGCCATCAGCACCGGATAGGTCAGCAGGCCTGTGTTGACATTGTCGGGCTGAAGGCGCACCTTGTCCTTGAATGAAGCCGTGCGTTCCATCTCCCCCTTGTATGCCAGCATATTCAGCAGGACATACAACTCCGACACCTCCGGAACGTCACTCTGCACATAGAGGGCGCATTTCTCGGGGTCGAGACCTGCGGCCAGATACTCCGACAGGATGATGCGGACTCCGTTGTGGAAATCCTCGGGATGCGGATGGGTTGTGAGGGAATGAAGGTCTGCTATGAAAAAGAAGCACTTGTGTGTTTCCTGAATCTTGACGAAGTTGCGCAGCGCCCCGAAGTAGTTGCCAAGATGAAGATGGCCGGTAGGGCGTATGCCGCTGAGAACGATATCCATTTCTTAAAACTAGTCTTTGATTTGTGTAAGGACTTCACGGATCTTTGCCTCGATCTCGTCTGCGAGCTGAGGGTTGTCCAGAAGTATCTGTTTGACGGCGTCACGGCCCTGGCCTATCTTGGTGTCACCATAGCTGAACCAGCTGCCTGCCTTGTTGATTATGTTGAACTCGACACCAAGGTCGATGATCTCACCGATCTTTGAGATACCTTCACCGAAGACAATGTCAAACTCGGCCTTGCGGAAAGGCGGAGCCATCTTGTTCTTGACGATCTTGACGCGGGTACGGCTTCCGGTGGCGTCGTCGCCGTCCTTAAGTTGGCCTATCTTGCGGACGTCGATGCGGACTGAAGCGTAGAACTTCAGTGCATTTCCGCCGGTTGTGGTCTCGGGATTGCCGAACATCACGCCGATCTTCTCCCTGAGCTGGTTGATGAAGATGCAGCAGGTGTTGGTGCGGGAAATGTTGGCAGTGAGCTTGCGGAGTGCCTGGCTCATCAGGCGGGCGTGGAGGCCTACCTTGCTGTCGCCCATCTCTCCTTCTATCTCAGCCTTCGGTGTCAGTGCGGCCACTGAGTCGATAACGATGATGTCGATGGCGCCGCTGCGGATGAGGTTGTCGGCGATTTCAAGGGCCTGCTCACCGTTGTCCGGCTGCGAAATCAGCAGGGTGTCGACGTTCACTCCGAGATTCTTGGCATAAGTGCGGTCAAAGGCGTGCTCGGCATCGATGATGGCGGCGATGCCTCCGGTCTTCTGGGCTTCAGCTATCGCGTGGATTGCGAGCGTGGTCTTACCGCTTGACTCCGGTCCGTAGATTTCAATGACACGGCCGCGGGGATAACCTCCGATGCCGAGTGCGTGGTCGAGCCCGATAGAGCCCGATGCGATTGTAGAAACTGAACAATCAGGCTGATCTCCCAACTTCATGATTGTCCCTTTGCCGTAGTCCTTCTCGATCTTCGAGATGGTGGCCTGCAGAGCCTTGAGCTTCTCCGAATTCGGTTCGGCCGGCTTGTTTACTTCTTCTTTAGCCATAATAATGATTGTTATGAGTTAATAAACCGCTGATGTTTGTCAGGCAAATTTAATCTTTTTCATACTTTTGCACAACATATATTTGGCATGGAAACAGCACTTCTGGGAATGAATCTGACGGAGCTTGAAGCCCTGTGCAAAGAGCAGGGTCTCCCCCGTTTTGCGGCAAAACAGATGGCCGACTGGCTTTACAAAAAGAAGGTTACGGACATCTCCCAGATGACCAATCTTTCCAAGGCTGCAAGAGAAAAACTGTCACTGACCTGCAAGGTCGGGGCCTGCACTTCCGCCGGATGCATCACCTCCACTGACGGCACAAAGAAATACACATTCCCCACCGCCGGAGGCAGATTTGTCGAGACGGTGATGATTCCCGACGGAGAACGGGCAACGGTTTGCGTATCCTGCCAGGCCGGATGCAAGATGGGCTGCCATTTCTGCATGACCGGAAGGCAAGGCTTCCACGGTAATCTTACAGTGGCGGAAATCCTGTCCCAGTTCATCTGCATTGACGAGGCCGACGAGCTCACCAATGCTGTTTTTATGGGTATGGGAGAGCCACTTGACAACTGGGACAACATAAGCAAGGTCATAGAGATCCTTACGGCCGAATGGGGATTCGCCTGGAGTCCGAAGCGCATCACACTCTCGACCATAGGCATTCCCGACAAACTGAAAGAATTCCTGGACACCACAAAATGCCATCTGGCCGTCAGTCTCCACAATCCTTTCCCCGGGGAGCGAGAGGAACTGATGCCCGTGCAGCACAAACACGACATCCGTGACGTTATCGCCCTGATCAGGAAATATGACTTCAGCGGCCAGCGCCGGGTAAGTTTCGAGTACACTATGTTTGCCGGAATCAACGACGACAAGCGCCACGCCGACGGCATAATCGCCCTGTTGAAAGGCATTCCCTGCCGCGTCAATCTCATCCGTTTCCACAAGATTCCGGACAGCGAACTGCGCACCTGCCCCACAGAGGTTATGGAACTCTTCGAACAGAGGCTTATGAAAGCCGGAATCACAACCACGATAAGGGCATCGCGCGGCGAAGACATCCTCGCCGCCTGCGGTATGCTGGCCGGAAAAGTAAAAGAAGCTTAGCTCCTACTGGAAGTGGATGCTCTTGAAGCCCTCTCCAAGAATCTCAGAACTGTTGATGACGTTGATGAAGGCCTTCGGGTCGATCTCGGCTATCAGCTTGCGGAGCTGTATCACCTCGCGGCCGCTGACCACAACATAGATGATGTCACGCTGCTTGCCCTCATAAAGCCCCGTTCCGGGAATCAAGGTGGCGCCACGCCCCATCTCTTCAATGATATAGTCACGCACCTCGTCGACCTTCGATGTAATGATCATAAGCGTCTTTGACGGCGCCCCCTGCATCACGCGGTCCTGGATCACCGCAGCGACGAAGATTATCACCCAGGAATACATAGGCAGGGCCCAGTCGCCGAAAGCAAGGACAGTCGACAGCGTGATCAGGCCGTCGACAATGATAGATGCGGTGCCCATCGAGATGTGGAAATATTTACGCACTATCATATTGATGACATCCGAACCGCCGGTCGTTGTGCCTGTGCGGTAGACCATTCCGAGGCCGACTCCGTAGATCACGCCGCCGAACACTGACGACAGCATCTGCTGATGCATCTGTGTGAAATCGGTGAGCCCCGGGTCCAGCAGGGCGTCATATCCGTAGACGGAATGGACAAGGAGCATGAACAGCGGCAGCAGGATCGTGCAGATGAGTGTCTTGATGCCGAACTTGGCTCCGAGGATTATGGAGCCTATGATGAGTAGGGGAATATCCATACAGAGCGCGGCGACCTCGGTCCTCCATCCCCACAGATGGTGGAACACCATTGCAAGACCGTATGTCCCGCCAGGGGCGAAACCATAAGGCTCGACGAAAAGCACAGCGCCGAAAGAATAAAGGAAACAGCCTACGACCATCATGGTGTAGTCCTTCACTGAATCGTGTATCTTTATCTTCATACTCCTGTCAACACTCCAAATATATAAAAAAAACTGACCGGATTGTCAGAACCCGGTCAGCAGTATGATATGGTTCAACAGATTCCAACGGCTTACTCAGCCTTAGCCTCTGCTGACTCTTCAGCAGCTTCCTCGCCTGCAACTTCCACCTTAAGGGTGGCTTTCACGTTTCGGTAGCATTTAACTGCCACGTCATAGACGCCGACTTCCTTGATGGCGTCCATATCGATGTTCTTGCGGTCGATTTCGTAACCCATAGCGGCGAGAGCCTCAGCCACCTGGATGTTGCCTACTGAACCGAACACCTTGCCGTTTGAGCTGACCTTTGCAGGAACTTTAACGGTGAGGCCTTCGAGCTTAGCTGCAAGAGCTTCAGCGTCAGCCACCAGCTTAGCCTCTTTGTGGGCGCGCTGACGGAGATTCTCAGCGTGAACCTTCTTTGCAGAGGGGGTAGCCATAATAGCCATTCCCTGAGGAATGAGATAATTGGCTGCGTAACCGTTCTTAACCTTTACGATGTCGTCTTTCAGACCGAGGTTTTTGATGTCTTGTTTGAGAATGATTTCCATAGTGCAGCCTCCTATTTCAAAAGGTCAGTAACATAAGGAAGAAGTGCAAGATGGCGAGCCCTCTTGATGGCCTGGGCCACTTTGCGCTGGAATTTCAGAGAAGTACCGGTGATACGGCGGGGAAGGATCTTGCCCTGCTCGTTGAGGAATTTCTTGAGAAACTCAGGATCCTTGTAATCTACATACTTGATACCGGCTTTTTTGAAGCGGCAGTATTTTTTCTTTCTAACCTCGACTGTCGGGGGATTGAGATATCTGATATCGTCCTGTGCCATTGTTTATTCCTCCGTATTAGCTGGTTGTTCTGCAGTTGCGTTGGCTTTCTTTGCGCGACGGCGCTCAGCATAAGCCACTGCGTGTTTGTCCATAGCCACAGTCTGGAAGCGGATGATGCGCTCATCACGCCTGTACTGGGTCTCCAAAGTGTTGATAAATTCAGGTTCTGCCTTGAACTCGATCAAGTGGTAAAAACCTGTGGTCTTCTTCTGGATAGGGTAAGCGAGCTTGCGCAGGCCCCAATCCTCCTCATACACAACCTCACCGTTGTTACCTTTGATAAGGTCGGTGTACTTAGCTACCGCTTCCTTCATCTGGCTTTCAGACAAAACGGGAGTTGCGATGAAAACGGTTTCGTACTGGTTAAACATGTTCTTTGATAATTTGTTAGTTAAAAAGCCCCTTCGGTTTTTCCAAAGGGGCTGCAAAGATACAACTTAAATCTTAATTACCAAATAAATCGCTAACTTTGGGCCTGTTATGACAGATAACCGTCTCAAAGCTTTCTGCGAAGCCGCCGAGTGCCTCAACTTCAGCAAAGCCGCAGCGTCGCTCGGCATCAGCCAGCCTGCAGTTTCCAACCATATAGCGAAGCTTGAGGAGGAACTGGGCTGCGCCCTTTTCATCCGTTACGATAAATCCCTCATCCTTACAGAGAAGGGAGAGCAACTGCTCAAGGTAGCCCGTTCCATCCTCGACAAGTACGCCGAAATCGACGCACTCAAGCTTTCCTGAATCAAAGAACCTGGAAATCCAGAGCCTTGAGGTCTTCGTCGCGTGACGAACTGCCGTAGAGGATCTGGTATTTGCCGGCTCTCGGAGCAAGTTCATCGATAGCTGCACTGTAGTACGCAAATGCATCGGGCTCGAGAGTAATCTTCACGCTTGCAGTTGCACCGGCAGCGATATTGACACGCTTGAAGCCCTTGAGGGCCTTGATGGGAGCCTCAGGATTGTCAAGACTCTTCACGTAAACCTGGATTACTTCGTCTCCGTCACGCTTTCCTGAGTTGGTCACGGGGATAGTGATGTCAACACCCTTGCCGGCCTTCACTGAATTCTTTGAAAGCTTGGCGTCGCCATAGGTGAAGCTGGTATAGCTGAGACCATATCCGAACGCATAGAGAGGTTTGCCGGTGAAATAGCGGTAAGTGCGGTTCTCCATGCTGTAGTCCTTGAAGTCGGGAAGCTGGCTGGTTGAAGCGTAGAATGTTACGGGAAGACGTCCTGCAGGGTTGTAGTCGCCGAAGAGGATGTCAGCCACAGCGATGCCTGCAGCCTGTCCGCCGTACCAGGCCTGGAGAAGAGCATTGTACTGGTTCTCGATAGCTCCGAAGCCGATGGCGCTGCCTGTGCAGTTCACGAATACGACCGGTTTGCCGGTAGAATGTACAGCCTGGAGGAGTTTGACCTGAGGCTCGGGAAGTTCGATCTTGGTACGGTCACCGCCTGAGAAGCCGTCATAGGTCACCATCATCTCTTCGCCCTCGAGTTGTGCAGAGAGGCCGCCTACCATAATGATTACGTCAGCGCCGGCAACTTTGGCAGCAATCTCGTCATAGTCGGGAAGCTTGCGCTGGCTGAGGTTGAATGCGAAATATGCAGTACCGGTCTCGCCCTTTGTATAGTCGATGGCTACAGTGTATGTGCGACCCTTCACTACGGGGAATGAAGTCTGCGGAACCTGGCCGCGGCCATAACGCATATTGGTGGCTTCCTTCTGTTCTGCTACGGTTTTTCCGTTGACAGTGAACTTCCAGGTGTCGTTACCGCGGATGCTGTAGTTCATATCACCGGTAAAGTCAGCAATGAAGGTTCCTGTGTAGCGTGCTGAGAAGTTGGTCATCTCGACACCCGGAGCAAAGCGATAGTCACCTGAAGTACGGAGATTGAGGTTGGTGTAGTCAGCAGTTGCAACGGGAGTGCCTGACATATTGGTGTTATTGAAATATTCACCGTGGAGGCCTTTGCCGCCGTTAAGGTCGGCCATATGGTCAAGAGTCAGATACGGATCGGCAAGTTCGCAGCCTTTTTCATAGATGATGTTCACACCCGGAACAGCTTTCTTGAGAGCGTTGAGGATTGAAAGAGTGTTCTCTGCAGTGGGAGTACCGCTGTAGTTACCGTTCTGCATACCTGCATTGTCGGCGTTGGGACCGACGACAGCGATGGTCTTGGTGTTCTTTGAGAGAGGAAGGATACCGTCGTTCTTGAGGAGTACCATAGCCTCACGTGCCGCCCTCTGGGCCATTGCCGTATGCTCGGGGCTGCTCATAGTCTCTGCGCCGAGGTTTGCCCAGGGATCCATCGACTCAGGGTCGTGGAGGCCAAGCTCGAAGCGGCTGGTGAAAATGCGGCGCAGGCTGACGTCGAGGTCGCTTTCCTTGATGAGTCCGTCGGCAAGGGCGGTCTTGAGCGCCTTGTAGCTGGTACCGCACTCGATGTCGGTGCCTGAGAGAACTCCGTCAACACTGGCAGTGGCAGCATCCGGATGGGTTTCGTGCTGGCCCTTGGTGTAGAAGTTGTTGATGGCACCGCAGTCAGAAACCACGAGATGCTTGTATTCCCACTTGTTGCGGAGGATGTCGACAAGAAGCCTGTCATTGCCGCAGCAAGGTTCACCTTCGTAGCGGTTGTATGCGCACATCACTTCCTGCACGTCAGCTTCGGTCACAAGCTCCTTGAATGCGGGGAGATATGTCTCCCAGAGATCACGCATTGAAACATAGACGTCGTCACGGTGACGGCCTGACTCAGGACCGCTGTGCACTGCATAGTGCTTTGCACAAGAATGGGTCTTGAGATATCTTTTGTCATTGCCCTGCATACCTCTTACCGTAGCGCTTCCCATAGTGCCTGTCAGGTACGGATCCTCGCCGTAAGTCTCCTGGCCGCGGCCCCAGCGGGGATCACGGAAGATGTTGATGTTAGGGCACCAGAATGAAAGTCCCTGGTTCCAGATGCCTCCTGTAGCCTCTGTCTTGTCCATCTGGTTGTGGTTGGTAATGTTCCAGTGGGCGCGGGCCTCGTCGGAAACCATCGTGTAGATGTCATACTGCATATCCTGGTCAAAGGTAGCAGCAAGGCCGATGGCCTGAGGGAAAACGGTAGCACCGTTGGTGCAGATGCCGTGGCAGGCTTCTGACCACCAGTTGTAGGCAGGAATGCCGAGGCGCTCCACCGAAATGGATCCGTTCATCATAAGTCCGATCTTCTCATCGGGAGTCAGCAGGGAGATGATGTTGTCCACCCTCTTCTCCGTCGACAGGTTGGGATTCTGGAACGGGTACTCATAATTGCCTGAAGCATTGT
The DNA here is from genome assembly GCA_017519185.1 of Bacteroidales bacterium. Lineage (GTDB taxonomy): Bacteria > Bacteroidota > Bacteroidia > Bacteroidales > UBA932 > Equibacterium. The sequence goes on along the minus strand of JAFWSX010000006.1, from coordinate 124,691 downwards.
TCTTGCAGGATGTCAATACCATCATCGACATCGCAATCATAGCTACGAAAAGTTTTTTCATGAGTATAAGTTTTAGGTTATTTTGTTATAGTCCTGATGACTATTTCTTTCTGTGGCCTCTGGGGGTCGTTGGTAATGATATAGATGTTCTCATCTGAGGTCGAGGACGGCTTGAGCGCAGTTACCCTGACATCGACGGTAATGCTTTTACCGGGCGGCACGCTCGTGCCGGCCTTGAGAGGCGTGGTGACTCCGGCAGAGGTCTTCACGTGACGGATGAAGAGATCTTTGCGTCCGTCGTTGTAGATGGAGAAATGTCTGCGCACGGTCTTGCCCTTGCGGATGTCTTTCACTGTGATATATGACGGGTCGACCCTCATTGAAGGAGCGCTCTTGTCGTTGCGGTCGAGATCGTCGACCATTATGGCGCTCAGGCGGATGGGGTGCTCAGCTTTCACTCCGTCGACATAGAGGATGACGGTGTCGTCGGTCACGCCGTAGCTGGAAGCTGAAACGGGAATGTCGTAGGTCACTGTCATTGCATCGGCAGTGCCAGGTTTCAGGGAGTACGGGCACTTGACAGTGAGGTTAGGATTGCTGCTTTCAGCTTTGAGGAGAACGGTCTTGCCGCCGTTGTTGTAGAGGGTTATGCTCTGGGACTGGCTGCGTCCCTGCGCTGCGTAGCCGAAACGGTATGACAGGTCGCGGGAACGTATTCCGCCGCCCACTATGCCAGGGTACATCTGCTCAGGGCCGACAGGTGTCGGCTCGACATCGGCAGTGATGACCAGTCGGTCTTCGCTCGAACGAGTGATGACCGTCACGTCGCGGTATACCTTGCCGGACATATTGGCGGGGTTGAAACGCACCACCAGCTCACATATCTCGCCAGGCTCGACTGGCCTGGTGGGATAATCGGCAGTAGTGCAGCCGCAGCTGGTCGTCACAAGATCGATCTGGACCGGCCTGGAGGAGCGGTTGACAAAATAGAAACTGCCGCTGACCGGACCGTCCGCCTCCTTGATCTTTCCGAAATCCAGAGTCGTTTCCTGGAATGCGAACGGACTTTCCGGTTCCGCTCTCAAGTCCGGAGAATGGAACGACAGGACTGCTGACAGAATCGCGAAAAGCCAGAAACGTCGCATGGAAAACTAAGACTCTGTTGCGGCTTCAATCTTCTTGAGCATAGAGAACATAATGACTCCCGCGATGACGCAGAGTGCCATAAGGATACCCCAGTTGGCCCACAGCGGAACCTTGTTCCAGAGCAGTCCGGGAATAGAGCTGAGGTAGTTGCCGATAGCAGTTGCAGCAAACCACAGACCCATCATAAGGCCTTTGTATTTCGGAGGAGCCACCTTGGTGACGAATGAAATACCCATAGGGCTGAGCAGCAGCTCGGCGAAAGTCAGCACGAGGTAGGTAGAGATGAGGTATGCCGGAACCACGGGGTCGGGAGAAACGGTGCCGCCCAGTTCTGCAGGAGAGGCCTGACCTCTTGAGGCAAGCATCATTATCACATAACCTATAGCTGCCACGAACATTCCGAGGCCGATCTTCTTGGGTGCAGAAGGCTCCATACCCTTGGGATACTTCTCGCTCTTCTTGGCGGCAAGCGAACTGAAGATTGCCATTGACACCGGCGTCAGGGCAACTACATAGAAGGGGTTGAACTGCTGGAAGAGCTGGGGCTGGATCTCGAGGGGATTGGGAATTCCTCTGTATATCCAGTACGCGCCGAGCCAAAGTATAGCCGTCACGCAGCCGCAGATGAACTTGCCTTTGCGCGTCGCAGACTGGAAGGTTCCGAACAGTGTGTATACCGAAGCTGCGATGAGCGCAAGCACCCATATGTTGAAGCCCATCCTTATCCAGCCGTCGGCGTGGTCCTGAGTGTAATCACGCGCGAACCAGGTGAGGGACTGTCCGTTCTGGTGGAACGCCATCCAGAAGAATATGACTACTGCAAACACAAGGCAGAGGGCCACGATGCGGTCTTTGGTCTGCTTCGGGGTGAGCTCGACGATGTCGGTATTGCCCTTGGCAGCCGCCTGCTTGGCATTGACATCAACGTGTTTGTGCCAGTTGCGGGTGAGCACGTAGATAAGCATTGACACGATCAGAGATACGCAGGCGATGGCGAATCCCATATTGTATGACGACGCCAGATGCTCGATGTAGTATGAGCTGAACTGGTCGAGAGGCATCGAAGCCGCATTGCCGGGCATCATGGATGCAAGATCCTGCAGCTTGGCTGTGTTCTCAGCTGAAATTGTACCGTTCAGGAACTGATGGGCCAGCGCAGGGATGTCGGCCTTGTAGATAAGGCCGGCCTTGCTGAGGAACTTGTTGGTGATGGCGGTTGCCGCAGCAGGAGCGAACATCGCGCCTATGTTTATGGCCATATAGAACAGGCTGAACGCGGAATCACGCTTGGCAGAATATTTCGGGTCATCGTAGAGGTTGCCCACAAGCACCTGCAGGTTGCCTTTGAAAAGGCCCGTACCGATAGCTATGAAGAGCAGGGCTCCGAGCATCAGCACAACACCGAGAGTGTTGGCCGCAGTGGGGATGGAGAGCGCCACATAACCCAGGAACATTACGCAGATTCCCGTCACGACGCATTTGCCGTAGCCGATCTTGTCGGCCAGGATACCGCCCACTACCGGGAAGAAATAAACTGCTGCCAGGAAAATTGCATAAGTCGTGCTGGCCAGGGAGCCGCCCCATCCGAATTTAGCCTGGAGGAACAGCATGAAGATGGCAAGCATCGTGTAATAACCGAATCGTTCGCCTGTGTTGGCAAGAGCCAATGCATACAAGCCTTTAGGATGTCCTTTAAACATAAGAATTTAAGTTTTAGCTTACTCGAACAACAAATTTAGCATTTTTGAATTAAATTTGAAACTGCATAAAATGTAAAACAGCCCTCTGGAATGAAGTTTTTACGCACACTGGCGGTTTATCTTCTGATGTTGCCGACAGTGCTCCTGTCGCTTCTGCCGCTGTGCGTGCACCGGGTCCTGGCCCGCGTCGTAGCCTGGCTGCTCGGGGATGTCCTGAAATACCGGATGAGCGTGATCCGCACCAACCTGTCGGGAACTTTTCCGGACCTCACGGAGGATGGCGTGACAACTCTTTCGAGAGACTATTATCAGCATATCGCTGACATTATCTGCGAGACTGTCTGGAGCCTGACCCGCAGCTACCGGCACATCAAACGCAGAGGTGTATGCAGCGTGACGGGCGGAGAAGCTCTCGAGGGGCTCTTTGAGAAGTATGGAAGCGTGGCGGTCCTGCTCGGACACACCGGCAACTGGGAGTTGCTACCCGGCCTTCCGGTCTACAGCGACGAGGCCACCTATGGCTATGACAACGTGGTGAGTGCCTACCACCCGATGTCGAACCGCCTGAGCGAGGAACTGTTCCTGCATCTGCGCAGTTTTCACCGTTTCAAACGGAAGAATCTGGTTTCGTCGGGCAGTTTTCTTCGTTATGCGCTGGAGCACAGGAACGAGCGGAAGGTCTATTTCTTCATCGCAGACCAGTGCCCCGAAGGCAAGGGTGGCTTGGAGACAGACTTTCTCGGCCTTCGTACCGAGTGGGTCACCGGGGCTGAGGCCATAGCAAGGAGGACAGGCATGCCTGTTGCATACATCGGCATCAACCGCTCAGGCCGAAGCCGGTATGTGATAAACTGCGAGACGATATGCGAAGATGCCCGCGCGACACAGCCCGGAGAGATAACGAAGGCCTTCGCCTCGCTTCTGGAGCGTGACATCAGAGATGACAGGGCCAACTGGCTCTGGAGCCACCGCAGGTGGAAGAATATTTGGAATTATGAAAAAAACAAACAATAACGATATGAAACATTTGACTAAAATCCTTTTCGCATCGTTCTGCCTGTTTGCCTGCCTGCAGACAGCGAACGCCCAGATGCTCGAGGCCGGACAGGAGCAGCCTTCAGGCGTAGTGCTCTATTCACTGCCTTCCACTTCGATAATGCTGACAGTGACTGCCGAGAAAGAAAACTTCGTAGCAGGTCCCTATGCTCAGTTCGCGCAGAAATATATGGGCTCCGAGGCACGTACCGAAGACGCCGTGACCTACACTCTGAAGTCCATCGACATGGCGCCCTATCTCGAGGCCGATCCTGCGACCAGGATTGCGCTCAACCTTTCTGGCCGCGGAACAGCTGCCGCCAACTTCCTGCAGTTGTGCTCACAGGGACTTATAGTGGCTTCCGACAGTTACACCGGCAAGCCCGAAGCCTGGAGATTCCCGTCTATAGCCAACAATGACGTTTTTGCAGGCAAGGACGTAGAAGGAAACCTTACCAGCGCAACAACTACCCTCTACAAGACGGTCAACACTGCCGAAGGTTTCCAGAGGGTTGCAGTCTCTCAGAGCCAGGTAGTGGAGAAATCGCTCGAAAAGAAAGCCCAGGAAACTGCCAACACTATTTTCGACCTTCGCCGAAGCCGTATGCAGATAATCACCGGTGACACCGATGCGACATACAGCGGAGAAGCAATGCAGGCGGCCATCGCCGAAATCACCAGGCTTGAGCAGGAATATATGAGCCTGTTCTACGGAACCAGCACGACATCAGTCCAGACAATGAATTTCGATGTTGTCCCGACTGCATCCAATGCATCTTCGAAGCAGCAGATGTATGTTGCTTTCAGGCTCTCCGAGACCGAAGGCCTGCTGCCCGCCAATGACGTTTCAGGCCGCCCCATCGTGCTTGAACTGGCTTTTGACAAGGCTCCTTCAGTCTCCACTGCAGGCATAGCTTCTTCCAAACTGATTCCGTCCAGCACTGTATACTACAGGGTGCCGGTCATCGCCACCGCCCGCATTATGGACGGCAGCCAGATGCTGCTCCAGACACGCGTTCCCATCTACCAGTTCGGACAGACAGTTTCATTCCCTTTGAACTCAGTTTTAAAATAGAATTATGGATATATCACATCTTAACCCCGAGAGAGTGTGGAAAAACTTCTACGCTCTCACTCGCATTCCCAGACCCTCGAAACACGAAGAGCAAGTCTCTGCCTTCCTTGAGAAGTTCGGCAAGGACCTGGGCCTGGAGACCATCAAGGACCCGATGGGCAACATAATCATCCGCAAACCCGCCACTCCCGGAATGGAAGACCGCAAGGGCATCATCCTGCAGGGCCATATGGATATGGTACCCCAGAAGAACAACGATGTCGTGCACGATTTCAAAAAGGACCCGATCACTCCCCGCATAGTCGAGAAGGACGGTGAGCAGTGGGTATATGCCACAGGCACCACTCTTGGAGCTGACAATGGAATGGGCGTAGCCACCGCTATGGCTATCCTTGAGGCCAAGGACATTCAACACGGCCCCATCGAAGCCCTTTTCACCGTGGATGAAGAAACCGGAATGACCGGAGCATTCAAACTCGCCCCTGGCGTGCTGAAAGGAGAAATCCTCATCAATATGGATTCCGAGACCGAAGGTGAACTGTATGTCGGATGCGCCGGCGGAGTGGATGTCACAGTAACCCGCAGATACAAGGAAGAGGCCCTGCCTGCCGGATATGTGGCTTATGAGGTAACTGTCAAGGGGCTTCGCGGAGGCCATTCAGGAATGGAAATCAACGAAGGCCGCGGCAACGCCAACAAGATAATGGCAAGAGTGCTTCTGCCTCTGCTCCGTAGCCACAATGGCAAACTGGCCTGCATCGAGGGCGGCAACCTTCGCAACGCCATCCCCCGAGAGTGCGTGGCCGTCGTAGCTGTTCCTGAGGCTGAAGCCGTCGCAGTGGACATAGCAGTTTCACGCGTACTTTCAGAAGTGAAGAACGAGATGGGCAAGATCGATCCCGCCGTCGAGATTTTTGCAAAGAAAGCGAAAGCGGACACAGTCATTGCCGGCAACGTGGCGCTGAAGATGATCAAGGCGATTTCTGCCTGCACCAACGAAGTCACAAGGATGAGCCTCGATATGCCCGGTATGGTTGAAACCTCCGGCAACCTTGCCATAGTCAAGACAGAAAACGGCGTATTCACTGTCAGCAGCCTCATCCGCAGCTCCATCGACAGTTCAAAGATGGACATGGCTGAACAGATGCGCAACGTCTTCGAACTTGCAGGAGCAAAAGTAACATTCTCTGGAGCATACTCAGGCTGGAAACCCAACATGGACTCAGCCATACTGGCCGAGATGAAGAAGGTCTACAAGAGACTTTACGGCAGGGAACCCGAAGTAATGGCCGTACACGCCGGCCTGGAGTGCGGCATCCTGGGTGCCAAATATCCGAAATGGGATATGGTATCGTGCGGACCGACCCTCTGCTCACCCCACTCTCCCGACGAGAGGGTACTCGTGTCGAGCGTTGCCAAGTTCTGGGATTTCATCGTGGCTGTCTTGAATGACGCCCCGAAGAAATAACTTCGGAATAGCACAAAATAATAACGGCCGTTCCTTTGGGAAACGGCCGTTATTATTTTTAACCTAAAAACTTAACCTATGAAAAACTCGATTTAGGTTAAAGCAATAGGCGTGCCACAATTTATTCTTTCACTTCTTTTACTGAAATAATTTTTACAGGCTCAAGGGGAAGATTGCGGTTGTTGGTGGCTACAGAGGCGATTTTGTCGATAACGTCAAGTCCGGAAATCGTTTCACCGAAGATAGTGTATTCTCCGTCGAGGTGCTTGCAGCCTTCCTCGCTCTGGACAAGATAGAACTGCGAACCTGAAGATGCCTTCTCAGGATTCACGTTGTCTCCACGACGGGCTGCAGCAAGCGCTCCTTTCTTATGGGTTTTGCCGGGAACGATCTCGGCGGGAATGGTGTAGTTAGGACCGCCTGTGCCATACTGGGCTTCCTTGCCTTCCTGCTTGGTGAAGGGGTCACCGCCCTGGATCATGAAGTTCTTGATGACGCGGTGGAACAGCATACCGTCATAGTAACCGCTGCGGGCGAGTTTGACGAAATTGTCGCGATGAAGAGGGGTTTCCTTATAGAGTTTGATTACGATGTCACCCATTGATGTTGAAATCTTGAAGACAGGCTCTTCTGCGATTTCTTCGGGTTCTGCGACTTCACCCTGTGAGAAAGACGGCTGGTCGGCAGTGATATCTTTCGGAGTCTTGTTGCCATTCTTGCAACCGCTGAATAAAAGTGCCATAGTTACGATCAGTGATAATGCGAGTACTCGTTTCATAATGTTTATTATTTGCAGGGCAAATTTAGCCATTTTTCCTATTTTTGTATGGTATTCTTGACTCCGAGATGGCAAATCCGTTGAAACAACTGGCAGGCGAAACCGCCATATATGGTCTGAGCACCATTCTGGCCCGTGTCGTCAACTTTATGCTGGTTCCCGTATATACGGCGATACTCAGCCGTTCCGATTACGGTGTCGTCACTGAATTCCTATCTTACATTGCCATCCTGCAGGTAGTCCTGGCGCTGGGTCTTGAGACTGGCTGTTTCCGATATGCTACCATCAAGGAAATCAACAATTCCTCAAAGGTCTTCTCCACTGCCTTCTCGATTGTCTTTGTGCTGTGCGCGCTGTTCTACATCTGCTGTTCCACCTTCTCCGGCGGCATCTCCACCGCCCTCGGATATGAAGGCAACGGCCGTGTCATAAAGTATGTGGGCCTCATCCTGTGGATAGACACCATCACTGCCATAATATTCGCCAGGTTGCGTTATGAGCACAAGGCAGTCAAGTTCGCTATCATAAAAACCCTCAAGATACTTACCGAACTGGGAGTGAACCTGCTGCTTTACCTTCGCTTCCCGAAGTTTGCGGCAGCCCATCCGGACAGCTGGATGCTCACTTTCGTGAGTCCTGTGCCTGATTATACCTATGCAATATTCGCAATCCTCATAAGCTGTCTGCTGTGCCTGATACTGCTTATTCCGGAAATCTTCCGCCTCAGGTTCCGTCTTGACAAGGAATTGACCCGCTCACTGCTAATCTATTCTCTCCCCTTGATGATAGCAGGCCTGCCCGGAGTGCTGAACGACTTTATGGACAGGATTCTGATGCGCTTCCTCAACGCTGATCCTGAGTTGTGGCGTGCCGACCTTGGAGTATATCAGGCCGGCGTGAAGATCGCAGTCATTATGTCCCTGTTCGTGCAGATGTTCCGCTATGCGGCTGAGCCTTTCTTTTTCCAGAGGGAGAAAGACAAGGACAACAAGGCTCTTTACGCACAGGTGATGAGCTATTTCGTGGCCTTCTGCATGTTCGGTTTCCTGGTGGTAACGCTCTATCTCGACGAGATCGGTCTCATCCTCGGCCGCAACTTCCGCGAAGGCCTCTCCATAACGCCCATAATGCTTATGGCCTATGTGCTGCTGGGAATGCAGTTCAATATAAGCATGTGGTACAAGCTGAGTGGCAAGACCGGCTATGCCGTATGGATCACTCTTGCCGGTCTTGTAGTCACACTCGCCATCAACATAATATTCATGCCCCGCTTCAGCTATTACGCTGCGGCCTGGGGACACGTTGCCAGCTACGTCGTAATGATGGCGATCTCCCTGTGGCTGGGAAACAAATACTACCCCATACCCTATAACTGGGTGCAGATAGGCTTGTGCATACTTCTCGGCCTTGGCATCTACTTCGTATCGCTGTTCGTGCCTGAGCTGTCGCTCTGGCCCAAACTCGGAGTCCAGACCTTGCTTCTGCTCTGCTATATGGTTCCCGTGGTGGTCAGCATACTGTTCTACCGCCGCCGCAAACTTAACGCATCAAACAACCCGACATATGAAAGTTAAGATCGTCAACAAATCAAGATACCCTTCTCCGGCCTATGCAACACCCTATTCCGCCGGAGTGGACCTGAAGGCCAACATCGAGGAGCCTGTGACACTCGGTATGCTGGAGCGCACGATGATTCCGACAGGACTGTACATCCAGCTTCCTGAAGGCTACGAAGCCCAGATTCGCCCGAGAAGCGGGCTGGCAGCCAAGCACGGCCTGAGCGTCACCAACAGCCCCGGCACCATCGACTCGGACTACCGCGGCGAAGTATGCGTGCTGCTCGTCAACCTCTCTAAAGATCCGTTTACCATAGAACCCGGAGAGAGGATAGCCCAGATGGTGATAGCCCGCCACGAACACGTGGAATGGGAAGAAGTCGACCAGCTCGACGAAAGCAGCCGCGGTGCGGGCGGATTTGGTTCAACTGGCACTAAATAGACGATGAAAGATTTGTATGACATTTTTCAGGAGTGCGGACGCAAGGTCTGCACGGATACCCGACGCATTGTTCCAGGCTCTGTATTCTTTGCTCTGAAAGGAGAAAACTTCGACGGCAACGACTTCGCTGCAGCTGCCCTCGAGCAGGGAGCCGCATATGCAGTGGTCGAAAGAACGCCGGAAGGTGCTGACGACCGTTTTGTCAAGGTGCAAGATACCCTGCAGGCACTCCAGCAGCTGGCCAGGATACATCGTCTCCATTTCGAGATACCTGTGGTCGGCATAACCGGAACAAACGGCAAGACAACCACCAAGGAGCTTGTAAACGCCGTTCTCGGTGCAAAATACAGAACTCTCTGCACAAAGGGCAACCTTAACAACCACATCGGAGTTCCTCTCACCCTGCTTGGGCTGAACGAAGATCACCAGATTGCAATCGTGGAGATGGGAGCAAGCCATCCCTGGGAGATAGCATCTTCCGTATCAATTGCCCTTCCTACCTGCGGACTCATCACTAATGTCGGACGCGCACACCTCGAGGGGTTCGGGTCTTTCGAAGGTGTCAAGAAAACCAAGGGCGAGCTTTACGATTTTCTGAACGCCACGTCAGGGACAGTTTTCTACAATGCGGACAGCAGCGACATCTGCGGCATGGTGGACAAGCGTGACAAACTTGTCAAAATAGCATATGGGGCCAGGTTCCAGGGAGTGAAGATACTGCCTGCCAACGTCCAGGAACCGTTCCTCCGCATCGGTATGCCGGACGGCCGGGTGATCCGGACCAGACTGGTAGGAGCATACAATGCAGACAACGTGCTCGCAGCCCTTTGCGTGGCAAGGCATTTCGAAGTTGAAGAAGATGCCGCGGTAGCTGCAATAGAAGCTTACGTGCCTTCCAACAACCGCTCCCAGATGGTTACTACGCAGTCAAACACCCTTATTGTCGATGCATACAATGCCAACCACACCAGCATGCTCACATCGCTCGAAAACTTCGCGGCGACGGACTTCAAGGAGAAAGTCCTGATTCTGGGAGACATGTATGAACTGGGAGAGTTCTCGCTGCAGGCGCACGCCGACGTATTGCGCAAAGCCTGCTCAATTACCAGTGAGATCTTCCTGGTGGGCAGGGGCGAGTTCAAGGCTGCTTCCTCACAGGTGCCTGAAGCCTCCTGCGCCAAGTTCTTCGACAGCGCCGAGGCCCTGCGCGACTATCTTGGCTCGCACCCGCTCAAAGGCAAGACCATCCTTCTGAAGGGGTCCAACAGCAACCGCCTGTTTATTCTGCCTGAAATTCTTTGATTGCCAAAAAACTTATAAATTTGTATTCTCTATGGATACGGCGATAGTCATACTCAACTGGAACGGACTGCATTTCATGAAGCGGTTCCTGCCTGTGTTGGAGGCCTGCACCCCGAAGGAGAATTTCTTCCTCGTGGTGGCCGACAACGGTTCGACAGACGGTTCAGTCGAGTGGCTTAAAGCCGAGCATCCGAATGTGCAGCTGATAGAGTTCGACCGTAATTACGGATTCACCGAAGGCTATAACCGCGCATTCAGGGAGATTGAGGCTGACTACTACATACTGCTCAATTCCGACGTTGAAGTGACTCCCGGCTGGGCCGAAACCCTCATCAACTTTATGGAGGACAACCCTGACGCCGGAATCTGCCAGCCGAAAATCCTGTCAGAGGCAGCCAGGGACACTTTCGAATATGCCGGAGCCTGCGGCGGCTTCATCGACCACTTCGGCTATCCTTTCTGCCGCGGCCGTATCCTGAGCAACATTGAGAAGGACCACGGGCAGTACGACGAAGAAGAAGAGATTTTCTGGGCGACCGGAGCCTGCATGGTTGTGCGCTCGTCACTGTATCACCACCTCGGAGGGCTGGACGATGTGTTCTTCGCCCATATGGAGGAGATTGATTTCTGCTGGCGCGCCAAGTTGCTGGGCTTCCAGGTGTGGGCTGTTCCTCAGGCCAAGGTTTACCACGTCGGCGGCGGCACCCTTCCCAACAACGCCCCCCAGAAGTTGTATTACAACTACCGCAACAACCTCCTGATGCTCTATAAGAATCTGCCGGGCAACGTACGTTGGAGCATAATCACCACACGCAAGGTACTGGACTTCTGCTCAGCAATGGTCTATCTGGTCACTTTCAGATGGGAATCCTGCAAGGCCGTCTTCCGCGCCCACCGGGACTACCGCAAACTCAAGAAAGTCGAGGACCACTCCGTTTTCTCAGAGGAATTCAATGACATCGGCCACCTTCGCGGCAGCATCCTGTTCAAATTCTTCCTCAGCGGCAAGAAACTGACTTTCGACCAGCTTCGCTTCAAGTGATAATCCGCATCTTCACCCCGCTGCGCCGATTCCGCCGGAGAAGGCGCAAAGCTGTTCCTGACGAGACCCTTAGGGCCGAGGCTAAGGCGTGGCTTATTCCTCGGCTTGCCACTCTGGCTGCCGAGCACGGATTTGCATACAACAAGGTCTTCATAAAGAACAATGTGTCCAACTGGGGAAGCTGCAGCACAAAGGGCAACATAAACCTCAACATGCAGCTGATGCGTCTGCCCGAAGAATTGAGGGACTATGTGATTCTCCACGAACTCTGCCATCTGAAGCAGCTTAACCACGGCCCGGAATTCCACGCTATGCTGAATTCCCTATGCGGGGGCAGGGAGAAGGAACTCCGCAGGCAGCTGCGGCAATATCACATAGGAGCTAACGGCGCCAGTGTCTCTTGATGAAAACCCTCGCCTCACGATAGATGGCCGAGTCAAGAATCTTCAATGCTACGATATAGAGCACTGCCACAACGACGATTTTTGCAAAAAGAAGAACAGCGGCGTTGAATATGAATTTCGTAGCAAAAAATGCCACGATGATCACAAGGGTCGCAAGCCCCGCATATGGCAGCACATCCTTGAGCAGCATAAGGACAGTATATCCGACGTGCCGGCCGCTGATCAGATGCCAGGCTGCAAGTATCACGAAGTTGCACACAGCTATTGTCAGGGCGATCACGTTTATTCCGTATCTGTACACCACAAAAGCCATCGCAATCTGTAGCGCGGCGCCGAGAACTGTAATAAGCAGATTAAGGTCGCTGCGTCCGTGAGCGATGTTCATCTGGGAATACATATTTGACAGAGACAGGGCTATGCAGCCAAGACTGCAAAACTGCATAACCGCAACGCTCGGCATAAACTCTGGGTTGATGATATAGATGAGCTGCGGCGAGATGAATGCAAGTCCCAGCATAGCCGGACACACCAGGCATGCAGTCAGTCTCATAAACTTGCGGAACACCTTCAGACTCCTTTCGGAATCTTCCGCGACTCTTGCAATCGTCGGCTGGGCCACACTATTGACAGTGCCGGATATCATAGTCTGCCCCATAACGGTCCATTTGTTGCCCTGGGAGTAGAAGCCAACCTCCCTCTCAGTGTAAGCTCTGCCCAGCACGACCGAGAAGATGTTGTTCTGCAGTTGGGTGACAAACGACGCTATGACCAGCTTGAAGCTGAAGCCGAACATCTCCCACACGGGACGGAAATTCAGCTTGAAGCTCGGATGCCACGGTACGATTATTATCCTCAACAGCGACGCGATGAAACTCATCAGCACCGTATTTACCACCAGGGCCCAGTAGCCGTATCCCTTAATGGCGAGGAAAATGGCTGCAAGACCGGCAATGATGCTGGAAACAATCTCTATGGCCGCCTTCTCCCGCACCATCAGGAAACGGAACAGATAGGCATTGAAAGACAGCGAGAGACCATTGAACACAAAGGCCAGGAAAAGAACCCTGGAAATCCTTACCAGTTCGGGCTGGTCGTAGAAATCTGCGATGAACGGGGCACAGAACCACAGCACCACATACATCAGTATGCTTATGATGTTGTTGAACCAGAATACTGCATTGAAGTCATCGTGGCTGAATTCCTTGCGGTTGGCGAGAGCCGAGGTGAAGCCTCCCTCCTGCAACGTGCTGGCGATACCGGTGAAGATGGCAAGCATCCCGACAAGGCCATAATCGCCCGGAGTCAGCCTGCTCAGCAGGACAATGCCGATCAGCGCACTGATGACCTGCTTCATACCGCTGTTGAAGCCTCCCCAGAAGAGTCCCCTGATAGTCTTTGTCTTCAGTTCCGATCCAGCCATAGCATACAAATTTAAACAATTTAAGGATTATTGCTATCTTCGTATGACAACGTGCTGCAATGAACGTCCTGCTTGTAAATACTTCCGAGACAACCGGTGGCGCCGCCATAGCCTGCGGCCGCATTCTCAAGGCCCTCCGCAACGAAGGGGTGGACGCCCGGATGATGGTCCGCAACCTGGAAGGCGGCGGCGAAGGAGTTATTCCGGTGGGCGGTGCCATCCGCAAGAAATGGTGTTTCCTGAGAGAGCGGGCGTCTATCTGGGCTGCCAACGGTTTCAGCCGTGACAACCTATTCTATGTGGACATAGCCAATTCCGGCATCGACATAACAAGGACAAAGGCATTCCGCAAAGCTGACATAATCCATCTCCACTGGATCAACCAGGGGTTTATCTCTCTCAACGGACTCGAAAAGATCGTTGCCAGCGGGAAGCCGATCATCTGGACAATGCACGACATGTGGCCGTTCACCGGCATATGCCATCACGCCGACAACTGCATTCGCTACAATGCAGAGTGCCACGACTGCCCTCTGCTGCCGAAACGGGGCTTCCGCGACCTGGCCCGCGACACTTACGACCGGAAAGCCGGGATTCTCGAACGGGCTGACATTACGTTCGTCGGCTGCAGCAAGTGGCTGGCCGGCCTCTGCGGCAAGAGCAGGATTGCAGAGGGACACAAAGTTGTCTCCATCCCGAACCCGATAGACACTGCGACCTATGCTCCTTCGGACAAGGCTGAAGCCAGGCACAGGCTGGGCCTTCCTTCCGACAAGAAACTGATCTTGTTCTGCTCCGTCAAAACCACCGACATCCGCAAGGGAATGAAGTACTTCCAGGACTGCTGCAGGATTCTCAGGGAAAACTCTGCCGACGATATGGAAGTCTTGATACTCGGAAAGAACGGAGAGGCGCTTGGCTCCACACTTGCCCTGCCCTCCCACGCTCTGGGCTATGTCGGCGGAGGCAGTTCGCTCGCAGATTTCTACAATGCGGCAGACGTGTTCGTAACTCCCTCCCTTCAGGAAAATCTGCCCAACACGATAATGGAATCCCTTTCCTGCGGGGTTCCTTGCGTAGGTTTCGAAATAGGCGGCATACCTGAGATGATAGACCATCTGTCGAACGGATATGTGGCCAGATACAAATCTGCCGACGACCTTGCCCGAGGAATCAACTGGGTTCTGAACGAAGCGGACTACCAGGCCCTGTGCCACAACGCCCGTGAAAAAGCAGTAAGCTGCTATTCAGAAAAAGTAGTGGCACAGCAATACATATCCCTCTTCAAATGAAATTCTCCGTAATAACAATCTGCTACAATGCGGCTGCGACGATAGAGCGCACCCTGAGGAGCGTCATCGGCCAGAGTTGGACCGACAAGGAATACATCATAATCGACGGTGCATCCAAGGACTCCACAATGGAAATCATAGGCCGTTACCGGGGCAAGGTCGACATCCTTGTCAGCGAGCCTGACAAGGGGCTCTACGATGCGATGAACAAGGGCCTCAGGCTGGCGACAGGCGACTATGTGCTGTTTATGAACGCAGGTGACCGCTTCCACGAGGATACTACGCTGGAGCAGATAGCAGACCAGGTGCAGAAACTGGACAAACTTCCCGGAGTGATTTACGGAAACACTGCTCTTACCAATATGGTTGGCGAAATCTACGGAATGCGCAGGCTTAGCCCGCCTGAACATCTCGACTGGAAGAGTTTCAAGAACGGAATGCTGGTTTGCCACCAGGCTTTCTACGCACGCAGGGACCTTGCAGAGCCCTATGACACGAAATACCGTTTTTCAGCAGATGTAGACTGGTGCATCCGAGTAATGAAGAAAGCTGAAACGCTTCACAACACTCACCTTATAGTTGCGGACTACCTTGAAGACGGCAGCGGAGTAACCATAGACAACCGGAAGGCTTCACTCAAGGAGCGATTCGCAATCATGCGCAAATATTATGGCCTGCCGAGCACTCTGATGCATCACGCCTGGTTCGCAGTGCGCCTTCTCTTCAAATAGCGTCCGGCTGCGCTTCCGAGAATCACCAATGCAGCTGCCACCATAATGCCGAAAGACATTCCGGCAAACCGTTCCGTGCGTTTCAGTGAAACAGGGTCGAACACGAATTCCACCTTATGCTGTCCGGCGGGAACTGCAAGGGCTCTGAGGATATAGTCAGCTCGGCCGACTTTAACTTCATTGCCGTCTATGAACGCCTGCCACGAAGGGTAGTAGACCTCTGAGAACACCACTGTGCCCGCTCTTGCACTGCTGGTTTCATACACCAGTCTGTTCGGGGCATACTCGGTCAATGTGACCGTACCTTCCGCTCCCCCGTTGCCGACCGCGTCGATGAACGACTTGTCCACCACTGCCACTTCGCCAGGATTGATTTCGTGCAGCAGACTGATCTCCGCATTGGCGTCCTCCACCGGAATCACCTTGTCCACAAACCATCCGTTTCCAAGCGCATTCGGGTTGGGCAGCGGCATTGTCTCCCCGCTGGATAGAGGGAACTCTATATAGCGGGTGTTGAGCATATTGAGGACAGGCAGCTTGGCGACGTCTATAGCGCCCAGATCACCGTTCGTCTTGCCGACCTCGTCGTAGAGGGTCATTATTTCAGGAGTGATATGCTCCTCGATCATTTCCTGATAACGGCGGAGCTTCACTGCACTGTAGCCGCCTATGCTCTTGTGCCAGTATGACGTCGTGTTGTCATTGAATACATTTGCCGAAAGGTTCAGCACGCGGTAATCAGGGTCGTTATCACGGAGAATATACTCGTCGGCCGGAGATTTCTCAGCCACTTTGTTCAAAGCCTTGGGAGTAATGAAATGGCTGTCGTTGAGGTAGCGTTTGTCGACACTCCAGAGATCCACGAAACAAAGAACCGCACAGAGGGCTACTGTAACGTTAGCCTTGAGCTTGCCTGCACGGAAAAGCATCAGGAGAGCCACTCCAACTGCCACTATTGCGAAACTGCGCCAGGCATCGGCAGTGAAAATCGAAACACGCACATCTTCCATCAGGCCTGTCAGCATAAGCCGGGACTGCTCGTCGAGCGTATTGAGAGCTGACAGTTCCGCACTTGAAACATAGCTCGGGAAGAATAGCCTGGGCATCACGGCAAACAGCAGAGCCAGACCGCCGGTCAGGGCGGCGCTGCCCCAGAAGGCTGCCTTGCGGCGCTTGATGACCGTCGGATCGTCTATGATCTGCTTCAGGGCCAGTACGGCCAGGAAAGGTATAGTGAATTCAGCGATCACGAGTATCGATGAAACCGTCCTGAACTTGCTGTAGAGGGGGAAATGGTCGATGAACAGATTGGTGAACCACATGAAGTTATGTCCCCAGCTGAGAAGTATCGACAATACGGTAGCTATCACGAGAGCCCATTTCACAGGTCCCTTGACTATGAAGATTCCTAGCACGAAGAGGAACAGAACGAATGCACCCACATACACAGGGCCCGATGTACCAGGCTGCTCACCCCAATAGGAGCCGAACTGTCCGACATACTGGCGGTTGTTAGCCGGAATCTTCCTGATGGCGGCCTTATGGTTGTTCAAAGGAATGCTGGAAGAGCCGCCCTTGACATCCGGAACCAGCAGAGAGAAGGTCTCGCCGACGCCATAGCTCCACTGAGTGATATAATCCCTGTCGAGACCGTCTGAAGTCTGGTTTTCGCTGTCGGACTTCACCAGTTCGCTTCCGTTACGCATACTTTCCTTGCTGTACTCATAGGTGTGGTAGAGGTTAGAGATGTTCACCCCTACTGCCAGTATTGCGGCTATAGCCAAGACTCCTGTGGCTTTCAGGAACCGCGGAAACTGCTTTTCACGAACAGCCATCACAGCTTCTGCAACGAGAAGCAATAATATGACGATAAGGAAATAGTAAGTCATCTGGATATGGTTGGCGCATATCTGCAGTGCGGCGAAGAATGCGGCCAGAAGACCTCCGACAAGATATTTACCCCGATATGTAAGCAGAATGCCCGCTATGGTCGGGGGAACGTATGCCAGCACCGTCACCTTCCAGATGTGCCCTGCACCGATGATTATGAGGAAATATGACGAAAACGCCCAGATGACGGCACCCATCGCAGAAAGAAGAACGGACATGCCGAGAACTCTCATCATTATGTAGAAGCCCAGAAGAAGAACGAAAAGATACCACACGTAGGTCGGCAGGAACAGATGGTAGACCTTTCCCATAAACTTCAGAGGCAACTGGGAATCATAGCTTGGTGCCATCTGGTAGTTGGGCATGCCGCTGAATATGGAATTGGTCCAGCGGGAAGATATTCCTGTCGCATCTCTGTAGTCGACTACATCCTGGTTGGCTCCGATCATTCCCACGTGGTCATCTCCAGCAAGGACGCGGCCCTGGAAGACTGCAGGTGAGAAGTAGACGAAAGATATGATGACAAATGCCACTATGGCAATGACATCGGGCAATATTTTTCTAAGCATGATTGCAAATATACATCATTATCAAAGCTGATCGCTCACCTCGTCGTAATACTTTTTGCTGATGGGAATCGTAGTATGCGCGAGGTCGTCGATTTCAGCGTAAATATAATTATCCTTGTCTTTGCGCAAGGCGTGGATATGCTTGGGATTGACGAAGTAAGATCGATGGCAACGGACTAGTCCGTTCGACGACAGGCTCTCTTCAAGTTTCTTCATAGTCGCCCTCAGCTGATAACTTTTCACCTGATCGGCGTCAATATAGTAGATGCGCACATAATTTTCCTGCGCTTCTATATAGAGGACGGCAGAAGCAGCGATTACGAACTTAAGCGTGTGCTTGTCATCATAGAAGCGCATACGGGTTCCCGTATCGTCCACGACGGCAGCCTTCGAAGCACTTGCTGACTTGAGCAGTTGGGACAAAGTAATCACCAGATATGGATATACCAAGACTGCCAGAAGATAGATGAATGAATAAAGCAGCGCATTGAAATAAGAAAGGGCGCCTTTTGTGATCAGCGACACGTACAATGCCGTGAAAAGCGCCATAGTGAGAAACTCGCCGGAAATCCAGACGAAGTAATTTCCACCGTCCTTGCTCAGACTCTTTCGCAATATGTAAAGCAGTGTCCTGGACAGTACCAGCACCATCAATATGATGCACATTATCATAGCGATATTGAACTGGTATCGCCCGCTTTCCACGGACCAGACCGCAGGGTAGCGGCTGAGCTCGCTGCTTTCAATGTTGAAAGGATTGTAGGCTATCACAAATACCAGGAAAAACAAGGGAATCAGTATGATATACCATAGCTGACTGCTGTATTTGCCAAGTAGACGGTTGTTAGGTTTCATGCTTGCCGTACTGTCGTGTGACGTTGTGACGAAATTCGCCTTTCTTGATTTTTGTCACAAATATAGACTTTTTGTCACTCAATTACTCTTTTTCGTCAAATATAGGCCACATTAATCACATTTATTTTATTTATAGTATATGCTCCGGTACATTTGCCGCCACAATATCGAAAAAAAAAGAATCATGGCATATCCCCACTATCTTCAAAGGCTCCAGGACGCAACCCGCAAATACTGGAACAAGGTCGCGCTGAACACAATCGGCGGCGAATCTTTCACTTATGGCCAGATGGCCACCCAGATTGAGAAGTTCCATCTTGCATTTGACGCACTCGGATTCAAGAAAGGCGAGAAAATCGCCCTCTATTCCGGCAACGGCGCACGCTGGGGTATGGTCTATATGGCCGTCAACACCTATGAGACTGTAATAGTGCCCCTGCTGGCTGACTTCACTCCTGAAAGTGCCTCTTTCCTCGTTGACCATTCTGAGAGCATCGCCCTCTTCACCAACGAAGCCAAGTGGAAAAAGATGAAACTCGACAAGATGCCGCAGCTGCGCATCGCGATCGACGTAGACAACTGGAGCTGTCTCTGGGCAAAAGACGAAAAGACCAGAAAGGCATACGAGACTATGGACGCCCTCTTCGAAGCAAAATGGAAAGGCGGCTACGGCCCCGACAACGTCGTTTTTCCTACCGACAACTGGGACAACCTGTCGACCATCAGCTACACTTCCGGTTCAACAGGAGATCCCAAGGGTGTTATGCTCACCTACCGGAACTTCAGCGCCAACGTCGACTACAGCCAAAGGCACGTACCCGCAGGAGACAAGATGGTTTCGATGCTCCCGATGGCACATATGTACGGCCTGGTGATCGAGTTCATCTATCCTCTCTGCAACGGCACAGGCATCTACTGGCTTGGAAAGGCTCCGACTCCCGCCACCCTGCTCAAGGCTTTTGCCGAGGTGAAACCCTATCTGCTCATCACTGTTCCCCTCGTGATGGAGAAGATCTACAAGAGCAAGGTGAAACCCACCCTCGACAAGCCCGTCGTCAAGGTCCTCACCAAGATCCCTGGACTGAACAACATCATCTACAAAAAAGTCAAAGACGGTATGGTTGCTGCTTTTGGCGGCAACGTTCAGGAGTTCATAATGGGCGGTGCTGCCCTCAACCCCGAGGTCGAGAAACTCTTCAAGCGGATCAAATTCCCTTATCTGGTAGGATATGGTATGACAGAAGCCTGCCCTCTGCTTGCATATGAGCACTGGACCAAATATGTCGCCGGTTCCTGCGGCAAAGCCGTAGACTGCGCTACGGTCCGCATCGACTCGGAAGACCCCCAGCACATTGCCGGTGAAATCCAGGCCAAAGGCGAGAACATCTGCATCGGATATTTCAAGAATCCAGAAGCATCGGCCAATGCCTTCACCGAGGACGGATTCCTCCGCACCGGAGACCTCGGCATAATGGACAAGGACGGCAACATCTTCATCAAGGGTCGCAGCAAGAGCATGATCCTGAGTGCAAACGGCCAGAACATCTATCCTGAAGAACTCGAGGCCATCATCAACAACCAGCCTTACGTCGCCGAGAGCGTTGTAGTGGACCGCAGCGGCAAGATAGTGGCACTCGTCTATCTCGACCAGGACGCCATCAAGAAGGATGCCCTCGATTCAGAGGCCGTATCGGGAATCCCCGAGAAGATCAGGGTTGCCACCAACCGCGTACTTCCAGGCTACAGCCAGATTGCCAAAGTTGAACTGGTCAGCGAACCTTTCGCCAAGACTCCGAAGATGAGCATCAAGAGATTTATGTATAAATAGCCTAAACCAACATATAAAAAAGAAATTCCGGCTTCAGCATCTGCTTGGCCGGAATTTTTATATCTCTTTGCGGAGGCGCGCTATGGGGATGTTCAGCTGCTCCCTGTACTTGGCCACGGTCCTTCGGGCAACCTTGTAGCCTTTTTCCGTGAGGACGGTCACAAGTTCCTCGTCGGTCAGAGGTTTGGACTTGTCTTCTGCCTCGATACTTTCAGTAAGGATCTTCTTTATCTCGCGGGTAGACACTTCCTCACCGCTTTCTGTCATCAGTCCTTCGGAGAAGAAATACTTCAGGGGGTAGATTCCGAAATGTGTCTGGATGTATTTGCAGTTCACAACACGAGAAATTGTAGAAATGTCAAGCCCTGTACGCTCAGCTATATTCTTGAGGACCATCGGCTTCAGCTTGGTCTCGTCGCCGTCGATGAAGAAATCATACTGGAACTCGATTATGGCGTTCATCGTGTTCTGGAGCGTGCGCTGCCTCTGTTTGATCGCCTCGATGAACCATTTGGCAGAATCCAGTTTCTGCTTGACGAAAGTCACTGCTTCCTTGCCTTCTTTTGTAGACTTGGAGGCGGAATCCATAAGGATGTCGGCATAGCGCTTGTTCACCCTGAGTTCGGGGACATTGAAACGGGGCATCGACATAACAGGTTTGCCGTCTTTCAGTTCAAGGACGAAATCAGGCACCACCTGCTGGGCCTGCTCGCTGTACGAGTCGTCGATCTGGCCTCCGGGACGGGGATTCAGATGGACTATCTCTTCAATCGCCTTTTTGAGCCTGTCTTCGCTGATCTTCATCTTGGCGAGGATCTTCGAGTAATGCTTCTTGGTGAATTCCTCAAAGTGGTTCTCAAGGATTTCCTGGGCATCCTGCTGAGCCTGGTCGTGTGTTTTAGCCTTGATCTGAAGCAGCAGGCACTCGCGCAGGTCCCTCGCTCCCACACCGACAGGGTCGAACTCCTGAATTATGCTCAGAAGGTCTTCGAGCTCGTTGACATCTGTCTCGATGTTGAGACGGAACGAGATATCGTCAGCAAGTGACTCAAGGTCGCGGCGCAGATAGCCGTCATCATCGATCATTCCAATGATGAATGAGGCGATCTGGCGGGCTCTGGGTGTCAGATGACAGTAGCCGAGCTGGGACTCGAGATTCTGATGGAAACTCTCCTTGACAGAAAAAGTGTTGTACTGCGGTTTGAGATCCTTGCCCTGGTTGTTGACATAGGTCTTATAGGAGGGAGTCTGGTCGTCTGCCGGATAGTCGCTGAGCGACACCTTCTTGGGAAGGCCGTCATCCTCCTCGGGGTTCTCGTCGTTAACCTCGTCAAGCACGGGGTTTTCTTCGAGCTCCTTCTGGATCCTCTGCTCCAGCTCCAGGGTAGGCAATTCCAAAAGCTTTATCGTCTGTATCTGGAGAGGAGAAAGCTTCTGGACCTGCTTCTGCTGCAAAGACTGTTTGATCATTTCCATATCTGTCAGAAGCTGGGATATGTGATTCTTTCCCGTACTATGAAGCCTGACGGGAACTGACCTTTGATATTGTTGAGGAACCTTGTCGCATCGGCTTTAGTGCGGAAATTACCCACAGTGACCTTGAAATACGGGTTTTCATATTCACGGTATACCGCCACATTGGGATATATCGCCGAGAAAGAACCGGCCACCTGCTCGGAAACCGCCCTGGCATTACGGCTGTTGTCGAAGAAAATCCTCACACGGTAGCCGTTCATCTGCTTGGATGCGTTGCTGGTCTTGTGTCTTGCCATTGCCGAAACCAGGGAACTGGGCTGGTCGATGGTTATCTTGCCCTGACCTGACCGGCTCTGGCTTATGACAGTAAAGACATTTTTACCATACAGGGTTGAGTCCAGAGCAGACTCCCTGACGGCAGTAAGGTCATCCTGTGCCGCTGCGTGGAACAGTGACATACAAGCCAGGACAGCCATTATGATTAACTTTTTCATTCTTCTTGAGACTTTATGAAAGAGTTCAGAGGAACATTGTTCTTCTTGATCTTATGAAACTTTCCTCCTCTTGAAACTGCAAGGCTGTAGTTGACCAGATAGCCTTCTCCGCTCAATGCACCGAGGGCATCCGGTCCTAGTGCGAGCAGCTTCAGGGGATTGGGGACATGCACCCTGAGTGGAGCTTCAAGCTCTGTTTTTGCTTTGGCTGCGATGTCCAGTTCGACACCTTCATCCATCCTTATCTCGGCGACAGCCTCTCCTTCCTGAGTAACTATATCCGCCGCAAAATCCTTGAATGTCATTGCGAAATAAGGATTGTCGACAGACAGCGACGAGTTCACGATGGCTCTCATGTCAGTCAGACTGTATTTCAGAGAATCGATGGACGAGACACGGAAATCGCTGAAGACAATCTTGCTGTAGTCCGCGCAACTGCAGAGGACTGCCGCCGTTAAGGCCAGCACAAGCATTCTCTTCAGGGATGTTCTCATTTTCATATCTTTGTGCAAAGATAGAAAAAACTATCTTTGCAGTCACAATTAATAGAATGCCGTTAATGCAAAATGAATACCAGTCGGTAAGAGCGATCTTCGACCCCAAGCGTCTGCAGGTCTACATCGAGACCTATGGCTGCCAGATGAACGTCAATGACAGCGAAGTAGTGCTGTCCATTCTCCAAAAGGCCGGATATGCTCTCTGCGACAAGATTGATGACGCAGCCCTCGTGCTCATCAACACCTGCGCGATAAGAGACAATGCCGAGCAGAGGATACTCGGCCGCCTTGAAGTGTTCCGCCTGGAAAAGAAGAAAAATCCCGGACTTGTGGTAGGCGTTCTCGGCTGTATGGCTGAGAGGCTCAAGGAAAAGCTGCTCGCCCATCCCGTGGTGGATCTCGTGGCTGGACCGGATGCATACCGTGACCTTCCCAGGCTGATAGCCGCAGTCACTGCCGACGGCAAACAGATAAACACCATCCTTTCACACGAAGAGACCTACGCAGACATCTCCCCGGTCCGTATGGACAGGAATGCCGTCAGTGCGTACATATCCATAATGAGGGGGTGCAACAACGTCTGCTCCTACTGCGTAGTACCCTATACAAGGGGTGCTGAGCGCAGCCGCGACCCGCAGACCATACTCCACGAAGCCCGCGAACTGTTCGCCAACGGTTATAGGGAGATAAGCCTGCTTGGTCAGAATGTGGATTCCTACAACTGGAAGGGAGCTCCCGGCTCCGAACAGCCGATGAACTTTGCGGCCCTGCTGGAACAGGTTGCACTTATCGACCCTTCACTGAGAGTCCGTTTCTCTACTTCCCATCCCAAGGATATGAGCGACGAGGTGCTGTATGCAATGGCAGCTCACAAAAACATTTGCCGCCACATCCACCTGCCCGTCCAGTCAGGCAGCAACGCGATGCTCGAGAAGATGAACCGCAAGCACACGCGCGAATGGTATCTGGAGCGCATCGCATCCATCCGCCGCATCATTCCTGACTGCTCCATAACTACAGACGTCATCGCCGGTTTCTGCGGTGAGACCGAAGCAGACCATCAGGACACCCTGAGCCTTTTCAGGGAAGTCGGCTTCGACGCAGCATTCATGTTCCAGTATTCCGAAAGACCGGGCACCAAGGCTGCAAGGCATTTTCCGGATGACGTTCCCCCGGAAGTGAAGACAGCCCGTCTGAACGAAATCATCGCCCTGCAGAACACACTGTCGCTCGAAAGCAACCGCCGCGACATCGGCAAAGTGTTCGAGGTTCTCATCGAAGGCCCCTCCAAACGTTCCGACAAGGATATGGTCGGCCGCACATCGCAGAACAAGTCCTGCGTGTTCAAGGCTTCCGACCTCAAAGCCGGCGATTATGTAAACGTGAAAGTACTTGACTGCACGAGCGCCACTCTGCTCTGCAGCCTTGCCTGACGCTATTTCAGCGACCAGGTGCTTCCGTCCTTTGTATCCTTGACCTCAATGCCAAGCGCTCCGAGCGCGTCGCGGATCTGGTCGCTCTTAGCCCAGTCCTTGGCCATCTTGGCTTCCTTTCGATAGGCAAGGATCATATCCATCAGACCGTCGATCACCTTCTCGTTGCCGCCCTGCTCCCTCTCGTCGACAAGGCCCAGCACGTCACCGACCACGGTCTTCAGGAGTTCTTTCAGGATATCCCTGTCGGCAGCGCAAATCTTCATCTTGCCGTCAGCCACGGTATTGACGATGCGGACAGCCTCGAACAGGTTCGACAGCGCGATGGGGGTGTTAAGGTCGTCGCAGAGAGCCTCGTAGACATTCTCCCTGATCTTGGAGATCTCCTCAGAAGCCGGAACATCATCAACCTTCAGGCCTTCTACTTCTGCAGCCGCCTGCATAAGTCTCTTCAAACCCTTCTCAGCGGCCTGCAAAGCCTCGTTACTGAAGTCGAGAGTGCCGCGGTAGTGAGCCTGGAGAATAAAGAAACGCACGGTCATAGGGCTGTAGGCCTGCTTCAGGATGGGATGTGTGCCGTTGAACAACTCGTCGAGTGTGATGAAGTTGCCGTAGGACTTGCCCATCTTCTGCCCGTTGATGGTGATCATATTGTTGTGGATCCAGTAGTGAACGCCACCTTTGCCTCGTGAAGCCGTGTTCTGGGCCAGTTCGCACTCGTGGTGCGGAAACATAAGGTCCATTCCGCCGCCGTGGATGTCGAATTCCTCGCCGAGATATTTTGCACTCATTGCAGAGCACTCAAGATGCCAACCCGGAAAACCTTCGCTCCAGGGAGAAGGCCAGTGCATTATGTGCTCAGGAGCCGCTTTCTTCCAAAGCGCGAAATCATAGCTGCTGTGTTTGTCGCTCTGGCCGTCAAGTTCGCGGGTGTTTGCTATCATCTCGTCGATGGTGCGGCCTGAAAGCACGCCATAACGGTGGTCTTTGTTGTATTTCTCAACGTCGAAGTAAACCGAACCATTGCTGACATAAGCGTAGCCGGCATCCAGGATCTGCTTCACCAGCTCTATCTGCTCGATAATGTGACCTGAGGCACGGGGCTCGATTGACGGGGGCTGCACTCCGAGCTTCGTCATCGCAGCCTGATAGCGGAGAGTGTAGTACTGCACCACTTCCATAGGCTCGAGCTGCTCCAGACGAGCCTTCTTAGCAATCTTGTCCTCACCTTCGTCAGCATCGTGCTCCAGATGGCCTACATCAGTGATGTTGCGAACATAGCGCACCTTGTAGCCGAGATAGCGGAACAGGCGCACCAGCACGTCATAGGTGATGCCGGGGCGCGCGTGGCCGAGATGGGCGTCGCCATAGACAGTCGGGCCGCAGACATAGATGCCCACGTGACCGGGATTGATGGGGACAAACAGTTGCTTGGTTCTTGTCAGCGTGTTGTACAGGTAGATTTCTCGCGCCATTGCTAAAAGGTTTTACGAATTGCAAATGTAGGTATTTTTATGCTTTCTCGAGCCAGCGAAGGAACTCTTCTTCGCGAGAACGGGTGACAAGGGTCGAAACGTCATCCGGCTGGGGCTTTACCTCCACCTTGTAGCGGCCGGAGCTGACCACGGCACTTTCGATTGATGCCAGGGCGGGGATGCAGCTGCGGTTGATGCGGAAGAAACGCTCAGGATCCAGCCCTTTCATTATTTCATCCATTGTGGAATCAACGATGTAGCGTTCACCGTCATCAGTGAGCAGGTAGTTGCACTTGTCCTTGGAATAGAAACAGGCAATCTGCTCCGTCGGGACCGGTACGATACGGTCACCTGAACGTACGATCCAGCGCTGTCTGTATTCTTTGGGTGAGGCTTCCGGCTGAACGGGATCCTTCATCATATTGGCAAAGAGAGGACTGCGCGAAAGAAAATGTATCATCAACAGGAGGATGAGTCCAAGTACCAGGGTAGTAAACGAAGTCGAGATGGCATATACCCACATGCTCTCACCCATAAGCGGAATGAGCATGGTGGGAAGGGCGTTGCCTATGAGATAGGCCATCACATTGATCATCACCAGCGCCACAAGAGTGAAGTATATCTTGAGTCCGCTCTGGTTGCAGAGTATGAAAACCATAGCCAGTGTGAGCAAGGTCAGAGCCTGAGTATCCTCCGCCCCCATCGCACGGCAGGCGATACAGGTCAACGCGTGCAGCGCAGTAAAGACCATTACCAGCCAGAATGCTGTCTTTCTTGAAAGACCTCCCATTTTTACCTAATTCTGTCGTACAAATATAAAAATTCATCCATCAAAACTGCAAATTCGTCCTGATTTTCTCCGAATTCCATCGCGCGCGCGTGTAAGACATCGGAAAGGATTGTAATTTAGTTTTTGTTATAACACTAATCTGATGGCCACCAAACCCTCACTGTCAACCGCGCAACTGTGGAATCTGAGTTTCGGATTCTTCGGCGTCCAGATCGCCTATGCGCTTCAGAGCGCAAACATATCGCGCATTTTCGCCACGCTCGGTGCAGACCCGCACCAGCTGAGCTTTTTCTGGATACTTCCCCCTCTGATGGGAATGATAGTTCAACCACTCATCGGCAAATGGTCCGACAAGACCTGGTGCCGTCTCGGCCGCCGCAAGCCCTACCTTCTGGTGGGCGCTATCGTAGCTGTGCTCGTGATGGCATTCCTGCCTAACGCCGGAAGCCTCAACTTCTCCACCCGGCTGCTGCTCGGACTCAACGGAGCGATGTGGTTCGGCCTCTTCTCCCTCATCTTCCTCGACACATCAATCAACGTGGCGATGCAGCCTTTCAAGATGATGGTCGGCGATATGGTGAACGAGGAGCAGAAGACCCGTGCCTACAGCATCCAGAGCCTGCTGTGCAACGCCGGCTCGCTCGTAGGCTACCTCCTCCCCATCTTCTTCACCTGGATCGGGATTGCCAACACCGCCCCCAAAGGCGTAATACCTCCTTCAGTAGTATGGAGTTTCTATGTCGGAGCAGCCATCCTCATTGCCTGCGTGCTCTATACCTTCGCAAAAGTCAAGGAGTACAACCCTGAGGAATACCGGCTGTACAACGGAACCGCCGAAGATGAGACAGATGAGAAGCAGGGCTTCATAAAGTTGCTTGCCAAAGCGCCCAAGACCTTCTGGACCGTGGGACTCGTGCAGTTCTTCTGCTGGTCTGCCTTCCTCTTTATGTGGACCTACACCAACGGTGCGATAGCAGCAAACTGCTGGGGCACCACCGACACCGCTTCCGCAGGTTATCAGGCCGCCGGCAACTGGGTCGGGGTCCTCTTCGCCGTGCAGGCCGTCGGCTCGATACTTTGGGCAATTATGATCCCGAAGTTCAAGAATGTCAAGACTGCCTATGTGGTGAGCCTGCTCATCGGTGCAGTCGGATTCGCAAGCGCTGCGTTCCTGCATAACCAGTATGCTCTCTTCGTCAGCTACCTGCTCGTGGGTGCCGCCTGGGCTGCAATGCTCGCCCTGCCCTTCACCCTGCTGACCAACTCGCTGCAGGGAACATCCCATATGGGAACATATCTGGGTCTGTTCAACTGTACTATCTGCCTGCCGCAGATAATAGCCGCTGCACTCGGCGGCCTCCTCCTGAAAGTTCTCGGCGGCAACCAGGCAATGATGCTCCTCTCTGCAGGAGTATTGCTCTGCCTCGGTGCCCTGGCCGTAAGAATCATAAATACCAAACAAACCAAATAAACATTGTATGAAAAGAATCCTAACCATCCTCGCGGCTTTCACGGCGTCAGCTGTGCTGTCCGCAAGCGTATTTGCCCAAAGCGGCAAATACGAGGTTAAGGGTGTGATTGTCGACGCGTTAGGTCCCGTCATCGGCGCCACGGTACTCGAGCAGGGTACTACCAACGGCACCTCGACCGACCTCGACGGCAATTACAGCCTGACGGTGAGCTCTGCTGATGCAATAGTGGAATTCCGCTGCATCGGCTACTCCACCCAGACCTTCAAGGCTTCTGACGTACCCGCAACCGTTACTCTCGCAGAGGACGCAGAATTCCTCGACGAAGTAGTGGTCATCGGTTACGGTACCGTCAAGAAGAGCGACCTTACCGGTTCTGTAACGGCTCTCAGGCCGGACACCAAGAACAAAGGTGTGGTTGTCAATCCCCAGGATATGTTGACCGGTAAGATCGCCGGTGTCGCCGTCACTTCAGACGGTGGTGCACCTGGCGGAGCTTCCAACATCCGTATCCGCGGCGGTTCTTCACTCAACGCCTCAAACAACCCGCTGATCGTCATCGACGGTCTCGCCATTGACAACAACGGCGTCAAAGGTCTTTCCAACGCCCTGTCACTGGTGAACCCGGCCGATATCGAAAGTTTCAACGTACTCAAGGACGCATCTGCAACCGCCATCTACGGTTCACGCGGATCTAACGGTGTCATCATCATCACCACCAAGAAAGGTATGGCCAACCAGGCACCTAAGGTGACCTACTCTGGTTCATTCACCGTATCAACCCGCAGAAAGAGCGTCGACGTGCTCAACGGCGACGAATACCGCTCTCTCATCAACAGCCTCTTCGCTCCGGATGATCCTGCAGTGCTTGCAATGGGCAAGGCAAACACAGACTGGCAGAGTGAAATCTACCGCACTGCGTTTGGCCAGGACCACAACGTAACTCTTACCGGTTCGATCAAGGCCCTTCCTTACCGCGTATCCGTAGGTTACACAGGCGACCAGGGTATCCTCAAGACTTCCGACTTCAAGCGTCTCACCGGATCGCTCAACCTTAACCCCACATTCTTTGACAAGCACCTTACCGTAAATGTAAGCGGCAAGTCAATGGTTGCCTGGACTTCATACGCGAACTCACGCGCCATCGGCGATGCCATCAGGATGGACCCTACCCAGTCTATCTATGACAACACATCTGTAGATGCGGCAAACTTCGGCGGATATTTCCAGTGGCGCGCCAACAGCGAATACAAGGATGGCAACTGGCCTACCACCTGGGAGCGCAACGCCCCGGCAAACCCGGTAGCCGACCTCGACCAGAATCTCTATAGCGACAAGGCACGCTCAACCGCCTACATCGGAAGTGTAGAGATGGACTATAAGATCCACGGATTCGAAGACCTGCACCTGCACCTCAACCTTGGCGGCGACTTGTCTTCCGGCAAGCAGACCACCATCGGTTCGCGCAGCAACCCCACCAGCATCTATTATGGATACAACGGATGGGAGCAGATCAACAAACGCAACTCTTCTCTTACCGCATATGCCCAGTATCTGAAGGATTTCAACGAGAACCATCACTTCGATATCATGGCCGGTTACGAATGGCAGCATTTCTGGAGAGAAGTCTTCACCCAGAACTGGGGTACATATCCCGAGAGCGCCACTACCGGAACTCCCGGCTCTAAGTATAATGCATACGACCACACATACAGGACAGAGAACTACCTGGTTTCTTTCCTCGGCCGTGCCAATTATTCTTATAAAGACAAGTATCTCCTCACCGGAACTGTCCGCTACGACGGTTCATCACGCTTCGCACAGCACTGGGCTCTGTTCCCTTCATTTGCATTTGCGTGGAGAATCAAGGAAGAGCCTTTCCTGAAATATTCAGAAGCCGTCAGCGACCTCAAACTCCGTCTGGGTTATGGCCAGACCGGTCAGCAGGAGGGCATCGGTGACTACTACTACTTCCCTCTCTACAAACAGAACGACGGTAACCGCACCTATTATCCTGTCACAGGCAACGGTACCCTTTATCGTCCTGAAGTTTACAACAAGGACCTCAAATGGGAGACCACCACGACCTACAACGTCGGCCTCGATTTCGGTTTCGCAAATGACCGTCTCACCGGAAGTATCGACGCATACTACCGCCATACTACAGACCTGATCAACACTGCCAACGTTGCGGCCGGTTCAACTTTCCGCAACCAGCAGCTCACGAACATCGGTTCCCTTGTCAACAAAGGTATCGAGTTCTCAATGGACTGGAAGGCCGTACAGACCCGCGACTGGTTCTGGACAATAAGCGGAAACGCCACCTATAACCATAACGAGATCACTGAACTCATCGGAGGCGACGAAGATTATTACGTAGCAACCGGCGGAATCTCTGCAGGTACAGGCGGAACCATCCAGGCTCACGCTGTGGGACATCCCGCAAATTCATTCCTTGTATACCAGCAGGTTTATGACAAGAACGGAAAACCTCTCGAGGGCGTAGTTGTCGACCGCAACGGTGACGGCACCATCTCAGAGAAAGATATGTACTATTTCCACAGTCCTCACGCTCCAATGACTTTCGGTCTGTCCACCCGTCTTGAATACAAGAACTGGGATTTCGGCATGAACTTCCGCGCCAACGTCGGCAACTATGTCTACAACGACCTCTTCGCCGGCCAGGCAAACGTATCATATAATGCTTTGTGGGCACAGAGCACATATCTCGGAAACCGTCCGAGGGCATCTCTTGCCAACAACTGGCAGACTTACGACATCGAAGCCACCCACTCTGACATGTATGTAAAGAACGCTTCTTTCCTGAAGTGCGACAACATCACTCTGGGCTACAGCTTCTCAAGCCTGTTCAAGGGCGGCAACTATGACGGAATTGGCGGACGTGTATATGCCACCGCCAACAACGTCTTCTGTATAACCAAGTACGAAGGCATCGATCCTGAAGTCTTCGGCGGTATAGACAACAACATCTATCCCCGTCCGTTCTCAGTGATTTTCGGTGTCAACCTTAACTTCTAATCCGATACGGCTATGAAAAGAAATATATCAAGAATACTTCTCGGTTCTGCAGCAGCTGTAATACTGTCACTCGGAACCACTGCCTGCGTCGGAGATCTGGATGTCACCCCCATCGACCCCAACTATCAGGTAATCACTGATGCCGCTTCGCTCGACAACTTGTTCAACAAATGCTACGCTACCCTCGCTATGGCTGGAAACGGCGACGTGGACGGTGACGTGGATGTTGACGGTATCGACGGTGGTACTTCGGGTTTCGTTCGCCAGATGTGGAACTCTAACGAGCTTACTTCAGATGAAGCCATCTGCGCATGGGGCGACGAAGGAATCCCCGGCTTCAACTTCAACTCATATGACGGCTCTCACCCTATGCTGAGAGGTTACTACTACCGTCTGTATACTGCCATCACTTATTGCAACCACTATCTCGCAATGGCCGAAGAACTCGGAGCCGACGCTGAGAAAGTTGCAGAAATCCGCTTCCTCCGCGCTCTTGAGTACTATCTTGCACTCGATGCATTCGGAGGCAGGATTCCTCTCATCAAGGCATTCGATTCATCCGGAGAGCCCGCTTCACGCGGCCGCATCAACGAGAATGACTACAGCGGCTATGAAGTTTACGACTTCATCGAGTCTGAGCTTCTTGACATCGAAAGCAAACTCCCTGCTCCCAAGGTAAAGATGGAAGGCCAGGACGGATACGGACGTGTTGACCAGGCCGCTGCCTGGACACTTCTCACCCGCCTTTATCTGAATGCCCAGGTCTACACCGGCACTGCACATTGGGACAAGGCTAAAGAGTATGCACAGAAGGTCATCAGCTCTCCTTACAAGCTCTTTGTAGACGATGATGTCAATGGCTACACGGCATACGAGCGTCTGTTCATGGGCAACAACGGCAGCAACGGAGCAGCCGTAGAAAGCATTTTCACTATTATGCAGGATGGTGCCACCACGGCTAGCTGGGGATGCACCCTGTTCCTCATCGCTTCTACCCACGATG
Organism: Bacteroidales bacterium; assembly: GCA_017519185.1. GTDB lineage: Bacteria > Bacteroidota > Bacteroidia > Bacteroidales > UBA932 > Equibacterium. The sequence continues at coordinate 92,482 of JAFWSX010000006.1, read as the reverse complement.
CCAACCTTCCCGCCTGGGGAACTTCTGAGGCATGGGGTGGAAACCGTGCGCTTCCCGAACTGGTAGACAAGTTCTTCCCTGGCAAGAACGCTCCGCTCGAGGCCAGTCCCGTTGCAATGCAGATTGCAGCAGGTGACGACCGTGCCCTCTTCGAGAGCGTAGGCAGGACTTACTCCATCGATAAGGTCGGAACCTTCACCAATGGTTTTGCTGTAACAAAATTCAACAATATTTACAGTGATGGAGGTTCGTCACACGACGCTCAGTATGTGGACACAGATTTCTTCTTCTTCCGTGCAGCCGAGGCATATCTTTCATATGCAGAAGCTGACGCACGTCTGAATGGCGGCAAGGCTACGGATGACGGACTTGACAAGATTAATGCTGTACGCGCACGTGCACACGCATCAAGACTCCCTTCAGCGGATCTTGCAACAATCTGCGACGAATGGAGCCGTGAGTTCTACTTCGAAGGACGCCGTCGTTCTGACCTCATCCGTTTCGGATACTACGGAGGCAACACCAGCTACACCTGGACTTTCAAAGGTTCTTCTGACATTTATGTCGGAACTCCTTTCCCCGCATTCCGTAACATCTTTGCAATTCCCACGACCGACATCGTGGCAAACCCTAACCTTGTACAGAACGCAGGTTATTAACAGACACAGCAATGACAATGAAAAAAGTATTATATCTATTGGCAGCTGTAATGTGCCTGGGCACTGCAGTCTCTTGTGAAGACTTCCGCGAGATCGTCACTCTCAATGACCATCCCTCTACATTCGTGCTCAACACTCCTGCTCTTGCCAATAACAACTATGACCTTGACAATTCGTCGGTCGTAGTGCTGACCTGCTCGCAGCCTGACTTCGGATTTACCGCTCCTGTGCTCTATACTACACAGGTCTCTCTGGAGAATGACTTCGAGACTGAAGGCAAATATGAGACGTTCAGCATAGCATCGACTACTGCACGCATAGAATTGCCCGCAGACGAATTCGCAGCATTTGTGACTTCTCTCAGCGGCAAGGAAGAATCTGCTTTCCCCATTACGGAGAAAGTTTACCTGCGCGTAATCGCAAGGGTCAAGAATACCGACGCGACCATCGCATCAAACGTGATCACTCTCGACAAGGTTTCCACCCGCTTCGCACTTCCTCCGGTTGAGTTCAAGGACAACATATACGTTGTCGGAGCAAACATCGGTACAGCTTGGAGCACTTGGAAACCCGTAGCAAGTGTTTACGGTATCGCCGGTGAATACTATACCCTCGTTTACAACGGCGGCGGTAACGACAACGGCCTCAAGTGGGGCGAAGCCGAAGGCGACTGGAGAGGTTTCAGCGCACTCAAGTCAATCGTTGACAATGCAGGCGCAGGAGTCACCAGGAAGGAAGATGACGACAATCTCGTCTTCGCCAACCCCGGCTGGTATGTTCTCCATTTCGAAGCCACTGTAGTTGGCCAGACCATTGAATATGCCCTCAAGGTGGAGCCCGGCAAGGCATTCATCATCGGTGCTTGCGCTGATGGCGACTGGACCGGCGGCAACACAGCTTGGGAAATGACCCCGAACTCTGACGGAATCTTTGTATCACCTGAATTCGTAGGCGGCGGTGAACTTCGTGCCTACATCCTCGTGCCCGGTCTCGACTGGTGGCGCACTGAATTCACCCTCTACCAGGGCAGCCTCTATTTCCGCGACGTCGACATCCCCAACAACTGGGCTGAAAACAAGGGTGCTGCATACTCAGTTCAGGGCGCAGCAGGCCAGAAACTGTATGTGGACTTCTCTTTCAACACCGGTGAGGTAAAATAAAACTGAAGCATTATGAAGAAATTACTTTATACAATGATAGCTGCGATGTTCGCCTTCACTGCCTGTGAAGCGCCTTTCGAGCCCGCAGCCGATCCGCAGGCATACCCTCAGGAGGATGCCCGCACTCTCCCTGATGCCTTCTCCGTAACATCCGTTCCGGGCATAGAGATTGCCAAAGTGACCGATGAGCTTGTCGCCATCGCCAAACTGGGATCATCACCCCTCCCGGAAGATGCTGCATTCGGACCGTTTACCGTAATTCTTGACGGAGCAGTCACCCTTGATGCCGATGAAAACCTCAAGGTATCCAGAGCAGAATTGCAGGAAGCCGTTTCAGACCTGTACGGCCTGAAACCCGTGCCCCGCACTATGAAGGCTGTCGTCAAGAGTTCTGTCCAGATAGAAGGACAGGGCTTCAAACTCGCTTCTAACGAGTTTGATGTTACCGTTACTCCCGAAGCTCCTGTCTTCGACGAACACTACTATTACATTGGTGCAGCCAACGGCTGGGACAACACCGACAAGACCTATGAGCTCACAAATGCAAGCGGCAGTGATTTCTATGATGACCCTGTCATCAGAGTAACCATTCCTGCCCCTGTTGACGGTGACGGCAACCGTGTTGACAACTGGTTCAAGATAGCACCGGGCGTGGCATATGAGTCTGAGAATTTCTGGGACAATATCTTCATCGGTGCTGCAGAGAACGGAGAAAGCGCTTATAGCGGCAAGTTCGTTATGGCACACAACGATCTCATCGGCGCCTTCAACGTCGGTCCCGGATCTGAAGAGGCTATCTATTACAGCATAACCCTCAACCTGCTCGACCAGACTTATGAGGTCAAGGCCCTCAACTTCCCTGACCATCTGTATATGATCGGTTCAGAATTCGGCGGTTGGGACTGGAACTCCGACAGCGTAGTCGAAATGACTCCCGTACTTCACAATCCTGACTGGGGTGCTGAAGCAGAAGGCCAGTTCTGGACAGTCCGTTACTTCACTGCCGGAGAAGGCTTCAAGTTCAACTCCAAGAAAGAATGGGGCGGCGACTTCTTCGCTCTCGACATCAATGACGGCTACGATGCACACGACGGCAACTGCTATGTCGAGGAAAACGGCTTCTATCTCGTACATATCGATATGAAACGCAGCATGGTTCACGTAGAGCCCGCTCGCGTATACGGTATCGGAGACTGCTTCGGCGGTTGGAGCGCAGCGATGGACGGTGCTCTCTTCCAGGCTGACGGCAAGACATTGAAGGCTACCGTACAGAATACTGGTGAAATCCGTATGTACGTAGAATCAGCCATCGCAACCAGCGACTGGTGGACTCGTGAATTCGTATTCTTCGACGGCAAGATCGCATACCGTGGCAATGCCGGTGACCAGGACCGCGTCAAAGTTCTCAAGGACCAGACCGTAATTCTCGACTTCAATGCCGGCACCGCTGAGGTGAAGGGCGAAGGCGAAGCTCCTACTATGCCTGAGAATATGTATATCATCGGCGAGGCCGTAGGCGGCTGGGACTGGGGCGCAAATGCCGTGGATATGATTCCTGTCAATAGCCAGGAAGGACAGTTCTGGGCTATCCGCTACCTCAAGGCTGGCGAAGGCTTCAAGTTCAACTCCAAGAAAGAATGGGGCGGCGACTTCTGGGGCCTTGACAACAATGAGGGCTTCACTGAGAACGGCGGCAACTGCGTTGTAGCCGAAGACGGTGTCTATATGATCCTCGTAGATGTCAAGAACGGCAACGTCTGCATCGAGCCCGCCAAGGTATACGGCATCGGCGACTGCTTCGGCGGCTGGGAAGCTGGTTCTTATGAGTTCTCTGTCGAAGGGGACAAAGTCGTTGGAACCACCAGCACAACCGGAGAAATCCGTCTGTACGCAGGCAGCAAAGCAGCCACTTCTGACTGGTGGACACGTGAATTCGTATTCTTCGACGGCAAAATCGCTTATCGCGGCGCCGGTGGAGACCAGGAACGCGTGACAGTTGAAGCCGGCAAGAAAGTCACCCTTGACTTCAACGCTGGTACTGCTACCGTAGAATAATAACTATTTGGCCGGGAGCCCCTGACCGGACTCCCGGTTACTAATTTTCCGGATTATGAAAAAACTCATCCCTTGGGTTCTGGGTGCAGTCATCCTTGCCCTCTATTCTTGCGGCGAACCTATCCAGCCGGACAAGCCGGACACTCCGACTTCCGTCAGTTTCAATGTTCAGCCGGCATCCCTTTCCTTCACTGGTGACGGCGGCACACAGACTGTCACTCTGACTACCGACTCCAAGTCCTGGAAAGTTTCTGCTACGGGGGACTGGGCTTCAGTGAATCCATCTTCAGGCTCCGGAAACCAGACAATAACCGTGACTGTCCCTGAAAACAATTCTGAAAGAAGGATGCTGACTCTTGCATTCGCAGATGCCTCAGGGCTGAAGGGGACAGCTTCCATTAGCATTGTGCAGGAAGCAAAAGAACAGGCTACGACCGAAATAATCCCTTCCCCGGCTGCCTTTGACGGCAACAAGCGGTCTTCAACTGCCTACCAGCTGCTGATCTACAGCTTCGCTGACAGCAACGGCGACGGAGTGGGAGATTTCAAGGGCATACAAGGCAAACTTGATTATCTTGACGCTCTTGGAGTGACAGCGCTCTGGCTTTCTCCCGCCCATCCCACAAGCAGCTATCACGCCTATGACGTGAACGACTACTCGACCGTGAACCCGCTCTACGGCACCGAAGCCGACTTCAAGGCTCTTGTCGATGCCGCTCATTCCAAGGGCATATCTATCTATATGGACTATGTCCTCAACCACAGCGGCAGCGGTAACGAGTGGTTCAAGGAGGCCAGCGCCGACGTTGAGAGCCCCTACCGCGACTGGTATGTATTCTCTGACAACCCTGAGGCCAACGTAGCCGCAGGCAAGATAGACAACTATGCAGGATCGAAAGATCCAAAGATGGGTGCCTGGCACGAAATCACTGTCGGCAAGGCTGGCTACAAGGGCCGCCTGCACTTCAAGGTAGACTGGACCGGCAGCGTCAAGTACGTTACCGTCACAGAAACCCAGGAAGCAGCGCAAAAACCCAATTCTTCTGCGAAGATGTGGCTCTGGATAGGATCATCCGGAAATGTCGGTCTGTACGAGACTTCTGCCGGCATCTTCGAGATTACTCTCGACGTCGACACGGACTGGGGATTTCTCGTAAGGAGCTCCAACTCCGACAGCTGGCCGGCAGGAACAAAATACGGGTCTCCTTCGGGAAGCGGCCCCATAAAACTTGGCCAGGCTTTCCAGCTGGACAACAGCAGCAGCTGCGGCGACATCACCTTCGGCGGAAGCAAGTCCTGGTATTTCGCAAGTTTTGACAGGTCGATGCCCGACCTCAACTACGGCAAATACACCGAATGCGAGAATTCTCCTGCTTTCAAGGCAATTGCCGCCACTGCCGACCGCTGGATCACAGAATTCGGAGTGGACGGTTTCCGACTTGATGCAGTTCTCTGGATCTATCAGAGCCAGTTGACTGCCAACCAACGTTTCCTGCAGCAATGGTACGACCACTGCAACGCTACATACAAGGCAGCCGGGCACAGTGGCGACATATTTATGGTCGCAGAAGCCTGGGAAGGCCACAATACTGAAAAAATGTACTACAAGGGTCTCCAGTCTTGCTTTGAGTTCGACTATGGCTACAAGCTGCGCGACGCGCTCAACAACCAGAACGCTGCCGGTTTCGTGTCATCTGTTGCCGGCTACGTTTCAGACCATACCGCGCAGAGACCCGATGCCATAACCTCATTCTTCCTCAGCAACCACGACCAGAACCGCTTCGGCAGCGAAGTGGGCAAGAATGTGGCTAAGATGAAGCAGGCCGGCGCGATGCTGCTCTCAGGTCCTGGAAAGCCCTTCATCTACCAGGGCGAGGAACTCGGTTACACCGGAGTCAAGGACAACGGAGACGAATATGTACGCACCCCGATGCTTTGGGACAAGGCAGGCAAAGACTGCGCGAAGAAAGGCGTGAACAACAAGGTTGACGGCAATATGCTCACTGAAGCCATTTCCGTCGATTCACAGCAGGCCGACGACGCTTCGATCCTGAATGTATACAAAGACTGGAGCCGCCTGCGCAACACCTACCCCGCACTGGCCGAGGGTTCTATGAGCGCAGCGAATGTCAGCGGCAATACCATAGCCGCCTGGTATATGACCTCCGGCAGCCAGAAACTGCTCGTTATACACAACGTAGCATCCGCCGCCAAGACAGTCGCCGTTTCTGACGATATGTCGAAACCAGTGGCCCTGCTCGGCAATGCTTCTGTCAAAGGCAACGCCCTCACCATCGGAGGCAACTCTTCAGTAGTTTTTGAATTGAAATAGCATATATATGATGAAAAGATTCTTTCTTCTAGCGGGCATTGCAGCCCTGATGGTTTCCTGCAGCCAGGTTGATTACTCAGGCGTGCCTGAGGCCACATATGACCAGGTGCAGAGAGTCGAGCCGCTCAGCTGGTGGGCCGGAATGACTACAGACCTGCAGCTTATGGTGCAGGGCCCTGCGATTTCGGAATATGACGTGGCAGTGGAAGGCAAGGGACTCAGCGTAAAAGCCGTCCACAAGGCAGACAGCCCCAACTTTGTCTTCATCGACATGGCAGTCAAGGCTGCCGGGGAATACAACCTCGTGTTCACCCGCGGCGAAGAAAGTTTCAAGTATCCATATATAATACGTGAACGCGAGAAAGGCAGCCGCGAGCGCGAGAGTTTCACTACTGCGGATATGATCTACCTCATAATGCCGGACCGCTTCTCTTCTGCCTTTATGGACAACGACGAGCAATGGCAGGGAGGTGAATATTTTGATGGCTCCGCCCGTCCCTGGAGGGTGCCTGAGACTCCCGACGAGGTGAACCGCGCTGACGCCGTAGCCCGTCACGGAGGTGACATCCAGGGAATAATGAACCACCTGGACTATATCGCAGACCTAGGTGCAACAGCCATTTGGTGCACTCCTCTGCTGCTCGACAACCAGCCTCAGGAGTCTTACCACGGCTATGCCTGCGCCGACTATTATCATATAGACCCTCGTTTCGGAGACAACGAGCTTTACAAGAGCTTTGTCCAGGCTGCACACGAGCACGGCCTGAAAATCATTATGGACATCGTAACGAACCATTGCGGCACAGCTCACTGGTGGATGGAGGATGCCCCTTTCAAGGACTGGTATCACAGCGCAGAGCCATACGTTCAGATGAATGCGCTTTTCTCGGTCTATATGGACCCCAATGCTTCCGTCCGTGACCGTGAGCGTCAGGAAAGCGGCTGGTTCGTGCCTTCGATGCCCGATATGAATCTCGACAATCCTTATGTCCTTAAATATTTCCAGCAGTGGGCAGTCTGGTGGATAGAGTATGCCGGTCTGGACGGACTGCGTGTCGACACCTATCCTTACAATGAACCTGAGCCTATGTCAAAGTGGTGCAAGGCCGTTACCGATGAGTATCCGAACATGAACATCGTGGGCGAGTGCTGGGATTCCAAGATTCCCCAGCTGGCGTATTGGCAGAAAGACAACCCCAATGCCGACGGCTTCAACTCCAACCTGCCTTCGATTATGGACTTCCCTCTTGAAAGTGCCATCAAACAGGCTCTCAACGAGGACTATGTAAACTGGGACGAGGGAATGACACGCATCTACACAGTCATCGCCCAGGATTTCGCTTATAAGGACCTGAGCCATATGATGACCTTCTTCGCCAACCACGACCACGCCCGCACCGGCGACGTACTTCGTGAGGATCCGGCCCGTATGAAACTTGCCATCACACTGCTTGCCACCCTGCGAGGCATTCCACAGCTCTATTACGGCGACGAGATGATGTTCCTCGAGCGCAAGGATGTGCCCAGCCACGACGGAGCAAAACGCATCGACTTCCCCGGAGGATGGGAAGACGACACCATTGACCTCTTTGACAAGGACGGTCGCCAGCTTGCACCGCGCATCTATGAGCACGCCGACGAACTGCACGACTACACGGCCAGGCTCTTCAACTGGCGCAAGGACTGCAAGGCTGTCCAAGAGGGCAAGACCCTTCATTTCCTGTCACGCGCCAACATCGGGGCCAGCAACATAACCGACAACACCTACGCATACTTCCGTTACACTGACACCGATGCGGTGTTCGTATACATCAACAACAGTTTCGAGCCTCACGCCCTTGACTGGGACCACTATCGCGAATTCATCTCCGGCCCTGTTGCCGGACGTGACGTTCTCACGGGAGAAGACATCACCCTTCGCAACGGTATTACCATCGCACCGAAGAGCGCCCTCGTAGTAGAATTCAAACGCTGATGAAAAGAATATTCGCCATAATTGCAATTGCTATCATTTCTACCGGCGCATTCGCCCAGAGAAATGAAACCCTCCTTCGCGACTGGACCTTCAACGGGACGCAGCAGGTCCGCATCCCCCACGACTGGGCGATTGCAGGACCTTTTGACCGCAGCATCGACCTGCAGGTGGTTGCCATCGTGCAGAACGGAGAGACCGAGGCAAGCGAGAAAACCGCCCGCAGCGGCGGCCTGCCTTGGATTGGGAAGGGTTTCTACGAATGCACAGTCGATATTGACAAAACTCCGGAAACGAAATGTACCCTTCTTTTCGACGGAGCTATGTCAAATGCAAAAGTATATGTCAACGGACAATTCGCTGGCGAATGGCCATACGGCTACAACTCCTTCCATTTCGATGTCACTGAGTTTGTAAGAGATGGCAGCAACGCTATCCGCGTCGAACTGGAGAACCTGCCCGGAAGTTCACGCTGGTATCCTGGCGCCGGACTATACCGCAATGTCCACCTTATCCTGACCGGAGAAACCCGCGTTCCCGTCTGGGGCACGCAGATCACGACCCCGGAAGTTTCGCCTGAAAAGGCTCTCGTTTCCGTGAAGACAGAAGTTGAGGGCCCGCTTGAGGGAGTGACCGTACTCACCGAAATCGTACGCGAAGGTCAGGTAGTCGCCAAATCAGCCGAATCTCCTGCCGCCGGTCTTATTGAGCAGCAGATCAGACTCGAACATCCGGCCCTCTGGAGTCCTGAAACCCCAAATCTTTACAAGGCTGTGACCATCTTGCGCAAAGGTCAGCAAGAAATCGACCGGTATGAGACTGTATTCGGAGTAAGGAGCGTTTCCGTGACTGCCGAAGGTGGATTCCAGCTTAACGGACAGCGCCGGCAGTTTAAGGGAGTGTGCCTGCACCACGACCTCGGACCGCTTGGTTCCGCAGTGAACGAATCGGCGATACGCCGGCAGTTGAGCATCCTCAAGGATATGGGCTGTGACGCAATACGCACTTCTCACAACATGCCTGCTCCTGAACTGGTACAGCTCTGCAACGAGATGGGTTTCATGATGATGCTGGAGCCTTTCGACGAATGGGATATTGCCAAGTGTGAAAACGGCTATCATCTCCACTTCCACGAGTGGGCGGAGCGCGATATGGTCAATATGCTTCGCCACTATCGCAATGACCCGTGTGTAGTGATGTGGAGCATAGGCAACGAGGTTCCTTCGCAGGGTTCTCCTGGAGGCATCGAGACAGCCCGCTTCCTGCAGGACATCTGCCACCGCGAAGATCCCACCCGTACAGTCACCTGCGGAATGGACCAGGTCTGGACGGTCAACCGCAATGGCTTTGCCGCGGCTATCGATGTCCCCGGCTACAATTACCGCACTCATTTCTTCCTGGAAGGCATCGAGATGCTTCCTCAGGGATTCATTCTCGGCAGCGAGACAGCATCCTGCGTAAGCTCACGCGGAGTGTACCATTTTCCTGCAGAAAAGGTCTTCAGCGCAGCTACGTCAGACCTTCAGAGCTCTTCATACGATGAGGACGCCTGTTCCTGGAGCAATATCCCTGATATCGACTTCGCCCTTGCCGATGACTATCCCTGGTATATCGGTCAGTTTGTATGGACAGGCTTCGACTATCTGGGTGAACCCCACCCTTACGATACTGACGCCTGGCCCAGTCACAGCTCTTACTTCGGCATAGTGGACCTTGCGGGTATTCCCAAGGACCGTTTCTGGCTTTACCGCAGCGTGTGGAACACAGCATCTCCCACCCTTCACATCCTTCCACACTGGACCTGGCCTGGAAGAGAGGGAGAAACAACCCCTGTTTATGTATATACTTCCTGGCCTTCCGCAGAGCTCTTCGTCAACGGTGTTTCTCAGGGTGTTCGGACGAAACGTACCGACGCTCCCGCTACCGACGGCAGCCAGAGAGCCGATGTAGAAGACCGCTACCGCCTGATGTGGAAAGATGTCAGCTATGAACCCGGAACTGTCCTGGTAGTGGCATATGACGCAGAAGGAAAGGAAGCAGGTCGCGACAGTGTTGTCACCGCCGGAATTCCTTCTAAACTTGAAGCCGAGGCCTCTTTCGTTTCAGACGACCTTTCGTTTATCACCGTGTCTGTATTGGATAAAGCGGGCGTTCCGGTTCCTACAGCTGACAACCCCGTAAGCGTACGTGTGCGAGGCCGCGGACTGAGATTCAAGGCTATAGCCAACGGTGATGCCACCTGTCTGGAGTCTTTCCAGAATCCGCAGATGCATCTGTTCAGCGGCAAACTCACAGTGATAGTCGAGCGCACCGGCAAGCCTGGGCGAGGCGTTGTCGTTCTCAGCAGCAAAGGACTCAAGAAAACTAAAATCAGAATCATATGAAAAGAATAATCTTCGTTGCTCTGGCAGCGCTCACCCTCATCTTCGGAGCGTGCAGCCGCAAGGACGCCAATGCTCCCCTCCATCCCGAGTGGATCTACAACACCGTAGTCTACGAAGTGAACATCCGCCAGTTCTCTCCTGAGGGCACTTTCAAGGGAGTCGAGGCCCAGCTTCCTAGGCTCAAGGATCTCGGAGTCGACATTCTATGGCTTATGCCTATGTACAAGATAGGTGAAGTGGAGCGCAAAGGCTCTCTCGGCTCATACTACGCCATTTCTGACTACAAGGCCGTCAATCCTGAATTCGGCACGCTTGAAGACTTCGACAGCCTGATTGCCGCAGCCCACGAGGCAGGTTTCAAGGTGATACTTGACTGGGTTGCCAACCAGACCGCTCCCGACAACGTGTGGATGGAATCCCAGCCTGCCGACTTCTATGAGAGAGACAAGGACGGCAATGCAATTTGGGAATATGACTGGACCGACACCCGCAGCCTCAACTACAAGAACAAAGCTGTCTGGGCTGCACAGGACGAATGCATGCGATACTGGCTTAACCGCGGAGTGGACGGTTTCCGTTGCGACGCGGCCGCCGAAGTGCCGGCCAAATTCTGGAAAGGCATCCTTCCCGGCATCAAGAGGGACTATCCCGATATTTACCTTCTCGCCGAAGCAGAAAATCCTGCCCTCACCGATTCCAGGAAAACTTTCGATGCTTCGTACGCCTGGAAACTCCACCACATAATGAACGATGTCGCACAGGGCACCAAGACAGTAGAGGATATAAAGACCTATCTTGACGAGGACGACAGCTGGATGGGAGAAGCCAACTTCCGCCTGATGTTCACATCGAACCACGACGAGAACTCCTGGTCAGGAAGTGAATTCGAGAGGATGGGCGATGCCGCCAAAGTTATGGAAGTGCTCTGCTTCACGCTTCCCAAGGGACAGCCGCTGGTCTACACCGGACAGGAAATAGGACTTACCCGCCGGCTTGAATTCTTTGAGAAAGACCCGATTACCGACTGGTCGGAAAACGAATACACAGATTTCATCCGCGACCTGGTGGCTTTCCGTCACGCACATCCCTGCCTTGCAGCCGGTGAGAAGGGCGCTCCAGCAGTGATGCTCAGGAATGTTCCTGAAGGAGTGCTGGCTTTCTCACGCAGCGACGAGGACGACTCAGTAACTGTATATGCGAATCTTACCGCAGAGCCTGTAGAGGTCATTATTGGAAAGGATCCCGTAACCCTCGAGCCCTGGGGCTGGAAATTGTTCTGATATGAAAAAAAAGACTAAATCACTGCTGACCGCCGCCTTGCTTCTTGCTGCCTGCACTTCAGCTCCCAAGCTGAACCCTCAGGCTGAGTTGTCATCACCCGACGGCAAACTGAAAATGACTTTCAGCATTGATGCCGAAGGCTCTCCCTATTATGAACTTGAATGCGACGGCACTTCGGTGGTCCTTCCTTCGAAGCTAGGATTCGAGATGAGGGGAACCGTGAAGGCCGAAGAACTGACATATGACGGTAAACGTCCCGGCAAGGTCGACGCCCGCCCGCCTTATTCCCTGCACGACGGTTTCACTGTCAAGGGAATTGAAACTGACTCCTTCGACGAGACCTGGGAACCCGTCTGGGGCGAAGAGGCTCAAATCCGCAACCATTACAACGAACTCCTTGTCCATCTCTCAAAAGATGAAGGCCAGAGACTGCTTGACATACGCTTCCGCCTGTTTGACGACGGTCTGGGTTTCCGCTATGAATTCCCTGGCGGACAGAAGGACTCATACCTCTGCATCAAAGAGGAGCTCACCGAGTTCGCGATGGCCGACGACGCCACCTGCTGGTGGATTCCCGGCGACTACGACACACAGGAATATGAATACACGGAATGCCGTATCTCCGAGATAGGAAAGCATTTCCGCGACAAGATGCGCGGCAACTCCTCGCAGACCCTCTTCAGCCACACCGGCATACAGACCTCCGTCCAGATGCACCTTCAGAACGGCCTGTGGGTCAACATCCACGAGGCCGCCCTGGTCGATTTCCCCTGCATGCACCTTGAAGCCGACTGCGCACGCCATTCATTCCGTGCCTGGCTGACTCCCGATGCCCAGGGTTACAAAGGAAATGTCCAGACTCCGGCAGTTTCGCCCTGGAGGACCGTGCAGGTTGCCCGCAGCGCCACTGACCAGCTTGCAAGCCGCCTTGTGCTCAACCTCAACGAGCCCTGTGCCATCGAGGATGTCAGCTGGATCCATCCCGTAAAATATATGGGAGTATGGTGGGAGATGATTGCAGGTGCCTCAAGCTGGAACTACACCGACGATTTCCAGTCAGTGAAGCTGGGCATCACTGATTATTCAACAGCCAAGCCCAACGGACGCCACGGCGCCAACAACGAGAAGGTACGCAGCTACATCGACTTCGCTGCAGCCAACGGATTTGACGCTGTTCTGGTAGAAGGCTGGAACATCGGATGGGAAGACTGGGCCAACTGCGACAAGGACTATGTGTTCGACTTCCAGACCCCCTACCCCGACTTTGACATCCAGGCCCTCAACGACTATGCGCACTCAAAGGGCATAAGGCTCGTGATGCACCACGAAACTTCGTCCAGCCCCCGCAATTACGAAAGGCATCTGGAGGCCGCTTACAGCCTGATGAACCGTTACGGCTATGATGCCGTCAAGTCAGGTTATGTTGGAGACATTCTCCCTCAGGGAATGTTCCACTACAACCAGTGGATGGTCAATCACTATCTATACTGTGTCACAGAGGCTGCACGCCACCACATAATGGTCAACGCCCACGAAGCGGTCCGTCCGACAGGCCTGAGCCGTACCTGGCCGAACCTGATCGGCAACGAATCTGCTATGGGCACCGAGTACCAGGCCTTCGGAGGCATCACCCCCGGCCACACGGCCATCCTGCCTTTCACCCGACTCAACGGCGGCCCGATGGACTACACGCCCGGCATCTTTGAACCCAACCTCAAGGAATGGTGCGGCAACGACTCCTGGGTCAACTCTACCATCTGTGGCCAGCTGGCTCTCTATGTCACTATGTATTCGCCCCTGCAGATGGCAGCCGACACTCCCGAACACTACAGCCGCTTCCCCGACGCATTCCAGTTCATAAAGGATGTTGCCGTCGACTGGGAGCAGAGCCGCTACCTCTTCGCCGAGCCTATGCATTACCTGATCGCAGCCCGCAAATCGAAGGGCGACGGCCAGTGGTTCTGCGGAGGTGTGACCGACGGTGAGCAGCGTACTTTCAACATTCCCCTCGATTTCCTCGAGCCCGGCCGTTATGAAGCAACTGTATACTCCGATGCCCCCGATGCACATTTCAAGAACAACCCCCAGGCATACAATATAAAAACCATAGAAGTCTCTGCCGCCGACAGCATTGAAGTCACGATGGCCCCCGGCGGAGGATTCGCAATCAGTTTTAAAAAGATATAATCTGCAATGAAAGTAACATTCAAGATAGAATACCGCACTGAGTGGGGAGAAAGTCTCGCCCTCGTGCTTCAGGACCGCAAATACCCGATGAAATGGGGAGACGGCGCCATCTGGAGCGTCACTGTGGACTGTCCTGCCGCAGCACTCAAGGACTATTGCTATGTTGTAATGCGCGACGGACTCGTGACCCGTCCTGAATGGTCGCATCATCAGGCCAAGGCCCCCAAAGGAGCAAAGACGCTCGAGATCGCTGACAAATGGATTGACTGCCCCATCCCCGGCTGTCCTTTCATTCTCAGGCATCAGGCCGAACGCTTCGACCGCCCTGGCTTCCGCGGTGCCGGCACAGCCATTCCCGTCTTCTCTCTACGCACTGCCGACGATTTTGGAATCGGCGAGTTCCGCGACCTGCGTCCGCTCGTAGAGTGGGCCGCTGCAACAGGTCAGTGCATCATACAGTTGCTTCCGGTCAATGATACTACCCGCAAGGGCGGCTGGCAGGATTCATATCCCTACAGCCCCGTGTCTACCTTTGCGCTGCATCCGCTCTATATGCGCCTGCAGGAAATCGGAGTGCCCGTCGACAAGGCATTCCTGAAGGAGCAGGCCGCTCTCAACGCACTGCCCGAGCTGGACTATCCCAAAGTCTTCAAGGCAAAGATGAAACGCATCCGCAAGGCTTTCGAGGACCACGGAGCCAAAGACCTGGCCACTGCAGCCTGCAAGCGCTTCATAAAGGACAATGCTGCCTGGCTGCCCGAATATGCCGAATTCTGCTCAAAGAGGGACAATCTCGAGCCTGAATACTATGTATGGATGCAATATCATCTGGACCGTCAGTTTTCCGAGGAAGTGGCCTACGCCCGCAGCAAGGACGTCCACTTCAAGGGTGACCTTCCCATCGGCGTAAGTTCCGACAGTGCCGAGGCCTACTGGCATCCCGAGCTCTTCAATCTGGATTCATCCACCGGCGCTCCCCCGGACTATTTCTCTACCGACGGCCAGAACTGGGGCTTCCCGACATACAACTGGGAAGAAATGGCCAAAGACGACTATGCCTGGTGGAAAGCCCGCCTGCGCAAGATGAGCCAGTATTTCGACGCATTCCGCATCGACCATATCCTCGGCTTCTTCCGCATCTGGGAAATTCCCGTGGAGTACAAGAGCGGAATGATGGGCCACTTCAACCCCGCCCTTCCCTATTCTCTCCGTGAGATCCAGGATATGGGGCTGCCGCTCGACGGCCTCTTCCATCCGGATCCCCGCCATCCCGGAATGTACCAGCCTCTGATCGCTCCGGCATCTGCGGGTCTTCCCCAGTGGCAGCAGGAGCGTTTCGGTGCGCTGTACAACGACTTCTTCTACCACCGCCACGATGAGTTCTGGCGCCGCAACGCAGAGCACAAGCTTCCCGAGCTTCTGGGAGCTTCCGGCATGCTGGCCTGCGGTGAGGACCTCGGTATGGTGCCTGACTGTGTGCCGGGCGTGATGGACCATTGGCGCATCCTCTCGCTGAAGATGCGCGGTATGGAGCAGGAAGGCCCCTGGAAGGAACTAAGCGTCTGCGCTACATCTAGCCACGATATGGAGACGCTGCGTATGCAGTTCAAGCACGACCCTTCAGTCGAAGAGTGCCGCGACGCATTGCTGGAATTCCTGAAATCTCCGTCGATGCTCGCGATATTCCCGCTGCA
This sequence comes from Bacteroidales bacterium, assembly GCA_017519185.1. GTDB lineage: Bacteria > Bacteroidota > Bacteroidia > Bacteroidales > UBA932 > Equibacterium. The sequence continues at coordinate 76,758 of JAFWSX010000006.1, read as the reverse complement.
GGACTGGCTGTCGGTCGACAACGGCCTGCGCCGCAAAAACCGCGACGAGGAGCGCATCAATCAGCCGGCCGACCCCAACCACCACTGGCGCTTCCGCATCCACTTCGACCTGCGTCAGCTCGCCAGGGAAGATGCTTTCACCTACGCAGTCCGCGACCTCGTAAAGGCCGGCGGCAGGTAACTGAATATTTTTTTAAAGTTTTTCCAACCTTTCGGTTTGTTTTTGCGTTATAGTATTGTCAACGTCCTCGAAAAGGGCTAAGTTTAACATTACTAACAAGCGCAATAATGAACTCTATGGATTTTTGGATGAACTTTATGTTGCCCATCGCCGTATGCGTAATACTGCCCGTACTGATTGTCTTCATCATCGGTCGCGTCCGCAAGAACGAAACTGACCGCAAGGCTGAAATAATGCTGAAGGCTCTTGAGAACGGAGCGACTATCGATCCTGAGTATTTCAAGAGCAGCCGACCTAAGAAACAAAGATCTATCAAGGAGAGGTTGCTGGACCGCCTCACCGGAGCCAGCGTCACCGGTCTGATCGGGGTGGCTGCCCTGGTCTATGGCATATGGAAAGGAAACTTGGGCGGATGGGATGAAGGAGACAGGATTCTCATACTGATCGCTGCAGTCCTTATTGCCATCGGCATCGCCAACCTCGTGTTCTTCATTATAGGAAAGAAGATGCTGGCCAAGGAGATAGAGGAAGAAGAGAAACAGAATCTTATTAAACAAGATTAAATAGTCCACGACCAGTAGATGACGCGCGACAGGTTCATCTCCGAAGTCAGAGCTTGCCAGGGACAGCTGAGGCGGTTCCTGGCTTCGCTATGCGGAGATGCGGCTCTCGCCGACGATATCGCCCAGGAAGCTTTGACCAGAGCTTATGTGACTTCAGGGCGCTTCATAGGCAACTTCAAGGCCTGGCTTTTCCGCATTGCATACAATTGCTTCATAGACCATCTCAGAAGGAGCCCAGGGCCATCCGTTGATCTGGATTCCAGAGAAGCGATGCGGCTTACAGGTGGCGCAACTTCAGACGCCTCTTTCGAGCACGAAGAACTGCAGCGGGCCCTTGCGCTCATCCCCGAGAAAGAACGCACTGCCATCGTACTTTTCTATTTCGAAGACCTGCCCATCAAGGAAATCGCCACCATAATGGGGACTCCTGCGGGAACGGTCAAATATTATCTCTCAGTGGGACGCAACCACTTAAAAGAACACATAAGGCAATGAAAGACATAGAACAGATATTGCGCGAAGGCAAGCCGGAACTCCCGGACGAAGGGGCGTTCCTCATCGAAACAAACGCCCGCCTGAGCAAGGTGGAAGGCATCAAGCAGGAAGTTGACGGAGAAAGACGCCGGGGCCACCGGGCTCTGTTAATTGCGCTTGCCGCCGGGCTCTGCGTGGGCATTCTGCTCACTCTGCTGGTGCTGTTCTATCCAGTCCCGTCTTTTGCCGAAGATCTCTCTGCCCTCGCCAAGGCGGCATCAGCCCTGCAGGGTCACAAAGCGTTCCTGTTCATACCTGTTGCAGGCTGTGCAATAGCACTCAGCCTGCTGCTGATGAACAAAAAGGGAGAAGTGTTGTAATTATTTTTCGGGCTTGTTATCGGTTTCTTCCTCCTGCTTCTCTTCCTCTGCCCTTGCATTGCGGAGCTCATCCAGGTAACTGGCGGTGATGACACCGGAAGGGAGTGCAATTATCGCTACTCCGAATATCGAAGACAGCATGCTGACGAAACGGCCGATGTCCGTTACCGGAATCATATCGCCGTAACCCACCGTCGTGAGTGTCACGGTTGCCCAGTATAGCGCATCAAAGAACCCCGAGAATGTGACAGCTCCGGTGTCGGGGTTGATGTGCGGTTCGGCATTGAACATTATCAGTGCCGTAAGGAAAACATAGAATACCGACACTACGAACACTGCCCAGAGTATCCGTTTCTCCTTTACGATCACTCTTCCCAGAATCTGGAACTTATCTGAATACCTGAGGATTTTCAGCAACCTTACAATTCTCAGCAACCTTGTGATCCTGAATATCTTGAAGCCCTGTCCCAGCAGCTGCAGTCCGGGCAGGATAGACAGCAAGTCGATTATCGCCCACGGTGTGAACGGATGGATGAGGAAAGACCTTCCCTCCTTGCCGAGACGATAATCTGCCGTCAGCCAACGCAGAATGTAGTCGATTATGAATATGGTGACGGTGACATGCTCGATTACGGAGAACACCGGGTATACTTTCATAAACATCAGCGGGACTATGCTGACTGCAATTGCAATGAGCATCACGACGTCGTATACAAGGCTGGCGGTATCTCCCTTGTGATACTGCTCGATAATTTCGTATATGCGCTTTCTCATATCGTCTGGGGTGTATAATAATCGCTTTTAAATGCAGAAATACTGAGGGCCGGAAGACCAGTCGCCAAGGATGACTAGTTCTCCGCCGCTGGGGACAGGAACACGGGCAGGAGTGTGTATGTGTCCGAATATATAAAGGTCGATGGCAGGCTCACCCGCTTCAGCACGTTTTCGCCCGAAGCTGTCAGCAAACTCATAAAGCCCGGTTGAAACAAGATTGACCTGTTCCGGATGGCCTTTTCGGCTGCTTGCCGACCATCCGTGCGCTATGCCGAACGACAGGCGTGTCGGCAAAGCCTTCATCAATGCGATGCAGAAGCGGTTGCGGAAAAGATGGAAGATGAACTTCGACTTCCAGTCTGATGCGCCCGGCATGTCGCCGTGCCCTATGCAGATTCTTCGGCCTCCAAGTTCAAGCACCTGGCAGCAGTCGCGTACAATCCTGACGCCAAGCTCCTTTTCAAAGTAATCGGTAACCCACCAGTCGTGATTGCCGGGGTAGAAAAAGACCTCTACTCCCCTGTCGACAAGTTCCGCCAAAGCCGCCAGCGTACGCACGTGGCCACGCGGGACTACTTCCTTGTAGTCAACCCAGAAATCGAAAATGTCGCCGAGAAGATAAAGGGCCTTTGCATCCTGCGGGATGGCATGCAGGAAATCAACGAATTCCCGCTCCAGCAAGCCCTCGGAATCATCCTTGCTGCCCATATGGACATCAGCCGTGAAATAATATTTTCCCGCAGCAGTGCCCATAGATATAATTTATACGAAAGTGGAAATGATGCAGGCAAGTCCCACCAGCACGCAATAAAGCGCGAACCAGCGCAGGCGTGCCTTTTTTACTATCGCAATCATAACCTTGCAGGCAAACAGGCCAGAAAGGAATGCGGCCACAAAGCCAATGGCGAGTTCAAGGCCTCCTACGCTGCTGGCTGCGAAATCGCCTCCTACTGCATCGAGGAATGCCTCTCCAAGTATAGGAACCAGAACCATAAGGAAAGAGAAGCGGGTAACTTCTTCTCTCTTGACTCCGCACAAAAGACCGGTGGCAATGGTCGAACCGCTGCGGGACAGACCAGGAAGAACTGCGACAGACTGGGCAAGACCCATCCATAAAGCTGATTTCCAACTCATCTGAGCCCCGTCACCTGTTTCTGCTCTTGCGGCCCTTCGGGCTGACAGAGTTTCTGAGAGGAAGAGCAATGCAGCAGTGACGACCAGGCAGCATCCTACAACCAGAAGGCCGCTGCCGAAAATCTCTTCCACATAATCCTTGAAGAAGACGCCTACTATCAGGACAGGTATCATCGAAACCAGAATCAGCAGGATATATTTTGTACCGTCATTCATCTTGAACTTGAAAAGGTCCTGCAAAAGTCTGATTATGTCTTTCCAGAATACTACAAGTGTTGCGAGAACCGTTGCCGCGTGGACGGCCACTTCAAAACTCAAGTCGGCGGTCTCAATGCCGAAAAGAGCCTTGCCGATGGCAAGATGGCCGCTGCTGCTGACAGGCAGGAACTCGGTCAGTCCCTGGACTATGCCGAGAATCAAAGCTTCAAACCAACTCATAGCGCGTTACTGTTTATCTTCCTTGTCAGACGGGCGTCTCATTATGGCAACAATGACTATCACTATGCCTAGCACAACCAGGACTGGAGACGCCACCAGACGTCTGAAATCGAACATAGCGTCGTTGAACACTGCTGGATCAGATGAGCCGCCGCCAATCATCAGGATATAGCCGCACACCATCAGGATCAGCCCTATGAGAATCGTCTTGACTCCTTTTTGAGAAACAGAGAAATTATCTTTCATAACTAATAATACAAATCATCTTTTGAAGTATATGCCAGGCGGCCTACGACATACCACGCTGCAGCGATGCAGAGTGCAATGCCGACCACATACACTATGGCGCAGACTAGAGGAATCGTCCCAGCGAAGATGGACTGAGCCATCGGCCAGAAGCGGTTGCGGGCATAGTAGAGTATGCCTCCGAACAGGGCGCAGGCTATAGTGGCTGAGGCGACACCCTGCCAAAACGCCTGCCAAACGAAGGGCATGCGGATAAATCCGCGGTTTGCGCCTACCAGCATCATCGTATGAATGGTGAAACGCTTGGCATATATGTTCAGCCGCACGGTAGTGCAGATGAGCGCGAAGGAAATAATCATCAGCAGCAGGATTGCTATGCCCATCAGCAGGGCTATCTTGCGCAGGTTTTCATTGAGGCTTTCGATCAGCGACTCCTGGTAGGTTACCTCACGCACCTTCGGCAGCTTCTGGATCTGCGCCGTAATCATCTGGAGTGAGTCTTTGCTGAAATACTCGCTCTCCACATTCACGTCTATAGAGAACGGAATCGGATTGATTTCGAAAACACGGAGGAAATCTTCTCCGAGGAGTTCCTGCATCTGGCGGGTGCCTTCTTCCTTGGAGACATATTTAGTCTGCAGCACGAAATCCATATCAGACAATTTCTCCTGTACGGCAAGTGCATCCGCCTCAGTTGCGTTCTGGTGCATTATCACCGAAACGACTGCATTTTCCTTGAAATAGTCCGAAACTTTGGAGGCGTTGATGACCAGAAATGCCGACACGGCTATCAGGAGCAGCACAAGACTGATGCTGATGACAGAGGATAAATACGACTGAATCAGCCTCTTGGCAATGATGTTTTTTTCCTTTGAAGCCATGACATTTTTTTTCAGCGTCAAATATAATCAAAAATTATTATTACCTTTGTAGAGAATTTGCCCTTAATATTTCATATTAAAAATGAGCGAGCCTGTTAGAGTTCTATATGTCAGTTCGGAGATATATCCGTACTCTCAGGAGTCCCCTATCTCCATAGTGGGCAGATTCCTCCCGCAGGGCGTGCAGGAGAGAGGACGTGAAATTCGCTCGTTTATGCCCCGGTACGGCACGGTCAACGAACGCCGCCACCAGCTCCACGAAGTCATACGCCTTTCCGGCATGAACATCATCGTCCGTGACATCGACAGGCCGCTGATCATCAAGGTTGCCTCGATTTCATCCGCGAGGATGCAGGTATATTTCATCGACAACGAAGATTTCTTCCGTCGCAAGGCAGTCTTCTGCGATGCCGAAGGCAAGTTCTTCGAAGACAATGACGAGAGGGCTATTTTCTTCGCCAGGGGAGTGCTTGAAACAGTCAAGAAACTCCGTTGGAAACCCGATATCGTCCATTGCCAGGGCTGGATATCGCACATTCTGCCGCTCTACCTCAAGAAAGCATACGACAACGATCCCGTCTTTTCCGACAGCAAGGTTGTACTTTCGCTTTATGACGAACCGAACTACACCTTCGCTACAAACATCGCCGCCAAGATTCCTATCTCAGGAATCGGAGAGGAAGACGTAGATGTTATCAAGGCTTCCGATGGCATAAATCTTGCACGACTGGCCATCCGATATGCCGACGGTGTCATCTACGGCTCCGAGAATATAGACAAGGATCTGAAGCAATATGTCGCAGAACGCAAGTTGCCTGTCCTGCAAAGTCCGGAGATTGGAATGGAGAGCACCGGGTACATACAAGAATACAATGATTTTTACGAACAAATCCTGCAGGCAAATGTCACTGAGTAAGATTGAATCGGCGCTGGGGGCTCTGGTATTGCTGCTTTCCGTTCTCGTTTTCCCGTCTTGTATAGAAACCAATTATACTTTGGGTGACGTCCTTGTGCCGACATCCAACAATCTGTATGTCGAGTCCGTATCCCTCGACCTCAAGGTCGGTATGAAATCATCCGCAGACATACAGTCTTCCTCATATTATTATGACGTCGGAACCATTGTCAGCGAGGAGTTCGGTCTCACGAAGGTAGATCTCGCCGCTACGGTCACTCCCAGCGACACCGGCATCCATTTTGGCACTGACCCGTATCTGATCGACGCCTATATCATGCTGAAACTCGACAATGTTCAGACATTCGCCGACAATCAGGACAACATCACCCAGAACCTGTATGTCTATCCTATGTCCCGTGCGATGGATTCCACAATGGTGACCTGCACAAGCGTGAAGGAAGACGATTACATACACACTCCTATCGGAACCGCTCTTCTCACGTCTAGGGACACTGTCATCATTCCCCTCGACAGAGAATGGGCCCTTAAGCTGATGGCTTCGACCAGGGCTGAGCTGGACAGCATGGAGCTGTTCATCAAGAACCATTACGGCATCTATATGACGACCGACGACCCCATTGAGGGCTCTATCGGAGGAAGGCTCAACAACTTCCTGTCGGCAAGCATCAAGATGGGCATCAGTTCCGTCAACAAGAGGAATATCCGCAGGGACACTACCATCACCTTCGACATCGGAAGCCTCTATAACGGAGTCGCCACACAGGTGTTCAAACACAGCACCAAAGACCTGGAAATCGGTCCCGACAATAACGAAAAAGTCCTGTACTACGAAGGTCTTGCCGGCATCAAGCCGTTCATCGATGCCAGCATCCTGCGCGAAACCATAGAGACCTGGGCTGACGAGAACGATATCGACCTGGACAAGATAATGATTACCAGGGCTTCATTTGACCTGCCGTTCGAATTCCCCGAAGACTACAGGGCAGTCGACTACTATTATCCCCAGGGGCTTTACCCGGCAGTCTATACCCTTGATTCAGTAGACCACGTCAAACGCTACAATCTGCTGGGATCTATCTACGACGAAACCTATAACAACGGCGATATCAACCGTTCTCTCTATTGCTACCGTCCGGACGTCACTTATTACATCCATCAGCTGATCCACAAGGATGAGGTCAGCGAGAAAGACGACATATGGCTCATCGCACCGTTCGAATACGTCCAGACCAGCAGCAGCAACAATAACTCGTACTACAATCCCTATATGTACAATTCGTACTACAACCCTTATTACGGCGGGTACGGATATGGCGGATACGGCTACGGATACGGCGGTTATGGTTATGGAGGGTACGGCGGTTACGGCCGATACGGCTATAACAACTACTACAACAACATGTATTATTACGATGCGCTCTACAATGCCGCATCGACATCTTCTGAAACTTTCTATTACGTGGATTATATGAACTACGCGATAGGACAGATCAATGGAAACGGCGCTGAACGCCATCCCAAACTCCATCTTACATACGTGTTGCTGGGTGATTAGCGGCCGGCAGCCCTATTTCTTCTTTTTCCTCTCGTCCCTGGCTGCCTTGCGGGCATCTTTCTTGCTTTGCCTTGTGTCGACCGTCAGGTAGAAAGGTTGCTGGAACTGTTTCGGGATCACTATTTTCGGTCTTGGCTTGCCGAATATGTAATCATACAGGTCATCGAACTCTCCGTCGTGCCAGTAGCGGACCAGCTGCTCGAGATCCTTGTCTTCCCCTTTGGGTTCATACTGCCTCTTGATATCGCCTTTCAGCACTTTGGCGACGCCCTGCCAGAAACCGGCGTTGATATTGCCGAGGTATTTCTGGATTATCTCGTACGGAGTCATTCCGACCTCGCGGTCGATCAGACGGATCATCATCATTCCCTGCTTGAGAGTCAGCTGTCTGAAAACAGGGTCGAAACTCTTCAGCAGCTCATCTTTCATCGTATCAAGATACCTGTCCTGCTCACGCTTGGTGTAGTTGCGGGCGACAAAGATACTGTCAGTCTCCCTGATGGTCTTTGCCACAAAGAGGGCATAGGGATATGCCTTGCTGAAATTGTGGACACGCTGATAGTACTGTATCCACTCGGCACGGTTCATATATTCCTTCGGGTGGATGCGGGCCGGGGGCAGCACATCGACATAGACGGTATCGTTGCCTATAACGGTATACTCCATCAGCGAACCTCTGCGTCTCTGGGTTGTCTGGGAGTGCAAAGGCAGGATGGTGAGCAGCACCAGGGCAATGGCAACTATCAGTCTTGAAGATTTCATCATCTATGAAAAATTGGCACTCAGATAGTCGTCCACCACCGTCGGGAAATACTCCTGCTCCAGAAGATGTATCTTGGCTGCGACGTCGTGTGCAGTGTCGCAGGGCAGCACATCGCATCTGGCCTGGAAAAGGGTCTTGCCGTGGTCGTACTGTTCATCGACAAGATGGATCGTGATGCCGCTTTCTTCTTCCTTGGCGGCTACTACAGCCTCGTGCACGTGCATGCCGTGCATGCCTTTTCCTCCATACTTGGGAAGCAACGCCGGATGGATGTTGATTATCCTGTCGGGCCAGGCTTCTATCAAATGCGAGGGTATCCGCATCAAAAACCCGGCCAAAATCAGAGCGAAGGCATCATACTGCCTGAGAATGGCACATACCGAAGGGCGTCCATCTTCCGTGACATCGTCGGGACACACCAGCTGGCTCTTGTCAAAAACCACAGATGGAACCCCAAGCCTTCCGGCGCGCTGCAGCACGAAAGCATCCGGCTTGTTGCAAAGCACCACCGCCACGCGAAACTCAGGATGGGTGGAAAAATACCTGATAAGGTTCTCTGCGTTAGTACCACTGCCAGAGGCGAATATAGCCAGATTCCTCATATGCTTCAATTTTGACGCGAAGGTAGACAAATTTGGTAAAATGAAGAAAAATTACTTTCTTTGCACCTCAGTACTAAAAACACTAAAAAAACATGGAAGACATTACTGCAAAAGTAAAAGCCATCATTGTCGACAAGCTTGGCGTAGATGAAAGCGAAGTGCAGGAGAATGCAAGTTTCACCAATGACCTTGGCGCAGATTCTCTGGATACAGTAGAATTGATTATGGAATTCGAGAAGGTATTCGGTATCTCTATTTCTGACGATGCTGCTGAGAAAATCACCACTGTCGGTGATGCTATCTCTTACATTGAGCAGAGCGTGAAATAGTTTCGCAATTCCTTACATACGACGTAAATAAAGACCGTCGGTTCCAAATGGGACCGACGGTGCTTTTTATGTGCTTATGCTTGAGGGATACGGGACTATGAGCGCCATATTTTCTCGGGATATTCTCCTGCGGCGATCAGCGCATTGATTTTCTCGACCGTGAACGGGCGGTCTTCCTTGTAGGTAACGCCGAACCATTTTGCATCGCACTCAAGAACACGGATTGAAGCAATGTTTTCGAGTATCAGCTTGTCAGCGATATAAGGGATGAAATATTCTGCCTTCAGGTTATCCCTGTTCTCGTCGAGGAACTGCTTGAAGATGCGCTCGGAGTGCTTGAAGTAGTCCGGAGTGAAACCCCAGAAGTTCATCGACACATAGCTCTTGGGATTGAGTTCGTGCTTTTCATCTCCATCTATGTAATATACGAGTCCACCGCTGCGGGCAATCGCCGTGCGCTCGGTGACTGTGGTCAGGTTGTTGTCCTTGTCGACGCCGCAGATGCCGCGTGACACTGTTCCGAAGTCGGAGAGGGTGTTTTCCAGATGATAGCCCACCATTGCATATTTGCCTTCGGTGCCCTCCACAGAATTCAGGTATGCGGCCATAGTCTCATAACTTGAGCGGCCATAGAAGTCATCCGAATTGATGACGGCGAAAGGCTCGTTGATGACGCCGGCAGCCATCATCACGGCGTGGTTGGTTCCCCAGGGTTTCTGGCGTCCTTCCGGAACCGTATATCCTTCGGGGAGGCAGTCGAGTTCCTGATATACAAATTCGAACTTCACGTCATCACCGAACTTTTCTGCGCGGAAATGTTCCTTGAATGTATCGGCGAAAGAGTGGCGGATCACGAAGACCACTTTGCCGAAGCCGGCGCGTATCGCATCGAAAATAGAGTAGTCAATGATTGCTTCGCCATTGGGGCCGAGGCCGTCCATCTGCTTCAGGGAGCCATATCGTGAGCCCATACCTGCTGCCAGTATCAATAATGTAGGTTTCATATCTATCGTTTTATATTTTGTCTTCTGTTTCTGAGGTAGACTGAGAATGCAAGGGCTGCAAGGCCGACCAAAATCATCTGCACTATCTGGGCTTCGTGGGAAATGGTGGCGAACACGAGGGCTGTCTGCTGGTCAATGCCGTAGATGGGGACAAGCGCCATCGACACGATTACGTGGTAGGCGCCGAAGCCACCCTGGACGGGAATTGCCCAACCGACAAGACCAAGCATCATAATGAACAGCGCATCCATGCCTGTCAGGTGGGATACGGCCGGGAAGGCGTGGATCACGAACACGACTTCAAGCCAGTAAAGCAATTGCACCAGAATGGTATAGAACACGAACAGAAATCCGTGTTTCATCTTGAATGCTGCTTTGACGCCGTTGATCATTCCCTTTATGAAATCGATTACTTTGCCACCGATGCGGCTGCGGCGGATCCTCTCCATATAGCGGACAACCGGCAGGATGGCAAGCACCAGCAGTACTACCAGGGCGATGACCATAAATAAAGTCTTAGTCGAGAAAGATGCCACAAAAGGATTCCAGATGTGCTCTACCATAAAGCCTCCGAATGGAGTCAGGAAGAACATTGCCACAAGCATCAGGGCTGATACCAGTATGTCCCACGCGCGTTCCACCATCACACTTCCGAGGCTGTCCTTGAAAGGAACCTTGCTGCTGTCGGCGATCATACCGCAACGCACCAGCTCTCCGCTGCGCAGGACGGCAATGTTCGACAGGTAGCAGACAGCGTATGCATTGCAGCAGTCGACCCTTCGCACCTTACTGTCGATGGGGAGCAGCAGCAGACGCCATCTGAGTCCGCGCAGGACAGTTCCCAGGACTCCTGCTGCCATAGCAGCGAAAATCCACCAGTAGTTGCAGCTGCGGAGGCCTTCGACAAATGAGTTCCAGTCCATGCCCCTAAAGGCAAGATATAGCAGGAACAGTGTCAGGACTGACACTGAAACATACTTCAGGATGCTTTTGATCTTTGGATTCATACTGCCATCTGCATACAACCTGCAAAGGTAGTCATTTATTTACTAACTTTGTAGAAAAGCACACTCCGCACACCACCAAGCGATGAATCCAAAAAGCGTAAAATCTATCCTCGGAATAGGCAACGCCCTCACCGACATCCTGGCCCTCTTGCCGGACGACTCCATCCTCCAACAGTTCAACCTTCCCAAGGGCAGCATGCAGCACGTTGACGCTGAGGCCGGCAACAAGATTTGGGATGCTATAAAAGATATGGGCATCAAGTATGTTGCAGGTGGCAGTGCGGCCAACACTATTTCTGCCGCTGCCGTTTTCGGGATGAAGGCCGGCTTCATCGGCAAGGTGGGCAAGGACGACATTGGTTCCCTCTATAAATCCGACCAGCGCCAGGACGGTATCGACTCGATGCTGCTCAGGGGAAAGGCGCCCAGCGGCCGCGCAATAGTCATTATTACCGAGCCCAATTACGAACGTACATTCGCGACCTATCTCGGAGCTGCTCTCGAGCTGGAGCCCGAAGACCTCAATCCCGACGATTTCAACGGCTACGACTATCTTCATCTGGAAGGCTATCTCGTGCAGAACCAGAGACTATTCCGCAGGGCTGTGGAGATAGGGCGCGAGAAAAAGATGATTATTTCGGTCGATCTGGCCAGCTACAATATAGTAGAGTCCAACAACGCTTTCCTTCACGACATAGTGGAGAACTATGTGGACATTGTCTTTGCAAATGAAATGGAGGCCCGGGCCTTTACGGGCAAGGAACCCGTCAAGGCAATCGCCGACATCGCAAGGATGTGCGACATCGCAATAGTCAAGGTGGGTGCCAAAGGCTCTATGGTGCGGTCCGGAAACGAATTCCACAAGATCAGGCCGAGAAAGGCTGTGGCAAGGGATGCCACCGGTGCCGGTGATCTCTTTGCTGCAGGTTTCCTCTATGCCCATTCCCTCGGAATGCCTCTTGACATCTGCGGAAAAGTAGGCTCCATCATATCTTCGAAAGTCGTGGAAATAATCGGCAGTAAACTCGACATTCCCCGCTGGAGGGAAGCCAAGAAGCAGATCCGGAAAGTAATGGGTATCCGCAAGTAACCAGGGGCTTTTACGCCTTGAAAAGCTTTCGGCAGAGTTCTGCCACGTCTGAGACTGCAACGACCTCTATGTTGTCGTTGCGGGCGAAGGAGTCTTTCTTGTTGAAGGAAGAGATGTAGATTTTCTTGAAGCCGAGTTTCGCCGCTTCGGCTATACGGCGGTCTACCTGGCTTACGGGCCTGATCTCGCCGCTCAACCCTACTTCCGCCGAGAAGCAGCTATCGGCAGACACGGAAATGTCGAAATTGGACGAGAGGATGGCAGCGATTACCGCCAGGTCGCAGGCAGGGTCGCTTATGCGCAGACCTCCGGCAATATTCAGGAAAACATCCTTGGAACCAAGCCTGAATCCGGCCCTCTTCTCAAGCACTGCGAGCAGCATATTCATCTTGCGGACGTCAAAGCCAGTTGCACTGCGCTGGGGCATGCCGTATGCTGCCGTGCTCACCAGAGACTGGATCTCTATGAGCAGGGGCCTCGTACCGTCCATCATTGCCGCAACGGCTATTCCGCTAAGGTTCTCCTGATGCATCGGGATGAGCATCTCGCTCGGGTTGCTCACCTCACGCAGGCCCCTCCCCGTCATCTCGAACACAGACAGTTCGGCAGTCGAGCCGAAACGGTTCTTGATGCTGCGCAGAATCCTGTATGCTCCGCGGGTGTCGCCTTCGAACTGCAGCACCACGTCAACGATATGTTCAAGAATCTTCGGTCCTGCAATCGCCCCGTCCTTGGTGATATGACCAATCAGAATCACAGACGTATTGCTCTCCTTGGCATACCTGAGCAGGGCTGCGGCGCATTCGCGCACCTGCGACACGCTTCCGGCCGACGACTCAATGGTCTCGCTGAATATGGTCTGTATGGAGTCTATGATGAGCAGGTCGGGATTGACCTCCTGAGCTCTGGCAATGATGTTTTCGAGCAGGGTTTCGCTGAGCACAAGGCAGTCACACTCGTCGCTGCCGAGCCTCTGGGCGCGCAGCTTCAACTGGCGGAGACTCTCCTCGCCTGACACATAAAGGGTCTTGATGTCCGGACAGTTCATCGGAATCTGCAGGGCCAGCGTGGACTTGCCGATGCCGGGTTCGCCGCCGATCAGGATCATCGAGCCGCGGACCATTCCTCCGCCCAATATCCTGTCCACCTCTTCTATCCCTATAGAAAAACGGCTTTCCTCGGACATACTGATTTCGGAAAGAGGCTGGGGACGGGCATCCTTCTCCGTTGAAACATAGGCTCTTGAACGCGAAGGCGCAGAAGCCTTGCCGGCCGAAGCAGCCTTGGGCTCTTCCACCATAGTGTTCCACTCCCCGCAGGCAGGGCACTGCCCCATCCATTTGGGATATTCATTGCCGCACGAAGTGCAGTACCAGACTGTCTTTGCCTTTGCCATATCTATCCTCTCCTTACCCTAACAAATCTGTCCTTGTCGTTGAAATCCTTAAGTACCTCAGCTCCGTCAAAGAGAGCTGCTGTTTCGTGAGCCAGAGCCTCGTTGACCTCCATCCACATCACACCACGCGGTTTCAGCAGAGCCTTTTCCCATTGTGCAAGCGCCCTATAGAACAGCAGAGGGTCATCGTCAGGTACGAACAGGGCAAGTTCCGGCTCCCATCTGAGCACATTGTCGCGCATCGCAGCCTTCTCGCTTTCCTTCACATAGGGCGGATTGCTCACAATCACGTCGAACTTCGGCAGACCAGCAGGCGGAGACTGTAGTACGTCCGCCACGAAAAACACCGGCCTGATGCATTTCACCCTCTGTTTGCAGGCGACAGCCAGGGCATCGGTGCTTATGTCGCAGCCGTACACCTGTGCATCCGGAAATTCAGATGCGAAAGCGTAGGCCAGACAGCCTGAACCAGTGCATATGTCAAGCACGTTGAAATTGTCATCCTCGCTGACGTCCATTATGGCTTCGGCATCTTCCGCTGCCAGGGAGAACATCTGCTCCGTCTCCGGACGGGGTATCAGTACACCTTCCTTCACGCGGATGCGGATGCCGGCAAACATACAACTGCCGAGCACATACTGCAGGGGCCTGGCATCAAGCAGTTCCGCAGCCATAGCCTGCAGCGTCTCAAGCTGTTCGGGAGCAATTGCCCTGTCAGGTTCGCTCAGGCATTTGTATCTCTCGATGGAAAGGACGTGGCAGACTACTGTTTCAGCAATGGCCTTAGCCTCCCTCCCGGGATAGAGAGTTTGCAGCTTTTCAGCAAGAACAGCGATATAACTGCCGACAGTCATCGTATTATCTTGCGCTTTCTATGAGTTCAGTGAAGAAATCTCTTATATCTATCCTTGCCACCCTGACCATTTTGGGCACAAGGCTCATTTTTGTCATTCCGGGAGTGGCGTTTATCTCGAGGAAATACACTCCGTCTTCTGCCATTATGTAATCCATCCTCACAAGTCCGGTGCAGCCAAGATGCCGGTAGATCCTTTCGGTCCAGTAGCTGATGTCGGCCTTCTGCTCCGCAGTTATGGCTGCAGGGCACACTTCGTCGCTCTTGCCAAGATATTTCGCTTCGTAGTCGAAATATTCGTTTTCGGTGATGATCTCCGTGACGGGAAGGACAACCACCTTGCCCTTTGAGGTATAGGCGGCCTGGGTGACTTCACGTCCTGCAATGGCTTTCTCTATAAGCAAAGTGTCACCCTCCATAAAAGCAGCATCGATTGCCGCAGGCATATCGGATGCCTTCTTGACCTTGGTGACACCGAAACTGCTGCCGCCGTCGGAGGGCTTGACAAACACGGGGAGGGACAGTTTTTTGACGATTGCATCTACGTCATAAGGCTCACCTCTGTGCAGGAAAACATCATCCGCCATCTTCACTCCTGTGTCCCGAAGGAAGGTCTTGCAGGAATACTTGTTGAACGCAACGGTGCATACAAAAGATGAACAAGTTGTCACAGGGACTCCCATCATCTCGAAATAGCCCTGCAGCAAGCCGTTCTCGCCTGGGATTCCGTGAATCATAATGCACGCGATGTCGAACTTGATGCCGTTGCACGAGAAACTGCCTTTGTCAACCGTGCCGAGCACTTTCATCCTGTCGCTGTCCTCACTCTCCCACTCCACCAGGAGCCAGCTGTCAGCGTTGAAAAGGACCTCGTAAACCTCGTATCTGTTTCTGTCTATCGAAGATGCGGCGTATCTGCCGCTCAATATTGATATTTCCCTTTCGGAAGATGTACCTCCGTAAATAACTGCTACTTTCTTTTTCATGATTTAAGCCCTCGGGCTCTCTTAATTGAAGAAATCGTCCTCTGCCTCCGTTGTTCCGCCTGATGACAGGTCGTCGTCGCCTCCCGTGCAGGCAAGACTCATATTCCATCCTACCGGAGGAACGAAACTCTCGCCGTTGCGGATGCCGATGCTCTTGTCGGCAATGACCTTCTGCATGAAAAGGCCCCAGATCGGCAGGGCCATATATGAACCGCCACCATAGGCAAGGCTTTCGAAATGGACCTGACGGTCCTCGGCTCCCACCCATACACCGGCGGTAAGTTTCGGTATGTATCCGATGAACCATCCGTCGCTCTGGTCATTGGTGGTTCCGGTCTTGCCGGCAGCACCTTCTATACCATATTTCCAGCGGAGACGGCTGGCAGTACCCTCATTGACGACGCCTTGCATCAGATTGACCATCAGATAGGCCGTAGGGTCACTTATGGCCTCGCGCTTGCGGGTCGAGAAGTTGGCCAGCAGGTTGCCGGAGTTGTCCTCTATGCGCTCCACGAAATATGAATTGATGAACACTCCCCTTGACGGATAGGTATTATAGGCAGACACCATCTCCATCACCGACATATCGCAACTGCCCACACAAAGTGAGTAAACGGGATCCATATAGCTGCTGATGCCGAGCTTGCGGCACATACCCACCATAGCCTCGGGGCCGAACTGCTTCATCAGATAGGCTGAGATGTTGTTCGAACTGTGGGTAAGGCCCCATTTGAGAGTAACAGTATTGCCGATATATGAACTCTTGTCGGTACTCTTGGGCGTCCACACGGAACCGTCGCCAAGCACGAAGCTATAAGGGATGTTCACGACCTTGTTGCAGGGGGTGTAACCCTCCTGCATAGCAAGTGTATAGAGGAAGGGCTTGATGGTGGAACCGACCTGGCGGTATCCCTGCCCTGCGTTGTCATATTTGAAATATCGGTAGTCCGGACCGCCTACATAAGCCTTCACCTTGCCGGTATTGGGCTCCACTGCGACGAAGGCAGCCCTCAGGAAGGACTTGTAGTATTTGATGGAATCGTTGGGAGTCATCACGGTGTCCACATAGCCTTTCTTGTCCCAGGAGAAGATGCGCATCTCTGTCGGAACGTCGAAAGACTTCATAATCTCGCTGTCAGAGACTCCTGCCTTCTTCATGCTTGTGTAGCGGTCGCTCCAGCGGCGGCCCTGCTGCATCACGCGGTCGATGGTGCCCTGGTCTACGCTGTTTGAGAAGGGACGGTTCCTCTTGCCTTTGAGCTCATTGAAGAACAGTGGCTGAAGGTCTCCGCCAAGGTGTTCCCTGATGGCTTCTTCAGCATATTTCTGCATACGCGAGTCGATCGTGGTGTAGATGCGCAGACCGTCTTTGTCGAGGTTGTACTTGCTGCCGTCAGGCTTGGTGTTCTTGTTGAGCCAGCCATAGAGAGGATCCTCGACCCATCTGGTGGAATCCCTGCGGTAGTCCTCGACCTGGGTGTAGTCGGAACGCTTGGGTTTAGTGGCGTTCATAGTCTTGCGCAGCATATCCCTGAAGTACGAGCCGATGCCGGCATTGTGGTCCTGCCTCTGATAGGAAAGGACTATGGGAAGTGCGCTGACTGAATCGCATACTGCCTTGCTGATATAACCGTATTTCTGCATCTGCTTGAGCACGTGGTTGCGGCGCTCGAGAGACTGCTCCGGGTTGACGGCAGGATTGTACCTTGTCGGCTTGTTGACGATGCCCACAAGGCAGGCGCTCTCTTCCAGCAGCAGATCCGGAGTCTTCTTGTCGAAGTAAGTGCGGGCTGCTGTGTTGATGCCATATGCTTCGCTGCCGAAAAAGACAGCGTTCAGATACATAGTTATGATTTCATCCTTGGTGTAGTTGCGCTCCAGCTTGACAGCAGTTATCCACTCCTTGAGTTTGTTCTTCAGCAGCTTTAGATACTTGGCTCCGGGGAAACGGGAATCGGAGACCTCGCGGGGGAAAAGGGTTTTAGCCAGTTGCTGGGTAATGGTACTGCCTCCTCCCTGGCTGGAGTTGCGCATCATGAACGTCTTGACCGCCACACGGCCAAGGGCGCGGAAGTCGATGCCGGAATGCTTGCGGAAACGAGCATCCTCAGTGGCAATGGCAGCTTCCACGAGCGTCTTGGGCAGCTCGTCGAAAGTGACGTATGAACGGTTTTCAATGTGATATGTATTGAACACCTCCCCGTCGCTGCTGATGAGCTGGGTGGCGAGGTTGCTCTTTGGATCTTCCAGTTCCTCAAATGACGGGAGATCTGCGAACGCTGCCACGAAAAGTAGGCAGAGAAGCACCAGAATGAACGGTGCCGTCAGCAGTATCCACCAGTATTTGACTATTTTTTTCTTGGTCTCTAGCTTCATTGCAGAAATACTTTGAAACGCGAATTTAGCAATTAAATTTGGATTATACCTCTATTTATACTTTACTTTGCCCCTCCTTAAAAAATCGTTATCATGGGAGAGAATCTCGTCATAGTAGAGTCACCGGCCAAAGCCAAAACCATCGAGAAATTCCTCGGCAAAGGTTACACTGTCAAATCAAGTTTCGGACACATCCGCGACCTTTCGAAGAAGAAACTGGGCGTGGACACCGAGCACGGATTCGCACCGCACTACGAAATCTCTGCTGACAAGCGCAAGCTCGTGACAGAACTCAAAAAGGATGCCGCAGGTGCATCTATGGTATGGCTCGCATCCGATGAAGACCGCGAAGGAGAAGCCATTGCCTGGCATCTTTTCGAGACTCTGGGCCTGGATGACGCCAAGACAAGGCGCATCGCGTTCCACGAGATCACCAAGAATGCCATTCTCGAAGCCATCGACAACCCGCGCGGCATCGATATGAACCTTGTCAATGCACAGCAGGCCCGCCGCATACTTGACCGTCTCGTAGGTTTCGAACTCTCCCCCATACTTTGGAAAAAGGTTCAGCCCAAGCTTTCTGCCGGACGTGTGCAGTCAGTTGCCGTTAGACTTATAGTCGACAAGGAAAGGGAAATCGCTGCGTTCAAGTCTTCTTCGTTCTTCAAGGTTGAAGGAACTTTCGTTCCGGACGGTCTGAAAAACAAGATCAAGGGGCAGGTCGACAAGAAGTTCAACAGCGAAAAAGAAGCCGTTGCCTTCCTCGAGAGCTGCAAGGATGCACAGTTCCACGTTTCTTCCATCGAAAAGAAAAACCTCGTCCGCACTCCGGCGGCACCCTTCACCACCTCGCTCCTGCAGCAGGAGGCGTCCCGCAAGCTCGGTTTCTCAGTAAGCCAGACGATGACGATCGCGCAGAGGCTCTATGAAGCCGGTCTCATCACCTATATGCGTACCGACTCCGTCAACCTTTCGTCGCTGGCCATCAACAGCGCAAAGGCATTCATCGTCAGTGAATACGGCGAGCAGTATTCGAAGCCGCGAAAGTACAAGACCCGCACCAAGGGAGCTCAGGAAGCACACGAGGCCATCCGTCCCACATATATCCAGAACGTCACTATAGACGGCACTGCCAACGAGAAGAAGCTCTACAATCTTATCTGGAAACGCACCATCGCAAGCCAGATGGCCGATGCAGTCCTCGAAAAGACCGTCGTCGACATCACTGCCGCAGGTGTCAGGGAACCTTTCGTCGCAGAGGCGGAAAAGGTTGTCTTCGACGGATTCCTGAAGGTCTACATCGAAAGCACCGACGACGAGGAGACTGTAGAGGAACTGACCCTTATGCCTTCAATCTCCGAAGGACAGAAGATGGAACGCAAGGAGATCGACGCCATTGAGCGCTTCACCCTGCGTCCTTCACGCTACACCGAGGCCAGTCTCGTCAAGAAACTCGAGGAACTCGGCATCGGCCGCCCTTCTACATATGCCCCGACCATCTCGACCATAATGAAACGCGGTTACGTGGCAAAAGGCGACAGCAAGGGTGAAACCCGCAGCTATACCATACACGCTCTCAAGGGAGACAGCATCACCACCCAGACGAAGACTGAAACTGTCGGCAAGGAGAAGGGGAAACTGTTCGCCGAGAACATAGGCATAGTGGTCACCGACTATCTGGATGAAAACTTCCAGGCCATAATGGACTATGGCTTCACCGCCCAGGTCGAGCAGGATTTCGATGACATCGCAAACGGCAAGAGGGTCTGGAACGAAGTGATAAGTGATTTCTATACTGACTTCCACAACACTGTCGAGGAGAAACTGAACGACAGGACCCATACCCACGCAGAACGCCGTATCGGTGTCGACCCGGCGAGCGGCAAGGTGCTCATCGCACGTATGGGCCGCTTCGGACCGCTGGTCCAGAAAGGCGAAAACGATGACCCTGACAAGCATTTTGCAAGTCTCAAGAAGGGCCAGCTGATCGAGAACATCACCGTCGAGGAAGCCGCGAAGCTTTTTGAACTGCCCCGCACTGTCGGCACATACCAGGGCCAGCCCGTGACCGCTTCAATCGGCCGCTTCGGTCCCTACATCAAAGTCGGTTCCGAATTCGTATCTCTCGGCAAGACTTATGACCCTATGCTCATCACCGAGGAGGAAGCCGTCGCCCTCATCGAGGACCACAGGCAGAAAGAGAGCAAGAAGCACATCGCCACTTTCGGTGACATCGAGGTTCTCAACGGACGCTTCGGCCCCTACATCAAGCAGGGTAAGAACAACTACAAGATTCCCAAAGGCACCAGCCCGGAATCGCTCGACGAAGCCGCCTGCAGGGAAATAATCGCAAAAGCGTCAAAGGCTGCAAAATAATTTTTTAGTAATTTTGGACATTCAAACCCAGGACTATGACCGCAACGATAACACATCAGCTTGACGCAACTGACAGAAGGATACTTTCATTCCTCATCAAAAACGCAAGGCTCCCGTTCCTTGAAATCGCCCGCGAATGCGGCATATCCGGCGCAGCCATCCACCAGCGCGTCCGTAAAATGGAGCAGATGGGCATCATCACCGGCTCCAGACTTCTCGTCAAGCCTCAGGCACTCGGCCTCAACGTTTGCGCTTTTATGGGCGTAAGCCTTTCCAGGGCCAATGCCTATTCCCAGGTGATTGAGTCCCTCAGGCATATCCCCGAGATCGTAGAGTGCCACTTCATCACAGGCAACCACGCCCTGATGCTGAAAATCTATTGCAAGGACAACGACGACCTGATGCACATCCTCATCGACACCATCCAGAACATTGACGGAGTGGAACGTACTGAGACCTGGATTTCACTTGAGGAAGCCATAGAAAGGCAGGTATTCGTCGACGACGCATCCTACGCGAAACTTCCGGCGAACAAAACTCCCCAGGTCAGGAAGGAAAGCCGCAAAAAAGGCTCAAAGTAAAGCCTCTGCAAGACGCAGGTCTTCCGGAGTTGTAATCTTCACATTGTAACGCAGCCCCTCTACAGTTTTTATGGGGTAGCCTGCTTTCTGCACGACGGTCAGATCATCAGTGAAGGAAGTGTCGTATGACTGGGCATAAGCCTTTTTAAGGATTTCTGAATGGAAAACCTGGGGCGTCTGGACAGACAGGAACCGGCTCCTGTCAGCAGGAATGCTTCCGGATTCTGTGACTTCCCTGATGCTCTCCACGAGAGGCACCGCCGGAGCAACCGCCCCGCACTTTTCAGCCTCTTCGAAAAGGCCCTCCAAAAACTCGGGTGTAACGAACGGCCGGACCCCGTCGTGGATGGCTACGAGTGCTCCGTCCGGAACGTATTCGAGCGCATTCTTTACGGAGTGGAAACGGGTAAAGCCTCCGGTGGGCAGTATATACTTTTCCAAAAAGTCGCTGCAGCGGCAATAGTCTTTCCAGTATTCTTTGTATTCTTCTGACATAACGATGATTATGTCGACAGGCACGCTCATCGCAAGGAACTTTTCCACGGTATGGCGCAGTACCGGTTTCCCTGCAATTTCAATAAATTGCTTGGGTATTTTTGAATTCATTCTCGTGCCCGAACCGGCGGCCACGATGACGGCGAATCTTTTTCTTTCCATTGTGGATAAAGTGTGTACAAAATTAAGTAATTATTAAGTCATTTTAGCTACTTTTGTACGATTAAGACTTTACCATGAATCCAGAACTGAAAAAGATAACTTCTGCACTCATTTCGGTGTACTACAAGGACGGCATCGAAGAGATTGCCAGCCTCCTTGCAAGCCACGGAGTTGCCCTCTACTCAACCGGCGGAACCTATGATTTCCTGGCCCAGAAAGGCTTCAAGGTGACAAAGGTCGAAGATGTCACAGGATACCCTTCAATCCTCGGCGGCAGGGTCAAGACCCTCCATCCCAAGATATTCGGCGGCATCCTTGCAAGGCGCGACAACGCAACCGACCAGGAGCAGATGAAACAATATGACATCCCGGCGCTTGATCTCGTGATCGTCGACCTTTATCCCTTCGAGGAGTATGTTGCAAAGGGAGCCTCTCATCAGGAAATAATCGAGAAAATCGACATCGGAGGCATCAGCCTCATCCGCGGCGCCGCAAAGAACTACAAGGACGTAGTCATCGTGCCTTGCAAGGAATGCTACGGCAAGCTGCTCAGCGTGCTGAAGGAGAAAGAATGCTGCACAAGCGAGGAAGACAGGCTCTCATTCGCCAAGTACGCATTCTCGGTGAGCAGTTCCTACGATACTGCCATCTTCAACTACCTCAACTCGGACGGCGAGGTGGATATGTTCGCAAGGAGCTACACATCGTCAACACATCTGCGCTACGGTGAAAATCCTCACCAGAACGCTGCGTTCTACGGTGACGCATCCACTCTTCCCGAGCAGCTTCACGGCAAGGAGATTTCATACAACAATATGCTTGACATCGAGGCTGCCATCGAGCTGATTTCCGATTTCTCTGAGCCTACGGTAGCCATCATCAAGCACAACAATGCCTGTGGCTGCGCCTCAAGGCCCTCTATGGCTGAGGCCTGGAAAGATGCCCTCGCTGGCGACCCTGTTTCTGCTTTCGGCGGCATCATCATCGCCAACAGGCCGATAGACGAGTCTGTGGCTGAGGAAATCAACAAGATTTTCTTCGAAGTCATCATCGCTCCCGACTATTCTCCGGAAGCGCTCGAGACTCTCTGCCAGAAAAAGAACCGTATCGTACTCGTCACCCGGGGCACCGTTCCTTCAGCCATCAAGTTCCGTTCAATGCTGGGCGGAGCCCTCGTGCAGGAAAGGGACACCAAGTGTGAGACTCCCGACGACCTCAAGCCTGTCACCAAGGTCGTTCCTACTGATGCTCAGATTGCCGACCTGCTGTTCGCAAACAAGCTGGTGAAGCATTCTAAGTCAAATTCCATCGTGCTGGCCAAAGACGGCATGCTGCTCGCCAGCGGCGTCGGCCAGACTTCAAGGGTTGACGCGCTCAGGCAGGCCATCGCCAAAGCCCTCAGTTTCGGCTTTGACCTGAAAGGAGCCGTAATGGCCTCTGACGCCTTCTTCCCCTTCCCTGACTGCGTCGAGATCGCAGACCAGGCAGGCATCACGGCTGTCATCCACCCGGGCGGCAGCATAAGGGACCAGGAAAGCGTAGATTACTGCGACAAGCATGGCATTGCCATGGTCATCACCGGATTCAGACATTTCAAACACTAGAAAACAAATTAAAAATCAATATGGCATTCTCGTTTCTAACCCAAGAACTTGCTATCGACCTTGGCACAGCCAACCTCGTCATTTTCATGAATGACAAGAAGGTTATCGATGAGCCCTCTATCGTGGCCATCGACATCCCCACCAACAAACCCATCGCAGTGGGCACCCAGGCCAAGCTGATGCACGAACGTACAAACCCGACTATCCGCACCGTCAGGCCCCTCAAGGATGGCGTGATCGCAGACTTCGAGGCTGCAGAGCTGATGCTCAGGGAGTTCATCAAGATGATCAACCGCAAGCGCACCCTCTTCGCCCCTAACCTCAAGATCGTTGTCAGCATCCCTAAGGGAAGTACTGAAGTAGAGATCCGTGCCGTCCGTGACTCCTGCGAACACGCCGGAGGCCGCGACGTGTATATGATGTTCGAGCCTATGGCTGCAGCCCTGGGTATCGGACTTGACGTCACCGCTCCTTCAGGCAATATGGTAGTCGACATCGGAGGCGGTACCACTGAAGTCGCAGTCATCTCCCTCGGAGGCATCGTTGCAAGCGAAAGCATCCGTACCGCAGGAGACGTCTTCACGAGCGACATCCAGCAATATATGAGGCAGCAGCACAACATCAAGGTCGGTGAGATCACTGCCGAGGACATCAAGATCAAGATCGGCGCTGCCATCGCCGAGCTCGACGAGACCCCGGATCCGTACATCGTAAGCGGACCTAACCTGATGACCGCCCACCCCGTAGAGGCCGAAGTAACCTCTCAGGAGATTGCACACTGCCTTGATAAATCTCTCGTAAGGCTTGAGACAGCCATCCTCACCGTGCTGGAGAAGACCCCGCCCGAGCTTTATGCCGACATCGTGCACAAGGGCATCTTCCTGACCGGCGGCGGCGCATTGCTCAAAGGTCTTGACCAGAGGCTCGCCAAGAAGATCAACATTCCGTTCCACGTTTCAGAGGACCCGCTCCGAGCCGTTGCCCGCGGCACCTGCCAGGCGCTGAAGAACACTGCAACATATAAATTCCTGTTTAGATGACAGGTCGCCCCGCCCTTGTCCGTAATGCAGTTACTGTTTTGGTATTCATTGCACTGGAGGTACTGTGCCTGGTGATGATTGCCAACAACAGCGTTGTGCAGCGTTACAGGATATTGGGTGGAATCAGGGAGGCCCAGGCTTCCCTCTGGCAGAAAACCAGTGACATCAGGTATTATTTTTCACTCAAGAAAGACAATCTTGCACTGGTGCAGGAGAACGAAGACCTCCGGCACCAGTTGAGTCTTTATGAGGCCCGCGCTGCCCAGGAAACTGAGCCTGATTCGGTTTTCGACCATCTGCCGGGCATTTATTCATACAAGTCTGCAGACATCGTCAAGAGTACCCGTGGCAAGCAGCACAACTATCTGCTTATCGACAAAGGGTCCCGTGCGGGCATTGAAGAGGGGATGGGCGTAGTAACCGCCAACGGCGTAGTCGGCATCATAGATGCAGTAAGCGACAACTATTCGTACGTAATCTCATTCCTGAACACCGAGCAGTCCATCAGCGCCCGACTCACCAAGAGCGACCATTTCGGCCTGCTCCGCTGGGAAGGAGTCAATCCCCACAAGGCAACGCTGACCGAGATCTCGCTCTACTGCGGAGCGGCCATCGGAGACTCTGTAGCCACAAGCGGACACTCGAGCATCTTCCCTCCCGACATCCCAGTGGGAGTCATCAGCAAGATCAAGCCGGTGAGCGGTATGTACCTCAACCTGGAAATCGACTTGTTTCAGGATTTCACATCACTGCGTCACGTCTATGTAGTAGCCAACAACGACCGCGAAGAAATTGAAGAGCTGGAAAAGGAGGAGAAGGATGAAAGATAACTGGGGCCGCATATTGTTCTGTGCCATTCTGCTTCTGATCCAGATAGTCCTGTCTGGCTATGTGAACGTCGGGCCGTACATCTACCTGTGCTGCCTTCCGCTGCTGGTGATCTATCTCCCGCTCTATCAGGAGACGGGCGTTTCGATGATCATAGCATTTGCGTGCGGGCTTGTCGTAGATGTGCTTTGCGACGGCATAACAGGGCTCAATGCCGCTGCAGCCGTGGCGCTTGCAGCGGCCCGCAAACCGTTGTATGCTGCCTGCTTCAGCAAGGACAACCTCGAAAGGGCGGTCATTCCGACCATCCAGGAAGCCGGTGTCCTGAGACACATCAACTTCATCCTGGCTTCCCTCGCGGTATACTTCATAGTTTACATTTGCCTCGATTCGGTGGGTATGGAAAGCTTGCAGACCACTCTTCTAAGGTTTGTGCTCAGCTGTGCCGCCAATCTTGTCATCATACTTGCCCTCGATTATTCTATGTTCAACTCACGAAGATAAGGCATGGCACTTTCCATCAGCAGAAAGAACATACTCCTGGCCGCTATAGCGATTGCGTTCCTGGCAGTCATCAGCAGGCTTTTCTACGTGCAGATAATTGAGGACAAATATCGCATCAACGCTGAGAACAACGCCCTCAAATACAAGATCAACTACCCTGCCCGCGGCCGTATCCTCGACCGCAACGGCGAAATCATAGTAGACAACAAGATCATCTACGACCTCGAAGTGGTGCCCATCGACGTGCAGCCCTTCGATACCCTCGCCTTCTGCGAGATATTCGACCTGGACCCTGAATTTGTCAAGGAGCGTTTCGACTACTACAAGAGATACCGCAGCCGCATCGGTTTTGGTTCGGTCACATTCCTCAAACAGGTTCCCGGTGAGATGTACGACAAGTTCGCCGAGAAAAGCTATATGTTCCCCGGCTTTGACGCCGTGGTCCGCACCGCACGTGCCTACCCGGTCAACTCCGGAGGCAACCTGCTTGGATATATCAGTGAAGTAGACCAGAACTTCCTGAACACCCACGAGGGCTATGCAATGGGCGATTTCGCAGGCAAAACTGGAATGGAGATGGCCTTCGAAGACCGACTCAAGGGCGAGAAAGGATATGAAATCTTTCTCCGCGACGCGCATAACCGTATACAGGAGCACTACGAAGACGGCATCTATGACAAGGAAGCCGTCGGCGGCAGCGATGTGATGACCACGATCGACCTGCATCTCCAGGCCTACGGGCAGCAGCTGATGCAGAACAAGGTAGGTTCCGTTGTGGCAATCGAGCCCTCTACCGGCGAAATCCTGGCCATGGTTTCCAGCCCCGGTATCGACGTCTCCCAGCTGGCCGAGATCAATAAATATTATTCGGAACTCATCAACGACCCCTACAAGCCGATGTTCAACAGGGCTGTCCAGTCTGCACAGCCTCCGGGATCTGTTTTCAAGGTCGTCAACGGACTCATAGGCCTGCAGGAAGGCGTGCTCACCCCTGACACCAAATATCCCTGCCACGCCGGTTATTCAGTCGGCAGGGTCCATCTGGGCTGCCACAACCACGTCTCACCCATCGATATGTACCAGTCGCTGATGATGTCCTGCAATGCATACTACTGCTATGTGCTGCGCAATATCCTCGACAACTCAAAATACGCAAGCGTAGGTGACGCCTTCGACAAGTGGAGGGAATACGTGACGTCTTTCGGCTTCGGCACCAAACTGGGAACCGACATCCCTTATGAGCTGGCAGGAAACGTACCGACCCGGGCATACTACGACAAGATTCACGGCAAGGACCGCTGGAAATCGCTGTCCATAATCTCACTGTCCATCGGCCAGGGAGAGCTCGGCTGCACCCCGCTCCACCTCGCGAATATGTGCGCAACCGTAGCCAACAGGGGTTATTTCTATACTCCCCATTATGTGAAATACAATCCTGGCGACGAGGTGGACAGCACCTACACGACCCGCCACTATACAATGGTCGACACGACATACTTCCCTGAAGTAGTCAAGGGTATGGAGCTGGCTGTGCAGGGCGGCCCCGGAGCCACTGCCAGGTCGGTGGCCATTCCCGGCATTGTGATGTGCGGAAAGACCGGTACTGCGCAGAACCCTCACGGCAGCGACCACTCGGTGTTTATGTGTTTCGCCCCGAAGGACAACCCGAAGATCGCGGTAGTCGCATATGTGGAAAACGCAGGATTCGGAGCGACATGGGCAGCCCCCATCGCATCTCTGTTGGTGGAGAAATACCTGAACGGAGAAATATGCAGTGAAAGGAAATATCTCGAACAAAGGATGTTCGAAGCTAATTTGTTGAGCAGGGTAAAGACTAAATAATGGGTACAGGATCTATATATCGCAAACTTGACTGGAAACTGATAGCCTACTATCTGGTTCTCGTCGTTTTCGGCTGGCTCAACATTTTCTCTTCTGTCCACGCCGAGAATTCTATCCTGTTCGACTTCAGCCAGAGATACGGCATGCACTTCATATGGATGTGCATCTCCATAGCTCTTGCCGCTGCCATTATTTTCATCATACCGTCAAAGATCTACAACGCTACAGCCTGGATTGTATATGGGCTGATGATTGTACTGCTGCTGGCAACCATTGTCATCGGAGTAGAGGTGAAAGGTTCCAAGTCCTGGATTTCGCTCGGCGGCATCCAGTTCCAGCCAGCTGAGTTCTCTAAGATAACCACATCCCTGGCTCTTGCCGCCCTGATGGGCAAATACGGCTTCTTGTTCAAGCGTACGGACTGCTGGATTAAAGCCTGCGCCACGATAGGGCTCCCGATGCTGCTCATCCTGCTCGAGAAAGAGACCGGTTCGATGCTGGTCTATATCGGCTTCCTGCTGGTTTTCTTCAGGGAAGGAATGAGCGGATGGTTCCTTCTGGCAGGCCTGTTCGCAGTGCTGGAATTCATACTGGGACTCGTTTTCTCACCCTTCGTAGCTATACTTGTGCTGACGGGCTGTTTTCTGCTGCTCTACTTCATCAAGCAGCACCAGGCCCCTCTCGGCATCATTGTTACTGTTGTCGCAGTCACATTCCTTGCTTTTCTGCCGAAGATACTTTCCATCGATGCTGTTGCAGCAAAGAATCCTTTCTCCGCTGATATCTGGGTTGCCCTGGCAGGCTGTGCGGCAGCGCTGTTTTTCCTGGCGAAAGATCTGGTGCTGCGCCACAAGAACCAGTTCCTGCACTTCCTCCTTCTGAGCTACATAGTCTTCACCGGCTTCATCTTTTCGGTTCAGTTCATCTTCAACAATGTGCTTCAGGACCACCAGAGAGCCCGCATAGAGGTGCTGCTCGGCATGAAGGACGACCCCAAGGGCGTTGGATACAACGTGCACCAGTCGCTGATTGCCATAGGTTCCGGCGGACTCTTCGGCAAAGGATTCATGCAAGGCACCCAGACACGTTTCGACTTTGTGCCGGAGCAGACTACAGACTTCATCTTCTGCACCATCGGAGAAGAGTGGGGATTCGTCGGATCCCTTGCTGTACTGGTACTGTATTTCCTGCTGCTTGCCCGCATCCTGAACAAAGCAGAACAGAACGACGACGCCTTCACGAGAATCTACGGCTACTGCGTCGCAAGCTGCCTGCTGATGCACATACTCATCAACATCTGCATGACTATAGGACTAATGCCTGTTATCGGCATCCCCCTGCCCTTCCTGAGCTACGGAGGATCGTCGCTGCTGGCCTTCACCATACTGCTGTTCATCTTCATACGCCTTGACCTTGACCAGTGGAGATATCTGAAACAATAAAACACAAACGATATGCAACTTTCTTTTGCACAAAGACACAACGGTCCGCGAGACTTCCAGGTAAAGGAGATGCTTGAAGTCATCGGTGCGGAATCTCTCGATGAACTCATTAGCCAGACCGTTCCTGCCGACATAATGCTCGACTCACCCCTGGACCTCGCTCCTGCAATGAGCGAATCGGAATATCTGACTTCACTGAAAAAAATCGCAGCGAAGAACAAGCCGTTCCGTTCAATGATAGGAATGGGCTTCTACGGCACTGCTTCACCGGCAGTAATCACGCGCAATATCTTCGAAAATCCCAGCTGGTACACTTCCTATACTCCCTACCAGTCTGAGATTTCTCAGGGCAGGCTCGAGGCTCTCATCGTGTTCCAGACGATGATTTCCTCGCTGACAGGATTTCCGCTCGCCAACTGCTCTATGCTTGACGACGCCACTGCAGCAGCCGAAGCAATGCGCATGATGTTCAACCTGCGAAGCCGCAGTATGGTACAGTCAGGCTACAACCGCCTGTTCGTAGACGAGAACATTTTCCCCCAGGTACTGTCCGTTCTCCAGACACGTGCCCTGCCTCTGGGCATCGAAGTCGTGACCGGAGACTATTCAAGGCGCAATCTCAGCGACCGCTTCTTCGGAGCCATCATCCAGTATCCTGCAGCCAACGGCGAAATCCGCGACTACACCGAGTTCTGCACCACCGCACATATGAACGACGTGATGGTGACCGCATATTGCGACCTGCTCTCACTTGCCCTGCTAAAGGAGCCTGCAGCCTGGGGAGCTGACATCGCAGTAGGTTCCGCACAGCGCTTCGGCCTGCCGATGGGCTTCGGCGGCCCTACCGCCGGCTTCATGGCCACCCGTGACGAATACAAGCGCAGCCTTCCGGGACGTATCATCGGCGCTTCAGTCGACCGTCTCGGAAACACAGGCTACCGCCTCGCTCTCCAGACCCGCGAGCAGCATATCAAGCGCGACAAAGCCACATCCAACATCTGCACCGCCACCGCCCTTATGGCAATAATGACCGGAATGTATGCCGTATGGCACGGTCCCGAAGGGCTGCGCGAAATTGCGATGAGGATTCACGGCTACGCTAGCGACTTTGCCGCAAAGCTCGTAAAGAGCGGCTACCGCATCGTTTCTGATAAGTTCTTCGACACAGTGGAAGTTGCCGCACCGAACATCGACGCCATCAGCGAAAGAGCGATCGAGGCCGGCTACAATTTCTACTATACTGCCGACAACCATATCCGCATCAGCTTCGACGAACTTTATTCTGAAGCTGAAGCCGTCAAGCTCAGGGACATCTTCAGCTGCGTGTCTGCCGTCCAGGCCCAGCCGGCAAGCCCTGCCTTCATGGCCCGCGAAACTCCCATACTCACTGAGAAGGTCTTCAATTCATACCACAGCGAGACCGAGATGATGCGCTACATCAAGAAGCTAGAGCGCCGGGACATCTCCCTCACCCACAGCATGATTCCGCTGGGGTCCTGCACAATGAAACTCAACGCAGCCGCAGAGATGCTGCCGCTCAGCTGGTCGGAATTCGGCAACGTCCATCCTTTCGCACCCCTGCCGCAGGCTGAAGGAACGATGACCCTGATCAGGGAGGTCGAGAAGGACCTGGCCACCATCACCGGTTTTGCAGCCTGCTCCCTCCAGCCCAACAGCGGCGCAGCAGGAGAATATGCAGGACTGATGACCATCCGCGGCTACCTCCACGCAAACGGACAGGATTCGCGTGACATAATGATTCTCCCGACTTCCGCTCACGGCACGAATCCGGCATCTGCTGCGATGGCCGGTTTCAACATCTCGCTCGTGGAATGCGACGAAAACGGCAACATCAACGTCGAGCAGCTCAAGGAGAAAGTCCAGCAGGCCGGTGACAGGCTCGCAGGAATGATGATCACCTATCCTTCTACCCACGGAGTGTTCGAAGCCCGCATCCGCGAAATCGTGGCTGCAATCCACGACGGCGGCGGACTCGTATATATGGACGGAGCCAACATGAACGCACAGGTAGGCCTCACCAACCCTGGTACGATAGGAGCCGATATCTGCCATCTCAACCTCCACAAGACCTTCGCGATGCCTCACGGCGGCGGCGGTCCCGGAGTCGGCCCCATCTGCTGCACGGAAGCTCTCAAACCCTACCTGCCCGGACATCCCGTCGTCCCGCAGTGCGGCGGAAAGGGAATGACCGCAGTATCTGCCGCTCCTTTCGGATCGGCCCTGCTGCTCCCCATCACACACGCCTACATCAAGATGCTTGGCCCCGACGGACTGCGCAAGGCCAGCGAGATTGCCATACTCAACGCAAACTACATCTCTGCCAGACTACGGCCTGAACTCAAGACCCTGTACACCGGCACCACAGGCCGCGTTGCCCACGAATGCATCATCGACCTGCGAGATTTCAAGGCTGAATACGGAGTGGACGCAACTGATGTGGCAAAACGCCTGATGGATTTCGGGTTCCACGCCCCCACCCTCAGTTTCCCCGTCCACGAGACACTGATGGTTGAACCCACTGAAAGCGAATCGCTCGAAGAACTCGACCGCTTCGTTGAAGCTCTCAAGGCAATCGTCGCTGAATGCAAGGACATAAAGGAAGGCCGCCTTGATGCAAATGACAACCCTGTCAAGATGGCTCCGCACACTGCTGCTGAAGTTTCATCAGACAACTGGACACATCCCTATGGAAGGGAGCAGGCCGCATATCCCCTCGAGTGGATACGTGACAACAAATTCTGGCCTTTCACTGCCCGCATAGACAACGGCTGGGGTGACCGCAACCTCAATCCGAAAATTATTTTATAACTTTGCCGTCTCGACAAGAACAAACACATAAATATCATGCAAAACATCTCCAGCTACGATTTCTCAGGCAAAAAGGCCATTGTCAGGGTGGACTTCAACGTTCCTCTGGATGAAAATTTCAAAATAACTGACGACACCCGCATCAGGGCTGCCATCCCCACTTTGAAGAAAGTGCTCGAAAAAGGTGGTTCCCTCATCATCATGTCCCACCTCGGACGTCCCAAGGGAGTTGACAACAAGTTTTCACTGAAGCACATCATCTACCGTGTTGAAGAGCTGCTCGGCACCAAGGTCCAGTTTGCAGACGACTGCATGAAGGCCGGTGCACAGGCTGCCGCTCTCAAACCCGGCGAAGTCCTGCTGCTCGAAAACCTCCGTTTCTACGCAGAAGAGGAAGGCAAGCCGAGAGGCCTGAAAGATGACGCTACCGACGAAGAGAAGAAAGCTGCAAAAGCTGCCGTCAAGGCCAGCCAGAAAGAGTTCGTGAAGACTCTCGCAAGCTATGCTGACTGCTACATCAACGACGCATTCGGAACTGCACACCGTGCACACGGTTCTACCGCCCTCATCGCATCATACTTCCCGAATGACAAGATGTTCGGTTATGTAATGGAAGGTGAGATCACCGCTATCGACAAAGTGCTCGGCAATCCTGCACGTCCCCTCACTGCCATCATCGGCGGTGCCAAGGTTTCATCAAAGATCGGCATCATCGAGCATCTTCTCGACCTCGTCGACAATCTGATCATCGGCGGCGGTATGGTTTATACCTTCAAGAAAGCCCAGGGCGGAAAGGTCGGCAAGTCACTCTGCGAAGACGACCAGCTGGACGTTGCACTGAACATCCTCGCCAAGGCTAAGGAGAAAGGCGTCAACATCGTCCTGTCTGACAAAGTCGTTGCTGCAGATGCTTTCTCAAACGATGCAAACACCATCATCTGCGATTCGAACAACATTCCTGACGATTATGAAGGAATGGACGCAGCTCCCGAGTCTGTAGAGGCAGCCAAGAAGATCATCATGGCTTCCAAGACCATCCTCTGGAACGGTCCTGTTGGCGTATTCGAGATGCCCAACTTCGCAGTCGGCACCAACGCCATCGCTCAAGCCCTCAAGGAAGCTACCGACAACGGCGCGTTCACCCTCGTGGGCGGCGGCGACTCAGTCGCAGCTGTCACCCAGATGGGTTATGCAGACAAGGTCAGCTACGTTTCTACAGGTGGTGGAGCTATGCTCGAGTACCTCG
Organism: Bacteroidales bacterium; assembly: GCA_017519185.1. Classification (GTDB taxonomy): domain Bacteria; phylum Bacteroidota; class Bacteroidia; order Bacteroidales; family UBA932; genus Equibacterium. Next base: position 43,858 of record JAFWSX010000006.1, on the reverse strand, counting down.
AGGGCAAAGTTCTCCCCGGCATCGCAGCCATCAGGGAATAAAAATCCACTTTATATTTATACAGACCCCGGAAGCCCAGGCCTCCGGGGTTTTTGTTTTGGGCCGCCTCAGTTGACGATTCTAAATAATTATAGTACCTTTATAAGTTGGATTTTAATTTTTTTCCGATGAAAAGACTTACCGCTGTCAGCCTGGCGCTGATTATCCTCTTCTCTCTGTTCTCCTGTGAACCGCCTGAGGTAAAGGTATCGGCTATAATCCTCAATTCAGCATCCCTCGAGATGGCCGAAGGTGAATCCTTCAAGCTCAACGCTACCGTCAGTCCGGATAACGCCACGGACAAGACTGTCATCTGGTCATCAACGGACGCCAGCATCGCAAATGTCGAGGACGGAATGGTCACTGCTGTTAAGGCCGGCACAGCAACCATCACTGCAGCCAGCAGGGACGGCGGAGCAAAAGCTTCCTGCACTGTAACCATTACATCACGCGAAATAGCAGTCGAACGCATTACACTGAGCCGGACTGAACTCAATATGACGGTAGGAAGGGCTTATACAATAAAAGCAACTGTCGAACCCGAAAATGCCACTGACAAGGTTGTCCAGTGGACCACCAACAATCCTGCCGTCGCCACCGTCGAAGACGGTACCATTAATGCAGTCGGCCCCGGAGCTGCTTCAATAACCGCAACGGCCGGTGGGAAAAATGCCAGCTGCACCGTCACAGTCAAGGAAGCTACTATTCCAGTCAGATCCGTAACCCTCGACCAGACCAGCATATCGATCCTCGAAGGTGAGAGCGCTACACTCACGGCAACGGTAAAACCTGATGATGCCACCGACAAGACTGTGACCTGGACATCTTCCGACACCCGCATTGCAACTGTCTTCGGCGGCACGGTGACAGGCGTCGCCCCGGGCACGGTTACCGTCACTGCGACTGCAGGGGATGTATCAGCCACTTGCGCCGTCCAGATTACTGACAGGATTCCCGTGGAGAAGGTAGTCCTTGACTGCAAGACCCTCGACATAGCCCTCGGACAGACCGATACCCTTGTGGCCACCGTCTTTCCTGACAACGCCACCGACAAGACCGTCATCTGGGCTTCTTCTGACGACGAAGTTGTCAGCGTAAGGAACGGCGTCATCAACGGAGTTGCCCTGGGCAAGGCCACTATAACCGCAACTTCGGGTGATAAATTCGCCTCCTGCGCAGTCACGGTACACGCGGTAGAAATCGATTCCATCACGCTTGACAGGACGTCCATTGCCCTGAACCCCAAAGAAGAAGAGAAACTGACAGTGACGTTCCATCCTGCCAACGCCACCGACAAGACCGTAGTCTGGTCTTCCACCGACGATGCTGTGGCAAAAGTAGTCGACGGCACCGTTACGGCTGTCTCTCCCGGGATTGCAGTCATCATCGCCAGGGCAGGAAAGTCGACTGCAGAATGCAAGGTGAAAGTCAATAACGACAACTATCTGACAATATCGAACCTTACCAATGCCGAAGGCACCTTGACTCTCAAGAAGAACGGCACGAGCGTACCTGCCATCACCCTTGAATATTCTACAGACAACGGTCATACCTGGTCAGAACTGAAGGACATCAAGGACACTCAGACCATCAGTATTCCCGCTAAAGGTTCTGTAATCCTGTCAGGAGAGAACCCTACATATTGCCGCACCGTCAACAGCGGAAACAACTGGTGGTCGATTTCCGCTGACGTGACCCACACTGTCAGCGGAGACCTTATGACAATCTCTTCCGATACAGACGAAATCCACAACAAGCTCCAGTTCTTCAAACTGTTCAGCGGTGATACCAAGCTTAAATCCGCTCAGTCGCTCAAGCTCACGGCAAAGGTTCTTTCCGAAAGGTGCTACTTGTCAATGTTCGAAGGTTGCACCTCGCTGGAGAACGCACCCGTCCTGTCTGCCTCGACTCTTGCTGCCGGTTGCTACTCTTCGATGTTCAAGGGCTGCAAAGCCTTGACCAGGGCGCCCAAGCTCGAAGCCACGACGCTGACACCCTACTGCTACGAAAATATGTTCGAAGGCTGCACCTCGCTGAAGGACGCTCCCGAGCTGCCCGCAGGCAAACTTGCCTTAAGCTGCTATGCTAAAATGTTCAAGGGATGTACCGCTCTCGTGACCGCACCCGCCTTGCCCGCCATTGCGCTGGCCGGCATGTGCTACGACTCTATGTTCATGAACTGCAGCTCCCTCAAGAACGCCCCCAGACTGATAGCCAGAGAGCTGGCAGCAGGATGCTACACCGCTATGTTCAACAGCTGCACCAGCCTCGAGAAGGCACCGGACCTGCCCGCAACAAGGCTTCAGGACATGTGCTATCTCCAGATGTTCGCCAACTGCACAGCCCTGACTTCTGCCCCTGCCCTGCCTGCCACTACTCTTGCTTCCAGCTGCTACTCGCATATGTTCGCCCTCTGCACTTCCTTGACGGAATCTCCTGTCTTGCCTGCCGAGACGCTTGTCAAGAGCTGCTACGACCAGATGTTTTCAGGGTGCTCCAACCTCACCAAGATAACCTGCCTTGCAAAGAACATCTCAGCAGCGAACTGCACCATCGGCTGGACCACGGCAGTGGCCCTGACCGGAAAATTCATCAAGGCTGCTGGTATGACAGGCTGGACATTCGGCGGATCGGGAATACCCGAAGGATGGACTGTGGATGAATTTGATGACGAGAATGAATAAGCAACAAACAACCAACAAATACCTGACATGAAAAAAAGACTGATCTTCACTCTTGCACTTGCAGTGTTCAGCGTTGTCATTGCAAATGCCCAGAACCCTATCATCCGTGACCAGTTCACGGCTGACCCCAGTGCCCACTATTTTGAGGGCAGAGTTTATGTCTATCCTTCACACGACATTCCAGCACCGGTCGACTACGCCCGTAAAGACTGGTTCTGCATGGAAGACTATCACGTCTTTTCATCCGACAACCTCGTTGACTGGGTAGACCACGGAAGGATCATCACACAGAATGCAGTTCCCTGGGTACAGCCCAATTCATTCCAGATGTGGGCGCCTGACTGCAACTACAAGGACGGCAAATACTACTTCTACTTCCCTGCAACAGGAAAGCGCGTAAACGGTCAAAGACCTGACGGCAGCATCGGAGTCGCCGTTTCTGACACTCCTTACGGTCCGTTCGTTCCCGAAGAGACTGCTATCAAGGGAACTTTCGGAATCGACCCCTGCTGCTTCATCGACGATGACGGGCAGGCCTATCTCGTATGGGCAGGCGGCGGACTTGTCATCTGCAAACTGAAAGACAATATGAAAGAGTTGGACGGAGAACCCGTTAGGATCACATCCATTCCGAGAGGACAGACCGAGGGCCCGTACCTCTTCAAGGCCAACGGAAAATACTACTTCAGCTTCCCCTGGGTCGAGGCTGAGCGCGAATGCCTTGCTTACTGCATGGCCGACAACCCGATGGGTCCTTACGAGTTCAAGGGAAAAATAATGGAGCAGCACGCAGACGTCTGCTGGACCAACCATCATTCAGTAGTTGAAGTTGACGGACAGTGGTACCTGTTCTATCACCACAACGACTATTCACCTTACTTCGACAAGAACCGTTCAGTATGCGTGGACAGCCTCTTCTTCAATGCCGACGGCACCATCCAGCCCGTCAAGCCGACCAAGCGCGGCGTAGGCATCACCAAGGCCACCAGCGAGATCCAGATTGACCGCTATTCAGACATCAAAGACACCTGCACAGACGTTCAGTTCGTCAATGCCGACCGTACTTTCGACGGATGGAAAGTGATCCTCAACAACACCATCCAGGAGAAGGAACCTATATGGGTAAGATACAACAAGGTCGATTTCGGCAAGGACAAGCTCACCACGGCAACTATGAAAGTACTCTCCCTTGCCGGCGGCAAGGTTGACGTAAGGCTTGACGCCATCGACGGCCCGACCATCGCCACCTTCAATGTGGCAGGCAATACAGGCTGGGTGGAGAACAAAATTCCTATGTCCGACTTCAAACCCGGCATCCACGACCTCTTCGTAGTAATGACTGACGGAAGTTGCATCCAGATTGACTGGGTAAGCTTCAAATAACAAGATATAATGAAATTCTTTCGGCAGAATCCGACACTGGCCGCAGCCTTGGTCTGCGCCACGGCAATCCTTTGCGCCTGCAAAAGCGGCAGCACAGGAGAAATAAGTATAATCCCGGCTCCTTCTTCCATTGAAGTGAAAGAAGGCGATCCGTTCAGGATCGATGCTTCGACGAGGCTGGTCGCACGCTCCGATGACGAGCGGGCCACTGCCGGATTCTTCGCCGGAAAGATCGCGGCTTCCACCGGAAAGGTCCTGACCGTTTCCGGAGATGAGGCAAGCGCAAATGCCATATTATTCGAAATAGACCCGGCCTGCGGCATCCCCAAGGAAGGATATACTCTCGATGCAGGCAGCAACACAGTGCTCGTGAAAGCCAGCGACAGTGACGGTCTTTTTTATGGAATGCAGACCCTCCTTCAGCTGCTGCCTCCCGAAACCCAGAGCGACCGTGTGCTGCGGAACATAGATCTTTCTGTCCCGGCTGTGAACATCAAGGATGCGCCACGCTTCCACTACCGCGGAATGCATATAGACCCCTGCCGTCACTGGCGCGATGCTGCCTGGGTGAAGAAGCAGATCGACGTGATGGCGATGTTCAAGTACAACAAGCTGCATTTCCATCTCACAGAAGACCAGGGATGGCGCATCGAGATCAAGAAATATCCCAAGCTCACTAGTTTCGGCCCCTACTATACCCAGGAAGAACTGCGCGACATCGTCGCCTATGCTGCCGAAAGGCACATAGAGGTCATTCCCGAACTTGAGATTCCCGGACACGAAATGGTGGCCATCGCCGCCTATCCCTGGCTCAGCTGCAGCGGGGAGCAGTACACTCCCCGTCAGGTATGGGGAGTCGAAAACATCGTTATGTGCCCCGGCAAGGAAAGCACATTCGAATTCCTCGAGGACGTCATCGACGAGATGGTCGAAATATTCCCCTGCGAGATGTTCCATATCGGAGGCGACGAAAGCCCCAGGGAAATGTGGGAGAAATGCCCTCTGTGCCAGCAGCGGATCCGCAGCGAGCGGCTTGCAGGCGACGAGAGCGTATACACCAACGAAGACAGGCTTCAGAGCTATGTGGTGCGCCGCATCGAGAAATACCTCAACGGCAAGGGCAAACGAATCATAGGATGGGACGAGATACTTGAGGGAAACATCGACCCGTCTGCCATCGTAATGTCGTGGAGAGGTCTTCAAGGAGGCATAACCGGAGCAGAACACGGCCATCAGGTGATAATGACACCTTCCAGCGATGGAATGTACCTCGACTATTACCAGGGTGACCGCAAGATAGAGCCTGTGGGCATCGGGAACTACTTCACGATGGAGAGGGTATATGCCTATGACCCTGTTCCTGCAGAGGTCGATTCACTCGGTCTTCAGGACTATATCCTCGGTGTGCAGTGCAACAACTGGTCTGAGTATTTCTACACCGATTCTGTAGCCGAATACCGCACTTATCCCCGTGCCGTAGCTGTCAGCGAGATTGCCTGGAGCCAGCCCGACAACAAAGACTGGAATGATTTCCTGCACAGGCTCGACAATGCCCACATCCGCCTGGACATGCATCACATCAATTACCACATCCCGCTGCCCGAGCAGCCTTACGGATCGTGCAACACCGTGGCTTTCACCGACAGCACCGCTGTCACCTTCAAGACCACCAGGCCGGTGAAGATGGTCTACACCCTCAACGGCAAGGAACCGACTGCATACAGCCGCAAGTACACTGCCTCTCTCCAGTTCACCGATAACGCCACACTCAAGATCCGCTCCGTCCTTCCCACCGGCCAGATGAGCACCGTGCGCACCATCAACATCGTCAAGATGGACCCGATGCCTGCAGTCAAGCCCACAAGGCCGCTTGTGCAGGGTCTGGCAATGTCAACCACTCCCGGAGAATTCTTCAACACCGAAGAACTTTTCGCAGCAGACAGGGTCTGGACTCCCAAGGACATCACGAAGCTGAGAGAAATCAGTGCCCAGTCTGCCACTGACGCACATATGCGTACTGTGGAGCAATATGCCGCAGTAGCCGAGGGCTTCGTACGCATCGACTCCACCGATGTATACTACATCTCATCTAACAACGATGAAGTTTGGATAGACGGCAAACTGGTCATTGACAACAATAACGAAGTCAAGCGCTACAGCCGCCGCGACAACTGCCTTGTGCTCGAAGGCGGGCTTCATCAGGTGAAGATTGTCTTCCTGGGACACATCCTGGGCGGAGTCCCTTCAAACTGGGACAGTGCCGCCATAGCATTGCGAGCCAAGGATGACACTTCATTCAGAAACATCCCTGACAACGCATTCTTCAGGGCTCTTTAGATATTAAAGGACAAGACGGGAGAATACGCTCAGCGGCAACGCCTTGTCAAAGCGGTCGCGGAGCACCAGTTCGCCGTAGCTGAGCAGGCTGCCTTCACTGAGCAGGCCGGAGAACGCCCTGCGCACCACTGTATCGGCCAATACTGCAGAATAGCCGTTTGAATAAAGGTTCAGCACCATGAAGCTGTCTTTCGGAGAGAGTATAGCCGAGCATTCCCTGAGCATCTCGAAAAGACATTCGTCGAGTTTCCATTTTTCCCCGTTGGGGCCGTGGCCATAGGCAGGAGGGTCAAGGATGAGACCCTGGTAGGTATTGCCGCGACGGGCTTCGCGCTTGACGAACTTCAGGGCATCCTCCACCACCCAGCGGATGTCGTTGCTGCGGCTGAGCTCCATATTGCCCTTCGCCCAGGTCACCACCTGCCTGACGGAATCAAGATGGGTCACGTCAGCACCGGCCACGCGGGCTGCGAGTGACGCAGCTCCGGTATAGGCGAAAAGATTCAAAACCTTGGGGACAGGCTTTTTCGCCGCAGCAGCTTCCTTCACGAGACGGGAAGTGTTGGAGTAGATGAACTCCCAGTTGGGAGCCTGCTCCGGGAAAACACCCACGTGCTTGAAGGATGTCAGTCCGAGACGGAGATTGAACTTGGGACCCTGCGGAGTACCATCATACTTGATGACCCACTGTTCGGGCATCTTGCCAAGCATAGCCCAGGTGCCGCTGTCCTCCTTGCCCGCCTTGCCGAAACCGGCGCCGGGTTTGAATTCGGTCTGCGCGAGGCGCTTCCACTCTGCATCCGGGAGGCTCTTGTCCCAGAGAGCCTTGGGTTCCGGACGGATTGTGACATACTTTCCGAAACGCTCCAGCTTGGAGAATGCGCCGGAGTCGAGGAGCTCATAGTCCTTCCACTGTGCTGATGGCTGTTCGATGTTCATCGTCACAAAATTAAGAATAATGTGTTACTTTTGTCAAAACAACTCGCATATGTCAGATTTTCTCTCTGTAGTATGGAACGTCGATCCCGCCATTTTCTCGATCGGCAACTATTCCCTCCGTTTCTATTCCCTGCTGTTCGTGGCCGGCTTCCCGCTCGGCTACTGGCTGTTCTACAAATTCTACAAGAGAGAGAATGTCGACACTGCATTGCTGGAGCCCCTGCTCTATATCCTGCTCATCGGCACCATCGTCGGAGCTCGTCTCGGACACTGCCTCTTCTATGAGCCCGGCTATTATCTGTCTCATCCCATAGAGATACTCAAAGTGTGGAAAGGCGGTCTTGCCAGCCACGGAGGAGTACTTGCTCTCATCCTGTGCGTTTTCTATTATGCTCACAGATACGGACGCAAGAATGGATTCGACGCAATGTGGGTGTTTGACAGGCTTGCCATCGCCGGATCCCTTGCCGGCTGCTTCATCCGTCTCGGCAACCTTTTCAACTCCGAGATCTTCGGAGGCCCGACCGACCTTCCCTGGGGTTTCAAGTTCCCGCGCTCGCTGGAATGGGTGAACCTCTATGGCCCCAGCGTCTATCCGCCCGACGGAGTTGCCTGCCACCCGACGCAGATCTACGAAGCTCTCAGCTACCTCATCCTCGGCCTCGTGCTGCTTTGGCTCTACTGGAAGAAGACAGACAGAATCTACAAAGGAAGCATCTTCGGCATATTCCTGACAGTGCTTTTCGGTATGCGGTTCCTCATCGAATTCATCAAGAACGACCAGGTGGATTTCGAAGCGGGAATGCAGTTCAATATGGGACAGCTTCTGAGCATTCCCTTCATCATTGCTGGCATCATCATCCTTGTGCTGAGCCTGCGCAATAAGCAGCCGCTGCTGAGAATCGGATATGACGAGGAGCCCAAGGCTCCAAAGGAGAACGACCATCGCTCGAACCTTTCGAAGGAGCAGCGTATGAGCACAGCGAAACGCAAGGCGATGGGCATCCAGTAATCAGACTTTCACCCACTCGATCTCGATACCCCTTCGTTCCATTCCGCGGAACCAGGTCATCTGCCTTTTGGCGAACTGATGTATCGCCGTGGCAAGTCTGTCGTGCATCTCGTCGTATGACAGTTCTCCTGTCAGATAGAGAGTGATGAATTTATATTCCAGGCCGTAATATATGAGATCCTCCGGAGCAATTCCGCTCTCTAGCAGGCCGCGAATCTCGTCCACCATCCCAGCGGCCAGACGTGCATCCAGCCGGGCGTCTATACGGGCATTGCGCTCCTCGCGGCTCACGTCCAGGCCTATGTAGCGGGTTTTCAGAGGCGGGAAAGCTGAGCGGTCCACAGGATGTTCCTGCTCGTAGATTGCAATCTCAAGGGCGCGGATCAGGCGTTTGCGGGTGTCATAGTCCGTGGAGTTGTGCAATGTCTTGAGAGAAGCCAGCCGGCTGATGAGCTCCTCGTCGCTTTGCTTTTCAAGTTCTGCACGCAGCACAGGGTTCTGCGGCACTTCGGGCAGGCGGTAACCTCTGGTCGCCGCTTCGATGTAGAGGCCGGAGCCTCCGCAAAGTATGGCCGGCTTGCCTCGGGAGACAATGTCCCGGTAGGCCTTGTGAAAATCCCGCTGATATTGGAAGATGTCGTATTTCGTTCCGGCAGGAACTATGTCGATAAGGTGGTACGGCACTCCGTCGTAATCGGCAAGGTCCTTGCCGGTGCCGATGTCCATGCCGCGATATACCTGGCGGGAATCGGCAGAAAGAATCTCGGCCCCGGTATCTTTTGCCAGAGCCACTGCAAATTTCGTCTTTCCGCTGGCCGTGGGGCCGAGAACGCATGTCAGGTCGTAGTCCATAAGTACAAATTTAAAAAACTATCATATATTTGCTGAGTCATGCCTAAAGCAAAGAGTAAAATAGAAATAAAGAACAAGAAAGCGTCTTTCGAATATGAATTCATAGAGCGCTTCACGGCCGGCATCGTCCTCAGCGGCACGGAGATCAAGTCAATCCGAGCCGGCAAGGCTTCGCTGGTCGACAGTTACTGCTATTTCTCCGGTACGGAGCTCTACGTGAAGAATATGAACGTGGCAGAATACTGGTGGGGCAGCTTTAACCGCCACGACCCGCGCCGCGACCGCAAGCTGTTGCTCACCAAGAGGGAGCTGCGCAAGCTCGCCCGCTCCATCAAGGAAAAAGGCCTGACCATCGTCCCCGTGAAACTTTTCATCGCAGAAAACGGCTATGCCAAGCTCGACATAGCGCTGGCACGCGGAAAACGCGAGTTCGACAAGCGCCAGAGCATAAAGGACAAGGATATGCGCAGGGAAAGGGACCGCGGTCAAGAGTGATTTATCACAAATATTTTTATATATTTGTAATCTTGACAGTAAACAACAATACAAGCAGTATGAGCATATTTTCATCTTCTATCGGGAAAAAGCTTATAATGAGCATCTCTGGCTTATTCCTCGTGCTTTTTCTCACTTTGCACATGGTCCTGAACTTCACTTCTGTATTCAGCGCTGAAGCTTTTCAGAAAGTGTGCGACTTTATGGGCACTCCCGTAATTAGCATTATGGTTCCCGTCCTGGCTTTCGGTTTTGTGATCCATATCATTTACGCTTTCATCCTCTCCGCTAGCAATCTCAAGTCTCGCGGCGGTCTCAAGAGGTATGAAGTAGCCACAAAGACCCAGGCCGACTCTTGGGCTTCCAAGAACATGATTTATCTCGGTGCTATCGTGCTGCTTGGCTTGGCCATCCACCTCACCCACTTCTGGGCTGACATGCAGCTTCAGGAATTCAAGGGAGGTGAGGCTGCCGATCCGAACATGCTGCTCAGCCAGACTTTCGGCAGCATCGGAATCACCATCCTCTACCTGATTTGGTTCGTGGCCATCTGGCTGCACCTCAGCCACGGCTTCTGGAGCGCACTCCAGACCATCGGATGGAACAACGACAAATGGCTCAAGAGGCTCAAGGTGATCGGCATCGTGTACGTCACCATCCTTATGGGCGGTTTTGCAATCACTGCCATCGCTGCTTGCTGCAGGGCTCACGGATTGTTCTAATCTGTCTTAAGGAAGTCCCGGATGATTGTGTCCGAGACGAATCTGTCACGCCGGCCTATAGAATAGCGGCCGGTAGCGGCATCGAATGAAAGGTTGTGCCCAGCTGAATCTCCCAGTAAAGCGGCATCCACGCCGGCGGAGGTTCTCAGCCCAAGCATAACCTTTTCATTGTATATATCCGCATCGTTAAGGGTCTCCCCCTCTTTAGGCGCACATTCCAGCCAACGGCTCAGATCGTCGGCATTCCAGCTGCGGTGGCGGTCTCCGTCGAATGAGTGCGCTCCTGGTCCCAGGCCAAGATAAGGTTCCCTGTTCCAGTATGCGCTATTGTGTCGGGAAAAGAATCCCGGACGGCAGAAATTCGAAATCTCATACTGCTCGAATCCGGAATCTTCAAGGATATCCTGAAGCAGGAAATACTGCCTGCGGCACACGTCTTCGTCGGGCTCTCTGTATCGTCCCTTGTCGGCAAGCTTGCTGAGCATGCTGCCCGGATCGAGACTCATCTGATAGGCGGAGATATGTTGCACGCCAAGTTCTGAGGCCTTGCGGATATCCTGCTCCCATTCCCCGTCGGTCAGACCCGTATAGCCGAAAATGAGATCGAGCGATACATTACCGAAATTGTCTGTAAGAATATTCACAGCACGTGCAGCTTCAGAAGCGTCGTGCCGACGGTTCATCCACTTCAAATGCTCATTGTGGAAAGACTGAACCCCGACGCTCACGCGGTTCACGCCGCATTCACGGTAGGCACGCAGAAGATCCTCCCCTGCGCTGCGGCAGATGTCATCGGGATTGACCTCTACGGTGAATTCCTCCACGGCTCCAAGGTCAAAGCAACCGGCAAGTGCTGAACAGATTTCAGAAAAGTCCGATGGAGACAGCAGTGAAGGCGTCCCCCCACCGAAATATACTGTTTTTATCTGCGTTCCTTGAGGAAAGAAACTGCGGGACGTTTCGGCTTCACGGCAGAGGGCAGCAACATACCTGCGGCACAAGGACCTGTCTCTCAGAACCTCTGAATAAAAGCCGCAATACGTGCAGAAAGATGCACAGAAAGGAACGTGTATGTATATCCCTGCCAATTACTTGAGAAGCAGGTCGGCGGAACCGATCTTGCCTTCTGTGGTATATGCATCCACGGTATAGACGCCCTTGGTGAAAGGCTGGGGGCTTGCGAAGTAAACGCTTACCTCGACTTCCTCACCCTGATAGTCTACCTCACGTGACTCGGAATAAATCATCTCCTCGCCGGCGCAGTTGAAGAGCTGGCGGTCGTCTGCGGTCAGAAGGATGCCGTCGGGACCCTTGACCCTGATGTAAACCCTGCGGGGACCTTTCTTTGCGATGGTGTTCTCGATAAGGAAGAGGTCTGTACGGAGCTTCTCGGTACGGCTGCTGCGGTCGGTTTCTTTGGCTGAGGCGTTGATGGCGTGCAAAGAAACGCCACGGCCCTTGACGACTGAGCCCTGGGCAACCTGGCGTCCCAGTTCGTCAGCCTCAGTGCGGAGGTTGTCATACTGGCGCCTGTTCTCGGCGGCCTCCTGACGAGCGTCGGAAGCCTCTTGACGGAGAGCTATGTTGAGGTTGTTGAGTGAGTCTATCTGCACTATATAATGTCTCATAATAGACCGCAGGGTGCCGAGTTCTTTCTCGTACTGGCGGATCTGGGCCCTGTTGGTGGCTTCGGTCTGCTGGAAGCGCTCGATCAGCTGGTCCACCTTCTCCCTTTCTATTTCAAGATTGGCGTTGAGGGTATCGTTTGCTGTCTGCAGTTCGGCATACTCCTCGCGGAGCTCCATCATCTCCTGGGTCAGGTCGGCCTTTTCGATGTTGAGGTCCTTGACGATATTGTTCTTGCTGATCCAGACATAAGCCAGCACACCGCCGAGCAGGATGGCTGCGATACCAAGCGCCACGGCAATCTTTCTCAATTTCTCTTCATTTTCCATATCGAACGGTATTTTAATGCCTTAGATAAGGCAAATTTAGTTAAATTTGTCACATACATTAACTGCCAGCTGCAAAAACCATGAAATACTTAATCAGAGCCGTAAAATACTTCGTCTATTTCGTAGTATTGTTCATCGTCATCGTCGCCATTCTCTGCCTCGTGCTCAAACACCCGCTCAGCAGTTTCACCACTCTCTTCAAAGAAGGTGCCATGTGGCAGATCGCAATCCTTTTTGCAATTATCTCTGCCGTATATCCGATGCTCGGCTTCCGCAAGAACCACATAACGCTGGACGGTCCTTTCAGTGACTACCACGACATTATCCAACAGACTATGGAGGATGCAGATTTCGCCCTCGAGAGCGAAGATGATGAGAAGATGGTCTTCAGGCAGAAAAAAGGCTATATGCGTTTCACAAGAATGTGGGAAGATGCCATTACCTTCTTCAAAGGTGAGGACAGGGTTTATGTGGACGGCCCCATCAGGGACACAACCCGCCTCATCAGCAACGTTTATTACAACTACCGCTCACAGCACCCCAAAGACCAGTACTAGCAGCCATGAAAGTCTTAGCCAAATATCCTGATGTCTATCAAGCCCACATCGTGAGCGGCATGCTCGATAATGAGGGCATTGAATGTGAGATCGTGAACGAGAACCTGCCTTTCCTCGGAATGGGCGTTGCCGGTTTCGATGTCCGCATCGTAGTCAACGATGAGGATTACGAGCGCGCCAAGGCTATTATCGAGAAAGTCGGAGACTGAACTTGAGCCCCATTCTTACTTGCATTATTACTTTTTTTGATAAATTTGTGTCCGTTTTGGCACGCTTTTTTATTAACCAACCCCCAGAAACCCATAAATAGACATAAATTGCTATGAAAAAATTTTTCCTGACACTTTGTGTAGCTTTTGCAGCAACAGGTTTTGCCATGGCGCAGGATCTTGCAGCAGTAGTAGAAACCTTCAATGCCGCAGCAACTGCCCTTAATGAGAAAAATTATGAAAGTGCCCTCGCACAGTTCAATACTGCACTCGAGCAGGCCACCTCTCTCGGAGACGAGGGTGCTGAGGTTTTAAACAACTGCAAGGAATACATTCCCAAAGTTCTGCTCCAGCTCGGCAAGGAAAGCGCTGAAGCCAGCAACTTCGACGCAGCTGTAGACTTTTTCAAACAGGCATCAGACAAAGCTCTTGACTTTGCCAACAATGAAGCTGTAGTCGCAGAGGCACAGAAGCTTATCCCCCAGATACTCAACGCAAAGGCCGGCGCTCTGCTGAACGCCAAGGAATATGATGCAGCTGCTGCTGCATACAAGTCAATCGTTGATGCTGATCCCGCCAACGGTGCCGCATGGTTCAGAATGGGTCAGGCTCTCTCTGCAGCCGACAAGGCTGACGAGGCTGTAGAGGCTTTCACCAAAGCCGCTGAAAACGGTCAGGAAGCCAACGCCAAGAAACAGCTTGCCAACATCTACCTGAAGAAAGCCGTAGCTTGCCAGAAAGAGAAAGATATGAAAGGCATGCTTGAGAATGCACAGCTCTCTGCACAGAACAACGACAGCGCCAACGCCCAGAAACTCATCGGTACCGCAGCCCTCAGCCTCAAGCAGAACCAGGTTGCAGCCGAGGCTTTCGAAGCTTATCTGGCCATCAACCCTGAGGCAACCGACAAGGCTCAGACCATCTATCAGATCGGTACCGCCTATATGGGAGCCAACAACAACAGCAAGGCTTGCAGCTACTTCAAACAAATCAAGGGTGACGCCAAATGGGGCGAAGCTGCTACCTACTACATCACTACCCTCAAATGCAACTAACGCAGCTCGAGCTACTCGCTCCTGCTAAGAATAAGGACATCGGCATTGCAGCTATAGACTGCGGTGCCGATGCCGTATATATCGCAGGACCTTCATTCGGAGCACGGGAAGCCGCCGGGAATCCTGTGGAGGACATTGCCGCCCTCTCGGAATACGCCCATCGCTTCGGTGCGAGGGTATATGCCACGGTCAACACCCTGCTCTACGATGAGGAACTGCCTGAAGCGACCTCTCTCATATGGGAACTCTACAATGCCGGAGTCGATGCCGTCCTTATGCAGGACTACCGTCTGCTTCAGCAGGATCTTCCTCCCATCGAGCTGCACGCTTCCACCCAGGCCGTATGCCGCACGCCACAGCAGGCCGCGGCCCTCGAAGCCCTCGGATTCAAGAGGCTCGTGCTCGAGAGGCAGCTGTCACTGGATCAGATAAAGGCCATCAGGAATACCGTCAGCTGCGAACTGGAATTCTTCGTGCACGGTGCCCTGTGCGTCTGCTACAGCGGAGAATGCTTCCTGAGCGAACATCTCACCGACCGCAGCGCCAACCGCGGAGCCTGCATCCAGGCCTGCCGCTCGCTGTATGACCTGGAAGATGCCGATGGGAAGACTCTGGTGCGGAACTATCCGCTGCTGTCGCTCCAGGACTACCGCCTTGACAGCCGCCTTGCCGAGCTTGCCGAAGCCGGCATCTGCTCTTTCAAGATTGAAGGGAGGCTCAAGAACGAAAGTTATGTGAGAAACACTGTCCGCCATTACAGCCTTGCCCTGGACCGTTTCATAGCGGAGAACCCTCAATACAGACGTTCTTCAGCCGGACGAGTAACAGGAGGCTTCACCCCCAACCTTCAGGCCACTTTCAACCGAGGATACACCGAACTGTTCATCAACGGGAACAGAGGCAGATGGCTGTCTGGGGACAACACCAAGTCGAAGGGCGAATATGCCGGCCGCATCACAGCAATGGGCGAAGGCTGGATAGAACTTGACGGCACGGTGACAGTCAACAACGGCGACGGGCTCTGCACAGTTTCTGACAATGGAGAGCAGACCGGGTTCCGAGCCGACAGATGCATCGGCAGACGCATTGAGATAAAGTCTTCCGAAGGGCTCCGGACAGGGCAGGAAATCTGGCGCAATTATAACATCGCTTTTGAAAAGCAGATGCGCAGCGACAGTCCCGAGCGCATCGTGGATGTGACCGTAGACTTTTCAGCCGACTCCATCACCGCAGTAAGTGCAGCAGGAGCATCGGTCACCCTGGACATCAGGGGAGACTATCCCCCCGCCCTCAACATCGCCGGTGCAGTGGACAACATACGCAGGCAGATGGGCAAACGCGCCGGGGTCTATTCCTTCCACGTGATATCGGTCGACGACAGCGACGTGCGTTTCTACCAACTCTCCGTCTTGAACGGATTCCGCCGCAAGCTGGCCGAAATGCTCGATGAAAGGATGGGGCAGATAATGGCAGCACGGCGTACTGCCTTCAAATGCACGGATGCACCCCTTCCTCTTCAGAAAAGGGAAGCAGCGGACGGCGAATTGATGCACAGCCGCTACTGCATCCGTTATGAATTAGGCCTGTGCGCAAAGCACGGCAAAAGAGCCGACGACAGGCTTCTGCGCACCGACTTCAAAGAGCCGCTCTTCCTCGTGAACAACGGCCGCCGCCTGCAGCTCGCATTCGACTGCAAGGCCTGCGAGATGAAGGTGCTTGCCTGCGATTAGCGCCTGTTTACAATTAGAAGTTTTTTCATTAATTTTGTTTGTTTACACATATCAGACAATATGAAATACAACAGAATATTGCTCAAGCTCAGTGGTGAAGCCATTGGCGGGCCTGACGGACAGGGTCTCGACGAACCCATCCTGACTTCTTATGCATCCCAGATCGCATCGGTAGTGCGCAGCGGCGTGCAGGTAGCGATAGTTATCGGCGGTGGCAACATTTTCCGCGGTCTGGCAGGTGCCCAGCAAGGTTTCGACCGTGTGCGCGGCGACCAGATGGGAATGCTTGCAACAGTCATCAACAGCATTGGCCTGTCCATATTCATCAAGAAAGCCGGAGTTCCCGCAGAAGTGTTCACCTCAACCCCGATGGAGCCGATGGCAAAGTACTATAGGCGTGACGAAGCTGTGGAATTTATGGAGAAAGGCGGCGTGGCCATCATAGCCGGCGGCACAGGGAATCCTTTCTTCACCACCGACTCGGCATCTGCCCTCCGCGCCTGCGAGATAAAGGCAGACGCTCTTCTGAAAGGCACCAAGGTGGACGGAGTTTATGACAGCGACCCTGCCAAGAACCCGGACGCAAAGAAATATACCACCCTCACGTTCGACAAGGCACTTGCCGACGGACTCAAAGTGATGGACAGCACAGCGTTCACCCTCTGCCGCGAGAATGATATGCCCATCATTGTTTTCAATATGACCAAAGAAGGTTCGCTCGAGACCCTTGTTGTAGAGGGCAAGGCCATCGGAACCGTAGTAAGCAACAAATAATAAACACAATACCACTATGATTGAGAAAGCAAAAGCCGTCCTCGAAGACAGCAAGAAAAAGATGCAGGACGCGGTGACCCACCTCGACGAGGAGCTGAAGACCTACCGCGCCGGCAAGGCCAATCCCGCAGTTTTCGCCAATGTACTGGTGAACTACTACGGCACTATGACCCCCATCCCTCAGGTAGCCAGCATTTCGGTGCCTGACGCAAAGACAATGTTCATCCAGCCCTGGGAGAGGAATATGATCGCCCCCATTGAGAAAGCCATTATGGACGCCAATATCGGTTTCACTCCGCAGAACAACGGCGAGGTCATCCGCATCAACGTTCCGGCCCTCACTGAGGACCGCCGCCGCGACCTGGTGAAGAAAGCCAAGACCGAAGGCGAGACTGCCAAGGTCAGCATCCGCAACGTGCGCCGCGACGCCATCAACGCTCTCAAGAAGCTTCAGAAAGACGGTCTGCCCGAGGACGTAGAGAAAGACAGCGAAGAGTCTGTACAGAAAGAGACCGACAACTTCACAAAGAAAGTTGACGAGATCCTCGCTGCCAAGGAAAAAGAGATAATGACGGTATAGGCGAGTGCTTTTTGCGCAGATACACGGCAATGAAGCCCTGAAAGCCAATCTGACCGGAATGGTCGACAGCGGCAAAATGGGTCACGCCCTCCTGTTTGTTGAAGAACAAGGGATGGGCGCGATTGCTTTTGCGCTGGCACTCAGCCAATACATCAACTGCAGGGACCGCAGCGGCGGCGACAGCTGCGGAGTGTGCAACAGCTGCCACAAGCACGGCAAACTGATCCACCCGGACGTGCACTTCGTGTTCCCTGTAGCAGCCACATCGTCACTCGGCGAGTCAGAGAAGAAACATCCCATCTCAGATTATTTCCTCGACGGATTCCGGCAACTGGTACTCACTAACCCATATTTCGACGAACAGGATTTGTTCGATGCGCTCGGCCTAGAAAACAAGGCCGGTAACATATCGGTCCACGAGGCAAAGGACATAATCTCCAAACTGTCGCTCAAGCCATATGAGTCCGAGTTCAAGGTGATGATAATCTACCTTGCCGAGAAGATGAACGCAGAGGCTGCCAACAAACTGCTCAAGCTGCTGGAAGAGCCCCCGGAGGGCACGTTCTTCTTCCTTGTCTGCCACAAGCCCGACAAGCTGCTGCCCACCATACTTTCGAGATGCCAGATCATCAGGCTGCAACCGGATACGCCTGAAGACATCTGCGACATACTCTGCCGCGAAGAACAGGCCGACGCCGACCACGCGATGGTTGCTGCCCGCGCTTCCAGAGGAAGCTACGGCAGTGCGCTGAAGCTGCTCCGCGAAGAAGAGCTGTCAGACGAATATGCCTCTGACATACGCGAGCTGCTCGACGCGGCGCTGGAACACAATCTTACCAAGTTGCTGTCCATCGCCGACGCCCTGACTGCTCCCGGCCGTGAGAAACAGAGAGATTTCTGCATCTATGCCGAGAATTATATCCGGAAAATATTTATGTTTGCAAACGGTGTCCCGCAGATATCATTCGCATTGCTGGGCGAATATCAGCACCTCGAACGGTATGCCGCTGCGATCAGGAAGGACTTCTACCGCAAGGCTCTTGCAAGCCTGGACACCGCACTGTCGGCAATAGAGAGCAATGTCAACTCCAAACTGACATTCGTCGACCTTTGCAACAGGTTTTATTTATACATCTGACAATGGAAAAGAGCAAGACATATGATTGTTCGAGAGCCTGCACGGTCGAGAGGACTGAAGACAACGAGCTGCTGATAGGATATAAGCTGGGATGCTGCAAGCTTGCGGCATTCAACTGGCTGAGAGACATCCCTTCAGAGCACTACAAGGATCTCTTCGAAGTCCGGTTCAAGAACACTCACAAAGGCATCTACCGCAACACTTCCGGCCTTATACTGAAGGTCGGGGACATCGTGGTGGTGGAAGCCGCATATGGCCACGATGTCGGCATCATCAACCTTGAAGGGCCTATCGTAGCCCTCCAGATGGCACGCCACCACATCGATCCTGCCACATACGAATTCAAGAAGATATATCGCAAGGCCAAGATCCTCGACATAGAGCGCTGGCAGGAAGCCATCGCAAGGGAGCACAAGACAATGATTCGTTCCCGTCAGCTCGCCGCCCGTCTCGGGCTCGAGATGAAGATAGGCGACGTGGAGTTCCAGGGTGACGGCACAAAGGCCATTTTCTACTATATCGCTGATGAAAGGGTCGATTTCCGCCAGTTGATCAAAGATTTCGCCGCCGAATTCGGCATCCGCATCGAGATGAAGCAGATCGGAGCCAGGCAGGAAGCCGGGCTCATCGGAGGCATCGGTGTGTGCGGAAGACCGCTCTGCTGTTCGTGCTATATGGCTGACTTCAATTCCATAACCACACAGGCTGCGCGTTGCCAGGATCTCTCCCTCAATCCGCAGAAGCTGGCCGGCCAATGCAGTAAGCTCAAATGCTGCATCAACTATGAGGCTTCAACATACATCGATGCCCAAAGCAAGCTTCCGGTGGTGAAGGAACCTCTTGAATTCAAGGACGGCAGCGCCTGGCTCGTGAAGACTGACATCCTTTCTGGAGTGATGTGGTTCTCCTATGAGAAGGGCAATATGACAAACATCTTCCCCCTCACCGCGGACCGAGTAAGGGCCATTCAGGCGCTGAACCGAAAGGGCAACAAGCCCGATTCCCTCCAGGGTTTCCGCGATATCGACAACGACAAGGAGCCTGAAACTGCGTTCGTCAGTGCCGCCGGTGACGAGAGCATCACCCGTTTTGACGAGAGCAAGCGTAAGAAGAGGCGCAAAGGCCACAGGCACAATGGTCACCATGGGCAGAAGGAGGAGAAATAGCTGCATCATCCTGCTTGCGCTGCTGCTCCTCGCGTCTTGCACCAAGCCGCAGGAGCATTACCAGTATGCCGTTCTCGATCCTGACGGCATCCAGGACGCAGTGTTCCGCTTCGATATGGATTCGGCTGTGTCCTACTCCACATTCTTCAGCTGCCGCTACGACCTCGGCCGGATTGACGCTGACAATGTGAAGTTGTTCATCAAGGCCGTTTCTCCTGCAGGTTTCACCTATCGCGACACTGTCGTCTTTCCACTGTACAGGTCGGCAGCCCAAGCCGAAGACGATCACAATACGAGATTCAACATAGAACAGAACTGGAATGCCAACATCGAATGGACCTGGCGGCTTAACGTCGCAAGTGCCGAGCACGGTGTATGGACAATCAATGCAAGGCCCGAAAGCTACCAGGGGCTCCACTCTCTAGGCTTCAGTTACAGTCCTTCAGGAAAGAAAAGATGAGCGGTAAGAACAAACTTGCTAAGTTCCGGGAGAACGAGACTTTCGAATGTCTGCTGCAGCCGTCGTCAGACGATATGCTGGCTGGCAATTTTCCTATAAAAGGCAGGTGGAATGAAGAAGTATTCCACAATGACAATCCGATAGTGCTGGAGCTTGGCTGCGGGCGGGGCGAGTATACTGTCGCACTGGGCGTGCGCAACCCGGATGTCAACTACATCGGCATCGACATTAAGGGGGCGAGGCTCTGGAAGGGTGCGAAATATGCGACTGAGCACAATTTACACAATGTAGCGTTCCTGCGCACGCGCATCGATTTCATAAAGTCGGCTTTCGGCCCGGACGAGGTCAGCGAGATATGGCTTACGTTCTCTGACCCGCAGCCGAAGAAGCCGGGCAAGAGGCTGACTTCTCCCCTGTTCCTCGACCGCTACCGCGCGTTCGCCAAGAAAGGTGCGATTGTCCATCTCAAGACGGACAGCGTGTTGCTGCACGAATATTCGATTGAGGTGGCTCAGGAGCAGAATCTCGAAATCATTGAGTGCAATTCTGACATCTATGGCGGCGGCCGTGCTGCCGATCCCGACGACATTCTCTGCGTCAAGACCTACTACGAGCAGATGTGGCTCGCCGAAGGCAAGCCCATCACCTATCTTGCATTCAGGCTATAAGCTCACTTTTTCGCTGAAATAAGGCCTTCGGGGGGTTCCGTGAGCCTTCGGCTCACTCCAATCCCTCCCAACGCCATCTTCGTCATCACTGCGCGATAACTCGCTGTCGTCGGGCCCCTCCCGCTCTGCACGCCGCGGGCGGCCAGCCCCCGCTCAGACCTTCTTTCAGCTGAAGTGAGCTGTCTGACTCTCGAAAAGGGCTTTTAGTTGCGCTTTAGCGGGGCGCCCATTGCTGAGGCGTCCTGGGTGCTGTCATCGTTCACGTTGAAGACCATGAACTCCGGTGCATCCTGGGTATAGGGTTTCCAGCCCAGGCCGGGATCGCCGGTCTTGGCGAAGTTGGTCCAGCAGCTGACCACGTGCTCTGCAAGGTCCCAGTCCGCTTTGGTAAAGGGCCTGTCGCCGCGGTCAAGAGACTTGAACATATACCAGAGTTCTGAAGAATGGAACGCGCCCTTCATATCGTGAGAGCCGGCCTCATCGTCCGGGAGGGCACGTGAGAACTGATAGGCAAAGACAGGCTTGCCTGCCGCATTGCGAAGGTCGCAGAAGCGACGGACACTTTCCTCAGGATTGCCCATATCGTCTCGGGTATAGCCGATCATATAAGGAATGTCCTTGATCCTGCCTTCCGCTGCAGCGGTATCGAAACTTTCGGTAGAGACATAGCCGTCGATTATGGGTGAAGTGGACAGCCTTACGTTGACTCCCGTCTCTGCAGAATATCTTGCAGCGAGCGTGAATATTTCTTCGGTAGAAGCGGCACGCATCTTTTCCAGGGTGTCATAGCCTGCCCAGTCCAGACCGGTCTTATAGGCATTTCCGATGAGCGTCATCTGGCTCACAGCAGGTTGGGTGGGAGCAGGCGCTCCTGCAGGACGTACGTTCACACCACCGCCGCTCTGGATGATTGCCTTCTTGATCAGGTTGCCGGTCAGAGGTGATGCGACGAGCGTCTTGACGCTGCCAGCTCCTGCGCTCTGTCCAAAAACAGTTATGTTGTCTGGGTCTCCGCCGAACGCTGCGATATTAGCGTATATCCACTTGAGTGCGGCGATCTGGTCAAGGATGCCGTAGTTGCCGGATACGTGATGCGGGCTCTCTTCGGTCAGGAGAGGATGGCACATAAAGCCGAAGACGCCCAGGCGGTAGTTGATGGTCACGAGTACCACGCCCTTCTCTGCCCATACCTTGCCGTCAAATTCAGGCTCGTAGCCCCAGCCTCCTGTATATGCGCCTCCGTGTATCCACATTGCCACGGGCAGCTTCTTCTCAGGCTTGCCGGGAGCAGGAGTCCACACGTTCAGGTAGAGGCAGTCCTCACTGAATTCGGGATCCTCCCAGTAGAACTCGCTGGTCCAGGGATTGCTGGAGTCGTGCTTTGCCTGCACCGCACCAGGTCCGAAAGTATCGGCCATCTTTATGCCGTCCCAGGGAATCACGGGCTGAGGTTCCTTCCAGCGCAGGTCTCCGACGGGCGGTGCCGCAAAAGGGATTCCCTTATAGATGTAGACACCTTTTACTGAAGATTCAACACCTTGGATCTTTCCTCCTTCAATGTCGAGAACGGGATTGGCCGGACTGCATCCAGCTACTGCCGCTGCCATCAGGACAGCAGTAAAGAATGATACGATACGCATATTATTGATTCTAGCGGATAAAATCTTTCAAAAGCTTGTGAAGCAATTCGCTCACATTAGGGCTTTCCAAAGGATGTGAGGCAAAGGTGGGCACTTCGCGCACGAAGTTGACTACGCGGTCTTCTTCCACATCTACCACTGCGCAGTACATCAAGTTGCCGTAGGGATCGCTTACGTAGTAGTTCTTCGAAGGATTGGTAAGGCCACTTATGCCGGTCAGTGACTCGATGGCTTTGTCAATCACCCTGCTGGCCGCCTTCTCGAGTTTCTCTGTCTGATAGCCCTGAACAGTCTGGGTATAGCCGTATGAATAGATGACGAGGCCATAACGGTGGCCGCTGTTCTTGACCAGAGTCTTGAGAGACTTGGGCACGCGGAGACGGTCTGCCCTGGAAGCACTGTTTTCATCGAAGTTCGTCACCCATTTCCTGATATCGGAATTGTCACCGTCATAGTCAGCAGGAATCACGTCTGAGAACGGGAAACGCTCCGATTCAATGATGCTGGTAATCAATTGAGCTGCTCTGCGCGAATCGTTATCATTGTAATATCCTTTGCCGTCATCACCATATAGAACCATATAAGCGTAAGGCTCTATGAAGGCAAATTCCTGGACAGATGACAGATTCGTTCCACTCTGCGTGTAGCGTGCAGGTCCGCAAGATTCCAGCACCGTCAGCGCCAGTGTCATAATTGCAATAAGGCTAAGTACTTTTTTCATTTTATTGTTAATTGACTATTTCAAAATATCTATACCATCTGTTCGATGTTCCAGACGAAGGCGCGTACGCCGACGACCTTGTTGCGATTGTCAAGCTTGCGGACGGTGTTCAGGAGCTCCGGAACGCGTTCATCCTCGATTACGACCATCACTGCCGAATTCATCTCCGGCCAGGTATGTGTGCCGCGGCGCGGTTCTCCGGTCCTGGTTCCACGGCCCTGAACCTGCTCGAAAAGAGTGAAACCGGATATCTTGAGCTCGTCGAGCATATACTCCACACGCTCGGTATTGGCCTGATTGAAAACAATAAATACACTCTTCATATCCTAATCCTCCTTGTCGTCAGGTGAAAGTTGCATAAAGATGAAGTTGCGGCGGTTGCGCTCCTGCTTGTTGCGGTCGCTGTCCTTGCTGAGCACGGCGTAGAAGACAGGCACGACGATCAGCGTCACGAAGGTCGAAACAAGCAGACCGCCGATTACCACTATACCCAGCGGATGCCACATCTCGCTGCCCTCACCGCGGCTGAGTGCCATAGGAAGCATACCGAGCACGGTGGTCAGGGCTGTCATAAGCACGGGACGCAGACGAGAGCGGCCTGACAGGGCGATAGCCTCGCTGAGTTCGTGCCCGCGGTCACGCATCAGATTGATGTAATCCACCAGCACGATACCGTTCTTGACCACGATACCGATGAGCATCACAACTCCGAGCGCGGCAATCATATCGAGCGTAGTTCCGGTGATCCAGAGCGCCAGGATAACACCCGTGATGGCGAACGGAATGGCCAGAAGGATGATTGCAGGTTTCGAGAACGACTCGAACTGGGAAGCCATAACAACATACACGAGCAGGATGATCAGCAGAGCAAGCGCGATCATATTGCCGAACATTTCCTGCTGATCCTCGAAATCACCTCCGATGGACATCGTGATTCCTTCCGGGACATTTATCTGGTTGATGACGTTCTGCACATCCATTGCCATCTGGCCCAAAGATGTGTTGAACGGCATCACGCTCACCGTCAGATAGCGCTGGCGGCTCTTGCGGTCGATGGTAGGCGGAGCGAAATACTCTTCGAGAGTTGCGACCTCACTGAGTTTGATGATCTTGCCGGTAGCCGTAGGAATTGACAGGTTGTTTATATCATTGATGGAATTGCGGTCGTCTTCGCGGAGACGGACCACTATGTCGTACTCCTCGCCGTCTTCCTTGAGAAAGCCTGATGCCAGACCTCCCACTCGGTTGCGGACATAAGTCGAAATCGTAGCGGCGTTAAGGCCGAAAGACGAAGCCTTCTCCTTGTCGATGACAAGGTTCAGCTCCGGACGGTCCTTCTCGCGGCTGATGGTGACATTTCGCGCATCAGGAATCTTTTCGATGATGGTGTTCCTGACGTTTTCTGCCAGCACGTTCGTCTCATCAAAGTCATATCCGTAGATTTCCACATCGACGGTAGAAGTACCGCCACCGCCCATACCGCCTTGAGAGTTGACCTGATATCTTACTATCTCGGGATAGTTCAGCAGTTCCTGGCGGATAACCTCAGCGATTTCGTCGATGGTACGGGTACGCTCGTATTTCTTGACGCAGACAACCGTCATCTGGATGGAGTTGTTGGTTGTCGACGTGAACATAGCACTTGTTCCGGATGCATCGTTGCTGCCGGCCGAAGTCGAAACCATCCTGGCCTCAGGCACAAGTTCGTTGATCCTGGCTTCGATGGCACGCGCAGTCTTGAGAGTCTGTTCGATTCGAGTGCCGTTCTGCAGTTCGATGGTGACGCGGATACGTCCGTTGTCGGACGGCTGCATGAAGTCAGTACCGATCTGGCCTGTGCAGGCAGGAATCAGTGAAGCTGCGAACAAGGCGGTAAAGCCCAGAAGTGTCAGAGTCTTGTGACGGAGGCAGACGCGGAGCGCGTTGGCATACCATCCGTCGATGGCATCGAGAGCTGCACCGACAGTCTTGTCGAAGAATGTCTTCTTCTCAGATATTTCCCTGATGTGCCCTGTCTCATCGATCTCGACTTTCTTGGCCTTGAGCAACTGTGAGCAGAGCATAGGGGTAAGCGAGATGGCCACAACCGTAGAGGTGCAGACCACTATGGTCACAATCCAGCCCAGTTCCTTGAAGAGTATGCCGGCGATGCCGGTAAGCATTGTCAGAGGCACGAACACGGCCACGATCACAAGGGTTGTGGCGATAACTGACACCCATACCTCGTTGGTAGCATAGATAGCTGCCTCGCGGGGACTTGAGCCTCTGTCTATATGTTTTGAAATATTCTCCAGGACCACGATGGCATCGTCCACCACCATACCGATGGCAACCGTCAGGGAGCAGAGCGAGATGATGTTCAGCGAACTGCCTGTCAGTGCCAGATAGATGAACGCCACTATCAGGGCGATAGGGATGGTAAGGCCGATAATGAAAGTTGCCCTCCATTTGCCGAGGAATATGAACACCACAAGCACCACGAACAGCAACGCATAGAGAATCGACTTCTCGAGAGAGGTGATGGAGTTCTGGATTTCCTCAGAAGAATCAAATACTACATCGATCTTGATGTCGGCAGGAAGGTTACGCTGTATCCTTGACATCATCCTGTTCACATCGCGGCAGATCTGAACCGTATTGGCACCAGTCTGCTTCGTGATCATCAGCGTCACAGCCTCCTGTCCGTTGACCTTTGAGTCGAGGGACAGATCCTTGATGGTATCGCGCACGGCTGCAATATCCTTGACGAATACTTTTGCTCCGGCAGGTGTTGTCGTCACAACTACGTTTGCGATTTCGCTGCTCTCTACATATTCGCTGCGCACCTCCAGGTTGTACTGCTCCTTATCCATCTTGATAAGGCCAGAAGACAGGTTGAGGTTGTTGGATGTGATCGCAGAGCTGACGCTTTCCAGCGGAATTCCGAAAGCATCGAGCTTGTTCTGGTCAATATCGACATATACGTACCTGTCAGGAGCACCCGAGACAGATATGTTACCGATGCCGTCAACGCGGTTCAACTGCGGAATCACGTCGTCGTTGAGTATTTTTTCCAGTCCCGAATAGCTTTCCCTGGCCGTTACGGCAAACTGGATGATAGGCATTGCGCTCGAGCTGAACTTGAACAGGTAAGGATTTGTACAGCCGCTCGGCAGCGCATCCTTGAGCATATCGACGAACGACCGGACATCGTTCATCACCTCGTCAATGTCGGTACCCCATTCGAGCTCCAGCATCACCATCGACATATTGTCCCTGGAAGTAGATGTCATCTCCTTGAGGTGGTCGACTGAGTTGAGGCTGTTTTCCACCAGCCTCGTCACGTTTGTCTCTATCTCGGAAGCACTGGCCCCGGGATAAGTGGTCATCACGGTGATGTAGGGCGGGTCCATCTCCGGGAACTGGTCGATAGGCAGTTGCCGGAACGCGTACAGACCCAGCACTATCACTGCCACAAAAATCAGCAGCGTAGTGACGG
Source organism: Bacteroidales bacterium (assembly GCA_017519185.1). Lineage (GTDB taxonomy): Bacteria > Bacteroidota > Bacteroidia > Bacteroidales > UBA932 > Equibacterium. The sequence goes on along the minus strand of JAFWSX010000006.1, from coordinate 17,264 downwards.
GCTTGTCTATCGCTTTCTTATAGATGCTCATTACCTGTTGATTTTAAGTTTGACACCGTCCACAAGCTTCTCAGCACCTGTCACTACAATCTCGTCGCCGGGGTTGATGCCGTCGCTGAAGATCTCTATCTTGTCGTCATACCTCTCGCCAAGCTGAACGAACACCCTGCGGGCAGTTCCGTTGTCGTTGACATAGATATATCTTTCGTTGGAACCGGTAAGTTTCTGTACGCTCTGGTAAGGGATCACCATAGCCTCTGCCTGCCCCATCGCCAGTTTTGTGTAGGCATACATTCCGGGGCGGAGCCGCTCACTTCCGTTGGGAATGCGCACCCTGACCTGGAAAGTGTGGGATGAAGGGTCGATGGTGGGATAGACGATATCTATGGTTGCCGGGAAGACTTCGCCGGGATATATGTCGCACAGCACCTCAACCTGCATACCCTTCTTGACCTGGGGATAATATGACTCAGGAATATTCACCAGCGCCTTGAGCACGTTGATCTGGGTTAGCGTCAGGATGGCCTGGCCGCCGTAGAGTTCGCCGTCTTCATAGTTCTTTGCGGAGATGACTCCGGGGAACTTGGCTTTCACATAAGTATTTTCCTCGAGGAACCTGAGGCTCTCGGCAGTCTGGTCGAAGCTCAGCTTGGTTTGGTCGTAGGTCTGCTTTGAAATGGCACCTGTAGCGACCAGTGCTTCCATTCTGGCCAGTTCCTGCTGGAGATTGGTGTATGTAAGTTTGGTCGTGTTGTACTGGTTCTGGTCCATCCTCACAAGATTGGAACCAGTGCCTACCTTTGTTCCCACTTCCGTATATATGTGTTCAATGCGGCCAGTCACAGAAGGAGCTATGTCCATCTTCTGGAATCCTTCGAGAGTGGTCGACAGCGAGAGCACCCTTTCAATGGTTGACTTCTCCAACGGAGCGACCTCCACAAGTTCTTCACGCGGTTGTTCTTCCACCATTGGCTTCATTTTGCATCCCGTCATAAGGACAAGGGCACAGAGCGCGTACAGAGAAACTTTCTTCATCACTTTTATATCGTTTTTTAATTGTTCAACAGTTTTTCGAGCTCAATCTGGGCATTCACGAATTCGAGGATGGACTGGACGTAAGAGCTCTGCGAGGTTATGAGTGTCGTGCTGGCATTAGTCATCTCCAGCGCGCTGGAATAGCCTTGCTCATATTTGCGGGCGATATTGTCGAAGACCCTCTTGTTTACTTCGACTGCCTGCTTCTGGTCGACGTACTTGGCGTGTGCGTTCTGCAGGTTGTAGCAAAGCTGACGATACTGTATCTGCAGGCTGTTCTCGGTCTCGGCGAGATTGTTGAGCTGCTTCTGGTAAGACATCTTGGCGCTCTGGATTTTCTTTGTGTTCGAAAGGCTCGAGAAGATCGGCACGCTCACCATTACGTTCATAGTGTTAGGAGGAGTCATATCCATACCTTCACCGAAGTTGTGCTTGGCAGAGAACTGATAGGCCAGGCTCACCGTCGGCGCCAGGCTCCATCTGTTGAGGGCCACCTGCTGGCGGGCCAGCTCCACGTTCTTTTTCAGAAGCTGATAATTATAGTTGTTGTCGAGATTGAACTGCTGATTCATCATTGCAAGGCCTGCATCTATGTCAAGCAGTTGTTCGAGTGTGTCTGTGAGCACAATCACCGCATCGGGGTCAAGGTCGAGCTGGAGCCTGAGGCTGTTGTAAAGCATCTCAAGGCTGTTCTCGGAATTCTTGATGGCTGTCTTCGCGGCTGCTACCTGTACCATGAGCTGATCGGCGCTGACCTGCTCGGAGGCACCTACGTTTACCGACTGCTGCGAGAAATCGTACAGATGCTGAACCTCATCGAGGTTGCTGTGCAGCAAGGCGAGGGTCTGGTCTGCCACCAGCACGGAATAGTACAGGGTCTTGACCTGACTGGCCACTGTCTGCTCAGTCTGCTGAGCTGTGATGTCCGACATCTGTTTGGAGATCTTGCTGATTGCGGCGTTCAGGACTTGTGCACCACTCAGGGCTACTGAAGCCGTGACGCCCATAGATGCGCTGCTGGGGAGGGCGATTGACATTCCGCCGAAATCCATCCTGTAGCCGAACATATCATTGTATGTTCCGCTGGCATTGACCTGAGGCAACATACTGGCGATGGCCTGCCACCTGTTGGCCTGGGCAATCTTGACATCTATCGACGCGTTTTCAAGGGTTCGGTTCCTTTCGATGGCCATCTGCTGGGCCTCTTCGAGGGAGAGGCGCAAAGGGGCCTCCTGGCCTGATAATTGAATAGCAGTCGCAAGGCTGAGTACGACTGCAATGATATATGATCTCACGGGGAAAAACATTTACCTATATATAATGAAGTGGCAAATATATGCAAAAAACATTCCTTTCAATGCATTACAAGGCCATTTTCAGTTATTTTGTCTTAATGCAAAATAATTGCTACTTTCGCAATACATTAAAATGAGGCCAAATATTATGGAACTTAACATTTCTGATTCAAATTTCGAAGCAATCCTTGGCGAAGGACTGCCTGTGATGGTTGACTTCTGGGCCCCTTGGTGCGGTCCCTGCAGAAGGGTTTCTCCCATTGTAGAAGAGCTTGCCGCAGAATACGAAGGCAAGGTAAAGATATGCAAATGCAACGTTGACGAGAACGACGGCATTCCAATGAAATATTCGATCCGCAACATCCCCACCCTGCTCTTCTTCAAGAACGGTGAGCTTGTGGACCGTCTTGTCGGCGCCGTTCCCAAACAGGAAATCGAAGACAAACTGAAATCACTGCTGTAATGAAAAGGTTAGTACTTACATTTGCGGCCCTGATAATATCAGCCGTATGCTTCAATGCCAATGCTGAGGGCGTCGTCGTCAAAGGTGGTTTCAACTACACCCACCTCGACCTGACACAGTCCATCAAGGAACAGGCTCAGGCCCTTGCCATCGGAGCCAGGAACTTCTCAGGCTTTCACGCCGGCATCGGCTACCAGACCGAGGAATTCGCAGGTTTCACCCTCCAGCCTGAATTCAGGTTCCTGTCAAACAAAGGAAACGCTTTCGGAGAAGGCAACACCTGGTCTCTGAACTATCTCGAAGTTCCTGTCAACATACAGTGGGGCATCGACCTTGTCGCCCTTCGTCCGTTCGTCCAGCTGAGCCCTTATTTGGGATATAACATCCGCAATACCCTCAGAGAGTCTAAAAACACCAGCGAACCGGCTAAACAGTTCCTCAAGAATGTGACTACCGATCCTGGCAGGTTCTCTTATGGCATCGGCATCGGAGGTGGCATCGAGCTTATGCGCAAATTCCAGATTACCGCCCAGTATGTATGGAACTTCGGACAGGTTGTCAACGCCAAGCAGTATATCGACAACGCGTCGAATGTTTCACGCGACACCGCTGCAGGGCTCGAGATCTCACTCGGCCTGATGTTCTGACATTTCTATGGGAGACGAGATTAAAGGATTCCTCGGAGAAGACTGGCTGCGCTATCAGAATGAACTGAGAGCAATTCTGGCTTCTGACATAGAACTCCTTGACTCGATCAACCAGTATATACTTTCAAACACCGGAAAACAACTCCGCCCCTTGCTCTGCCTCCTGGCGTCAAGAGCCTGCGGCGGAAGTTGTTTAAAAGCGGTTCCGTGCGCCGTCGCGATGGAACTTCTCCACACTGCTACCCTGATCCACGACGACGTGGTGGACGAGGCAGACACTCGCCGTGGGAAAGCCACCATCAGTACACTCTACCCTTCAAACGATGCTGTGCTGCTCGGAGATTACTGGCTGGCGAAAGCCACTGAAGTGCTGGTGGACAACGAAGACAACCGCGTCCTGAAAGCTTTCTCCCACTGCCTTGCCGAACTTGTTCGCGGGGAAATCATCCAGCTTGAGAAATCTCAGTCGATGGACACTGATTACGATTGTTATATGTCCATCATCTCTAAAAAAACCGCCGTCCTGTTCCGTACCGCTGTTTTCTGCGGGGCATACTGTTCAGGTGCCGACGAATCCACCCTCTCTGCCTTTGACGACTATGCCCTCCATCTCGGCCTCGCATTCCAGATGAGAGACGACATATTGGATTTTTCTCCTGAGTCAGTCACCGGCAAGCCTTCCGGACAGGATATCCGGGAGAAAAAAATAACGCTCCCTTTGCTGGAAGCGTTCAAATCATCCACCAAGGAGGAAATATCGGAAATACTTCAGATGGTCCGTGACGGCAAGGTGGAAGAAGTTTCCGCCTTTGTGATTCGGAAGGGAGGCATAGAAGCCGCCCAGAGAGTGCTGTGCGATGAAAGCGAAAAGGCCGTCAAGGCTCTCGGCACAATCGCAGACAGCAAGGCCAAGGACTATCTGGGACGCCTTGCCCTCAAGCTCAGCGAAAGGGCCGTCTGACTATTCAAGCCCGCTGACCAGCCACTTGCCGCCTGTCTTGGTCAGGGTCATTTTCATCTCCTGGCCGCGCTCACTGCCCATAGGATAAAGCAGATAATTGACAAATGCTTTGTCTTTCACGCTCTCATTGTCGACTGCAGTGATTTCGAAACGGGTGTCGGCTGCTGCTGCTTTTATCGACTTGAGCAGCGTGGTGTCCAGTGCCTGCCAGTTTTCTGATGATTTTACTATAGCCTTGGCTACTGCGTCGTCGCAGTAAGTCACTGCATTGTCATAATCCATCATCAAATAGCTTGTAAGGAAACCTTCTGCCGCTTTCTGGGCCTTGTCGTCGGTGCAGGCGCAAATCAGAAACGCCACGCACAAAACTGCTATTATCTTCTTCATATCGTCAATTGTTATTTTGCTTCAAGTATGTCTCCGTGGTCCTTCACTATGCCTCGCAGCCAGCGCTCAGGGAAGTCAGGGTGCTCGGGGCTTGCGGGAATGTCCATATCTTCAGTCTCGAGTTTATAGCTTCCATCGGGATTCTGGACCTTTATGTTGCCGTCTGTAAACTTCACGAGCAGTTCGTTCTCCAGCTGCTGCCAGCGTGACATCATCCTCTGGGCAAGACCGCAGCTGACTTCGGTAAGCACTGAGAGTGCCTCAGGACGCTTGCCGTCATTGAGCAGCTGCAGCGCCATCTGGTCCGCAACCTTCACTGCATCAAGGCACATATTCTCGTGCTTTTCGACCTCTTTAAGGATGACGGGCGCTACGCGGTCGTACATCAGATAGGCGAAATGCGTCACTTTGTTGACCTGCCAGAATGCAGATGTGGGAGAATATTCTATGAAACTGCCGTTGCCCTCACGGAAGCATTCAGGCACTGCCGTGATATTGGTATACATAGGAGTCAGCGCAGAAGTGCCAGCATCGTCCACTCCAAACCACTGGATGCCGCCGATCTCGTCGGGAAGCCAGCTGCGAGACTGGCAGAGCAGCCAGAATCCTGTCTGCTGGGTAGCGATTGCCCTTTCGTGAACATATGACTTGCCGTCCACTGAGAAACTCATCGGACGCCACCTGTAAGGCAGATGGTTCGGACCGGCACCTACATCCTGGGTCATATCCATAGGAGTACCCTCGTAATGGTCGCGCATTACGTTTGAAAGAGCCCTGACGCTAACCTTTGAGGCAGGCTTCACGAAAAGGGGCATCTTGTGCTGCAGGTTGTGTCCCATCGCGAAATCGAGATAGTCGTCAGCCTTGGCTACGTGACTCTTGCCGCTGTCATCCACCCAGCTGAAAGTACCGTTGCAGAGAATATTGAAAGCAGACCATACGCGAGCCTCGCAGGCCCTCGCTCCGCCGAAATCTATAGGGCAGTATGCATCGCAGAAGCTGAAGTCCTTGTCATTGCCGCTGAAAAAGCCCTTGCTGCGGGCGAAAGAAATCACATCTTTCGAATACAGGCAGTTCTCGGGGTCGTTCTGGGGAAAAGTATGTATCCTGGCCTGGTTGGCGTGAGCGCAGATATATCCGTCCGGAATCCTGCGGGCAACCCAGACAGTGCCTTTCTGGTCTCCCTTGCCCACCATTTCCATAATCCACGCCTCGTTGGCATCTGCGATGGAGAACGACTCTCCTTCGCTCACGTAGCCGTACTGCTGGGTGAGGGCATCCATCACTGCGATTGCCTCACGGGCTGTGCGTGCCCTCTGAAGGGTGATGTATATAAGTGAACCGTAATCGATGCCGCCCTCGTTCTCAAGGCCGGACCTGCCCCCGAAGGTAGTCTCTGTGATGGTGAGCTGGTACTGGTTCATATTGCCCACCGTCTGATAGGTATGGGGAATCTGGTCAATAGTGCCGAGAAAAGTGCCTTCATCCCAGCTGCGGACATTGAGTTTCGCTCCTGCCGGCCAGTTTGCCGCAGGGTGATAGTACAGCACTCCGTACAGCTGATGGCTGTCAGCGGCATAGGTAACCATTGTAGAACCGTCGACAGAAGCTCCTTTGGTCACGATGACATTCGTGCACGCATCTGAAGAAATGATGTTTGCCAAGAGGCAGACAGCCACGAGGACTGAAAGGGATAAGGCTTTTTTCATACTGGCAATATTTTTGAGAAAGTCAATTTTTATAACTTTGCATTTGGCAAATATAAGAAAAACCCTACGATGCATAAATTCATTTTGATTCTTGCGACCATTGCAGCTATGACTGCTAGTCTCAATGCGGCAGCCCAGCAGGGCCAGACCTCAGAATTGCCCGACCCTATGGAACTTGCCGCCAAAATGGCCGACCAGCTTGAAAGGGAACTGGAACTCGATGCCGGTCAGGTCTTCAAGGTAGACACGTTGTTCCAGCACATCTACAGAGAGTATTATGCAGAAGTTGAGAAAATGGCAAAGGCTGGCGTACAGAACACTTCCGGCCAGTATCTGAGAGTTTCCGACAAATGGGGTGAATACAGCGACAAAGTCCTCGAAACCATCCTGTCCGAAGAGCAGTGGGCCAAGTATCTCAAGGGCAACGGAGGCAAAAACAAGAAGGCCAGGGAAAAGAGGATGGCCAAAGACAGATACTAGCAGATTGCATATATCTCGTCGGCATTGCTGACGCGATATTTCGCAGGCACTCCATCAGCAACATCAGTACCATTCCAGGCGACAAGGGCGAAGTCCACTCCCGCTCCGCGGGCGCATTCGCTGTCGAATTGGGTATCTCCCACATACAGGCATTCTTCTGCCGTAACTCCGGCCTTTGCAAGATAGGCGAAAGTTGGATCGGGGTTGGGTTTGTGCTTGTCAGAATCGGCCGAAGTAATCACCACATCGAAGAAATGCATCACGGGTGCCATTATCGGATCGTGCTGCAATTCATATAGTGCTCGGGACGTGACTATGCCCAGTTTCTTGCCGTCTGCCTTAAGCTTCTCGAGAAGTTCCACGGCACCGTCAAAGAAATGGGAATAATGGCGCATCGCCCCATAGTGCTCTTCCCACACGTCGAGAAAAAGTTTCGGATTCTGGGGATAGATCATCTCGGCAGCCTGGAAACTGGGTATGCCGAAATACTTCTCAAGCGACTTGAGAGTTACTTCCTCGTTAAGGAATTCCTTGATTGTGACCTGCAGGGATCCGAGCCCGGTCTGGTAGGTATCCACAAGGGTCCCGTCTATATCGAAGATTATGTGCCGGTAACCGCTCAAGCCTTATTTCTTGTTTTTGAACTCGAGAACCTGCATATTCACGCTGGAGCCCCAGGTCATGAACACCAGGACTCTGGTCGTAGTAGCATTCGCAGGGAAGGTAGTCGGAGTTGTAAATGTGATGACGCCTTCAAGTATTTTGCCTGTACCTGTCTTCGTCACGCTTTTAACAACGGCACCGTCCATACCGATGGCATCTATCTGGGTATTCAGAGTAGCATCTGTAATCTTGTATTTTACAGCATACGTCTTGTTGGCTTCTACCTCCGAATACAGATACTTAGAGCTGTCATACGTTATTCCCTCAGGAGGGGTAAACGTTATGGAAGGAGTCGTACCGTAAGCAAAAGGCAGATAGGCTACGGTGCCGTCAGCCATCGTCAGTGCCACATTGTCTGCATTTACGGCTATGGCCTTGAACAGCCTGAGATTGTCGTTGGCGCTTACCGGCACGAGCTGGCCTTTTGCGTCGCGGAGAAGCTGGTATTTGTCGATGTCCGGATAGAAGCTGTAGGCATAGTACAGACCTCCGAGGGTATCCTTGGCACTCAGCTGAGGAGTGCCAGACATCGAAGATGCGATGGCTCTGTTTCCGTTTTTGTCAAGTACCCAGGTGAAAGCTCCGTCGCCAACCTTTACCATCCAGTAATCTGTCCAGTCAGAATGGTCTTTCTTGATGGTGAAGATGAACGGCTGCTCATCCTTTCCGGAACGGATCTCCAGTTTCTTGCCGTTGTTGAGCAGAAGGGTGTATCCCACCAGCTCACCTTCTTCCATAATCTGGGTGATGCTTTTCACTGCCATTGTGGTATCAACACCGGCAAGTATTGAAGTCGCAGTCTCAAGCTCTTTGGAGAAAGCGTTGCATCTTTCCACCACGCGAAGGAAATACTGCTCTGTGGGAATCTGGAACATGCTGTTGCTGGCAAGAGTGAATGTCACGAAATAGTCGCTTACGCTGATATTCTTGAACACTGACTTGCCGGGTTCGCCCGTAGCTGCGCAAAGCCTGGTCCAGCTGGCACCTCCGTCATAGGAATACTGCCACCAGCCGTCGTCTATCTTCATCTGCGGCGTCAGAGCAGAAGCCCTGATCTTGAGGCCGAGGTTGGAAAGAAGCCACTGCGGCTCCTCGGAACCATATTGAACGGTCCAGTAAAACAGACCGTCGTCATATTTCTTTATTCCCAGGTTCGGAGAGACACCGTCTATTCCCTGGATGAGTGTAATAGTCTGGCCGCTGACGAACGTCACGAGGTATGCATTACCTTCCAGCGGGGTGATATTTCTGATCATATCGTGGTCTTCGAGCGCGGAGACTATCTTGCTGATGTCTGCATAGTAATCATTAATGCTGGTAACAAGAGCTTCCAGCTCGACCACCCTTGCCCTGATATCATTGAGGTCCTGCTTGATGTCTTCTGCACAGGAAACTGCAGTGAACAATGAGACGGCCGTAAGAACTATAGCGAGTATCTTTTTCATCTTCTTTTCCTCCTATCGTTTGACAGCTATCTTGTATGTTTCCATATGTCCCAGGCCATCAGAAACCATAACCAGCACAGTTGATGCATTCTTCGTAGCATCGTCCGCCGTCAAGGTGATGACTCCGCTCAGAACTTTTTTCTTGACATCATAGGTCCTGGTCAGGGAGGCGTAATAACCTGAATTGGCTATCGCAGTGATTGCTGCAGATTCAGGCACATCCTTCACTTCATATTTGACCTGGACACTGGCAGGTAACTTGGGAACTGTCACGGATGTATTGTCGAACGTTACGGTGAAAGGCTTGTAGCGTGCTATCGAGAATGCATTGCCTGAAAGCGGAGTGAACAGCACATATGTGTCAGTGACTTCCACAGACTTGAACAGGCGCACCACGTTGGCGTTCGATGCTACGACTTTCTTGCCCTTCGAATCTAACAGATAACGCAGGGTGCCGCTAGTGCCATATTTGTAAGCCCAGTAATACTTGCCGTCTCCGAAAGAATCGTCAAGCACGAAAATGGGTGCGAGACCTTCTGTCGGCGAGGCCATTACCATAGCTCCTGTATCGTCATACATCCAGCTTGTCTCACCATCCTCAACCGTAGCCCAATAATACTTGCCGTCGGTGAATTGAGCCAGACCGATTTCAGGCCCTTCGGAACGCTGTCCGTTGTAGACCGAGATGCTCTGCCCGTCACTGAAAACCAGAGTATATCCTGCTACCGAACCGTCCTGCTCGATAGGAATTACATTCTGGACATAATTTTGAGCAGCCTTTGCCTCGTATACGGCACGGAGCGCCACCATATTGGCATTGAGGGTGTTCAACTGGTTGAGATAATTCTCATAGAGAGAGTATGCCGGGAAGCTGATTGTCTGTCCGCTGACCAGTTTGATATATATGTAATCGCCTCTGGCGTTTATGCTTTCGATATATGAATAGCCGTCGGCGCCCTGAGCCTTGTCGAATGTAAGCCACGTTTTCCCGTTGTCAAGCGACACTTTCCAGACTCCGTCCACGATTTTCATCACGGGACTGGCAACTGATGCAGGAATCTTCTGGCCCATTTCGTCATAGAAAAAGTCCGTGACTCCGTTCACGGTAACTATCCAATAGTAAAGACCGTTGTCATCGAGCTTAAGGCCAACGATAGGGTCATCCTTGCTGACTCCGTTCCTAAGAGTTATGGTAGAACCGTCGTTGAAGTGGATGGTATACCCAAGTACCTGTTTGCCCTGGTATATGGGAAGATATCCGACTACATATTTATACGAAACATACTTGTCGGCCAGAGTCTGGAGGGAAGCTATATTGTCGTTGATGACATTGAGCCTCTGGTTCAGGTTGGTCACCCTTCTCTCAAGGGCGGTCAGTTCTCCATCTATATCAGAGTAGCACGATGCCGTCATCAGGACGGTGAGGGCAAAAACGGCAATGAATTTGAAAGTTTTCATCTCTAGTTCTCCAGTGCTACGTTAATAATCTTGGTCATCGTCTTGGTGGAACCGTTTCCGGCGGAAACCATAAACAAGACTTTGCCATCTCCGGTGAATTTACTGCTGGCTAAAATTCTGATTGTTCCAACACCGACTTCCTTGCTGTCTTTCGTAATCGATGCCGTCAGCGGACCTTGTGTGATAAGAGTATACTCTGCATTTTTATCTGCACCATACACGCGGTATGTCACAGTTTTGGCAGCCCCTCCAGCTTTCAGGGATATAGACTCCGGAGTGACTGTTATGGTGTATATCTTCGGTATCTGTATCTTGTTGCCATTGACCAGAGTAAGAACCAGAAAATCTGCATTGGAGTTGTCCACTCCCTTGAAAACGGCGAATTCACCGGCAGTGCAGGTCACCGCAACTTTATTGCCGTGGATATCCTTTACCACCGTCGTATCTCCGGCTGCCACCATATTCCAATAATACGTATTGTCTGACGGGTCGAGCACGGGAACGACCGTAGGGATTTCTACATTTTCGCTTGTTGCAGCCACGCGTTTGCCTTTTTCGTCAAGGATCCATTCCCTTGAACCGTCGGAATAAATCAAGGCCCAGTAATAAACCTTGTCTCCTTTGTCCTTATCAACTGTGATCTTGGGGCCTGTAGTTGAAATCCAGTCACGAATCGTAATCGTCTGGCCTGAGGAAAGCTTGATGACGGAACCTGCAGGCTTCTTGTCGACGATAAGGTCGGTTACGGAAACCACGCATACATCCTTGCCCGGAAGCTCCTTGATGAGCTTGCTGAGGGAACCGACTTCCTGGTTGGCTGTCACAGAGTTCTGATAGAGGCTCTGGACAAGTTTGTTGGTCGGAATCCTGAATTCGTGCTCCGCAGTAACGAATGAGACATAGTCATCGGTGACATCGATCTTCTCAAAGATGTTGTCTCCATTGACTCCGTCGGCTTCACCAAGATACTGCCAGGTCTTGCGGCTGTCATAAGATATATAGAACTTGCCCTTTTCTATCTTCAGCAGGGGAACCAGACCTACGGCAGGAATCATATTGCCGGTGTCGTTGATGATGAACTGGGGTTCGCTGTTTCCATACTGTATGGTCCAGTAATAGTTTCCGTCGGGATTACGCTGAATACCCACCCGGGGAACGTGGGCATCCGTGCCGTGATAGATGACAATGTCTCCCAGACGGCTGAAATGGACAACATATCCGGAATTGCCTTCAAGTTGGGTTATGCCTGTTATGAAATCCCTGCTCTTAACTGCCTGGAGAATAGTCTGGAGCGAGGCAATAGTCTTGTTCTGCTGTTCAAGCTGTGCTTTCAGCTCGGTCAGCTGCGCATCGAGCGCATCAATCCTTTCCCTGTACCCTTTTGTACAGGAGGTCAATAACACCATTGCCAGGATTGCTGCTGTCAGTATTTTTTTCATGTCCGTTCCTTCAGAATCGCAATAATACTTAATATAGATGCAAATTACAAAGAATACGCTGCATTTTTATTAAATTTGTCTTAAAAGATATTTTGCGATATGGTCTGTTCTATAATGTTTTACAACCTTGAAAATCTTTATGATACAAAAAATGATCCAAACAAGGAGGATGACGACTTTACTCCTTCCGGGAACAGACGATGGACGCAGATAAAATATCAGCGCAAGCTTGAAAACCTGGGAGAGGTCTTTCAGGCCGTAAGCAGCCTGCCAGGCGGTTTTCCCACACTTGTGGGAGTGTCTGAAGTCGAAAATGACAGCGTGCTGGAAGATATGGTGAGCCAGAAAAGGCTCAGCGGTGCAGGCTACCGCTATGTCCACTACGAATCTGACGACTTGCGCGGAGTTGACGTAGCCCTCCTCTACCGCTCGAGCCGCTTCAAATTGCTCGACAGCCAGCCCGTCAAGCCCATCCTGCGCAGCGGCAGGGAATATCACGGAAGAGACATCCTTATGGTCCGCGGCCTGCTTGACGGCGAGATGTTCGCCATCTATGTCTGCCACTTCCTCTCGAGACGTGCCGGACGTGCGGCCTCTGCCGGATTCCGCCGCGCCGGAGCCGAAACCATCTACTACCACGCCCTGGAGATGCGTGACGAGTATCCCGGCATCAAGATCATCGTGATGGGTGATATGAACGACACACCGGCAGACTTCTCGCTCAGCCATCTGCTGCACGCCGTGGCCGATATGGAAGACGTGGAGGAAGGCGGCTTCTTCAATCCTATGTGGACCTTGATGGAAGAAGGACAGGGCACCAGTATGCACAACCATCACTGGACCCTTTTCGACAACATCCTGGTGTGCCGGCAACTGCTGGAAGAGAGCGGTTCGGAAGGTTTCCACATCGCCCGCTTCAGCAAGATGCACTACGCACAGATATTCAAGCGCAACTTTATGATGGAGCACGGCGTGCCCAAACGCAGCTACACCGGAAAGCATTTTTCCGGTGGCTACAGTGACCATCTGCCTGTACTGGTCAGGCTCGAGAAGTAATCCTTACTTTGTTTCCGGCAGACCCAGATCCTTGAAGGTACGCGGTGCGGGCACCTTCGGGAGCGGCTTGCGGTCCTTTATCTGCTCAAGAGCGACCTCAACGGCCTTGATGAGCTGCTCGTCCTCGCCTGCCCATTCCTTGATAGGGTCATTTTCGAGGAGGATGTCAGGATCCACGCCGTGGTTCTCCACGATCCACTCACCGGTCTTCGCATCGTAGTTGGTGAAGAACGGCACGCGCACGTCTGTTCCGTCAAGATAAGGAAGAGAGCCGCTGATGCCGATGATACCTCCCCAGGTGCGGGTACCGATGACTGTTCCCATATTGTTGGCCTTGAAGCTCCACGGGAAGAGGTCACCGTCGCTGGCGCTGTACTTGTTGATCAGCATCACCTTCGGGCCGGTATGCGTGCCCTCGGGCTCGGTACCGATCATATCGCTGCCGCGGCGCATAGTCAGACGGTATGCCTCCCTCTGGAGACGTTCGATGAGCATCGGAGAAACGTTTCCGCCGCCGTTGCCACGGTCATCCACGATGAGTGCTTCCTTGTCAAGCTGCGGATAGTAGTAGCGGGCAAACTCTTTGAGGCCTTCGGCACTCATATCCGGAATGTAGATGTATCCTACCTTTCCTCCAGAAAGCTCATTAACCTTCTTTATGTTGTTCTGCACCCACTCGTAGTGTACAAGCGGATATTCGTCAGCTATCGGGCGGACGACAACTTTCTTGCCGCCTGCTGCGGGTGAAGAGTTGACCGTCAGCTCAGTAAGCACGCCGGCCTTGCCCACTAGCATCGAGTAGATGTTCGGCACATCCTTCACTGAAACACCGTCGACGGCGGTGATGAACTGACCCTCGGAAACACCGATACCAGGCTCAGTGAGAGGAGAGCGGAGGCTTTCCTGATAGGGAGCGCCCTGCATTATCCTGTCGATGCGGAAGTATCCTGAAGAGTGCTTTGAGAGTTCAGCGCCAAGCAGGCCCATATCAACCCTTGCGGGTTTCGGATATTCACCGGGAGTGATATAAGCGTGGCCGCAGGCCAGCTCGGAGATCATCTCGCCGATGACGTAATTGAGGTCGAGGCGGGTCTTCACATACGGCAGCAGCACTGAGTATTTATCCTTAAGGGCTTTCCAGTCGCGGCCGTGCATATTCGTCAGATAGAAGCCGTCGCGGAATGCGCGCCATACTTCGTCGAATATCTGAGGCCATTCCTGCGAGTAGTCGATGTCCACCACAAGGTCGGCGGTAGATACTGCTTCGCCGGACATCTTGTCGCGAAGATCGGCAAGAGAGATTCCGCCGCGCTCCTGCAGGACGGCCTTCTTGTTGCCATAGCGGTATGTGAAACGTCCGCTGCCGGCGTCTTCAGTCTTGCCTTTCGCAAAGTCGAAGACCTTGATGCCGTCACGTCCGTTGAACCAAATTTTCTTTCCGTCGCAATAGTAGCCGCTGGCACCCTGCACGGGAATCTTTAGGCTGCGCGCAGTCAGGCCGTCAGGATCGACGACCACCTTTACCTCAGCATCTGCCTTGTCTGCAGAAGGGCCCTTCGGAGCTTCCGCACCGATGCCGTCGGTAGGCAGCAGCGGAGAAGGAGTGTCCTTTGAGAGGATGCACATATAGAGAGCCCTCATATCGGTCATCGCGAAGTCCCACTCGATGTTGCTGTAGGTGGGGTTCATCTCTGTAGACGAAGTGTAGAGCAGATATTTGCCGTCGGCGCTGAAAGAGGGGCTGCCGGAATCGTACCAGCCGTCAGTCACTGCATATTCCTTCTTTGCTGCAATGTCATATACGTATACGATGCCGTACTGGTTGTCGGCAGGCTTTGAATAGGCCAGCCACTTGCTGTCGGGCGAATACACTACATCGCGGAACTCCGCGCGGGGGTTCTCCATCACGGTGCGTTTCTTGCCGTCAAGGCTCAGCTCCACAAGACGGTTCTTGCGGTCCGAGTAGAGGATATGCTTGCTGTCGGGAGACCACTGCAGCGAGCGGATGTAAGTGTCGTTGTTCTTTGTGAGCTGCTTGGCGTCGCCGCCGGCAGCCACATCATACAGATAGACTTCAGTCTCGCCTGTGGCATCACCGATCCAGGCTATGTACTTGCCGTCAGGACTCCAGTTCACGCTGCGGTCGTTGGAATTGGCGCTTCGCGAAAGGTTGCGGGTAACGCCTTTGGCTGCAGGCACGTCGAAAACTTCGCCACGCGCGGTCACCGCCACTCGGGTACCGTCGGGAGACACTGATACTGAGCTGAGAGAAGGCCTGGTGCGGCGCTCGGTGCGGCTGTAGATATTGTCGGAAGAAAGATTGACGCTGATCTTGGATGCCTTCTTGGTGGCAGGGTCAAGACGGTAGATGAAGCCGCCGTTCTCGAATACGACGCTCTTGCCGTCCGTGGTCGGGAACTTCACGTCGAAATCCTTGAAATCAGTAACCTTGGTGGTGTTGCCGGTCTTCGTATTGTAGCAGAAGATATTCATCGTCATATCGCGGTCGGAAGCGAAATAGATCTCGTCTCCGATCCACATCGGGAAGATATCCTGTGCATCGTTGTCGGTGACGGCCTTGACAGACTTGCCGTCATAGATCCAGATCTCGTCGGCCATACCGCCGCGGTAGTATTTCCAGGTACGGAACTCGCGCATCACACGGTTGTAGGCCAGCTGCTTGCCGTCGGGGGAATAAGAGCAGAAGCCTCCCTGAGGCAGGGGAATAACTTCAGGCATCGCCCCGTCGGGAGTCACTTTCCAGAGCTGGCCTTCGAAGCCGTCACCTATGCGGTTGCGGTAGATTATGTACTTTCCGTCGGGAGTCCAGCCCATAACCATATTGTTGGGACCCATTCGGTCACCCATATCGTCGCGGGGATTGGTGGAAGTATATGTCACTCGTTTGGGCTCGCCGCCGGTGGCTGGCATCACATAGACCTCGCGGTTGCCGTCATACTCTGCGGTAAAGGCGATGGTCTTTCCGTCGGGAGAATAGTGGGCGAAGCCCTCATAACCGATGTGGGAAGTGAGCCTGGTGGCATCACCTCCGGCAACGGGAACCGTGTAGAGGTCGCCTGCATAAGTGAAAACAATGGAAGTCCCGTTTGTGGCAGGGAAGCGCAGCAGTCTTGCCTCTTCTGCCCTTGAAGAAAGGGTGAGCACGAAGGCAAGTGTCAGAACGGTGATTATTTTTTTCATTTTCGGGAAATTTTCGAACTATCGTTGTAAAGGTAAGAATTCTTTTATAGCTTTGCACCCAGAATGAAGCAGATGAATTCAAATATGTGTTGTTGTGCTTGCTACGGGGTTGGCAGGCTTTGTCGCGCATATTGATCCGCATCTGTACAGAACATTCTCCATCATATATCGCAACCTGTCAATCCAACGATTGAACAGGTTTTTTTATTTCCCGATCATTAACAATCTTTCATAATTTAGTACCATGATTTACAACAAACTCACCGATCTTATCGGCAACACTCCCCTGCTGGAGATTTCAGGATTCCAGGGACAGAAAGCACGCATCATCGTCAAACTCGAATACTTCAATCCGGGCGGCAGCGTCAAGGACCGCATCGCCCTGGCAATGATTGAAGACGCAGAGAGCAAAGGACTCCTGAAGCCAGGAGCCACCATCATAGAACCCACCAGCGGCAACACCGGTGTAGGCCTAGCCTGGGTAGGAGCCGCCAAAGGATACAAAACCATCCTGACTATGCCCGAAACTATGAGCCAGGAGCGCAGGAGCCTGCTGAAAGCCCTCGGCGCCAAGCTCGAACTGACACCCGGTGCAGAAGGAATGAAAGGCGCCATCGCAAAGGCTGAGCAGCTCAACCGCGAGATTCCAGGCAGCATAATCCTCGGTCAGTTCACAAACCCCGCCAACCCTCAGATGCACGAGCGCACCACCGGTGAGGAAATCTGGCGCGACACGGAAGGGAAGGTCGATATCTTCGTGGCCGGCGTCGGTACCGGCGGAACCGTGAGTGGCACCGGCAGGGCCCTGAAGAAGCACAATCCGGCCGTGAAGATCGTCGCCGTGGAGCCGGCTTCTTCCGCCGTCCTGTCCACCGGCGTCGCAGGCAAGCACAAGATCCAGGGCATCGGTGCCGGCTTCGAGCCCGCCACCTTCAGCCGTGCCGTAGTGGACGAGATTCTCACGGTCGAGGACGATGCCGCCATAAAGGCTTCCCGCCAGCTTTCCGCCCGGGAAGGCCTTCTCG
>JAFWSX010000028.1 GCA_017519185.1 Bacteroidales bacterium | reverse complement strand
GAGAGAATAATTCCGAATGTTCATTCTCTTGCCTTGGCTGACCAGGCGATCTTTCCAGACTCGTTTGATGTGAGCTTTGTCCCATATCTCAAGTAAGAGTGGGAGATCCTCCAGGTCGAGGTGGACAAGAGCTGCCTCGATGACTGAATCATCATCAAGACTCGTTGGAATATAACCACAATAAGACCAAAAACCGCCATTGGCTTTGGTCTTTTCAAGGATAGTTTGTCGCTTATCTTGCATGCACTCTGACATGGTTTCTCTTCTTATTTTTGTGCGCAAAATAATCAATTATTGATTATCCTTGCAACAAAACTAAGAAGAGGAGAGATCTTACTCCAGCTTTAGGATAACTTCTTTCGCCATCTCTTCGTCGATGTCGCGGTAGCGGCTGAAGGCGCGGGAGTTTTCGACGTGGCCGGAGATCTTGGCAATCAGGTTGGGGTCCTTGACTTCCTTATACAGGTTACCGACGAGGACGCGGCGCGCCATGTGGGAGGAGGCGACTTCCCAGATGGGATGTTTCTCTTCCTCGCGAGTGATGGTGTTCAGCGTCGTAACCACGCGATCGATGCCAGCGAGCTTGATCATCTTCTTGATGTCGCGGTTGTAGTCCTGCTCACAAATAAAAGGAAGTAGACGTCCGTCGGGCTGGTCCTTATAGCGATCCAGGATTTCCAATGCGGTGGGCGAGAGCGGGACCCGGACCGTATAGGGACGGCCCTCCTTCGTTTTACGAGGAACGTACTCGATGGCGCCGTTGATGACGTTGGCCTTGGTCATTTTCATCAGGTCGCCGACACGGCATCCGATGAAGCATTGGAAGACAAAGATATCGCGCTGGATATCCAGTCCTGGATTATCCGGGAACTTCGCCTGGTACAGTTGGTTTCGTTCCTCCTTAGTGAGATAAAAGGGAGTGCCATATATGGCCGTGCCGATGACATAATCATCATAGGGGTCGCGGTTCATGTAGCCTCTCTTGATCGACCAGCGGACAAAAGTGTGGAGACGGGACATCGTGCCGATAATGGAATTCTGGCCTCGCTGCTTCGGGAACCGGCACTCCGGGACCGACTTATAGGCTTTCTTATAGAGGGGGTCTTTGATGCATGGTTTCCCGTTCTTGTCCTCCACTACAAACTTGTACTC
The DNA here is from genome assembly GCA_017519185.1 of Bacteroidales bacterium. GTDB lineage: Bacteria > Bacteroidota > Bacteroidia > Bacteroidales > UBA932 > Equibacterium. The sequence goes on along the minus strand of JAFWSX010000028.1, from coordinate 12,714 downwards.
ATTTTCTAGGAACTTAGAGAACTTCCGGAGCAGATCTGAGGATAGCGTGGCGAAACTCACCTCCTGGGCGCTATAAATAGCAAAGCGCTTCAGGGCGCGGATGATGACATTGTAATGCCGGATCCGGGAGAGAGATATCTTCTGGATGGACACGAAATGCTCAAATGTGTCGAAGAATTCTTTCTGCAGGTCATTCTTCTCCTCTGTAGGTTCATCCTCCTCGGATGCACCCACGGCAGGGATATCCAGGCTTTCGACTGTCCTTTCAAGGAGCTTATCCGCTACCCACTTGTTAGGTAGGGGAACCTTGCCGGATCCCGCTGCGACAAAGGCATCGAGCAGATATCTGGATATCGCGTCCAACTCGGAGTTCAAGTCCTGGAGCTCCTGAATCTCTTTCCGCTTCTCTTCGGTCATCATACGGACCTTGGGAATCACGAACCGTTGCCGGTTCTGATCCCAATCGTCAGAATGTCCGTATAGGTTCGTTTTTCCCCTCTGATTGAACCTTCCGTGGAAAAATCTGACCAAAATCTCCTGCTTTCCCGTTGTTTTGTCCTTCTTACTGGACAGTGAATATTCGATAGTCGCCATAAATCAACCATTTAGCTCGCCACAAAGGTAATAAATTTTTGGCGACATTTTGGCGACTTAGCTGAAAAATATTGATTTTTCGTGGTCCCGTACTAGAATCGAAACAGGCTCAAAAACGCATATAATTTATTGAATATCAATTAATAATAAGCGGTCGCCATTGTCAAATCCATTCAACCCATTTCAGACCCGTTCAGCTCTTCGAGTCCCGCCCGAGGCACAAAAAAGACAGCTTAACCGCTGTCTTTTTTTGTGTCATCTGTCTTCAACTCACTGTGGAACTAATCGTACCGTAGCTCAAAGGAGTACTCCTGCAGGATAGCGGGAGAGTATCCGTCAGAAAAATGGTCTGCAGGAATGTCCCGGGACAAGCGGTAAACATACTTTACGTGAAAGGATGATCCCTCGTGCACACCAAGATCCTCGATTTCTTTTCTGTACCGGGCTTCATACTCCTTGATTGTCGCCAGTGTGGCGCTGAACCGTGCCTCAGCTTTCTCGTCCTCCGGGCCGAATTTGCGGTTGTCCACGTAAATCTGCCAAAAATCATTGGCCTGAAGTTTTGAGAAACCCTCCCGGATATCCAAGTAAAACGCGCGTATTTCCGGATCTGCGATTTCTCCGGGTTGCGAATAATCCTCCTCGTTGAAATAGAAAAGGTAAGTGGTCAGCGTAGTCTCCTTCTCGCACGAAACGAAAAGACTTGCAGCGAGAATGAGTGCGCAAAATAATTTACATCTTTTCATTTTTTGATGATTTTGACTGTGTAAAAAGCGAGAGTCGCGACGGCCAGCGATAGAACGGCTATGATGGCCTTGTAGAGAAAGCTCTCCCTGTGCCGGCTGGCCTGCATATCTTCCTGCATCTGCTGCGTGGCAGCCTGGCTGGCGGAGATATAATCTTTGTATATGTCGACGGCTTTCTTATACTGCCCAGAATGGATGTACAACTCCAGCAGGCTGTTCTGCAAGGTGGATATCATCTGGGGGTCTGATTTGTCGGCCTTCCGAAGGGCCTGCTCCAGATAGTTTTCGGCAGCGTTGTAGAGATTGCTCCGTTGATACCAGAGGGAGCGCAGGTTGATGCCCTCGAGGCGAAGGCGAGGTATGTCGCAGGTTTCTGCAAGAGCTTGGCCCCGCTCAAGCCATTCGCCGGCGAGCTGATTGCTGGCAGGGTCTGTGGTATTGTCGAGGTACAATGAGCAAATGGTATAGCACGCTTCGCATTGCAGTTCCGGAGCATCGTTATCCTGGGCAAGGCGCAGAGCTTCGTTGGCATATTCAAGGCCCTCGTCGATACGGTCGCAAAGCTTTGCCTTTGATACCAGGACTGCAGATAGTTCCTTGTCCAGGTTATGCTTCTTTGCGATGGCTTCAGCCTTCTCGGCTTTATTCCACGCTGCATCGAAGTCAGTGGATGTGATATCCGCCGATATCTCGTCCAAAAGACGGATGACTTTGTCCTTTTGCAATGAAGTGCAAGAAGCAATAAGAACTGTACAAAAAAACAGTAATGTCAGTTTCAGTGATTTCATACATTCAAAGATAATCTTTTGTTTCTTTATGTTACTTTTTGCTGGTTCATTAGTCTAAGGAAACAAAACGTTTAACTCAACAGTCACAGTATGAAAAAAGTAATTCTTGGGCTTTTCGCCCTTATGATGACAATCGGTGCATTTGCACAGATGCCTCAGTTCAACGCAGAAGATATGGCCAAGATGCGTGCTGACCGTATCAAAGAGACCTGCAAGACTTCTGATGACCAGTACAAGAAGATTTATGACTACTTCCTCAAAGAGTCAAAAGCTATGATGGAGCAGTTCCAGCAGGGTGGCGGCCCCGGCGGCTTCGATATGGAAGCAATGCAGAAGAGGATGCAGGAGCAGGAGAAATTCCTCAAGGGCGTTCTCACTGCAGACCAGTACAAGAAGTATGACGAGGAGATGCAGCGTATGCGTCAGGGCGGTGGCCCCGGTGGATTCGGCGGCGGCTTCGGCAGGTAAAGCCGTCTCTTTCAGCTAAAATAGCCGGTGCTTGTAATAAGCATCGGCTATGTTTTTTATTATATTTGTATAACTCCTGAAAACTATAACTATGAAAAAGCTCATTATTCTCTTGGGATTGGCCGTTGCAATCCTGATAACTGCGTGCGAGCCCGCAATTACCGGCATCACGATAAGCAAATCCTCTTTGGAACTGGAAGTGGGCGAACAAGCTACGCTGACAGCTTCTGTCCAGCCCTCAGGAGTCAAGGATGTGGCGATAAAATGGTCGAGCAGCAACAGTTCCTGCGTCTCTGTCTCCAACGGAGTTCTCGAGGCCAAAGCTGCGGGGACCGCCACTATCACGGCATCCGTCGGTGAAGTGTCCGCCACCTGCCAGGTGACTGTCAAGCCCAAATCGATAAAAGGTATCACTCTCGACAAGACAGCGGTTACACTGGAGGTCGGGCAGACCTTGACGCTTGTGGCAAGCGTCAATCCTCCGGATGCTGAAGTCCAGAAACTGGAATGGGCATCGAGCGATGATAAATGTGTCACAGTCAAAGACGGTGTCATTACTGCTGTTGAGAAAGGTACGGCCACGATAACGGTGTCTGCAGGTACTTTCTCTGCCACCTGTGCCGTTACAGTCACGGGCAAGACAACCCAAAGCATAACCCTTGACAAGACAGAAGGGACACTGGAGATAGGAGAGTCTTTCACCCTCATCGCCACAATCAATCCTCCCGATGCCGAAGACGGGACAATCGAGTGGTCAAGCAGCAGCGCCTGTGTCACGGTAAAGGACGGTGTAGTCACTGCTGTTGAGAAAGGCGAGGCTACCGTAACGGCTTCCGTGGGAGCGCTTTCTGCTACCTGTAAAGTGACGGTTGTCGGCAAGACAGTCAAAAGCATAACTCTTGACAAGACAGAACTGACCATAGAGAAAGGCCAGGAAGCAAAACTAACTGTCACAATCCATCCTGCTGATGCAGAATATACAGAAATCTTGTGGACTAGCAGCGGTGACGAAGTCTCGGTAAGTAATGGAACAGTAGTAGGAGAGGAAATAGGCTCAGCTACCGTAACTGCTTCTGTCGGCGAAATCTCGGCTTCTTGTGAAGTAACTGTGGTAGAACCAGCTTTTATATCCAAAGAAAGGGCTGCGCTTGTGGCTTTTTATAACAGCAATAACGGCGATGCCTGGAATTATAAGAAGAACTGGCTGTCTGACAAACCTGTCCAAGAATGGGACGGTGTCGGTACCGATAATGAAGGCCATGTTACAAGTCTGCAGTTCATGTATGGAAATGTCTATGGCAGGATACCCAAGGAGATAGCTGACCTCACCGAATTGAAGACTCTCTCAATTCTCAACTCCGGCTGGCCTTCATTCAATGCCTCTCCGATCCCGGAAGAGATTGGGCAGCTGAAGAAGCTTGAATTTTTGTCCCTCGGCGATTATCCTATAAGCGGAACAATTCCCGAAAGCCTTTTCTCTCTTGAAAAACTGCAGACCCTGGCTCTCTCCGGCACTGGTCAGATGCAGGCCAAGCCCATACCGAAAGCCATCAGGAATCTCAAGAGCATCAATGCGCTTATCCTCTCTAATATGAACTTGACTGGTCAGTTGATTCCGGAGCTTGGGGCGCTTACCGGCCTGACGACTCTGGACCTGCACAACAACAATCTTTCAGGCAGTATTCCTGTCGGACTTGGCTCTCTGATCAATCTAACCGAATTAAGGCTTAGCGGCAATTCACTCTCTGGAACCATACCGCCAGACATATGCAGCATGAAGAATTTCTGGAGAACTTGGCCCAAGATCGTCTTCGGCAACAAATTCGATGCTGAACAATTGTACAAGTCATTCCTGCCCGCTCCCCAGTCTCCTGCCATCAAGGCTGTAGACGGGACAACCATAAATCTTGAAGAAGATTTCAGAAGGAACACATATACGGTGTTGTACAAGTGCGATCCAATGTATGGTATATCGCAAGACTTCATGCCCCAGCTGGTCGCACTCTACAATGCAAACAAGGACAAAGGCTTGGGAATAATCTCATATACTGATATCAATACAGCAGACGAAACAACAATCAAGGAGCGCAGGCAGCAGTTCATTGATCTTCACACCAAGAATGGAGCAAGCTGGAAGTATTTTGCACGGGAGATGTATGCCGACTGCCCCGAGGAATCCTCGCCTTTCTACACCAAGCAAGGCTACGGCCTGTATCCTGACGGTACGCAGGAAAACACAGTGATAATCATCGGCCCCGACCAGACGGTAGCCTATGCCACGGTTCTTGATTACAGCGACTATCGTCTTGACAGAGTTATAGAATTCCTTCAAAACGCTTTCGATAATCCGGTTTCTCATTATGAATCGACGAACTATGCTGCTGACGGCAAGGTGACCACCTTGCAGACAGCCTCTGTGGGTAATGGTGTGGACCTTGTGATTACAGGAGATGCCTTCTCCGACAGGCAGATCAGCAACGGCACTTTCGAAAAGGCCGCAAAACAAGCCGTGGCCGACCTCTTCTCCGTTGAACCTGTGAAATCTCTGAAGAACCGTTTCAACATCTACCTTGTCAATGCCGTGTCTGAGAATGAAGAATATTTCAACGGCAACAATACTGTCTTCAGTGGAGCGTTTGGCTATGGCAGCGCGGTCGGCGGCAATAACGGGAAGGTATATGAGTATGCGAAGAAGGCTGTCGGCGATGGTGCAAGGATGGACAATGTGACCGTCCTCGTCCTTATGAACAGCCAGAGGGATGGAGGCACCACTTATATGGCCGATGCAGAGGATGAAAGCGTATATGCAGCAGGACCGTCTGTCGCCTGGGTTCCGTACAAGGATGCCAGCGTGAGCGGCGGAATATCGAAACTTGCAAATACCGTCGTACACGAAGTGGCGGGGCACGCCATCGCCAAACTTTCTGACGAATATGCCTACCGTGATGCCGGTGCAATCCCTACCAGTACCGTCGAATATATCAAGGGCAGGCAAAAACTCAACTGGTACGTGAATGTCGATTTCACGTCAGACCCGAACGCCGTCCTCTGGAGCAGATTCGTTAAAGACAGCAATTTCTCCAGTGAAAAAATCGGTGCCTATGAAGGCGGATATACCTACTGGAGCGGAGTCTGGAGGCCCACAGAGCAGAGCGTGATGAACAACAGCATGATTTACAACAATTTCAACGCTCCCAGCCGTGCCCAGATATACACCAGGATCATGAAACTCTCCGAAGGTTCATCGTGGAACTTTGACTATGACACCTTCGTGGCCTGGGACAAGGCACATCCGGCCAAAGCCTCTGCAAGCAGGGCTTCTGTAGGCGCTGCCCAGGGGGAGGAGCACGGCCACACTGCCCCTGTCGCCACCGGCAAGACCTGGCGCCAGACCCTGAACGAGCGTTAAAATGGACGTTTCTAAACACTAAACGATATGAAAAAACTTCTTCTGATCTTGTCTGTGCTCGTCCTTTTCGGATGCAGCAAGACTGTCGACACACCGGTCCTCACCATTGAGGGAGGCCAGATTCAAGGTGTAACAACTGACATTCCCGGCGTACTCGTGTACCGAGGCATCCCTTATGCCGCACCGCCCATCGGCGAGAACCGCTGGAAAGAACCGCAGCCTGTGGTTCCCTGGCAGGGCGTGAAACTCTGCGACAGGTTTGGCCATCCCAGCTATCAGGCCATCCAATATCCCGGTGGCTATTATACCGAATGGGGCTATGGCGGAGAGGCTCCCTACAGTGAAGACTGCCTCTATGCGAATGTATGGACCAAGGCTTCAGGCCAGCCCGAAAAGAAACTCCCTGTGGCTCTCTGGATACACGGCGGCGGATATCGCGAAGGTTTCGGTTCAGAGCCTGAGTTCGATGCCCAGGAGTGGGGCGCAAGAGATGTCGTCCTTGTCTCAATCAACTATCGTCTCGGCGTTTTCGGCTTCCTGACCCATCCTGAGCTTGCTGCCGAAAGCCCTCACGGAGTATCCGGCAACTATGGTATCCTGGACCAGATCGAGGCCCTTAAGTGGATCAAGAAAAATATCGCCCAGTTCGGCGGCGACCCTGACAACGTTATGATCTTCGGACAGAGTGCCGGTGCCGGCAGCGTGAAGACCCTTTGCGAGTCTCCTCTTGCACGCGGTCTTTTCCATAAGGCAGTCATTATGTCCGGCGGCGGACTTACCGTTCCTCAGGCAGCTCCCGCTGCCCCTGCGGCAGCCCGTCCCGCAGCGGCTCCTGCAGCATCGGCCCGTATGAGCATGATGCGCCGTCCCTCATCTCCTGCAGAAGCCGCAAACCAGGTCAAGGAGATTATGGACTGGGCAGGCTTCACTGACCTCCAGAAGATGCGCCGTGCCGCAACGGAAACAATCCACGCCCTCGGCACCATCTATAACGCGGCCAGCGGCAAATATGGCTACATCACCGGCTCTCCTGTAGTTGACGGCTATGTAAGCCTCGAAAGCTTCGATGCAGCAGCTGCTGACGGAACCCTTGCAGACGTTCCGTATATGATCGGCTACACCCTCAATGATATGGGTGACATGTCAGGTGGTATCGCCGCCTTCTGCCTCAACCGCGAGGAACACGGCAACAAGGCCTGGGCTTACGAATTCGCACGCCCGCTGCCTGATGACGGTTCTCATCCTGAGGTTACCGCCCGTCTGAAAGGTGCATTCCACTCATCAGACCTCTGGTTTGTGTTCAAGTCCTTGAAGCACTGCTGGCGCCCCTGGACCCAGGGTGACTGGGATCTTTCAACAAAGATGATCGACGCGTGGACCAATTTCGCCAAGACTGGTGATCCTGGAATAGGCTGGGAGCCTTATACCAAAGATAACCAGAAGTTCATGCGCTTCAAGCTGGATGCCAATGATAACGAGGCTTCTGATATGGGTGATCCCATCAGACCGTAAGCAATTTTACATAATACCTGAGAAGTCCCGGTCATTGAGGCCGGGACTTTTTGGATTTGCGCCCAAGCTTGTTTAAATTTGGGTAAGGAAATCCTAACTAAAACTGCATATGCAAACTAAAACCTTCTTGCGTGCCGTTTTTACGGCCGTTGTCCTGCTCTTGTCGTTTGCGTCAAACGGCCAGGAGCTGAACACTTACTGCAATCCGCTCGACCTGGTGGTGCCCGGCGAGCGTTCGTATCGCGGAGGTGAGCCTGTAGTCCTGGTCTATCAGGGCGACTATTTCCTCTTCGTCTCTCACCGTAAAGGCTACTGGTACTCTCCTGACTTCAAGGACTGGACCTATGTTGATGCTCCGAACTATCCGGGCGGAGTGGTTTCCGTCGTCGAGATGGACGGCCGTCTTATCGGCTGCTCGATGAACAACAAGAATGTCTATGGAGCCATCGATCCCAAGGCAGGAACCTGGGAGTTGATAGGCACGCTCGACAGCGACCGCTACGGCGACGCCAATATGTTCGTCGATGACGACGGGCGCCTCTATCTCTACTATGGCTGGTCGCAGCTGATGCCCTTCAAGGTGGTTGAGCTCGACAAGAAGACTTTCAAGGAGATAGCAGGCCCGAACATCCTTTTCTTCAGCGACTACAAAAACCACGGCTTCGAGAAGCGCACCCACGACGATGTGATCTACTCCATCTTCGGCGGTCGCCGCGACTATTTCGAGGAGGAATATCCCTGGATCGAAGGCCCGTGGATGACAAAGCACAACGGCAAGTACTATCTCCAGTATGCAGCAATCGGCTTGGAGCTCCTTTCATATTCACACGGTGTGTACGTGGGTGACAGCCCGATGGGCCCCTTCACCTACTCTGAACACAACCCTCTGACCTTCAAGACCACAGGATTTGCTGTGGGTGCAGGCCACGGCAGCACTTTCCACGACAAGAACGGCCAACTTTGGACCATTTGTATGATTCCTGCCAGCTACGGCGGAGCAGGCCGCGGTTCTGAACTCGCCATCTTCCCCACAGCTGTCGACGCAGAGGGTGTGATGCACGCCAACGAAGAGTTCGGTGACTATCCGCAGTTCTGGCCCGGCACCCGCGTTGACGCTGTCGACCACAACTGGACCGGATGGAAGCTCCTCTCACATCAGAAGAAAGTCACTGTCTCATCTACTTTCGAGAATTTCGTTCCCGAAAATGCAGTAGACGAGGACTTCATGACAAACTGGGCGGCTGAAACCGGCAATCCGGGCGAATGGTTCCAGGTAGACCTCGGCAAGGTGGCAGACATTTATGCCATCCAGTGCAACTGGGATCATATCGGAGCCCAGCAGGCTGCCCCCGGTATGGGCGGTGCAGCCCCGGCACTTCCGGAGTACTATCAGTGCTTCAAGGTTGAGGTTTCCGTCGATGGTCAGAAATGGACCACCATCATCGACAAACCTGCCAACAAACTGGATTTCCATCACGACTATACAGAGCTCGCAAAACCCGCTCAGGGCCGTTTCGTGAAGGTCACCAACACCCGTCAGTGCCACGACGGTGCCAAGTTCAGCATCAAGGACCTGCGCGTGTTCGGCAATCCCTATTCTGCAGGCAGCGTGAAGGTGGCTGACGTCAAGGTTGTCCGCAACCAGAAAGACCGCCGCGAGGCTGAACTTCTCTGGGAGCCTGTTCCCGGTGCTGACGGCTATATCATCCGCTACGGCATCGAGCCCGGCAAGCTCTACAACAGCTATATTGTCTACGACAAGAACTATCTCAAGCTCCACAGTCTCAATACCGCTCCCGAATATATCTTCGAGGTTGAGTCGTTCGACTCAGGCCTGGATTACTTCTATCCGAAGACAGAGGAAATCAACGGTACAGGCGGTGAGGTCGAGATCAACAAGCGAGGCCAGGGCCGCTCAGGCTTCGGCCGCAACGACCCTAACACCAAGCGCGTGATGATCAAGGAAGGTGTGGACCGCTACGTCTTCGACGGCATCGATCCCGGCACCTGGACCATCAACCACAGCTACGGCCCCGTTCTCTGGTCAGGCGAACTCACAGAGGCTGACCTTGTAGGCACAGGCGAGCCCGGCATCGAGGCAAAGCTCACCGATATGGGTGTCGGAACCCAGGTCAACGCAGAAATGTGGATGAAGGTTGAGCGTGGCCCCGAGACAGGAAAGGTTATCATTGAGATCCGCCATCTGCCCCGTCAGGGCGGCTGGCCCGGAATGATGGGCGGCGGCGGAATGATGGGCGGCTCAGTATCGTCACCTGTCGTGAATCCCGACAACACCGTGACCTTCAACTACCGTGACCCCAACGCCAAATCTGTCAAGGTCAACGCGCAGTTCGCAGGCACCCAGGATATGGTCAAGGGCGAGAACGGCGTGTGGTCGATCACTCTCGGCCCCGTAGAGCCCGATATGTATCCCTACAGCTTCATCGTTGACGGAGTGACGATAATGGACCCTCAGAATCCTGACTGGTTCCCGAACGAGACCTTCAAGAACAGCATCGTGGATGTGCGCGGCAATGGCGCACCTCTTCTGCACGCGCTGACAAACGTGCCTCACGGCAGCGTGGACTACGTGAACTACTGGTCCGAGAGCCTCGGCACCTGGGGTAACGCTATTGTCTACACTCCTCCGCAGTACGACAAGAACAAGAATAAAAAGTATCCTGTGTTCTATCTCATCAGCGGAACTACCGATACTGAAGAAGTATATTTCAAGGTGGGCCGAATGAATCTCATCCTCGACAACCTGATTGCACAGGGCAAGGCGAAGGATATGATCATCGTGCTGCCCTATGGCAACCCGTCGAAGTATTTCCCGGCAGGACAGGCTCCGCGCGGTGACCTTTTCACCAACGATATGGTCAAGGACCTTATGCCGTTCGTTGAGAAGAACTACCGCACCATCAACGACCGCGACCACCGTGCCATCGGCGGTTTCTCTCGTGGCGGCAACCAGGGTCTCTCCATCGGTCTGACAAACCTCGACAAGTTCTCCTGGCTGTGCTCTTACAGCTCGTTCACCAGCACAACCCTTCCGGGCGGCATCTATGACGATCCCAAGATCAACGACAAGATCCACCTGTTCTGGCTGGGCGTAGGAACCGATGACTTCCTCTACGGCAACGCCAAGGACTATATGGATTTCCTTGACAGCAAGGGCATCAAAAACGTAAAGGTGTTCACCACCGGCAAGTTCGGTCACACCTGGATGAATGCCAAGTATTTCCTCGACGAAACCCTGCCCCTTCTTTTTCAGTAATAACGAGATATGGAACGAACTATGAAATCATATAGAATTCTTATCGCAGCGGCTCTGCTCGTGATGCTTCCGCTGCTCAGTCAGGCTCAGCCTCCCCAGGCAGGTGACAACCAGCGTCTTACTCCGCAGGTGATGGCACGTCTTTTCCCTGCGGGCGTAGTTTCTCCTGAATACAATGCCGACGGTTCGGTGACATTCCGCTGCCAGGCTGCAGATGCCAAGTCTGTGGAGCTCGACTGCCAGATGCTGCCCCAGGCTATGCCTATGTCCAAAGGCGAGGATGGTGTTTGGACGATAACCGTCACTCCCGGCAAGCCGGACATCTATCCCTATGCCTTCGTGATAGACGGCACCAAGGTGGCCGATCCCAACAATATGTTCATCTTCCCCAACGAGGGCTTCAAATATTCTCTTGCTGATGTGAAAGGCCCCGTGCCTTCAGTCCAGGACATCCAGAACGTGCCTCACGGCAAGGTGACATACCGTTTCTACCACTCAAACACATTCGGCATCGACCGTCAGATGTGCGTCTATACACCTGCCGGCTACAATCCTGCCGGAAAGGAGAAACTTCCCGTGCTCTACCTCATCCACGGTATGACAGACACCTGGGAGACATGGTTCAAGGTGGGCCACGTGAACAATATCCTCGACAACCTCATCGCAGCCGGCCTGGCCAAGCGTATGATTGTGGTAATGCCCTATGCCAATCCTTATCCCGAGATGATGCGTCAGGGTCTTGCCGACCGCTATGACTCAATGGACACTGACCGCGTTGCAAAGGAGATCATCAACGATGTGAAGCCGTTCATAGAGGCCAATTATGCCGTGAAGACCTCGGCCCGCGACCGTGCTGTGGCAGGCTTCTCGCTCGGCGGCCGTCAGGCCCTTGCAACGGGTCTCGGCAACCCCAAGGAGTTCCAGTGGGTTTGCGCTATGGCTCCTGCTATCTTCGGCAATGAGTACGAGACCAACTTCAGCAACGGAACATACGCTCCGGTGAACACTCTCAACAAGAACTACAAGCTTGTGTGGATCGGCACCGGCACCTCAGACTTCCTGATCGAAGCTTCCCGCGGCCTGGACGCATATCTCACTGCGAACGGCGTGAAACACACATTCTACACTCCCGACGGCGGCCACACCTGGATGAACTGCCGCGACTATCTGGCACACATAGCACAAATCCTTTTCAAGTAATATCCGGTCTATGAAAAAACTTCTGATAAGCTTCTTTTCTCTGGTTCTGCTCTGCACATCCTGCGGACCGAAACAGACTTATGAATATCCCTTCTGGGACCCTGACCTGAACATCGAAGACCGCATCGACAACCTTATGTCTCTGCTCACCGTAGAGGAGAAGGTCGGCCTGATGATGAACAAGAACGTGTCTATCGACCGTCTCAACATTCCGTCATACAACTGGTGGAGCGAGGCTTGCCATGGCGTGCGCCAGGATGGCTACACGGTATATCCGCAGCCTATCGGTATGGCCGCTGCTTTCAACCCGCAGCAGATGTATGAGGTTTTCTCACAGGTGTCAGACGAGGCCCGCGCCAACTGGAACCGTTCCAACCACGACATCTTCAACGTGCCGATGGGCGTGACCTACTATCCGGGCAACCCCGAGCTTTCTTTCTGGTGCCCCAATATCAACATCTTCCGTGACCCCCGCTGGGGACGCGGCCAGGAGACCTGCGGCGAGGATCCTTATCTTTCAGGAGTTCTCGGCCTGCAGACCGTCCTTGGAATGCAGGGCAACGACAGGCATTATATCAAGACTCACGCCTGCGCAAAGCACTACGCCGTGCACAGCGGTCCGGAGCCTCTGCGCCACACTTATGACGCACGCGTGTCTCAGCGCGACCTCTGGGAGACCTACCTTCCCGCTTTCAAGAAACTTGTGGTTGAAGGCAATGT
>JAFWSX010000027.1 GCA_017519185.1 Bacteroidales bacterium | reverse complement strand
CGCTCACCGAAGTGAGCGTTAAAGTGTCAATCAATGGCTTCCAGCAACTGGTCGCAGATACTTTTCATTCCGGCGATGGACGGATGGCCGTTCTGCTTCTCGATATCATGGAGCTCGATGAGCTGTACATTGAAATGCTTGCAGACCTCGCGCATAGATTCATTGACCTCTTCCTGCAGCTCGGAATTCAGGATGGAGTAAACCGTCGCTTTCGGATAGCGTCTCTGAAGCATGTCCAGCAGGCAGGCAAGGGCTGGACGGAAACTCTTGCAGTCATCTTTTGTCCAGTCTGAATACTGGTACTCGCCCATAGGGGCCCTGGCCCAGGCGTCATTGGTCCCACCGAAAACAAAGATGATGTCCGGGTCGCCCAACATATCCACGCGGGATATGAAATACGAGTTGAAAACATCCCTGTGGAAGTATCCCGTGCCGCAGATGGTCGTGCCGCCCCATGAATTGTTCTTATCCAGCTCATACCCTTTCGCTTTGATAAACAGGCTCCACCAGGTCTGCTCTACCTCCTTGACATCATTGTTGGCGTCAGGATAAAACGGAGCGTATCCTTCGGGATTGCTGCCCTTAAAAGTTGAATAGGAGTCTCCCAGTACGGAAACTTTCTTAATCTGCGCCGATGCCGTTATCGCAGCAAGGACTAGCAGTGCAAATAAGACGATTCTTTTCATGATTACTATTTTCGAGGAATCCTGTTAAATGGATATGGTTAATCGTAAGACAAATATAGTTATTTTTAGGGAATCCGCAGAGAGAAGGGTATCAAATGCGTCCGACTGCAGAAAAATGCTGACGGCAGGGTTTTTGCGAACCGAAAGCATTGAAATGAAATCGATCCTATACATCCTTCTCTATGTATGGCAACTCCCCCAGAACATTCTAGGAGAGATACTTTCATTGTATTACGGAGCGCGCAAAGGCCACGACTACCGTGGCGTAAGGCTGCATTATTCTCCCAGCATTCCAGGAGGGATCTCCCTGGGGCGGCACATCATCATAAACGACAGGAATCGTAACGACGAATATGAGAAGATGCACGAGTGGGGTCACACACGCCAGTCCCTGATGCTGGGCTGGCTCTACCTTGCCGTCATCGGCCTCCCGTCCATACTGTGGGCAAGCCGCCCGCGTCTGGATTACTTCTCGTTCTGGACAGAATGCTGGGCCGACACCCTCGGCGGCGTCCAACGCTAAGCCAGAGTTAATCTCCATCCCACTGCTGTGACGTAAAGGGGACCCTCAAGTGACGTAGACGGTCCACGATCTGGACCTTCTACGTCAAAAACGCCCCAAAACGTCATAGACGGTCCAATTGATGGACCGTCTACGTCACTTAGGAGAAGGTTTTCTCAATTCAACCATTAGGAACCACATGTGTTTGAAACATGGGGATAAGGTTATCAAACATAAGACTCCATATCTGGAAGAGACTAAACCCAAGGCAGTCAGTTTCCTGAAATGGGAAGAGTTTGAACAGTTGTACAACTACAAGTTCAGTGAGGGGGAAGAACATCTGGAACTGACCAGAGACAGGTTCTGCTTTGCATGTGTCACTTCATTGAGACACAGTGATATGGAGATATTGAAGAAGGCTGACTTTGATGACTATGATGACCCCACATCTTTCTCCTTTGTGAGTAAGAAGACCCATGACAGTCTGACTATCTTCCTAAACAAGTACAGTAAAGAGTTGTACCAGAAGTATAAAGACATTCCAACCAAGGATGGTCTGATGTTTCCACCAAAGTCCAACCAAAAGATGAATGATAACTTGAAGGTCATTGCAAAGAGGTTGGGATTTACCAGGAACATAACCAAGATGCAGTTCTGTGGAAAGTCCAGAATAGATGAAACACAGAGATTATGTGATGTCATAGGGACCCACTCTGCAAGGAAAACCTTTGTGGTTCATGCACTTGAAATGGGATGGTCACCACAACTTGTTATGGACTACACTGGTCATGAGGATTACAAGACTATGAAACCATACATTGCTATAACTGATAAGACCAGGAAGACTATGATGGACACTAACTTTTAAAGAGATGAAAAAGATGAATTGAAAGGGAAAATGGCACCTGCTGTTTTCCCTATTTTCTGTACTAATTAGATAATAATCACTATCTTTGTTTCCATAAACAGGACTTGATATGAGTAAAAAAGCAAATGCCATTTTAATGATCTGTATTTGGGGGTTATTTACTTTTGCCAAGTACTATGATCTTCTTTCTGATAAGGTATTCAAGCCAGATGCCTTTGATTGGTTTGTTCTTATTGGAGGTCCTATTCTCATTATTCTTGAAGGTCTAATCTTGTGGAAAGCCCTCAAAGAAGAAAAAAACAAGTAATTCTTCTTTGATTGTCTCCTTAAAACCTCTCCACAGAACCTACCAAATAGGGCCTTGTCACACTTTGGTGCATTTTTGGTGCATCTTTTTTGACTCCAAAAACAAGAAAAAAACCCTCTGAATGCATTCAGATGGGGTTTCTTAATTGATTACAGCGGTGAGTGAGGGATTCGAACCCCCGGAACCTTGCAGTTCATTGGTTTTCAAGACCAACGCCATCGACCACTCGGCCAACTCACCATATTTGTGCGTGCAAAGATATATAAATTCTTTTGCCCGGCAAAATCAGTCTTCGCTCTTGGCAAAGAACTTCCACTGGAACAGGATCAGATAGAAGGCCCCGACGGTGACACAGCTGTCAGCGAAGTTGAAGACCGGCTCGAAGAAGATGCTGCCTCCCAGGAGGGGCACCCAGTCAGGCCAGGTCCACAGGGGGAAATAGAACATGTCGACGACCTTGCCGAAAAGTACCGGCGCATAGTCCCAGATAACGCCGTAGAATAGGCTGTCGATGATGTTGCCGAAAGCGCCGGCGGTGATAAGCGTCAGGCCGACCAGCACCCCTGCGGGGATGGGCGCGGCCTGACCGTCCCGCCGGGCCGCCGCATTCTTGCGGCACATGCTCCTGATCCAGAACACCAGCGCCGTGCAGAGGCATATCCGGAATATGGACAGGATCAGTTTGCCGACTTTGCCTCCGAAGGCCCAGCCGAACGCCATGCCTTCGTTCTCGACAAACAGGATCTTGAACCAGTTGCCGATGACATCGAAATGTTCGCCCAGACCCATGTTGGTCTTGACCAGGATCTTGATGATCTGGTCGATGACCACGAGCACGACGCCCAGAATGACGAGTTTCCTGCCTTCGGATCCCTTCATGGACGACTACCTCTTGCCGTTCTTGGCCAGCATTTCCTTGGCCTCGACAGTCAACGTTGCATGCGGCACGAGACGGAGACGCTCCTTGGGGATGAGCTTGCCGGTCACGCGGCAGATGCCGTAGGTCTTGTTCTCGATACGGGCCAGGGCAGCCTCCAGATTCTGGATGAACTTGTACTGGCGGGCAGCTAGCTGGCTGGCCTCCTCCTTGGAGAGCTGGTTGGCTCCGTCATCCTCTACGGTCTTGAACGAGGGAGAAGTGTCCTCGATGTCGTTGCTGGAGGTGCGCATCACGGTACCGCGAAGCGTAGTGTACTCAGCTTTGGCCTTGGCGAGCATATCAAGGATGATCTCCTTGAACTCAGCGAGCTCCTCGTCACTGTAACGGGTCTTCTCGATGGTCTCCTCGACCTTCTTGTTCTGTTCAGTCATATACTTATCAATAGGTTGGTTATTCATTTTGGTGACTTTGATACGGATGGTACCGTCATTCCACTCGACCTCGGAAGCGTCGGCAGGGGCTGCGGCCAGGGCGTCGCTGTCCACGGACAGCGCCAGCGTCTGGCCGGAGAGATACTCGCCGAACGACGCGAGGGACTCGCGGATCTGGGCGAGTTCTTCACCGTCGGCGTAGATCACGACGCCGACCTTGTCGGTGACATCGAAGCCGCTGTCCTTGCGGATGTTCTGGATGCGGTTCACGAGCTCGCGAGCGGTGCCTTCGGCACGCAACTCCGGCGTGATCGCGATGTCGAGGGCGATTGTCAGAGAGCCCTCAGACGCGACGAGCCAGCCCGGCATGTCCTCGGAAGAGATGATATAGTCTCCGGGGTTGAGCACGACATCGCCGCCGGCCAGGGAGAGTGTGTAAGGCTGCGCAGCGGCCTCCGCCGACTGGATGTCGGTGATGGCCTGCTGCGAGAGCCCGCCGAACGCGGCGGCGATCTCCTTCATCTGCTTGCCGTAAACCTTGCCCAATGTCTTGAAATTGGGCTTGATCTTCTTGGTGATTATGCCGGTGGTATCCTGGATGAACTCCGCCTCCTTGACATTGACCTCCGTCAGGAGGATGCCCTTGACCTTCTCGAGATTGTCCTTGACCGCGTCGTTGATGACGGGGATGAGAAGGCGCGCCAGAGGCTTGCGGACGTTGATGCCGGCCTTCTTGCGAAGGGCGAGCACCATCGACGAAGCCTGCTGCGCCAGCGCCATCCTCTCCTCGAGGGCGGTGTCGATGAGCGAAGCGTCGCTCTTCGGCATAGGCTGGTAATGCACGCTGTCGGTGTCGGGCACGAGGTCACACCAGAGATTGTCCATGTAGAACGGGGCGATAGGCGCGGCGAGCAGCGCAACGTCTTTCAGGACCTCGTAGAGGGTCTGGTACGCTGCGAGCTTGTCCGATGCGAGTCCGGAGCCCCAGAGGCGCTTCTTGTTCAGGCGGATGTACCAGTTGGACAGGTCGTCACCGACGAAATCCTGGATCAGGCGTCCCGCCAGAGTGATATCATAGTCTTCATAAGCGGCTACCACACCCTTGACAAGGGTGTTGAGCCTGCTGATGATCCATTTGTCGAACTCCGGTCTCTCGGAATACGGCACCTGCGGCGCCGAAATGTCGAACTTGTCGATGTTGGCGTACAGAGCAAACATCGAATAGCAATTGTACAGGGTACCGAAGAACTTGCGGCTGACCTCGACAACGCCGGCCTCGTCGAACTTGAGGTTGTCCCAAGGCTGGGCGTTGGTGAGCATGTACCAGCGGAGGGCATCGGGGCCGTAAGTGTCGAGGGCCTTGAAGGGATCGACGGCGTTGCCGAGACGTTTGGACATCTTGTCGCCGTTCTTGTCAAGCACAAGGCCGTTGGAGATCACGCGCTTGAAGGCGGGGGTGCCGCTGACCATCGTG
>JAFWSX010000026.1 GCA_017519185.1 Bacteroidales bacterium | reverse complement strand
AGGGGTTCGTCGTTAAAAAGAGCCTGTTTGCTGACTGTCTTGAGATGTTCGCGTATTCCGAGTGGGAACGCGACTCTCAGGAGGTCAGAAGCCGCCTGAATCTGTTCAACAAAGAGCATGACCGTTTCTGGAGAGCGTACATGAGAGATCGCGCACTTGTTGTTCCTGACGAGCAATACG
Source organism: Bacteroidales bacterium (assembly GCA_017519185.1). GTDB lineage: Bacteria > Bacteroidota > Bacteroidia > Bacteroidales > UBA932 > Equibacterium. The sequence goes on along the minus strand of JAFWSX010000026.1, from coordinate 28,166 downwards.
GGCGCATCACAATCCCCAAGGAGCTTCTCGATTCCGTCGGAATCCAGAAAGAAGTGGTTTTCTCGGGTAAGGACTTCAAGATAGAGATTTGGGCCAAAGAAAAGAACGAGGCCGGAAAGATATCTGAAAGCGAGTTTGTCGATCTGGCCCAGAAGATTCTCGGTTAGAATCAGGGAGGCAGATATGTCCGTCTATCATACACCGGTTCTTTTGCAGGAGAGTGTATCAGCTCTCTGTATCAATCCCGCCGGAGTTTATGTGGACGCAACTTTCGGAGGCGGCGGGCACAGTGCCGCCATTCTCTCACAGCTCGGCAGCAAAGGCCGGCTGATAGCCATCGACAGGGACGAAGACGCGCTTGCCAACGTTCCTGACGACAAAAGGGTGACGGCAGTGCACGGCAACTTCCGCTTCATCCACAATTTCATCCGCTACGAAGGCTTCGATGCGGTCGACGGGATTCTTGCCGACCTCGGAGTGTCTTCCCACCAGTTCGACACCGAAGAGAGGGGTTTTTCGTTCCGCTTCGATTCAGACCTGGATATGAGGATGAACCCGCAGGCGCCCAAAGATGCAAAACATGTATTGAATAGTTATAGCTGCGAAGACCTGGAGAGAATCTTCAGGGTCTACGGGGAAGTGGAGCACAGCAGGAAAATCGCTGAACTTGTCTGCAAGAGAAGAGAGCTCTCCCCCATCCGCACTACCTCGGAACTGGGCAGCGCCCTGGAGACAGTCCTGCCCAGGTTTTCTGAGCACAAGTTCCTGGCTAAGGTCTACCAGGCCCTCCGCATCGAGGTCAACGACGAGATGTCATCGCTCGAAAAGTTCATGCCGATGGCCGTCAAGTCGCTCAAGGAAGGAGGCATCCTGGCTGTGATAACCTACCATTCGCTGGAGGACCGCATAGTCAAGAACGCCATCAGGGACGAGATTGCCGCCGGAGTCCTCGAAAAGGCAGTGCGCAAGCCGGTCGTTCCCACCGAAGAAGAAATATCACAGAACACCCGCGCCAGGAGCGCCAAGCTCCGTGTCGCAAGAAAAAAGGTAGCCTGACAGATGCCTAATGCCAAAGTCATATTGTCGCACTTGATAGATGTCGTGAGCGGTGACATCATCACCAAGAAAGGCATCGACAAGAAGCTCCCTTTCATCATCTATATTTTCGTCCTGATCATCCTCTACATCATCTGGGGGCTGATGGTCGAGGACAAGATGACTGTCATCAGGGACAACGAGAAAGAAATCGAGACCCTCAAGATAGAATACTACCAGAAGGAACTGACCCTTACCGGCCTGAACCAGAAAAGCAAGGTGGAGAACCTCCTTCTACAAAACGGAATAACTGACCTGAAGGCTCCGGTGGACCCTCCTCAAAGGATATTGGTGAACGATGCGGAATAACATTGTCAGAATAGGACTGGTATACTTCATTTTCTTCCTGATTGCAATCGTAGCTATCGGGAGGATGGTGCAGCTGCAGTTCTTCGACAAGAGCGTCCGTGACAACAAGTACCACATCAAGGTCACCCGCATCGACGCTACCGAAGCGATGAGGGGCAGCATCCTTGCCAACGACGGCCGCTACCTGGCCTTCTCCACTCCCGAGTACGACATCGGTATGGACTTTTCCGTTCCTGCCGACACTCTCTACGACAACAACATCGAAGCCCTCGCCGAAATCCTGGCCAAACGTTTCCACGAACGCAGCAAGGCGGAATATATGAACCTGTTCAAGACCTGCCGTGCCCAGAAACGCTACCACAAGCTGCTCCAGCACCCTGTCGACTACTCGACAATGCTTGAGATCAGCCAGTATCCCATCCTCGAGAAGGGGCAGCGCTTCGGAGGCTTCAAGGTCGACAAAGTGGACCACAGGGAATATCCCTACGGCACCCTCGCATTCCGCACGCTGGGTCACCTCAAGAGCAACCGCGACAAGCCGAAGGTCGGTGTCGAGGCTGCTCTCGACTCTATACTGAGAGGAAAGGACGGCAGCCGTCCGATGCGTCTCATCGAGCACAACGAGTGGATTCCCGACGTCGAGGAGGTGGAGATTCCTCCACAGGACGGCCTTGACGTGCAGGTGACCATCGACGTCAACATCCAGGACATTGCCGAAAAGGCTCTGCTCCGCAGGATTTCCGGCGTCGAGGACCTCGAAGCCGGCTGCGCCATAGTGATGGATGTAGCCACCGGCGAGATCCGCGCAATGGTCAATATGGAGAAACGTCCCGACGGGCAGTTCACCGAGACATACAACTACGCCATAGGCCGCACCGGAGAGCCGGGTTCCGTGTTCAAGGCAGTCACCCTGACAACGGCGCTCGAGGATGGTCTCATCACCCTCGACACAGAGCAGAGAGCCGACGTGATCTGGCACTACGACAGGGCCAACCGCAACTTCGAAGACACCTATCTGCGCAACTACTCCACCATCACGGTACGCAAGGGTCTTGAGATTTCTTCGAACAACGTGTTCCGCAGGATCGCCGCCGAGTACTACGGCAGCCGCCCGCAGGATTTCGTGAACAAGATCGTCAACGAGCGCAAGGTCACATACAACTACGACTTCGACATTCCAGGTATGGGAAAGGCTACCGTCAGGACTCCTGAAGACAAGCTATGGAGCCCCTCTGACCTCCCGCAGATCGGAATGGGCTATGCCGTGGAACTTACTCCCCTGCACATCATCACATACTACAACGCCATCGCCAACGGCGGCGTTATGGTCAAGCCCCATATATTCAAGAATTTCCAGCAGAACGGCAAGATCGTCAAGGAGTTCGGCGTGGAGACCATCGGACGCATCTGCTCGCCGGCCACAGCCGACACTGTCAAGGCTGCCCTCCGCAACGTGGTTATCGGAAAAAACGGTACGGCCCGCACGGCAATGAAGGACTGCAAGGTCGCAGTTGCCGGGAAGACCGGCACAGCCCGAGTATCCCTGCCAAACGGCGGATATATCGACGGTTCGGGCCGGAGAAAACACCAGGGCTCGTTCGTGGGCTTCTTCCCTTACGAGAATCCCAAATACTCCGTTATCGTCGTGGTATGGTCAAGGCTTGCCAACCAGAACTTCTATGGCGGAACCTGGGGCGGCCCTGTCGCCTGCGAAATCGCCAACAACATATATGCGTCGAGCCCGCAGTGGAACGACAAGATCGAAGAGGGACAGGTTATGCCGGCCCTCGAATCCTATGCGGAGCAGAATGCTGCGAACGACAGCATAATCGGCGTTCCCGACGTAATGGGAATGGGGCTTCGTGACGCTATCTACACGCTCGAGAGCAAGGGATATACGGTAGCCAGCAGTGGCCGCGGAAGCGTAGTGAGCCAGAGCCCGGCTGCCGGAGCCCTGATAGACAGCGATGCACAGGCCGTAACGATTGTATTAAAGGATTGACTATGAAACTGACGGATTTACTGCAGAATATCGAAGTATTGGAGCACAGCGCAGAACTCGGTGCAGAAATAAAGGATATCTGTTTCGACTCTCGCAAATGCAAGCCCGGCTCATTGTTCGTGGCTGTCGACGGCAACTTGTCCGACGGACACCGGTTCATTCCGAAGGCCGTGGAGAACGGAGCGGTTGCAGTCGTATACCAGAATCCTGAATATGACGGCCGTATCGAAGGGACTGCCTCAGTCAGGGTCGCAAGTTCCAGAAGTGCGCTCGCACTTATGGCATCTGCATTCTATGACAACCCGTCATCAAAACTCACCCTGATCGGAGTAACAGGCACAAACGGCAAGACTACCACCGCCACCCTGCTCTACGAACTTTTCACCCAGCTGGGATATCACTGCGGCCTGCTCTCTACCATCGTGAATTATATCGGACGCCGTTCCATTCCTGCAGACCACACCACGCCCGACCCCATCGAACTCAACTCCCTGCTGGCCGAGATGGTTGCCGAAGGATGCCAGTACTGCTTTATGGAAGTCAGCTCGCACTCCATCGACCAGGACCGAGTGAAAGGACTGACCTTTGCCGGCGGCATCTTCTCCAACCTGACACACGACCACCTGGACTACCATAAGACATTCGACAACTACCTGCGCTGCAAGAAGAGATTCTTCGACGAACTGCCCGCCGACGCCTTCGCCCTTGTAAACATCGACGACCGCAACGGCAAGGTGATGGTGCAGAATACCTCAGCCCGCGTTTACACCTATTCCTGCGGCTCGATGGCTGACTTCCGATGCCGGATAATGGACCAGACGATGGAGGGAATGCTCCTCAAGATGGACGACACCCAGCTGTGGACAATGTTCATCGGAGCACACAACGCCCACAACCTGCTCGCAGTCTACGGCGCCGCAATGCTTCTGGGAGCCGACAAGGAAGAAGTCCTGACCATAATGAGCAAGCTCAGGGCTGTGAACGGCAGGCTGGAATATCTGCGCGGCGGAAACAACATCACTGCGGTCGTGGATTACGCCCACACTCCTGACGCCCTTGAGAACGTCCTCAAAACCCTCCGGGATACGGCCAGGGGCGAGTTCCTGATCTGCGTGTTCGGCTGCGGAGGAGACCGCGACAAGACCAAACGCCCTGAGATGGGCGCCATCGCCGGGAAGTATGCCGACAGGGTCGTAGTCACCAGCGACAATCCCCGCCACGAGAATCCGTTGGACATAATGAATGACATCAAAGCCGGAATGGACGCCAAGACCCGCGCCAAGTCGGTATTCATCGCCGACCGCAAGGAAGCCATCCGCTCTGCCATAATGTTCGCCCCCGAGGGCGGAGTAGTACTCGTAGCCGGCAAGGGACACGAAGACTATCTCATCATCGGCGACGAGAAACTGCATTTCGACGACAAGGAAGTGATCGCCGAAGTATTTGACGAACTGAAATCCTGAACACAATATGCTATATCACCTTTTTGAATATCTAAGAGAGCAAGGAACCCACTTCGCAGGTATCGGACTGATGCAGTACATCTCCGTGAGGGGCATACTCGGCAACATTATGGCCATCCTCATCGCCCTCATCGCCGGGAAGAAGACCATCAGTTTCCTCCAGAAGAAGCAGATAGGCGAAGAGATCCGCAACCTCGGCCTCGAGGGACAGATGGCGAAGAAAGGCACCCCCACTATGGGCGGCATCCTTATCATCTTCTCCCTGCTCATCCCCACGCTGCTCTTCTGCGACTTGAGCAACACCAACACCCTTCTGCTCATATTCACGACCGTGTGGCTCGGCTTCCTCGGCTGCATGGACGATTATATAAAGGTATTCAAGCACAACAAGGATGGCCTCAACGGCAAATACAAGATAGTCGGACAGGTGATCCTCGGCCTGGTGGTCGGGCTTGCCCTATGTTTCGACGAAAGCCTGGCATTCCGCGAGAGCAATGCCGTCAAGGCATCTGAGACAGTGGAACAGACAGTCGCCAGCTCTGCCGGCGACGCCCAGGTCTTCGAATCCAACGCCATAATGACGACAATCCCGTTCGTCAAGAACAACGAATTCAACTACAGCTGGCTCAGCCCCTTCAAGGGAAAGTTCGGTGACATATTCACCAAGCTGCTCTACATCCTTGTCATCATCTTCATCATCACCGCCTGCTCCAACGGAGCGAACCTCACCGACGGAATGGACGGGTTGGCGGCCGGCGTGTGTGCGATAATAGGCGCCGCACTTGGCATACTTGCGTATGTCTCCGGCCACGTGGTATACGCAGACTACTTCAATATAATGTATATAGAGAACAGCGGCGACATCGCAGTGTTCATAATGACGCTGCTGGGTGCGCTGGTGGGCTTCCTGTGGTACAACTCCTACCCTGCCCAGATATTTATGGGCGACACGGGCAGCCTGACGCTCGGAGGAATCATCGGCGTATGCGCAGTGCTGATCCGCAAGGAGCTGCTTCTTCCGATACTGTGCGGCATCTTCCTGGTGGAGAGCCTCTCGGTCATCATCCAGAGAGCATATTTCAAATATACAAAGAAGAAATACGGTGAAGGAAGAAGGGTATTCAAGATGTCCCCGCTTCATCACCACTTCCAGAAAGAAAATATCGAAGCTGTTATCAAAAAACCCGTCAAGGCTCACCCTGAGGCAAAGATCGTTATGCGTTTCTACATCGTGTCGATGGTGCTTGCAGTCCTGACAATAATCACCCTTAAAATCAGGTAGACGAAATGGAAAGAATCGTAGTATTAGGCGGAGGCGAAAGCGGCACCGGAGCCGCAGTCCTTGCAAAGGTCAAAGGATTCGAAGTGTTCCTCTCAGACATGGCCCGCATCGGGGAGACCCACAAGGCTATGCTCGATCAGTACGGGATCGAATATGAGGAGGGCGGACACACCCCTGAGAAGATATTGAACGCATCCTGCATTGTCAAGAGCCCGGGCATTCCCGAGACAGCTCCCCTGGTGAAGGAAGCCTATGCCAGAGGCATCGATGTCATTTCAGAGATAGAATTCGCCGGAAGGTACGACAATTCGAAGAAAATATGCATCACCGGCAGCAACGGCAAGACCACTACCACGACCCTTATCTACTACCTGCTCCAGAAAGCCGGGATGGACGCCGGACTGGGCGGAAACATCGGCAAGAGTTACGCCCTGCAGGTCGCTACCGAGCACCACGACATCTATGTCCTCGAGATCAGCAGCTTCCAGCTCGACGGAATGTACGACTTCAAAGCCGACATCGCCGTACTGCTGAACATCACCCCCGACCATCTGGACCGCTACGGCCACGATATGCAGAACTACATCAACGCCAAGTTCCGCATCACCCAGAATATGCAGGCAGACGACTGCTTCATCTTCTGCTCTGATGACGAGGTTACCGTCAGCGCCCTTGAGAAGATCGTGGTCAAGGCCAAGCAGCTGCCTATCACCCAGACCGAAGAGGTTGAAGAAGGTGCCTTCCTCAACGACAACATAATGGTCGTTCACTACGGAGACAGCTCATATGAGATGGACATCAATGACCTGCGCATCGAAGGCAGGCACAACGTCTACAACTCGATGGCTGCAGCCCTGACCGGCAAGATAATGAACGTTAGCAACAGCGTCATCCGCGAGGCTCTCAGCTCTTTCACCGGAGTAGAGCACAGGCTCGAGAGGGTGCTGTCGATAAAGGACGTTATGTATATCAACGACTCAAAGGCCACCAACGTCAATTCCACCTGGTATGCGCTCGAGAGTATGAAGACCCCTGTCGTCCTCATTATGGGCGGCAAGGACAAGGGAAACGACTATTCAGCGATATATGACCTTGTCATCAAGAAAGTACGCGCGATTGTATGTCTCGGCGTGGACAACAAGAAAATCCACGAGTGTTTCGAGGACAAGGTTGACGTCATAGTGGACACGCTCTCAGCCGAGGAGGCGGTGCGTGCCGCATCCAAGCTGGCAAAGCCTGGCGACACCGTGCTGCTCTCACCCTGCTGTGCAAGCTTCGACCTGTTCAAGAGCTATGAAGACCGCGGACATCAATTCAAGGATGCGGTCAGAAAACTGTAAGGAATGAAGAATTTCATCAAAGGGGACAAGATCATCTGGTTCATAGTGATCATGCTGTGGATGGTTTCACTGGTTGCAGTGTTTTCATCCGGGTCCTTCCTTGCCCGCGGAGGACAGACGGGCATAGAGAAGACCAACGTCCTCTTTGAGCAGCTGCGGTCCATCGCGATGGGCTGCGGCGCCTTGCTTCTGTGCTATTTCCTCAACATAGGAGTATACCGCAAGATTGCCCCCATAGCGTTCGGCATCTCCATCCTGATGCTGCTGATGCTGTTCGTCCCCGGCCTCAGAGCCGAGACCAACGGAGCCGTCAGAGGTCTCAAGATCGCAGGGCACACTCTGCAAGTGTTCGAATTCGTCAAGGTAGGCACCGTGCTGTTCATAGCCTGGGTCATAGAGAAATATGCCGACGAGATGTACCTTTTCAAGGATTATCTGCTCAAGCTCCTGATATGGATAATCCTGGTCTGCGTGCTCATCCTGCCCAACAGCTTCTCCTCTGCCCTGCTGATCGCCGTAGTGAGCTTTATGATGATGTTCTTTATGGAAATCCGGGGCAGCCACCTCTGGCTGACCGCAGGAGGCGCCGTGGCTCTGGTCATACTGCTGTTCCTGGTATATCATCTTTCGCTGGGGCTGTTCGGCGACAAAGCCAACGACGTAGGCATATTCAACCGTATGGCCACGGTGGAGAACCGAATAAAGAGTTTTGCAAGCGATGACGATGACAGCACGCTTGACCTTTCGAAACTGACTCCCGCTCAGCTGCAGAAGATAGACAACGAGAACCGTCAGAGCGAGAATGCCAAGATAGCCATAGCCGAAGGCGGCATCTTCGGCAAGGGCGCCGGTCACAGCACACAGCGCTTCACCCTGTCGATGGCTTTCTCCGACTTCATCTTTTCGATAATCGTCGAAGAATACGGACTGGTGGGGGGAATATTCGTGATAGCGCTGTACCTGATATTCCTGTTCCGCTGCATCTCCATAGCGCGAAAATGCACCGCACCTTTCTCTCAGGCCCTAGTGCTGGGCCTTGCCTTCCTCATCACGACGCAGGCTTTCCTGCATATCCTGGTGAACGTGCGCCTGATTCCCATCACGGGCCATACGCTGCCGCTGATCAGCCACGGAGGCACGGCGTTTCTGGTGCTGTCCGGAGCAATCGGAATGATACTTTCAGTGAGCCGTACCATCGACAAGCAGATCGAAGAGCAGAAGCGTGTGCAGCTCAGCGAAGACGGAGCAGATGACGAAAAAACAGAAAATTTGGAAACCGTAGAAACAGAAAAATATGAGCAGGATAATAATTAGCGGCGGAGGCACGGGAGGACACATTTTCCCGGCCGTTTCTATTGCCGATGCGCTCAGACGCATCGAACCTGACTGCGAAATACTGTTCGTGGGCGCTTTGGGAAGGATGGAGATGGAGCGTGTGCCCGCTGCAGGATACAAGATAGTTGGCCTGCCGGTAGCAGGCCTGCAGCGCAACATCTCGCTCGACAACCTCACTCTGCCCTTCAAGGTTGTGAAAAGCATACGTGAAGCCGGCAAGATCATCGACGGGTTCAAGCCCGACGTCGTAGTCGGTGTGGGCGGTTATGCAAGCGCCCCTGTGCTCTGGTCTGCTTCGCACAAAAAGATACCCTGCCTGATACAGGAACAGAACTCCTTTGCCGGCCTTACCAACAAGATTCTCGGCAAGCGCGTCGGGAAGATCTGCGTGGCATATGACAAAATGGATAAATTCTTTCCCGCCGACAAGATTGTCTTCACGGGAAACCCCATAAGACAGGACATAGCCCCCGCCACTGCTGAGCAGAAGGCTGAAGGCTACAAGTTCTACGGACTCGATCCTTCAAAGAAGACTCTCTTCGTGGTGGGAGGAAGCCTAGGTGCCGCGACACTCAATGCGACAATGAAGAAATGGATCGAAGAGAAGAGCCGCACAGCGGACTTCCAGGTATTGTGGCAGAGCGGAAAGATCTACAAGGCAAGTGTCGACGCCTTTATGGAAGAGCATAAGCCGACGAACGTGGTGAACCTGGAATTCATCAAAAGGATGGACCTGGCCTATGCCGTGGCAGACGTCATTGTGTCAAGGGCTGGAGCCGGCACTATTTCCGAACTTTGCGTTGCCGGAAAAGCAACCATATTCGTACCTTCGCCGAATGTTGCGGAAGACCACCAGAGGCACAATGCGATGGCTCTCGTGGAGAAGGATGCGGCAATGATGGTGCTCGACAGCGAGGCCCGGGAGAAACTGATGGACACTGCCGAAGCACTGCTCAAGGACGACGAAAAGATTGCGTCGATGGAGCGCAACATACTGCTCCTCGGCAAGAAGGACGCAGCTGAGAGGATAGCACGGATGGTGCTGGAAATGAAAAAGTAAGATTTGAAGATGTACGAGAACTATTATTTCATAGGTATAGGCGGCATCGGAATGAGTGCCATAGCCAGATTTTTCAAGCACGAGGGGAAGAACGTTTCGGGTTATGACCGCACTCCTTCAGCCCTGACGGCCCAGCTGGAGCGGGAGGGCATCGAGGTCCACTACGAAGACCGGCCCGACCTCATACCTTTCGACATAGACAATACATTTGTAATATATACTCCCGCCATACCCGAGGAACTGAATGAACTGCAGTATGTCAGGGAGCACGGCTATGCGATGTGCAAGCGCTCGAAAGCCCTCGGACAGATCACTGCCGGCAAGAAATGCTACGCAGTGGCCGGCACTCACGGCAAGACCACCACTAGCACGCTCATCGCACACATCCTCACCGTCAGCGAAGAAGGATGCAGCGCCTTCCTGGGCGGCATATCAAAGAACTATCACAGCAATCTGCTGCTGTCCCACTCCGACTCGATAGTCGCCGAGGCGGACGAATTTGACCGTTCTTTCCTCCAGCTCCATCCCGACACGGCCGTCATCACGGCCATAGATGCCGACCACCTCGACATCTACGGAGACTATGAGCACGTGCGCGAAGCCTTCGGGCAGTTTGCGTCTCAGGTTGTCGCAGGCGGGAAACTGATAGTCAAGAACGGCGTGGACCTTCCTTGCGAAGGTGTGAAGGCCCGCATCTACAGATATGCATTCGACACTCCCTGCGATTTCTACGCAAGCGACATAAAACCTATGTCATACGGCAAGTTCGACTTCACCCTGAACCATCCCGGCGGAAAGATAGAGCACTGCACTGTAGGCATCCCGGGCTGGGTGAACGTGGAGAATGCAGTGGCAGCTTCAGCAGCGGCACTCTGCAACGGCATCGCGCCTTCTGCCATCAAGAAAGCTCTGGCATCGTTCCAGGGTGTGGAGCGCAGGATCGACATCCACTTCAGCAGCGAGAAACACGCCTATGTCGACGACTACGCCCACCATCCCAATGAGATAAAGGCCGCCATATCTTCCATCAGGGACATCTATCCGGGAAGGAAGATACTGGGCATATTCCAGCCCCACCTCTATACCCGCACCAGGGATTTTGCCGACGGCTTCGCCGAGGCTCTGAGCGGGCTTGACTCACTCATAATGCTGCCCATCTACCCCGCCAGGGAAGAGCCGATAGAGGGCGTCAACAGCGAGATGATCCTCGACAAGGTGACCATCGCCGACAAGGTGATCGTTCCCAAGGACAAGCTGATGGACACCGTGGCCGCCCGTGACGTGGACGTGCTGGTGACCTTCGGCGCCGGCGACATAGACCGCTTCGTCAAACCGTTTGAAGATTATATGAAGAATGTTTAAGAAGATCCTGGCGATATTGTTCTGCATAGTCGTGACTGCCTTGCTGGGAGCCTACTTCTTCTTCGTGTCCCGTCTCGAAGCGAAGGAAGTGCCGGAACTCAGGTGCAGCAGAATCGAGGTATCCATTCAGGACAGTCTCTCCAAGAACTTCATCTCGATGGCGGAGATAAAACAGATGGTTGCCGACAGCGCGCTCGGCCGCAGACTCTCCGACATCAACACATTCGACATAGAGAAGAGCCTCACGCAGTCGGGAGCCATTTCGACCGCTGAGGCCTATACGGTATATCCCGACATACTGAACATAGTCGTGACGCAGAGGGAGCCGGTCCTCAGGTTCAAAACCGCCGACTGCGACTTCTACTGCGACAGGAGCGGATTCATACTCCCCGTGTCCGGCGCCAGGGCCCTCGACCTTCCTGTAGTTACCGGGAATCTCCCCTACACCCTGCAGAAAGGCCCCACTGAAGACATCGAGGCTGCCGGATGGCTCGCCGGGCTGCTGTCATTCACCGAAAGGGTGCGCAACAACGCATACTGGAGCGACGAGATAGAGCAGATCGAAGTCGCCGAAGACAGCAATATGACGCTCTACCTGCGCAAACGTCCTTTCCGCATCGTTTTCGGCACCGCCACCGATATGGACGAGAAGTTCCGCAAGATGGGTGTATTCTACAAGACCATCCTCCCCACTGAGGAAGGCGCGAAATACAAAGAAGTGAACATCAAGTACAAGAACCAGATAATCTGCAAATAGAACCGATATTATGAACAAATTACTGACCGTTGTTGAATTATGCACCACGAAGGTCGCCGTAGCAGTAGGTGAGAACACCGACTACGGTGTCCATATCATTTCGCACTGCACCGTCCCGGTCCGCAAGATGATAAGGCATGGAGAAGTAGAGAACACAAAGAAGGTTGTGGAGGCCCTCAGGACTGCGGTGACAAAGGCAGAAGCCGAGGTCGGTTATGTCATTCACGATGTGGTTCTGTGCCTCTGGGGCCAGTCTGTGCGCACCATCCAGGTAAAAGTGTCGAGAGACCGCAAACGTCCTGACGACTTCATCGGAAGCCAGGAGCTCAAGGTTCTCAACGACGAGGCGCTCAAATACAAGGTAGGCGCCGAAGAGAGGATACTCAAGGCCATTCCCCAGGGTTACGACATTGACGACCGCATAGGCGTCGCCCCCAACGAAGTGGAAGGAATGAGAGGCTCGAGGATAGATGCCTACTATCTGCTTGTCATAGGCAAGGAGCAGTCAGTCCGCGCCAAATATGACGTGCTTCGCGAAGCGAACCTCAACGTCATCCATACTGTCATCTCCCCTATCGGCTCTGCTGCAGCCGCCCTTAACGGCAACGAATCGGAAAACGGAGTAGCTCTCCTCGACATCGGCGCCGGCACCACCGACGTGGTCATTGTCAGGGATTCCACCATACGCGAGGTAGCCTGCATACCGTTTGCGGGGCAGAGCGTGACCGACGACATCAAGTCGGTAGCCTGCATCACTTCTGAAATGGCCGAGCTGGTGAAGACCAAATTCGGCACCTGCGTGGCTGACGGTGTCAACGACACCAAGAAACTCGTAATACAGGGCACCGGTGGAAGCGCCAGCAGTGACGTTCCGCTGCTGCTTCTCGCCCAGGTGATAGAAGCCCGTATGAGCGAGATCTTCGAAGCCGCCCGCTATATCATCGAAGAAGCCGGCTACGGAGACAAGATTCCGGCAGGAATAGTGCTCACCGGAGGAACCTGCTATATGGAGAACATCCGCGAACTCGCCAAGGCCATCTTCGAGAAGAACGTGCGTCTGGCCAATGCGGGCGGAAGCATCACAGACAGTTCGGAAGAAAGCTGTTTCGACACATATGCGACTTCGATAGCAGGTGCTATGATGGTGGCTTTCGACGAGATCGATCCTTCCCGTCTGGCGCAGCGCGTTCCGCTGCCTGAGGACGGCCCCGCAAAAGACATATTCGGTGAAGACATAAAGGATGAGCCGGAGCAGAAACCGCAGCCTGCATCGTCAGGCATATTCGGACGCATAAAAGGCAGAAATCCGAAACCGAAAGAGCCCAAAGAGTCCAAAGAGTCCAAGAGTTCCATTTCCGATATGCTCGGCGGCCTCTTCGACGGACAATACAACAACAATGCATAATTCATCTCAAGCAATGGAAGACGTACTTATACCTGCCAACTGGAATATGAAGAAAAACATCATCAAAGTGATCGGTGTAGGAGGAGGTGGAACCAACGCCGTCTCATATATGTACAACCAGAAGCTGCCTGATGTGGATTATGTTGTCTGCAACAGCGACTTCCAGCACCTCAACGACAGTCCGGTGCCCAACAAGCTCCAGCTCGGTCCGATGACCACAAAAGGTCTGGGCTGCGGCACAGACCCTCTGATGGGGCGCAAGGCTGCCATCGAATCGAAGGAAGAAATAGAGAAGATACTGGACGACGATACACAGATGGTATTCATCACCTGCGGAATGGGCGGAGGCACCGGCACCGGAGCGGCTCCCCTGATCGCAGAGATGGCCAAGGCCAAGAATATGCTGACCGTGGGCGTTGTCACACTTCCCTTCAGGGACGAAGGCCCCGAGTTCCTCTACAGGGCCAAGGAAGGCATCAAGGAACTCAACAAATATCTCGACTCGCTGCTGATAATCGACAACGAGAAGATATATGACGTATACGGCAAGCTGGACATTTTCCGCTCGTTCCCCAAGGCTGATGAAGTGCTAGCAACCGCAGTGCGGAGCATCGCAGAGATTATCACCAGCCGAGGCGTGATCAACGTGGACTTCGCCGATGTGCGAAAGGTGATGAAAGACAGCGGTATGGCCCTTATGGGAATTGGTGCCGCCAACGGTCCCGACAGGTGCAAGAAAGCCGTCGATATGGCATTCTCTTCTCCTCTGCTCAACGGCATCAACATTTCAGAAGCCACCAGGGCTCTGGTGAATATCACCTCAAGCTCCGAAGAAGACAATGCGCTGCGCTCGGAGGAACTGTCGCAGATTATGGACTACATCAAGAGCTACACCGGCGAGACGAGCAACTTCAAGCGCGGTGTCGTCAAGGACGACAGCCTCGGGGACAAGATCAGCGTCACCATCATTGCCACCGGCTTTGCAATGGGCACACTGCCGTTCATCGATGAAAACGTCATCAACAAGGACAATATAATAGTAGTGGATATGCCGAAGGACGGCATAAACTACAAGAGCGGCATTCCTTTGCTGCCTACAGAGACAGTAGTGGTCACCAAGAGGGAACTCGTGAGCGGCAAGCCCGCGCTCGTGGTTTCTTCGGGAGAAGAGATCGCCCGTCTCGAAGCCGAACCCGCATATTACCGTCGCGACCGCACCCTCAAGGAGCAGAAGGCCGCACGCCAAGCTAACGATAATCTTCAGATATGACAAAGAAACAGACCATAGGCATGGCTTCCGACCACGCCGGCTATGAACTCAAGGAACAGCTGAAGCCATTTCTCAAGGAGCTGGGTTACAAAATCAAGGATTTCGGCGCACATTCTGCCGAAAGTATGGACTATGCTGACACCGCCCATCCGCTTGCCGAGGCTGTGGAAAAAGGAGAGGTGGATTTCGGCATCGCAATGTGCGGTTCCGGCAACGGCATATCGATGACACTCAACAAGCATCAGGGCATACGCGACGCCCTCTGCTGGATTCCTGAGATAGCCGCTCTTGCCAAGCAGCACAACAACGCCAACATCATAACTCTTCCGGCCCGTTTCATCAGCGAAGAGCTGGCAAAGGAAACTGTCCTCGCCTATCTGAACGCCACTTTCGAAGGCGGAAGGCACCAGAGGCGCATCGACAAGATTCCCGTCAGCTAATGGGTGAACCGCTGCTTATCGACCGCAATTTCCGGGGTGGTGCCGGCAATCCTGCCGAATATCCCGACGGGATACTCATATGCCTCGACAAGCCTTATAAGTGGACATCTGCAGACGTTGTCCGCAAGATAAAGTTCTTCCTCCAGAAGACATACCGCATACGCAACCTCAAGGTCGGCCACGCCGGCACTCTCGACCCTCTGGCCACAGGGGTGTTGGTGATTTGTGTCGGGAAGGCCACCAAGATATCCGAAAGCCTGCAGGCTCACCGCAAAGAATACATCGCCACCGTGGAATTCGGGGCGACCACACCGTCCTACGACCTGGAGAAGGATTATGACGCCTTCTACCCCTTCGGCCACATAGACCGCGCGAAGGTCGAAGAAGTGCTGCCTTCATTCCTCGGCGAACAGGACCAGGTACCTCCGGTCTTCTCGGCCAAGATGGTGAACGGCGTCAGGGCATATGAGTTTGCAAGGGCAGGCGAAGAAGTCGAGCTCAAGAGTTCCAGGATCGACATAGACCGCATCGAACTGCTGAGTTTCACGGAAGCCGCGGATTCTCCTACAGGCAGGCCGAGGGCAGAGATACTGGTCGGCTGCAGCAAAGGAACATACATCCGTTCACTTGCCCGCGACCTCGGTCTTGCACTCGGCAGCGGAGCACACCTGACAGGCCTTATACGCACTGCTTCAGGCGATTTTAAAATAAATAACTCAATTTCTTTGGATTTTATAACTTCATCTAATACTTTTGCGCATTGAATTCCCGACTTATACGCGAATAATGAAGTTATCTCAATTCAATTACCCCTTCTCTATCGACCTTCTGGCCAAATATCCGTCTGATTTCCGCGACGAATGCAAGATGCTGGTACTGCACAAGGATACCGGCGAGATAGAGCACAAGATCTTCAAGAATTTCATCGACTATTGCGACGAAGGCGACATGTGCGTTTTCAACGACACCAAAGTATTCCCGGCCAGGCTCAAGGGCAACAAGGAGAAGACAGGTGCTGAGATTGAGGTCTTCCTTCTCAGGGAGCTCAACCGCGAGCAGAGGCTCTGGGACGTTCTGGTGGATCCCGCCAGGAAAATCCGCATCGGCAACAAGCTCTATTTCGGCAAGGACGATTCTCTGGTAGCCGAGGTCATCGACAACACTACTTCACGCGGACGTACCCTGCGCTTCTTCTATGACGGTTCATACGAAGAATTCAAGGACACCCTCTTCAAGATGGGTTCCCTTCCGGTTCCCAAGATCATCCGTCCCGAGGTGGAAGAGCTTGACAAAGAGCGTTTCCAGACCATCTACGCAAAGCACGAAGGCGCAGTCGCCACTCCCGCCGCAGGTCTCCATTTCAGCGAGATCCTGTTCAAGAAGATGGAGATCAAAGGCGTTGACAGCGCGTTCATTACACTCCATATGGGCAACGCCCATTTCCACAACGTCGACGTAGAGGACCTTTCCAAGCACAAGATGGATTCAGAAAGGCTGATCATCTCGGAAGAGGCTGCTGACCGCATCAACGCTGCGAAAGGTGCCGGCCACAAGATTTTCTCTGTCGGAATCACCGTCCTCCGCGGCCTTGAGACATCCGTCACCACCACCAACCAGGTGAAACCTTTCGACGGATGGACCAACAAATTCATTTTCCCGCCGTATCAATTTGCAATTCCCGACGCCCTGGTCAGCAACTTCCACCTTCCGTGGTCTACAATGCTGATCAACGTGGCTGCTTTCGGAGGCTATGAAAACGTGATGCACGCCTACGAAGTCGCCATCGAAAACGGCTACAAGTTCGGAACCTACGGCGATGCGATGCTGATTATCTAAATACAGATTCCTGTTTCCTTATCAGCATTCGTAAAAAAAGTGTCGGGATTGTTTTCCCGACACTTTTTTTGTCAGCGGCCGTAGCTACCTTCCTTCAAAAAAAGATGAACGAAACGGTATACCTTGCCGCACTCAACAAGTGCTTTTTCGGCAACTGGAAACTGGCGCACAGCCTCCTTCAGCATTTCGGCTCGGCACAGGCGGTATTCAGCGCCGGGCGGAAACTCCTCTCGCAGCTGCTTCCCGGAATGGATGCGGCAGTCGGCCACCTGACTGACGGACAACTGCCCGAAGCGGCCTTCGATGAGCTCGAATACTGCAGAAAGGAGGGGCTTGAAGCCATCTCCATCACTGATGACGGCTATCCTTCAAGGCTGGCCCAGACTCCCGAAGCCCCCCTGGTCATATTCAAAAAGGGCAGCCGCCAGCTGAACGGCGCCAGATTCCTTTCCATAGTCGGGACAAGGCACTGCACCCCGCATTCAAAGAAATATTGCGAAATGGTCGCCGAGTTCCTGTCCTCCCTCAAGGTCAAGCCCGTCATCGTAAGCGGAATGGCCTATGGCATAGACACCCTTGCACACCAGTCGGCACTACGCTACGGTCTCGACACAATTGCCGTCACGGCGACCGGCCTGGACACGGTCTATCCTGCCTCGAACCGGAACCTTTCACTCCATATAGAGGAAAGGGGCGCCATAGTGACAGAATTCTGGTCAGGCACCGATCCTTTCCCCAGCAATTTCGTCAGCCGCAACAGGATGGTTGCCGGTATGTCTGACGGCACCCTGGTGATAGAATCCCGACTCAGGGGAGGCAGTCTCATAACAGCCAAGGCTGCATTCAATTACGACAGGGAGGTCTTTGCGTTTCCTGGCAAGATAGAAGAAGAGAACTTCGCAGGATGCAACGAACTGATAGCGGCTGACATCGCCCACCTTGTAAGGGGAGCGGAAGATATCTGCCGGGAACTGGAATGGGCTTCCGAAGGCAGGAATACGACCGGCCTCCGGCAGAACCGATGGGATACCCTGCCGCCTGAGAAGAGATTCGTGCTGCAGGCCCTCAAGCGCGGAGGGGAGATGGATGCCGCACAGATCGCCGCCTGCTGCGGAAGCGGTGTCTCTTATGTTTCCCGTCTGCTTCTGGAGATGGAAATTGAGGGTCTTGTCCGGCATATTTCTGCAAATAAATATGTAAATTTGTAAGATTGCGTTTACAATGATTGACACTCACTCACATATTTACGACGAGGCTTACGACGAAGATTTCAACGACGTCCTTCAACGGGCGAAGGATGCAGGAGTCGGAAAGATGGTGATGCCGGGCATTGATTCCAAGTGCCACGACAGAATGATGGAGTGCGCCCGGAAGCTGGAAGGTTACGCCTACCCTGCCATCGGCCTCCACCCCACTTCGGTAGATCAGTCCTGGCGGGATGAGCTGCAGTTCGTATGGGACAACTACCGTCCAGGTGACTTCGTCGCCATCGGAGAGATCGGCCTGGACGAATACTGGAGCAAGGATTTCCTTGAAGAGCAGAAACGCGTCTTCGAAGACCAGCTGACCTTCGCCTGGGAAAGGGACCTGCCCGTAATCATACACGCAAGGAACGCAACCGAGGACATTTTCGACTGCCTCGACAGGGTCGGCAAAACGCTGCGGGGCGTGTTCCACGCTTTCAGCGGGAGCTATGAGACCTACTGCCGCATAAAAAAATCCTACGGCGGCTTCAAGATCGGCGTGGGAGGCGTGGTCACCTACAAGAATTCTCACCTCGCAGCATTTATGGACAAAGTCCCGCTCGAAGACATACTGCTCGAGACAGATGCGCCGTGGCTGACGCCAGTTCCTTTCAGGGGGAAACGGAATGAAAGCGCCTACATTAGATATACCGCTCAGAAACTGGCGGAGCTCAAGGGTCTCTCCATTGAAGAGACCGACGCCGTCACTACTGACAATGCGATAAAAATATTCGGATTATGACAAAGGTCCTGATAGTATACACAGGAGGCACCATAGGGATGAAGCAGGACAGCGAGAGCCTGGCTCTGGTCCCTTTCAACTTCGCCCAGATACTCAAGGAGGTGCCCGAACTCAGAAAATTCAACCTGAGCATCGATGCCTATTCATTCGACCCGGCCATCGATTCCTCGGACGTAAGGCCCGAATTCTGGGTTGAACTTGCCGAGCTTATAAAGGACAACTATTCGAGGTACGACGGTTTCGTGGTCCTGCACGGCACCGACACTATGGCATTCACCGCCTCAATGCTGAGTTTCATGCTGGAAAACCTCGAAAAACCGGTGATACTCACCGGCAGCCAGCTTCCCATCGGCGTGCTCCGCACCGACGGCCGCGAGAACCTGATATCCTCCATAGAAATCGCCGCGTCCGAAAGGCCTGACGGCAGACCATATGTGCCGGAAGTCTGCGTCTTCTTCGACAATGAGCTCTACAGGGGAAACCGCACATACAAGTTCAGTGCGGAATATTTCAACGCCTTCAAGTCGCCCAACTATCCCCTGCTCGCCGAGGCAGGCATCCACATCAATTTCAACGAGCCTGCGATACGCCGTCCCTCTTCGTGGGGGCACCCGCTTGCCATCAGCACCAAACTCGACACGAGGGTGGGCATCCTGAAGTTGTATCCGGGCATGCCCAGGCAGTATGTTGACACTGTCCTTTCGATGAAAGGAATGCGTGCCCTGGTGATAGAGACCTTCGGCTGCGGAAACGCTCCCGGAGAAGCGTGGCTCCTCGACAAGATACGCAAGGCCGTGGAAGAAGGGATCATTGTGGTAAACGTGACCCAGTGCGCGGCCGGCAGCGTCGACATGGACGCATATGCCACCGGGATGACTCTTAAGAAGATAGGCGTGACCAGCGCATACGACTCAACATTCGAGAGTGCGCTCACTAAACTCTACTATCTGCTCGGCAAATACGACGACAACCGTATTGTCAAAGAAAAAATGTCTGAAAACATTCGTGGAGAATTTTCAGAAAAACAATAGTATTTCCGAAAAATTGTACTAAATTGCACGATAATTTATGACTTGGAATATTTCCGGTCATAGGCGAGAAAACTAAAAAAACTATTTAATACATTGTTTAATAATTAATTAAAAAACCTATGAAAAAATTTTTCATGTTTTTGGCAGTAGCAGGTGCTCTGACTCTCTCTGCAAACTTCCATGCAACTGCTCAGAATGATCAGGCAAGTGCTACAGAAGTTGTTACTTCTGCATCTGACGATGCTGCAAATCCTTTCGCTGCAGCTAAAAGTGACCAACCCCTTCACCAGGCTCTGAAAGCTAAATTCATCGAAGGTGGTGCAGGCTTCATGGCAACAGTTTTGTTGTGCCTTATCTTCGGTCTCGCTATCGCTATTGAAAGAATCATTACCCTCAGCCTCGCCCAGACCAACAACAAGAAACTCCTCAACAGCGTTGAAGAAGCTCTTTCTAAGGGTGACGTTGAAGCAGCCAAAGAAGTTTGCCGCAATACCCGCGGACCTGTAGCAAGCATCTTCTATCAGGGTCTCCTCCGCATGGACCAGGGTGTTGAAAACGTTGAAAAAGCTGTCGTTTCTTACGGTTCAGTCCAGATGGCCAAACTCGAGAACGGTCTTACTTGGATTTCACTGTTCATCGGTATCGCTCCTATGTTGGGATTCATGGGTACTGTGATTGGTTTGATCCAGGCCTTCGATGCCATCGAGGTTGCAGGTGATATCTCTCCGGCCCTCGTTGCAGGTGGTATGAAAGTCGCTTTGATCACTACCGTAGGTGGTTTGATCGTCGCTATCATCCTTCAATTGTTCTACAACTATCTCGTATCTAAGATTGACACCATCACCAGCTCAATGGAAGATGCTTCAATCTCTCTCGTTGACCTCGTTGTTAAATATCAAAAATAGTATATCATGAAATTGGCTCGAATCTTAGAATTAATACTTCTAGGTATTTCCGCTGTTCTTCTGGTGCTGTTCTTCACATCACCTCATGATACAGCATCCGATCCGATAGTCAATACATACCTCTATTGGACTTACATCCTCTTCTTTGTGGCTCTTGCCCTTCTGGTTATCTTCCAGCTTATCCAGATCTTCAGCTCTAAGAGGGGTATCATCAACTTCGTCCTCCTTCTCGTCGGCATCGCAGTGCTCGTAGGCCTCTCATTCGTTCTCGCAAAGGGCGGTCCTGTCAACACTTCAGTTGCTTACACGGAGAGCGTATCTAAATTCAGTGATGCTGCTTTGATTTTGACATACATCCTCGGCGGCGCAGCAATCGTTGCCCTTCTGTGGTCAGTTATCAAAAACGCTTTTACAAAATAGTTAAAACCTAGCAATCAACATGGCAAGCAAAAAGACTCCCGAAATTAATGGTAGTTCTATGGCGGATATCTCCTTCATGGTGTTGATATTCTTCCTCATGGTAACTACTATGGACCAGGAAAAGGGCCTTTCGCGTCGTCTTCCTCCTATGCCAGCCGAAGATCAGAAAGTTGAGGACCAGAAAGTCAACCGTCGTAACATCATCATTGTGAGAATCAATATGAACGACCGTATCTTCGCAGGTAACGAGGCAATAGATATCAGCCAGCTGAAAGATAAAATCGTAGAATTCCTTACCAACCCCACCGACGATCCGAACCTTCCCGAGAAGGAAATCAAGAACATCGAAGGCTTTGGAAATTATCCTGTTTCAAAGGGTGTGATTTCACTGCAGAACGACCGTGGTACAACCTACAGCAAGTACATCGAAGTACAGAATGAGCTTGTACGCGCCGTCAACGAAATCCGTGACGAATTTGCAATGCAGAACTTCGGCAAGAAGTATGCAAGGCTCAGCGAAGAGCAGCAGCAGATCTGCCGCGACTGCATCCCGCAGAACATCTCAGAAGCAGAACCTAAGGATGTTACTAAAAGATAAGGAGTATCAGTATGGCAAAATTCTCTAGAAAAGGCAAAGGCGGACTTCCTGCTATCAGCACGGCGTCCCTTCCTGATATCGTATTCATGATCCTGATGTTCTTCATGGTGTCAACCAGTATGCGTCAGACCGACCGTATGGTGAAAGTCACCCTGCCCCAGGCATCAGAGATCATCAAGCTCGAAAGAAAAGACCTCGCATCTTACATCTATGTAGGAACTCCGTTGAACCAGTATCAGGCCAAATATGGTACTGACAGCCGTATCCAGCTCAACGACTCGTTCCGCACCATCGATGAGATCAGGGACTTCATCGCTGCAGAGCGTGAGAACCTGAGCGAGTCTGACCGTCCGTTCATGACTGTTTCAATCAAGGCTGACGAAGACACCCGTATGGGTATCATCACCGACATCAAGCAAGAGCTTCGTCGCTGCTCGGCTTTGAAGATCATGTACGGTGCAAGATAATTCCTGTTCTAAATAGAAAAAGAGGCTGTCCGTTTGGACAGCCTCTTTTTTGTTCCGGTAAAGAACGAAACTACTCGGCGGGAGTTCCCAGTGCCGCAAGGGCGGCATCCATACGTGCAAGTGTTTCATCCTTGCCGATGAACTCGCAGATGGCAAAAATGCTGGGGCCCTGGCTGATGCCCAGGACTGCAAGACGCAGGCCATTCATCATCCGGCCGAGAGGCAGCCCGTTGTCGGCAGCCCACTGGCAGATGAAAGGCTCTGTTTCGGCCACTGTGATGCTCTCCAGGGCCGCGAACTTGTCGCGCAGTGTCCTGAACCTCTCCACGTCTTCGGCCTTCCAGAACTTGGACACAGACTTCTCATCGTAGCCTTTGGGAGCCTCGAACATATAGATGGTCAGAGGGAGCAGGTCCTTGAGAAGGACGGCCCTTTCCTTGATCAGGGAAACGGCTTTTGCGGCACGCTCGACGGTAACGTCAAGACCGCGCGCGGCAAGCATATCCCTGAGCTGTGCCCCGAGGAACTCGTCGCTGCTGTTGCGGATATACTGTGCGTTGAACCACTTGGCCTTGTCCTGGTTGAACCGGGCGCCCGACTTGCTGACTTTCTCGAGGGAGAAGGCCTCGATGAGTTCGTCCATAGAGAAGATCTCCTGCTCGGTGCCGGGGTTCCATCCGAGAAGGGCAAGCATATTGATGAATGCCTGAGGCAGATATCCTTCTTCGCGATAGCCTATGGAAACGTCGCCTTCGGCGGAATGCCACTCGAGGGGGAATACCGGGAATCCGAACTTGTCACCGTCGCGCTTGCTGAGCTTGCCCTGGCCCTGAGGCTTTAGCAGCAGAGGCAGATGTGCGAAACGGGGCTGGCTGGCTGTCCACCCGAAAGCTTTGTACAGCAGATAGTGCAGCGGCAGCGAAGGAAGCCACTCCTCTCCTCTGATCACGTGGCTGATCTCCATAAGGTGGTCGTCCACGATGTTTGCAAGGTGATATGTAGGCAGACTGTCTGCAGACTTGTACAGCACCTTGTCGTCGAGTGTCGAAGTATTGATGGTGATGTTGCCGCGGATCATATCGTCCATTTCCACATTCTCGTTCTCAGGCATCTTGAAACGGATGACCCAGTGAGCTCCGCTTTCCAGACGGGCCTTCACTTCCTGCTCGGGAAGAGCCAGGGAGTTGTTGAGGGTACCGCGCACGCGGGCGTCATAGGAGAAGCTCTTTCCCTGTGCCTCGGCAGCCTTGCGAAGCGCGTCAAGCTCTTCCGCAGTGTCGAATGCATAATAGGCGTTGCCGCTCTCGACCAGCTGAAGTGCATACTTGAGATAGATCTCTTTCCTTTCGCTCTGACGGTACGGAGCGTGGGGACCGCCTTCGCGGATGCCTTCGTCCAGCTTAATACCGCACCACTCAAGGGCTTCCATAATATATTCCTCTGCTCCGGGAACGAACCTCTGGGAATCGGTGTCCTCGATGCGGAGTATGAAATCGCCACCTTCGTGACGTGCGAAAAGATAATTATAAAGAGCTGTGCGGACTCCGCCGATATGGAGCGGACCTGTGGGACTGGGGGCGAAACGAACCCTTACTCGCCTGTTTTGAGCCATTTTCGAAACTTTTATGATAAAAAAAAACCGCCCGTAAGCAGTTTATTTGTACTCGATAGGAGAATCGAACTCCTATTTAGAGATTGAGAATCTCTTGTCCTAACCGTTAGACGAATCGAGCAGTTATGGATTGCAAATATAAAACTTTTTTGACAAATTCCAGACTCTTGATCGATTTTTATTCATCATTGTCTGATGAATCTGTACACAATGCTGCCGATCTGGGGGTCGGGTGCCGTCGTAGAAGAAGTGAAACGGGACTTTTTGGCGGCAGCCTCGGCGAAACTCCAGAGCGAACGGTCCGAAGATGACACGCTTTCGATGACCTCCGCCTTGATGACCCTTCCGGACTTGTTGACATATATCTTGACGCTCACGTCACCTCCGCCGTAGCCTTTGTAGGCCGGCACCGGAAGGCTGCTCGCCTTGCGGCCTTCAAGGTCATAGGATATGACTGACGGGCCGGAATATGCAGTGGTTTTATTGTTGTCCTGCTTGTCCTTCTTGTCGTCGAGGCTGGCATAATCCTGGGCATCCTTGGCGTCAAGCTGCTTGGACAGCTGGGCGGCTGCGTCGAGCTTCTTCTGCAGGTCGCGAGCTTCGTCATATACCCTTGAAGGATTTGCGTTGCGGTCGTCGCGCAGACGTTCGTTGGCATCCACGGCGATGTTGCGGACCTGGCTGGACTGTGACCTCGCCATTGCAAGCAGGTTGTCAACCTCTTCGCTGACCTTCTGCTTCATCTGCTCCACCTCCATCTCCTTCTGCCGCTGCTCCTGCTTGGTGAAATCGAGGACAAAGGTATTTTCCTTGCTCACAACTCCTCCTATCGAGGCTATAAGCAGGATGATGATCAGGGAGAAATGGAAAATCAGGGTTGAATACAATCCAACCCTGTTCTCTCTCTTATGTTCTTTTTCAGACACTTTTCACGGGGCCAAGAGCCTTTTCTATCCTGGCCAGCAGCATATCTATCGCCACCTGGTTGTGGCCTCCCTGCGGGATGATGATATCCGCATAACGCTTGCTCGGCGCTATGAACTGAAGGTACATCGGCTTGACAGTGTTGGTATATCGCTCGATGACCCAGTCCACATCCTTGCCCCTGCTCGCGATGTCGCGGACTAGAATGCGCATGAAACGGTCGTCATCATCAGCATCCACGAAGATCTTTATGTCCATCTGGTCCATAAGGTCCTTGTGGCAGAAAGCCAGGATTCCTTCGACTATTATCACCTCTGCAGGCTCCACGTGGACTGTCTGTGTCTTGGAACGGCCGCAGGTGATGTAGGAATACACCGGCTGCTCGATGGCCTTTCCTTCACGTATCATCTTCAGGTGTTCGGTCAGCAGGGCGAAATCGACTGCATCGGGATGGTCGAAGTTCATCCTCCTTTTTTCCTCTTCGGGCAGGTCGCCATTGTCCTTGTAGTATGAATCCTCGGGAATCACGACCACACGGTGCTGGAACGCATCCTGGATGCGGCTTACCACCGTTGACTTGCCAGAACCGGAACCGCCGGCTATACCAATGATGAGCATATCTGTCTTCAGTTAAAATTCTGCATTCTTGGGCGTGCGAGGGAACGGGATCACGTCGCGGATGTTGGTCATTCCTGTCACGAACATCAGCAGGCGTTCAAATCCCAGGCCAAAACCGCTATGAGGAGCGGTGCCGAAACGGCGGGTATCGAGATACCACCAGAGGTTGCGGGTGTCCATCTTGCGCTCGGCAATGATATTCTCCAATTTCTCGAGAGATTCCTCACGCTGCGAACCGCCGATGATTTCGCCGATCTTGGGGAACAGCACGTCCATGGCACGGACTGTCTTGCCGTCGTCGTTCATCTTCATATAGAAAGCCTTGATTTCCTTCGGATAGTCGGTAAGGATCACCGGCTTGCGGAAATGCTGCTCCACGAGATACCTTTCGTGCTCGCTCTGCAGGTCGATGCCCCAGCCTACGGGATATTCGAACTTGACGCCCTTGCTGGCAACTGCATCTTCCAGGATCTTGACGCCTTCGGTGTAGGTAAGTCTCACGAAACTGTCCTTGAGGACTCCCTGCAGACGCTCGATGAGCTCCTTGTCGAACATATCGTTGAGGAACTTTATGTCGTCGGCACAGTTGTCGAGAGCATACTGCACACAGTATTTGATGAACTCCTCGGCGAGGTCCATATTGTCATTGATGTCATAGAAAGCCATCTCAGGCTCTATCATCCAGAACTCGGCGAGGTGTCTCGGAGTGTTCGAATTCTCGGCACGGAAAGTCGGGCCGAAAGTGTAGATATTGCCAAGCGCCATTGCACCAAGCTCTCCTTCGAGCTGGCCGCTGACGGTGAGTGAAGTCTGGCGTCCGAAGAAATCAGATGAGAAATCAACCTTGCCGTCCTCAGTCTTGGGCACATCGTTCAAGTCAAGAGTCGTTACCTGGAACATAGCTCCTGCTCCCTCGGCGTCGCTGGCAGTGATCAGAGGGGTATGCAGATAGAAGAAGCCCTTGCTGTTGAAGAAATTGTGGATGGCGAAAGCCATAGCGTGACGGATCCTCAGCACTGCACCGAAAGTATTGGTGCGCGGACGCAGGTGGGCGACCTCGCGGAGGAATTCCATGCTGTGTCCTTTCTTCTGGAGAGGATAGGTAGCATCTGCGGTACCGTAGATCTCAATCTCGTCGGCCTGTATCTCCACGGCCTGTCCGCTGCCCATTGAAGCCACAAGGCGGCCTTTGACTGCCAGGCAGGCGCCGGTGCCTATCTGCTTCATCAGTTCTTCGTCGAACTTAGCAGCATCGCAGACAATCTGGATGTTATTTATTGTAGATCCATCGTTGAGAGCGATGAAAGATACGTTCTTGTTTCCCCTTTTGGTCCTCACCCAACCTTTGGCAAGGACATCCTGTCCGGGTTGCTGAGCGAGGAGCTCCTTAACCTTCATTCTTTTCATAATTCAATTATTACAGTTTTCTCTTGACCTCGACGATAGTATAGGACTCTATCATATCGCCTATCTTGATGTCATTGTATCCTTCGATGTTCAGACCGCAGTCGAAGCCTGCACCAACTTCCTTGACGTCGTCCTTGAAGCGCTTCAGCGAGCCAAGCACTCCTGTGTAGACCACGATGCCGTCGCGGATCACGCGGATCTTGGCAGCACGGATAAGCTTGCCGTCACGGACCATACATCCGGCGATGGTTCCGACCTTCGAAATCTTGAAGGTTTCGAGAACCTCTGCGGTAGCTGTGATCTCTTCCTTCTCCTCGGGAGCAAGCATACCCTCGATACCGTCCTTGACCTCGTTGATGGCATCGTAGATGACTGAGTATAGACGAATCTCGATGCCTTCCTTCTCGGCCATCTTGCGGGCATTGGCGCTAGGACGCACCTGGAAGCCGATGATGATGGCATTGGAGGCTGCAGCCAGCAGCACGTCGCTCTCAGAGATGGCACCTACGGCACGGTGGATCACGTTCACCTTGACCTCCTCAGTAGAAAGCTTGATGAGCGAATCGGTGAGGGCTTCGATAGAACCGTCCACGTCGGCCTTGAGCACGATGTTGAGCTCCTTGAAGTTGCCGATGGCGATACGGCGTCCGATTTCTTCGAGGGTGATGTGCTGGGTGGTCTTGATGCCCTGGATGCGGATGAGCTGCTCGCGCTTGTTGGCAATGTCCTTGGCTTCTTTCTCGTCGTCCAGCACGTTGAAGTTGTCACCGGCAGTAGGCGCACCGTTCAGGCCGAGCACGGAAACAGGAGTCGACGGCCCTGCGGCGTCAATCTTCTGTCCCCTTTCGTTGAACATAGCCTTGACCTTGCCTGTGTAGCAGCCGCTGAGCATCACATCACCGACGTGCAGCGTACCACCCTGGACCATAATCGTGGCCAGATAGCCGCGGCCCTTGTCGAGAGAAGACTCGATTACGCTGCCGACGGCGTTCTTGTCGGGATTGGCCTTGAGTTCGAGCAGGTCGGCCTCGAGCAGCACTTTGTCGAGCAGTTTGTCGACGTTGATGCCTTTCTTGGCAGATATTTCCTGGCACTGGTACTTGCCGCCCCAGTCCTCGACGAGGATGTTCATATTGGCAAGCTGTTCCTTTATCTTTTCCGGGTTGGCTCCGGGCTTGTCTATCTTGTTGATGGCAAACACCATCGGCACATTGGCAGCCTGGGCGTGGGCGATGGCCTCCT
>JAFWSX010000025.1 GCA_017519185.1 Bacteroidales bacterium | reverse complement strand
CGGTGCCGAGGAGTTCATACGAACCACTGGTGGGGTTGTCCAGCAGGCCGAGGATGTTCAGCAGCGTGGACTTGCCGCAGCCCGAAGGGCCCATTATGGCGACGAACTCGCCGTCCTTGATTTCGAATGAAACACCGTTGAGAGCTGTGGTCTCGATTTCTTCCGTGCGGAAGATTTTACTGAGGTTTGATACTTTAATCATTGGTATATGTTTTATTGTTTATTCTATTCTTTCTTCAATGCCTCGGCGGGATTGGTCCGGGCGGTTTTGACGCTCTGGTAGAGAACGGATATGATGGCAATCAGGGCGACTACAAGGCCGGCCAGGACGAAAATCCACCAGTGAAGGTTGATGCGGTGGCCGTAGCCCGAGAGCCATCGGTTCATAATGAACCAGGCGACCGGAACTCCGATGACGAAGGCGATGCCCACCATCTTCATAAACGCCAGCACCAGTTCCTTCAGCACACCGGAATAATCGGCTCCAAAGACCTTTTTTACTGAAACGCTGCGGATTTCCTGCTGCATATAGTAGGAACTCATCGCGAAGAGGCCGAGGGCGCTCACAAGAATGGACAGCAGAGTAAAGATGAGTACGATGTCCAGCACTCGGCTTTCGTCTTTGAAGCCGTCTTCGATCCTCTCTTCAATATATGCCCCTTCGAACATCCTGCCGGGGAAAACTTCTTCCACAACCGCCTCCACTTTCTTGCGGGCCACGCCGTGGTCTCCGTTGGTCTTGACTACCAGCACCCAGGGAAAATTGTCGTCCGGACTTTCTTTCCAGTTGTAGACCATTGCCGCGCTTTGGGCCGATTCTAGCGGACGCACCTTGAAATCATAGTAAACGCCGCCGATGGGGAAACTGCCCTCCATAGAAGTCACATATTCCGTTTCCGACTCTTCAATACCTATCAGCTTGAAGGCGTATTCGTTGAGCCACCAGGCGCGCTGGTGATTGTCCTGCTTTTCTTTCAGCCCCAGGATCTGGAAATATTTGTCATCTCCCTGAATCTGCTGGAACGACACCCAGTTGCCGGTGCCAACTTCCATAGTGACGTTATTCGTCCCTTCCAGCGGAATGCCGTTGCCCTGTCCCACTTCTTCCACGCAGGCTTCTTCTCTCAGCCGGTCAAGCAGCGGGCGGAGCTGGCCGCTCTGCCCAAAGTCATTGTTTATGACAAGTATGTCCTTCGTGTTGTATCCCAGGTCGGCCGTAATCAGATGCCGGATCTGGAGGCCCATCGTCAGGGCGCTCACCAGCATCACGACAGAAACCACATTCTGCAGGACGATGATGACTTTGCTGTAGACGGTTTTCGTCTTGAGCCGGAGCGTTCCCCGGACAATCTCGATGGGCTGGGCACGCTGGATGAGCAATGCGGGAACGATGCCGGCCAAAATGCCGAGCACAGCGATAAAGGCCAGCACCAGCAATACATTGACCGGGGTCACGGCCTTGAAAATGGACACCTGATAGGCCAGAAGACGGGAAGCCAACGGCGCAAGCGCCTCTGCCAGCAAGATGGCCAGCAGCATCGAGATGCCGCAGATGATGGTGCTCTCGGCAATGACTTTCAGGAAAATGCCCCGTTTATCGGCTCCGACGAGCCTGCGGGTAGCCATTTCCTTGGCGCGGAAGCCAGTCAGTGCAGTTGTCATATTTATATAGTTGAGCACTGCGAAAGCCAGGAGCAGCAGGCACATCGCCAGCAGGAGGTTCACGAAATCCCGGTTGCCGATCTGAACGGTTCCATTCCAGTCGAGATTGCCTTCATCGAGGAAATACAAATCTCTCAACGGTATGAGGCGGACCTGGTCACAGTTGCTCTTATAAATCCAGAAATTCTCTTCCAGCCAATTCAGCAGTTCCCCTTTCTTTGCCCCAAGGTCGGCGCCAGGGTATGTCATCACGAAACAGGTCCCGGCCCCGGCATTGCTCATATACTCATCGTGGGC
The DNA here is from genome assembly GCA_017519185.1 of Bacteroidales bacterium. Classification (GTDB taxonomy): domain Bacteria; phylum Bacteroidota; class Bacteroidia; order Bacteroidales; family UBA932; genus Equibacterium. The sequence continues at coordinate 156,188 of JAFWSX010000025.1, read as the reverse complement.
CGGATTGTTTTTCGGCATCATCTCGCCGCGGACCAGCACATCCGGAGTCTTGAGGACGGAGTTGCCGAAATCCTTCAGGACGCCGCAGATGGTCAGGTTGGCCTCTCCCCCCTCGGAAAACAGCTGTCTCCCGATCGGATCCTTGTCTCCGAAATGGGCGTTTGCAAACTCCTCGCTGATCATACAACGGTCCCAGGAAAGGTGCCAGTCGGCCTTGTTGCCGGCCGCCAGTTCATAACTGAATATGTCGAAGAACGTGCTGTCGGCCGACATCATCCGACCATAGACCAGTTCTCCGCCGGCCCCGTCGATATGGAAAGGTGCGGCCGATGCCATATTGGCGACACAGCATCCCTTTTCAATCTCCGGGAAATTGTTCTTCAGATGCTTGTCCAGCCAATAGCCCATCGTAAGACTGTTCTCGTTGGCAATGACAAATATCCGGTCGGCATTCTCCTGGAAAGAATCCGTGGACAACTGACGCTGGACATATACTGCCAACAGGAGCACGAACGCCATCGAGACCGTGAGGCCTATGATGTTGATGGCCCCGTAGAGCTTGTTCTTCTTAAGAAAATTCCAAAAACTTTTCATCGCCTAGAATACCAGTACATCTGAATCACCGTAAGTTTCATATCCGGAGGTAATCACCTTCTCGCCGGGTTCCAGGCCTTCCAGCACCTCATAGTACTGCGGGTTCTGGCGGCCAATGCGTATCTCTCTCTTGACGGCTTTGGTGCCATCCTTGTTAACGACGTAAATCCATTTTCCTCCGGTCTTCTGGTAGAATGTGCCGCGGGGGATGATGACGGCCTCTTCGGGCTGGCCGAGCTGGAGGTTCAGGTAATAGGTCTGGCCGGCGCGGATGTTGTCGGGCTGCTGGCCTTCGAACTTGAAGTCGGCCTGGAACTTGCCGTCGCGCACCTCGGGATATACCTTGCGGATGCTGGTGGCGTAGGTCTCGCCCTGGCGTTCGAAAGTGGCTTCGAGGCCTGCGACGACGCGGTCGATGTAATGCTCGTCGATCTGTGCTTCCACCTTATATGTTCCGACTGAGTTGACCTGGCCTATCTTGGTGCCGCTGGCTATGCTCTGGCCGAGCACGACGTCAAGCAGGCCGAGTTCGCCGTCGATGGGGGCCTTCACGATGAGGTTGCCCTTGCGCTTGCGGATCATCTGCATATTGAGCAGCATATTGTCGAGGCTCTCTTCCATACGGTCGATTTGCGTGCCGCGGTAGAGGCTGTCCTGCCTTGAGCGTTCGCGGATAAGTTCATATTTCTGGCTGGCAAGCCTGTAGTCCTCCTCAGCCTTCAGGTAATCTTCCTTTGCGATGAGTTTCTCGTCGTAGAGGGCTTTCTGCTGCTCGTAGGCACGGCGCATACGGTCGACCTGCGTGCCGTACTCCAGTTCGTTCTGGCGCACGTCCAGCTTCTGCTGCTCCATCTGTATCTGGGTGTTGCGGAGGATGTTCTCCTTCTCGGCCAGTTCGGCCTCTGAGTTCAGTATCTGCAGGTCCAGGTTGTCGTTGTTCAGGATGAGGATGGCATCCCCGGCCTTCACGGGCGAACCCTCTTCGATGAGGATCTTCTCCACGATGCCGCCTTCCTGCGGGCTCAGCTGGACGGTGGTCATCGGCTGCACCCGGCCGCTGATGCGGATGTAGTCGTTGAACTCGCCCATCACGGCGCTTGAGATGGTGACTGTGTCTTTATCCACCCTCAGGGTCTTTGCATTGGGCCGTGCTATCAGATATACTATGAATGCCAGCAACAGTGCTCCCAGCCACCAGGGCAGAGCCTTCTTGGTAAACGCCACACGCCAGCCTGTTTTCTTTTCGATGATCTTATCCATAATATCTTATTGATTTACATATTCGACGCCGTTGTAGTATTTCACCACAGCCTGTTTGATGAGGTATTTGAAGAGGCTGTTCATTTCGTCGGCGCGGGATTTAAGGTAGTTGTTGTTCGCTGTCTGGAACTCCAGCGGAGAGATGAGGCCCTGCTCGAGCTTCTTGAGGTTGAGGCTGTAGGCCTCCTGCTGCACCTCGGCCTTACGCTGGGCCTGCTGGTAGGCAGTCGCGGCGCCGTCACGGTCCTGGATGGCACGGCGCACCTCGCTCTCAACGTCGCGGCGTTTCTGGTCGAGCGTGGCTGAAGCCTTGGTCAGTGCGTGCTTCTTGCGGGCTATGGCAGAGTGCTTGCCCAGCCGGCTCCATATGGGAATGGAGAGAGAAAGCTGCACATACTCACCGCTGTTGTTGCGGAACTGGTCGGGGAAGGGAGCCGTTACCGAGCCTTCATATGAGTAGTAACTTGTATTCCATCCGGCATAGACGCCGAGCGACGGCAGCACCTGCCATCTGGCGGTGTTCAACTCCCGGCGGGCATTCAGTTCCTGCAGCGACGCTATCCTCACTGCAGGATTATTGTCTAGGGCAAAGTCCACGACGGCTTCCGAGGCCACGGGATCGAGTCTCCACTCCGGCATCGAAGTGTCAATCGTCAGTTCTTCATCCACCGGCCAGAACATCAGGTCTGCAAGAGTCATCTTCTGGTCGCAATACATATTGTAGGTATTGGTGAGGTCATACCTGCGGTCGGCAAGGTCTGCCTCCATCTAGATGACGTCGGCGTGCCCCTTCTGCCCCAGCTCTTCCTGCCTGCGCGCCTTGGTGAGCGCTTGTTCCGCCGTTGCCACCTGCTCTTCGTACACATCGCAGAGCCTCTTGTAGTAGACCACATTGTAGTAGGCTTCCATCACCGCCAGGCATATGTCGGCCTCCACCTGCTTCTCCTGCGAATCGGCTATCAGCATTCCGGTCCTGGATATCTTGAAGTTGTTCACAGCCTTGAAGCCGTCGAACAGGTCGTAGCCTGCCGAAACCCCGTAGTTGTTGCGGAACGACGTAGTGTTGAAATATGTGTTGGTCTGCGGGTCGATGCTGCGGCCGAAGTTGTAGTAGGCATAGGTCTGCGCACTGATATTGGGAGTGAAAAGTGCCAGTGCGGCATCCCTTCGGTCTATCTGTGCGTCTCCGGTTGCAGCCTGCTGGATGCGGATCTTCGTAGAGTTGGAAATTGCGTACTCCATACAGTCACGGAGTGTCATAGTCTGTCCCCAGGCCTGCATAGAAGGTATGCAGGCACCGAAGACAACACCAAAAAACCAAATGAAAATAAATTTGTTCATGTATGAAATGAATCTTCTTGTGCCAAAAATGAACATCCATTATACCAAAATAGACAAATTGCTGACTGTCAGAAGATAAGCCCTGAGGTGCAAAAACGAAAAAGTGTAAAGGTCTTTACAACTCTTTACACTTTTCTCTTTACAATTCCTGCTTTACACTATGCTGGCGAAACTGAAGTCTGATACCTACCTGAACTCCAGACGGAAGGCGGTGCGGCCGGGTTCGCTGGAGTCGAGCTCTATGCTGCCGTTGTGGTTACGCATTATCTGGCGGGAAATGCTCAGACCGATGCCGGAGCCTTCCTTCTTGGTCGTGTAGAACGGAATGAATATCTGCTCCTGCGCGGCGGGAGGAATAGGTTCGCCGTCGTTGGCCACCAGCACTATCACCTCGTCGTCCTTGCCCATCCGGGCGCTGATGTCAACGTGCTTCGCACCGGCCTGCAGGGCGTTCTTGATAAGGTTGATGAGAATCTGGGAAATCTGGCCTTCATCAGCGTAGATCATCAGGTCAGGCTCCTCTGGACGATAGCGGCACTCGGCTCCGCAGGCAGCCGCGAATTCGCTGTTGAGGGCTATGACGCCATCCATCAGTTCCTGGAGGTCGAGAGCCTTGCGGACAGGCTTCGCCACGCCGGAAAGCTGCCGGTAGGTCTGCACGAAGTCGATAAGGTTCTTGGAAGAATCGGAGATTGTCTCAAGGCCGGCCTTGAGGTCAAGCTCGCTGCGGCCGTTCTCATCGACTGACTTTGCCATAGCGTCGGATAGTGAGGCAATCGGCGACACAGTGTTCATTATTTCGTGGGTCAGCACGCGTATCAGCTTGGTCCAGGAATCCTGCTCGTGGGCCTGCCTCTGAGTCTCGAAGATGGTGCGGATACGGTTGAGAGTGCGGTTGAACTTGTTGCTGTCCTTGAAGCGGAAGTTCAGTTCACCGTCCTCCAGGGCATCCATCATATAGGCTACCTTCTTGATGGCCTTGCGCCTTGTCCTGAGCGTTGCAATCACCGCTGCTATAACAGCCGCGACGGAGCAAGCACCAACGATATGCCACACGGTGAATGTCATAGACCGTACTTCTTAAGTTTTGCATACAGGGTCGGACGGCTGACTCCGAGCATCTTCGCAGCAGCGGAGATATTCCCGTCGGTTCGCTCCATAGCTTCGCGGACCAGCCGTTCCTCCTCAGCCTCGCTGGCTGCCTTTATGGTCTTGCCGGCTGGCCTTGCGGCCTCCAGCTGGATATCGTTTGCAGTAAGGACGTTGCCCTCCGAAAGAATCACGGCCTTCTCTATGCAGTTGCCCAGCTCACGGATGTTGCCACTCCAGCGGTTCTCGGTAAGCATCGCCGCTGCCTCCGGTGTAAGTCCCGTCAGCGGACGGTGGTACTTCAGGGCAAACCGCTCCAGGAACATCTGAGCAAGCGGAGCTATGTCTTCCTTCCTTTCCCTGAGCGGGGGAAGGGCTATGTGCACTGTATTGATGCGGTAATAGAGATCTTCGCGGAAACGGCCTTCGCGCACCAGCTGCTCCAGATCCATATTGGTGGCACAGATCAGCCTGATGTTCACCGGAATGGCCTGAGTGCCTCCTACCCTCACCACGCTACGGTTCTGGAGAACCCTCAGCAACTTTGCCTGTAGGTGCAGCGGAATGTTGCCGATCTCATCGAGGAACAGCGTACCTCCGTCGGCCTGCTCGAACTTGCCCACGTGGTCGGCGTGTGCATCGGTGAAGGCACCCTTGACGTGTCCGAAAAGTTCACTTTCGAAAAGTGTCTCGGTGATGGCTCCGGCATCGACCGCCACCATCTGCTTCCTGCTGCGCAGACTGCGGGCGTGAATCTCGCGGGCAAGCACGTCCTTTCCCGTACCGTTCTCACCTGTGATGAGGACAGTGGCATCCGTGGGAGCGATCTTTTCGACAGTCCTCAGTATGGCAGCCATAGACTTTGAGCCGCCCCAGAACATAGCATTGTCGTCAGCCGGACTCGGCGCCGTCCTGACATCACGCTTCATCGCCTTGCGGGCCTTGTCCCGGGCTGCCGTCAGAACTTCTATCAGCTTGTCGTTGTCCCAGGGCTTGACGATGAAGTCGAAGGCTCCGCGCTTCATCCCTTCCACCGCAAGCGCTATATCGGCATATGCAGTGAACAGCACCACCTCGACGTCCGGCACCATCTTCTTGATCTCACCTGCCCAGTAAAGGCCTTCGTTGCCCGTATTGATGGATGTGTTGAAATTCATATCGAGCAGCACCACGTCCGGGCGGAACTGCTCCAGCGAAGTCACAAGCGTCGCCGGCGACGGAATCGTCCTCACCTGCTCGAAATGCACAGGCAGCAGGATCTCAAGCGTCCTGCGGATTCCCTGATTGTCGTCCACCACCAGTATCTTACCGATTTTCGTTGCCATAGATTTCTCGTCAATTGTAAAGAAACTTTACAAAGTTAATTTTTATTTCATTCATAAGACGTATTTTGACATTCAGTGTGTTTACCTTTATGAATTACGATTGATGAAATACAATTGAGTATTTAAGTGTATAGGGATCTTGACGAGCAGGAACTGGCCAGACACTGCTCTCGGAGCGACATAAAGGCCGAGGACGAGCTGTATAGAAGATATGCGGCCAGGGTGTATACGCTCTGCAGAAGGTATCTGGGAGACAGCGACGAGGCGAAGGATCTGATGCAGGAGTCGCTGATCCAGGCCCTCGACAAGATTTCCACTTTCAGCTACTCCGGGAAAGGATCTCTGGGAGGCTGGATAAGCCGGATTGCCATCAACAAGACGATCAACCATATCAAACGTCAGAAATGGAAGACGGTTCCGCTGGATTTCAGCTTCAGGGACAATATCCCGGAGCCCAGTCCAGATGAAGTGGAAGCCATACCGCACGAAAAGCTCCTTGAATGGCTATCAGGGCTAAGTGACGAGAGAAGGACGGTTTTCAACCTATACTGCATCGACGGCTATTCACACAAAGACATTGCCCAGATGCTGGGAATAAGCGAAAAGGGTTCGGCCGGAGTGCTGGCAAAAGCCCGGAAACAATTGAAAGAAAACATAAGACAATATTTGAAGGAAAAGGAACGATGAAAAACTGGGAAGACATAATAAAAGACAAGCTGGAAGGGTATGAAAGTCCCCTTCCGGAGGGTAGTCTTGCCGAGTTCCATGCCCGCAGGGAAGCTGCAGGCAGTCCCGCTCCTTCAAGACGCTCTCCCCTCATCTGGATTGTGCCCGCCGCCGTCGCAGCAGGACTTGCAGCATTCCTGTTCCTCGGCAAGCCTGGGACAACGGATGAAGGCATCCGGACTATCCAGCAACCGACCACAACCATCGCTGCCGTCACTGACTCCACAGACTCATCTAGCGAAGCAGTAGCAGTCGAACCGGCACCGGCTCAGCCACTCATTGCCCAGGCCGTCACACCGAAGACAACACGGCAGCCAGCCGTAAGCATACAAGATACCGAAACTGAGACGCAGACGACAGACGTGACAGAGACGGATGAAGCCACAGTAGCCGATACGGCACCAGCCGACAACGAGCCTGAGGCTAAGGCTGACACTGCCGGACCGACAGGAACTGCCGGGTCGCCCCGAGAGGGCACGACCGTCCAGACACCGAGGACCGGCGGCAACAACGCCATAACTCCCAACACTCCGTATATCCCGGAAGTAACCATATCCAAACCGACTGGTATGAAAATCGGGTCGGCGGTAGGAGCTGTTGCCGGAGGCGGGCTTCTGGCGGCAGTCGTTCCGATACTGGCTTCGCTTGCGCCCAACCAAATGGGGCCTGCACCGGAAATGACTTTTATGAGACTTGCCTCGGCGAGTCCCTTGTCTGACTACGCCGTCAAATCAAGCAGTACACCTTCTCCTGGATCTGTCTATTACTATATGACGTCATCTCCCAGCCAACCCTCAGGCAATCACCAGTCTCCCATACCGAAGTTCGATTATTCCGTAACAAACGCAGAGCACAGCATTCCGCTGAAATTAGGGCTGACTGCAAGGATTCCATTTTCTGAAAGACTTTCTGTCGTAACCGGGCTTGATTATTCAAAGTATTCATCCATAGTCTCGCTCAACTACAACAACTACCGCTACGACTATCAAAGGACGCAGAATGCGCATTACCTCGGCATTCCGGTGCGCCTGGACTGGATGCTGGCATCAGGCAGGTGGCTGGATGTATACCTTGGCGGAGGAATCGAGGGAGATTACTGCCTCGGGGCTACACTTAACCACGACTTGATAGAAACAAAAGACGGCCTGAGTTTCTCACTGCTGGGTGCAGGAGGAGTCCAGTTCAACATCAACCGGCGCATCGGTCTTTACGTGGAGCCCGAGCTGAGCTGGACGGCACCGTCAAGACACCGCGTGCTGTCTACATACCGCAGCGAGAATCCCCTGATGTTTTCCGTGGCAACAGGTTTGAGAATCAATTTGTAAATATCTTTATCAACGATATGAAACGCTTATTAATCATTTTTGCACTCACAATCATTGCATTTGGGTGTATTGCTTGCTCCAGCGGCCCCGGCGGCGATGTGCATTGGAACTCTGGCAACAATCCCTATCGGCCGCTCGATATGCCCGCCGACAGCAAGGCTGCAACATACGTCAGGGAAGGAAACTCTTTCGCCATAAACTTCATCGACCAGGTGAATGCAGTCACCGATAAAGATTTCATTACTTCTCCTCTCAGTATGCAGTTCCTGCTTGGAATGCTGCTGAACGGTGCCCAGGGGCAGACCGCCGACGAGATTTGCAAGGTCCTTGGATATGGAGCTGACGAGGTTGCTGCCGTCAATGATTTCTGCCTGCAGTTGCTGAGGCAGCTTCCTGATCTCGACAGGCAGATAACGCTCGAAATTGCAAACGCCATCGTGGTGAACCAGAAGTGGCCCCTGCTCGAAAACTACAAGGCGACCGTCGGCAAGTTCTATGAGGCAGAGGTGGAAAATATGGACTTCTCTGACCGGGCCGGAACCGTCAAAAAAATCAACGACTGGTGTTCTGACCATACGAACGGACTCATCCCCGAAATCATAAACGACGTGGATGAAGACAAACTGGCCATCCTGATGAATGCGATGTACTTCAAGAGCCAGTGGGCCGAGAGCTTGAAGTTCGACAAGGCTCAGACAAAGAATGAACCGTTCAAGCTTGAAGACGGCACGAAGAAGAGCGTACCGATGATGAAGAATCACAGCGAGCTGCCTTGCCAGGGTACTGATGTTTTCACTGCAGTGCGCCTTCCTTACGGGAACGGGGCTTACAATATGGTTGTCGTGCTTCCAGACGAAGGTTTTACTCTCGAGGATGTACTTGAGTCGCTCAAAGAAGAGACCTGGTCGGACTTCTATCTCAATATGGTTAGATGTGATGTGGATTTGTGGCTTCCCAAGTTCGAAACCAAATTCAGCATTAACCTGAATGATATCCTCTCAACTATGGGAATGCCTTCGGCTTTTGACAAAAATACTGCTGACTTCAAAGCTATGTCGGACCATGCCTTATTTCTCAGTCTTGTAAAACAGGATGCCGTCATCAAGGTTGATGAGGAAGGAACTGAGGCTGCTGCGGTTTCCAGGGGAGATATGATGGATTCGGCAATTCTAAAGCCGGGGAAAAATGTGGTCTTCCACGCCGACAGGCCATTCTTCTACATCATAACCGAGAACAGCACCGGAGCGATCATCTTTGCCGGGAAATTCTGCGGAAAATAGGATCTGTTACTTGAAAAGCATATAAATGAGGCCCCCAGGGGCCTCATGTTTTTTAATAATAATTATGTAACTTAGCATGTTAAAAAAGCAAAATCTAAAGCCATGAAACACTTGTTATTCCTCGCTGCGGGCGCAGCCTTGATGATGATGACAGTCGTTTCCTGCGGGGAAATACCGGAGGTCAGCGGAAATGACGCAGACAACGCCTACAAACCCCTGGAGCTTTCAACCAAAGCTGCCGGCTTCGTGAAGAAAGGCGGCACTTTCACTTTCGATTTCATCGACCGCATAAATAAAGAAGCCAAAGAGGACTTCGTAGTCTCACCCCTGAGCATGCAGTTCCTGCTTGGAATGCTTCTGGACGGAGCCAATGGCGAAACTGCCGCCCAGATAGCCAAAGTCCTCGGCTACGGCGCCGGCGAAGTGGACGAAGTAAACCAGTTCTGCCTGTCGATGCTCCAACAACTTCCGAATCTCGACAACAAGACCAAGCTTAACATAGCCAATGCCATCTTCCTGGATGACGGCTGGCCGCTCAACGGCTCTTTCAGGAAAGATGTCAGCAAGTTTTTCGACGCCGAAGTTTCCAATCTGGACTTCGCGAACGGCGAAGAAGCTCTCAAGGCCATCAACGGCTGGTGCTCGAAGCAGACAGAGGGACTGATACCAAAAGTCATCGACAACGTGGATCCACGCATTCTCGCCTACCTTATGAACGCCGTGTATTTCAAGAGCCAGTGGGTATATCAGTTCTCCAAGGACGCCACATCCGACGATCTCTTCTTCGATGAAGACGGGAACTTCGGCACAGTGAAGATGATGAAGCAGGTCAGCGAAGTGCCTTACCACGAGAATGACAGGTACCAGATGGTCCGCCTGCCTTATGGCAACGGTTCTTTTTCAATGATAATACTGCTGCCCAAGGGCGACTACAAGGTATCGGACATAACCGCCGAACTGAAAAATACTGACTGGGACCGTCTCCGCACGAAACCTGCCGAAGTAGAGATTGACCTTTGGATTCCCAAATTCGAGACGAAGTTCAAGATCAGGCTCAACGATATCCTCTCTGCGATGGGTATGCCCCTCGCCTTCACTGCCGCAGATTTCAGCGCTATGTCTCCTGCAGCCTCCAGGCTGAGTTTCGTGCAGCAGGATGCAGTCATCAAAGTCGATGAAGAAGGTTCTGAGGCAGCAGCCGTTTCAGTTGCAGCAATTGAAAAAAATGCAACATCTGTCGGGCCTATGAGACCAATTTTCCACGCCGACCATCCGTTCATCTATATCATCACTGAGCAAAGCACCGGTGCGGTACTCTTCGCCGGCAGATACAGTGGCAAATAGAAAATAAAAATAGCTTATGGAGAGACATCTGGATGCCCATTGCCAGGCGATTCTTAAGGAATACCGCGACAATCTGCCTCAGTTCGAAAAAGAGGCCGCCGAAGCTTTTGACAAGCTTAAGCGGACTATCGATGATGCGGGCATTCTCGTAGCGGCATTGGAATACAGGGTCAAGACAGAAGATTCTCTCGCCGGCAAACTGGAACTGAAGGGCAACAAGTACAAAACCCTTGCAGACATCACGGACATCATAGGCATCCGGGTCATCACTTTCTACATCGATGATGTGGACAAGGTTTCTTCGGCCATCGACCGTCTTTTCGACATCGACTGGACGAACACCATCGACAAGCGCAAGCTTCACGAAATCGACAGTTTCGGATATATGTCCCTCCACTATATCTGCTCTCAGGGCGATTTCCCCTATCGTTTCGAAATCCAGATAAGGACAATCCTGCAGCACGCCTGGGCCAACATAAACCACGACACCGGCTACAAGAGCGGAATCGAAGTGCCGAAAAATTATCTGCGCAACCTCAACCGCCTTGCAGGTATGCTCGAACTGGCCGACGAGCAGTTCAGCAGAATCCGCAGCGAACTTGCCGACTACAGAAGGCGGGTTAAGGCGCTCGTGGCCAGCGGCAACCTGGACGACGTCCCCCTCGATGGCGATTCATACCGCAGCTATCTGGACCTGAGGCCGTTCGACAGTCTCAACAAGCGTATAGCAGCAGTCAACCAGGCTGAGATCCAGGAAGTGTCGCTGCTGCCCTATCTTGAAATCTTCAAGTGGCTTGGAATGAAGACTCTCGGAGACATCTCCCACCTTGTCCAGGATTATTTCGACGCCGCATACCAGATAGCCTGCCACCAGATAGGGCTTACCGACCTGGACATCATCTCATCTTCGCTTGGCCCGCAGGACCTTTGCATAGCATACATAATGAAGAACGGTGGCGGAAAGGCAGGCATACGCCATATGCTTGAGATCCTCAGCGGACCTTCGCAAGGAAACGAGATGATGGCCGAAATGATGGCCGGACAGGCTGCCGGACTGCCGTTTATGAATCAGAAATAACCCGGATATGGCAAAAACTAAAATGGACACTTCACTTCTGGACCGTGCAATCATCTTTGCCGTCAAGGCTCACGCCGGCATAGAACGCCGCGGCAAGGGCTTCCCCTATATAGTCCACCCTATGGAAGCGATGGAAATCGTAGCCACGATGACCTCCGACCAGGAACTGCTCGCCGCTGCCGTCCTTCACGACACGGTTGAAGACACCGATGTGACGCTTGAACAGCTCAGGGAAGTATTCGGCGAGAGGATAGCCTCAATCGTAGCCTGGGAGAGCGACACCTACGAAGAAGGCGTGAGCGAAGAAGACAGCTGGCACAGCCGCAAGCGCGACGCCATAAAACGTCTCGCCGACGCTCCGCTTGAAGCAAAGATCGTAGCCCTGGGAGACAAACTGTCCAATATGCGTGCTATCGCCCGGGACTACGCAAAGCAGGGAGACAATCTGTGGAACCTATTCCACACTAAGGACCGCAAAGACCACGAGTGGCACTACCGCGGCCTCGAAGACTCCCTCAGCGTGCTGAAAGACACCTATGCATTCCAGGAATTCCAACAACTGATCGACCAGGTATTCGGAAATGGAAGCCACTAAGATATCCCTTGACGACTATGTCCTGACAGGCGGAGGCTTCAACGGTGAAAGCTACAGCAGCAAGCTGGATCCGGAAGTGATGCTGAAGCTTTACCTGCCCGGCAGGGAGAGCCAGTCGGTCCAGGAATTGACGAAGGCCCGGAAAGTGTATGCACTCGGCATTCCGACTCCTGAACCCGGCGACTATGTGGTCACGGAAGACGGTCGCTACGGCATCCTGTTCCGCAGAATCCTGGACAAGAAATCATATTCCAGAGCCACTGCCGACGAACCCGGAAAAGTAGCGCAGTTTGCCACGGAATTCGCAGGGATGTGTCTCAATCTTCACGCCGTGCACGTGAATGCCGCCGAGTTCGAAAGCGTGAAAGACGTATATTTTCATCTTCTGGCAGAGAACCCGTTCTTCACGAATTCCGAAAAGGACAAGCTATGCCGTTTCATTGCCGATGCTCCCGACTCCGACACTGCAATTCACGGCGACCTTCAGTTCAGCAACGCCATCATTTCCGGAAATGAACGGTATTTTATCGACTTGGGTGACTTCTGCTACGGTTACAGTCTTTTTGACGTCGGAATGGTGTATCTTTGTTGCGTATTAAGCGAAGAATCGTTCATTATGGATACTTTTCATATGTCCAAAGCCCTGGCAGTACGTTTCTGGGAGCATTTCGCCCCGGCTTATTTCGGCACGGACCGTCAGCTCAGAGATATAGAAGAAGAAATCCTTCCATATGCGGGGCTCAAGAATCTCCTCATAGAGCGGGACCTCCGCTCAATCAAGCCAGAACTCCGCGTTGCCCTCAATCCAATCCTTAAATAGGAAGCAGTATGAAGTCAATCAATTCATTACAGAAAAATATACGAAAATCGATAGGAACAGGAGTACTCCTCGTCGTGGTAGCGGCCCTTACGCTGGAAGCCACATCCCTGCTGCAGAACTATTTCACCCGGCAAGGCCTCAGGGATGAAGCACAGATGCGAGCTGAAAGCCAGCTGGAAACCACCAGGCTGCAGATTGTGGACGCAACGCACCAGGCAGAAGCCGCAGTGCGCAACAGCATATGGATTGCCCGCTGGTGTCTCAATTATCTCGACAGCATGCCGCTCGTGGCTAGCCGAATAGTCGAAGACAACCCTACGGTGATGGGATCCACCGTCGCACTTGTTCCCAACTATAGCCGAAGACATCCTCTGTACTCCCCTTATGCATACCGTGACGGTGACAAAATCCTGACTAAGTCACTGGCAACGCCGGAGTACAACTACCCTGCCCAACCCTGGTTCACCCGTCCTCTGGAACTTGACAGAGGATTCTGGTCAGAGCCGTACCTCGACACGGGTGGCGGAGATATCGTAATGACCACATACTCGATACCCATAAGGGATGTAAATGGCAAGCAGGCAGCAGTACTTACTGCCGACATTTCTTTGACATGGCTGGCACAGCTCATAGGAAGTTCCCAGGTATATCCCAACTCATTGGAGGTGGTGATAAGCCGTGACGGCAGGGTGCTCATCAGCAATCCCGACGGTGACATCACCATAAAGACTCTCGATGAAGTCGCAGCCATCGTCGATGACACGCCGGCCTTCGCCAGACTGATCGCAGATATGCGTGCCGACCAGTCCGGAACCATTCAGCTTGAGGATGACGGCAACCTATACCACGTTTTCTACGCACCGGTCGAGCAGACGGGCTGGGCTATGGCCATCGCCGTGCCTGACGTTGAAATTTTCGGTTCGATGCGCCGGGTCAGACTCATTGAGAGGCTGCTCCAACTGCTGGGTCTCGGAATGCTCGTCCTGATTCTCCGCATCACTGCAAAGAATCAGATGAAATACCACAAGATGAACGAGAAGAAGGAGCGTATGGAAAGCGAACTGAAGATCGGACGGGGTATCCAGATGGCGATGATTCCCAATACTTTCCCTCCCTTCCCGGAACGTGACGAGATCGACCTGGCAGCCTGCCTGGTTCCTGCCAAGGAAGTCGGTGGAGACCTTTACGATTTCTACATCAGGGACAACAAACTGTTCTTCTGCATCGGTGACGTCAGCGGCAAGGGCGTGCCGGCCTCTCTTGTGATGGCAGTCACGCGCAGCTTGTTCCGCTCTGTTTCCGTACACGAAAAGAGTCCTCAGCGCATAGTGACTACGATGAATGACGCAATGGCTGATATGAATGAGAACAATATGTTCGTCACGTTCTTCTTAGGAATCCTCGATCTGGAAACAGGCCATATGCGATACTGCAACGCCGGTCACAATCCTCCTCTGATCCTTTCCGACAAGTTGCATACCCTTGACGTTGTTCCGAACCTTCCGCTTGGCGTCATAGCCAAAATGCCATTCCAGGAGCAGGAAACCGACTTGGTATACAATGACACTCTGCTGCTTTACACAGACGGACTCAATGAAGCAGTCAACACGAAAGACGAAGAGTTCTCTATGGAACGCGTCGAGGCCAATTTCCAAAATCACAGCAGCGCACAGGAGCATCTCGATGCTATGAGAAAGGCTGTCGACAGTTTCGTCGGCAAGGCACCGCAAAGCGACGACCTGACAATGCTATTCATTCACTATATGAACGATTCAAAACCCTACGCCAGTGAACGACATCTTGTCCTTCACAACGATATCCAACAGATTCCCCAGCTGGCAGGCTTTGTGGAAACCATTGCTTCCGAGATGAAGCTGGAGCAGAATATGGCAATGGGGCTCAACCTCGCCCTTGAAGAGGCAGTCACCAATGTCATACTCTACGCATACCCTGAAGGCTCTGACGGGCTCGTGGACATTGAGGCCATAATGCGCAAAGGACAGCTGGACTTTATCATCACGGACAGCGGAATGCCTTTCGACCCCACCCAAAGACCGGAAGTGGACATCAATGCCAGCCTGGACGCACGGCCTATCGGCGGCCTTGGCATCCACCTTGTAAGGCAGCTGATGGATTCCGTCTCATATCGCAGGGAAGACGGCAAGAATATTTTGACATTGATTAAAATGATATAATAAACACTATACAACAATGGAAGTTAATATTACCAAGCAAAGCAATGAAGTAATAGCATTCCTCATCGGCCGTATGGACACTCCGGCCGCTCAGGAATTCGCACCACAGCTTGAGGCGTTGGAAGAAGATGCCCGCGGAACAATCGTGCTGGACTGCAAAGACCTGACATACATCTCAAGTTCCGGACTCCGCATTTTCCTCACACTTCGCAAGGCTGCCGCCGAAAAAGGAGGAAAGATCATCGTACGCTCCATTAATGATGAAATTCGAAGTGTTTTCATGATGACCGGATTCCTTAATCTTTTCGAGATAGAATGATGCCGCTGTCCATCTTTTCAATCGACCTTCTTAACGGCAACGTCCTGCTGCTGTTATGCTCGATACTGATGTTCGTGGCCATAATGGTCACCAAGCTTGGCACCCGTTTCGGAGTGCCTTCCCTGCTCTTGTTCCTGCTTCTGGGAATGCTTGCAGGTTCTGACGGGCTCGGAGTCCATTTCGAAGATTATGAGGGTGCCGAGGCCATCGGCCATTTTGCAATGACCATCATCCTTCTCACTGCAGGTCTAGAGACCTCCCTAAAGGAGACCAAGCCTGTGTTGTGGCAGGGCTCGATCCTTTCGACTCTGGGCGTGCTGCTGACAGTAATCCTCACCGGCCTGTTCATCTATTTCGTGCTGGGCAAGACGATGGAGATGTCTATGCTTGTCTGCTTCCTGATGGCAGCGGTAATGGGATCTACTGATTCTGCCTCCGTCTTCTCAATCCTGAGGGGGAAGAAAATGAATCTGAGGGAGAATCTCGGTCCGATGCTGGAGTTGGAATCAGGAAGTAACGACCCTATGGCATATACCCTTACCATCATCATCGTAATGATGATCACAGGTGAAGGCATACAGTCTGCCACCAGCGCAGGTCTCGTGGGCCAGGCTCTTCTGGTGCTCCTGCTTCAGATAGTAGTCGGAGTTGCCGTGGGTTTTGCCGTAGGATTTGCCGCGAAATGGCTGCTTAACAAGGTCAAGCTGCCTGGATTCGCCCTTACAGCCATCCTTATCCTCAGCGTCGCATTCTTTGCCAACAGCATAGCATCGCTGCTCAAAGGAAACGGACTGCTTGCCCTCTACATCTCAGCCATCATCATCGGCAATGAAGCCAAACTCAAGCAAAGAAAAGAAATACTCACCTTTATGGACGGCCTTACCTGGCTTATGCAGCTGGTTATGTTCCTTGTGCTCGGTTTGCTGGCCAGACCTTCACAGATGCCTCCGGTGCTGCTTCCTGCCATCCTTATCGGCTTGTTCATGATGTTCGTGGCCCGTCCGGCAAGTGTGTTCCTCAGCCTTCTGCCTTTCAGGAAACTGTCAGGCCGCGCCAAGCTGCTTACATCCTGGGTAGGCCTCAAGGGTGCCGGTCCCATTCTTTTCGCCCTGTATCCCGTTGTCGAAGGGGTAAACGGTGCTGATGACATATTCAACATCGTATTCATTATCACTCTCTTCTCGCTGGCCTTCCAGGGCACCACACTCGGCTCATTCGCGAAAATGCTCAGGCTCTGCTACGAAGACACTCCCAAGGTTGAGACTTTCGGAATGGAGATACCCGACGAGATGGGTATGCTTCGCGACCATATCGTTACCGAAGAAGACCTGACCGGAGGTGCGACCCTGCGCGACCTGCACCTTCCCCACGGCATCCGTGTGATGATGGTGCGCCGCGATGGCAAGTTCCTCGTGCCCCACGGCAGCATGCCGCTCCAGGTAGGTGACAATCTGGTGATAATAATGGGTGATTCTGACGACGACTAAACGATAAAACGATTATTCTGTATGGTTCCTGCCAGTTCTTTAGTGATGATGGCTGTAAACATCATCTTCGGCATAGCAGTTCCCGTACTGCTTGCCTGGTGGATGGTGAAGAAGTATAGGGTCAAGCTCTCTACTATTCTGATCGGTGCGGCAACATTCATCGTGTTCGCCCTCGTGCTCGAGTCGCTGGTGCACAACATCGTGCTGAAAGGCCCGAACGGCGACACTATCCTGAACACTCCCATCTATTACGCCCTCTACGGCGGCCTGATGGCCGGCTTGTTCGAGGAGTTCGGTCGTTTTCTGGCGATGAAGTTCCTGCTTAAGAAAGAACCTGACAGAATTATGACCGGCGTGGGCTACGGAGTCGGACACGGCGGAGCCGAGATGCTTCTGCTGTTCGGCCTGGGCTCCATCTCGACTCTGGCAATGGCCATTATGCTCAACAGCGGCCAGACTGACGCCCTTCTCGCCCAAACCCCGGCAAGTGCTCACGAGCAGCTCCAGGCACAGCTTGACCAAATCTGCACTACCCAGGCGCCAACTTATCTGCTGGGAATATGGGAAAGGATTTCCGCCATCATACTTCAGATTTCCCTGTCCGTTCTTGTTTGGACTGCTGTGCGCAAAGGTGGCAGATGGATGTGGCTTCTGCCCGCCGCCATCCTCATACACGCATTCGTAGACGGCCTGCTCGTCTTCCTACAGAAGTCAGTAAGTATGTTCGGCCTGGAAGCCATCTGCTTTGTCGAAGCAATTATTATAGCCTGCTTCGCATTGTTCATTGCTAAAAAAGCCTGGAAGAATGAATAGATTGTTCATTGCAGCATTATTGATGACAGCCTTGACTGGCTGCACAAGTGCACAGAATGATGAAGTGGCTCTCAAGCCCCGTATCGTGGTGCTGACCGACATCGGTCCGGCAGATGTGGAGCCAGACGACAACGAGTCGGCAGTGCGTCTGATGGCCTATGCCGACCGCTTCGAGATAGAAGCCCTTATAACGACCATCGGCTGGAACTGCGACCCCTACCCTCCCGAGTGGGCAGAGTACCTCCACCGTGTGGTAGACGCCTATGAGCAGGATGTTCCCAATCTGATGAAACGCTCCGCCCAGGACGGCTTCCTGCCGTTGGAGCAGGAACAGGGCAGCCAGGAACTCGGATACTGGCCCAGCGCCGGCTATCTCCGCAGCCGTACGGTCTATGGCAGTCCGAAAGCAGGTATCGGTGTGATTGGAGAAGACAACGACACTCCCGGCAGCGAACTGATCATCCGCCTCGCCGACGAAGATGACGACCGCCCCATCTGGGTATGCGTATGGGGAGGAGCAAACACCTTCGCACAAGCAGTATGGAGAGTGCAGCACGAACGTTCAGCTGAAGAGCTGAGCGCATTTCTGAGCAAATTCCGTCTCTATACCATCACCGACCAGGATATGGTCTATGCAATGCGTGCCGACCGCGCATACAGCTCACACCAGTGGCTGCGCCGTGACTTCTATGACCAGCTTATGCTGGTATGGGACGAAAGCGCCTGGCTCAACCAGAACGCCCTCGGTCGCGCCGACTGGGATTCCTATGCCAGACATATCCAGGGGCACGGAGCCCTTGGCAGCGTATATCCTCATTTCCTCTGGGGCGTGGAAGGCGACACTCCCAGTTTCCTGCACGTGATGCCCAACGGCCTGAACAATCCCGATGACCCCACCCAGGTCGGATGGGGCGGTATGCATTTCCTTGGCCGCAGTCCGGACTTCAGGACAAAGGCATGGACCAACTGGCGCCAGCCCGAGAAAGATATGTCCGACCGCTACGAAAAGCGTTTCTATCCGGATGAATTCAACGATTTCGCCGCCCGTATGCAGTGGGCGGCCGAAGGTAAGGGCAACCGCAACCCCGAAGTTGTAATCGGCCGTCAGGGCGGACTCGAACCCGTTGAGATGACAGCAAAGCCCGGACAGACAGTCACTCTCGACGCATCACGCTCGAAAGATCCGGACGGTGACAAACTGAGCTTCCACTGGTGGTTCCAGGAATTTCCCGGTGCAGGAGCGTTCCCCGCTCTGGAAGATTCAACCTCAGCCCGCATCCGCTTCCAGATCCCCGAAGATTCGGCGCCCTGCCAGCTGCATCTCATATGCGAAGTCCACGATGACGGAGCGTTCACCCTTCCCGCTTACCGCAGGGTAATCATCGCTGTTAGTCCGTCTCGCTATCTGCCAAAGATGGGCGCCTACACCATAATGGAAACAAACTGTCCGGAGGTTTCCGGCCTGTGCCTCGCTCCAGACGGCAAGGGCCTGCTGGCCGCTTCGGACGAAAACGGAGTATACCATATAAGCTGGGACGGAAAGACCACTGAGTTCTACACCGAAGAGAGGATGGACTGCGAAGGCGTCACAATGGACCCTGCCACAAAGGACGTTTATTATATTGTCGAACGCAAGCAGGAGGTTCACCGCCTTGCAGCTCCCGGCTACAAGACATCAGAACTGCTCGGCGTCATCTCTGATGTAGGGCTCGGCACTAACGACGGCCTCGAAGCTGTCACATTCTACAAGGACGGCACTCTGTTGGTGGGCAACCAGTGGAAACCGATAAGGCTGATGCGTTACTCCGTGAAAGGAGAGGTAACCGGTTATCACGACCTCACCAGCACCACAGAGATTGCAGACCTGTACTATGATCCCGTCCGTGACGTGCTCTGGATAGCAGACAGCGAACAGCGCACCCTCAACCTGTGCACCGTTGACGGCGAGGTCCTGGCTTCCTGGCGCGTGCCGTTCATCGACAATCCGGAGTCAATCTGCGTCGATCACGAGCACAGTTGCATCTGGATGGGTGACGACACCACATCCAAAATCTATAAGATCAGTTTCGAAAACCTGTAGAAGAAAGGCTTACGGCCTTGCTCCCATTGCAGGACGCGGGGGAACCAGCGGCTCTCCCATTGCGGAGTCTTCAGCGTCGGCTTCGTTGAGTTTCCATACCATAAACTCAGGTTTAGCTTTGGTATAGGGAGTCCATTCGCCGCCGTCAGGACCGTTCGGGTCAGCATATTTCGCAAAATTAGACCACGCAGTGAGCATCCTTTCCGACAGGTCCCAGTCTCCCTGGGTCCAGGGTCTCCAGCAATGCTCCAGAGACTTGAACACGAACCAGAGGTCGGAAGAGTGGAACGCACCTGACAGGACGTTAGGCCTTCCGTCCGTGGGCAGTGGACGTGCGAACTGGTAGGCATATGCCTTGCCTCCCATCTCTTCACGGTTGAGGCAGAAAGCACGTATCTGCTCACCCATGCTTCCAGCATCGTTAAGCGTATATCCTATCATATACGGCACTTGCGCAAGAGTACCGTCGATGCAGGCCTCGTCGAAGGTTTCATTCAGCACATATCCGTCGATGTAAGGTGCAATGGGAGATGCCGAAAGGACACTGCGCTTGCCAGTTGAAGAAGTATAGAGGGTTGCCATAGCAAAGATGGTCTCGGTCGAAGCCCTGCGCAGAGAGGCAAGGTCCTTGAAGCCGGCCCAGTCAGCAACTTCCTTGGTGGAAGCTTCTGCTTCTGCAAGAGTAGGCTGGGACTGTACGGGCATACGCATTGCCGGCATTCCGGGAATAGAGGGAGCCGCTACAGGCACACGGGGATCCACGAGGCCGCTGCCGCTCATTATGACCGCCTTGTTGAACAGCCCCTTGGTGAGCGGAGATGCGCTCAGGAATTTCGTGCTGCGGCCTCCGGCGCTCTGGCCGAAGATCATCACGTTGTCAGGGTCGCCGCCGAACTGGGCGATGTTGCGCTTCACCCATTTCAGAACTTCAATCTGGTCAAGGGTGCCCCAGTTGCCGGTGGGATGCTCCGGATTCTCCGCCGAGAGTTCAGGATGCGCAAAAAAGCCGAACGGACCCACACGATAGTTGAACGATACAAGCACTACGTCCTTAGTCGCCCAGTTCTTGCCATCGAACTCAGGCTCACTGCCCCAGCCTTCACGCAGGCCGCCGCCGAAAATCCACACGGCAACGGGCAGCTTCTTATCGGGCTGGCCGGGAGCCTTGGTCCATACATTCAGGTAGAGGCAGTCCTCACTGTAGGGAGCCTCGTCGCCATAGCCCCATTCCGTGGTGTATCCGCCGGGATAATGGGCTGCCTGGAATGCAGGATGGCCGAACTTGTCGCAGATGCGGATGCCGTCCCAGGGAACTACGGGCTGCGGAGCGCGCCAACGGTTCTGACCGATGGGCGGAGCTGCATAAGGAATGCCGCGATATACGGTAACACCGGGAGCGTCATCCAGCTGGACACCCTGGATCTGGCCACCTTCGATTGTAAGGACAGGATTGTTCGGAACGCTCGTGCACGAAGCAAGTGCAAGGGCGCAGAGAAGTATCAGAAGTTTTTTCATAGTTGTAGGGTTTTCTTTGCAGAAAGTTACGCATAGAAATCCAAAAGAGCAAACCGGCATTTTTATTGCACAGGTCAGTCAGTATCGAAAAAAAAGCTAACTTTGAATTAAATAACATATATGGCTATGAAAAGGATCATTATGATATTGGCCGCCATACTTATGCTGGGAGGCACAGTATGCGCCCAGGAAAAGGTCAAGACCGGCAAAACCGTATACAACAATGTCTTTGAACTGCTGCGCAATGAGCCTGGCGTATATGTCGCTCCGGGCGGCGGAAACGGAGTAATGCCGAAGATCTATATCCGCGGCATCAGCACCAACACCGACAACACCCAGCCGTTGTTCGTCGTTGACGGCATCATCACCGACAACGTGACCTATCTGCTTCCTGAGGATATCTATTCTGTCGAAGTTCTCAAGGATGGTACCGCATCAATCTACGGAATGCAGGGCCAGAACGGTGTTATCATCTTCCGGACCAACAGTGCCGTGGAGCAGGAAAGACGTGCAGCAGAAGCCAGCAAGGCAGCCAAAAAGGCAGCCCGCGAGGCAAAGCGCAAGAAATAAAATATCGGCATAAAAAAAGTGCTGAGTTATTTGCACTTTTTTGATTATTGTCTATATTTGCAGTCCCAATCGGGAAAAATGGTGCGGTAGTTCAGTTTGGTTAGAATACCGGCCTGTCACGCCGGGGGTCGCGAGTTCGAGCCTCGTCCGCACCGCAAAAAGAAGCCAGTCGATTCGACTGGCTTTTTTATTTCCTGAAATAACTGAAATGCACGTTGCCATATTTCCTTTCCTTGACGAAACGGGGATCGTCCTTGAAGCAGAACGTACCCGGATGCTCAAGAACCAGCAGCGCTCCGTCATTGAGGATGTCAGCCCCGAAAACCTTGTCAGGAATGCCCTCAAGATTGTCTATGGCATAGGGCGGATCTGCAAAAACAAAATCGAACTTCTTCGTGCAGATGGTCAGGAAGTCGAAGACATTGTGATGGACGACCTGCATTCCCTTGAGTCCGAGAGCCGCTGCAGTCTGCTTGATGAAACGTGCGTTTGCGGGATTCATTTCCACAGAAATTATGTCCTTGCAGCCTCTGGATGCCGCCTCATATGAGATGCTGCCTGTGCCGGAAAAAAGGTCAAGCATCGAAATGCTCTCGAAATCCAGTTCATTGACCAATGTGTTGAAGAGGCCTTCCTTCGCAAAATCGGTTGTAGGCCTCGCAGCGTAATTGGCGGGCGGCAGGATGGACTTGCCCTTCAGTCTGCCTCCAATTATCCTCATAAGGCTTCCACTCCCTTGAAATATGAGAACATCAGTTCGCGGTTCTCGTAGGCCAGATCACCAATATAATAAAGGGTAGTCATCTGGGGGTTGATCTGGAAGTCGTGCAAAGCGGCAAAGATGAAATAGAGCGCCGTCGTGAAATCCTTCGCCTCATAGGAATTTGCAAGCAGGAGTTTGTCACCCGTTCCTATCACAAGATGAAGCACGGAGTCCCTGACGCAGAACAGTACTTTATTGTAGTCTTCTATCTTTTCAAGGCGGCACAGCAGGTCATAAATGACCGGCTTGCTGTCGTCATCACCGGGCACAAAAAGCAGAACTGCCTCAAAAGCGGGCAGTTCTACATATTTTATTGTTTCCGAAGGTGAGACCCCGACGACTTGCGACAGAACTTGTACGTCTCCGTTGAAGAACTCTTTCGGAACGAGCGTGTATTTCTCCACTACTCCCAGTTACCGGCGTTGTTGTTAGGGTTGTCGATGCTACCTACCTGGAGTCCGGGATAACGGCCCTGGTCGGTCCTCTCATAATTGAGGTTTACGAGAAGCTGATGGTCCATACCCTTGAGAAGTGAGTTGTAGGGGATGTCGGCCTCGAACAGAGGAACGTTCACACCTGAAACGACCTTGATGTCTGACTTCAGAATAACGGGATCACCGCCTGAATAAGGGATGGTACGCAGGTTATCAGGATTGAAACCAGACCTGTCGTTGAAAAGGGTGTCACGAACCGGAAGTTTCATAACCTCACGCCTTACACGTTTCTGTGCAACTGCCAGCGAGTCATCCATTGAACCGATCTGCTTTATGATGGTCATCTCACCGTTCTTGTAGAAATCAACGAGAGAGTCCATTGAAGGAGCATAGTGATTGTACACATTCTTGTAAGCTACCTGGAGAGTGCGGATATCCTTCAGGATAGTGATGGCGTCAGCTTCTCTGGCGACCTTCTCCTTGTTGAACTTTACAGGTTGCTGTATGCTATTTACGAGCAGATACGCGAGTCCGATGATGATCAGCGGGCAAATGACGAAAGTAAGAAGTTTTCTCATGTTATTTATTTTTATACTAATTATCCGTGCTTATACAGAGATGCTAATTTGGTTTACAAAAGTAAAAATAATATTTAGTCCTTGCAATATATTTTTATTTTTGCAGAAAATAATTTTGCACCAAGTGAGGACGCTTAAGAATGCGGAACAATTGTGGAGCGTGATTGGCTCCAGCACGCATATCGTCATAATCGGACACGTCAATCCGGACGGAGATGCGATAGGTTCTATATCTGCGATGTATCATTTCCTGAAGCAGATCGGGAAGCACGCGACAGCGATGGTTCCGAACAGATTTCCCGATTTCCTGTCGTGCCTCAACCCGGACGGAGAGCCAGTCCTCATCTACCGGAATGACCCTGAGGCGTGCAACAATATTATTGCCGAAGCAGACCTCATCGTCTGCCTTGACATGAGCGGTCCGGGCCGTATCGACGAGATGGCCGACGCCATCATTCCTGCAAGCGCCAGGAAGATACTGATCGACCATCACCTCAACCCCGTGACAGAGGCCTTCGACATAGTCATTTCCGACACCGAGGTCTCCTCTACTTGCGAGTTGCTTCTTTCGCTGATCCTTGACTCCCCTGCCATCAGCGGAGACATATCTCTTGTCAGCCTTGAATGCGCCACATCCGTAGCAGCAGGCATTCTCACCGACACGAACAACTTTGCCAACTCGATTTTCCCCTCGACGCTGGAAATATTCTCGCTGCTGCTGAAACGAGGCATCGACAGGGATTACCTGTACAATGAGATTTTCTGCTCATATTCTGCAACGAGGATGGAACTTATGGGCCATCTCCTTTCTGAGAAGATGACCATAATCCAGAACGGCACCGTAGCTTTCATAATCCTGGACAAGGCCGACAAGGAAAAATTCTCTTTCCGCACCGGAGATTCCGAAGGTTTCGTGAATCTGCCGCTCAAAATACGCGAAGTCCGTATGTCAGCACTGCTGACTGAGGACGACGGCTTCGTGAAAGTGTCCCTCCGTTCAAAAGGAACTCTGGATGTGAACAGTTTTGCAAGGGAATACTGCAACGGCGGAGGACACCGCAACGCTTCTGGAGGAAGACTCTACATCGACATCAGCGAAACGGCGGCATATTTCACCTCAAGCATCGAGGAATATTTCAAAAAGGCATAGCTTTTGCTAAATTTGCGTTTTATACAATGAAGAAAACGTCTCTCCTCGCGGCAGCAGCCATAGCAACGGCAATTGTCTCAGCGTGTACGCTGAACGACAAGCTTGCGCTGTGCGTCACCCAGGAGGAGAACATAGAGAAGTTCATTGCGGAAAAGTATGCCGACTCCACGGTCTTCGTCACCGAAACCGGAATCTCAAGAATCACAATGCTCCACAGCAGCGGCGCCGTTGCGCAAAAGGGAGACAGCGTGATTTTCTTCTACCAGGGTTATATATTCAACAATGGCCCTGGCGTCCAGTTTTCGGAAGGCGTGATGAAGACAAAACTCGGGGACGGAGAACTCATCAAGGGGCTGGACGAAGGAATGGTCGGTATGGCTCTTGGAGAAGAGGCTTACATCGCGTTTTCTGCAAGGAACGGGTTCTTCAACGAGTCCGTGGGTGCCATTGCCCCGATGACACCGCTCATATATTACATTGCATTGGAAGATATCTACAAATAAAATGAAGAAGTCCTTGTTTTTCATACTCGCCGGAGCCGCCGTCAGTGCGCTGCTCGCGTCTTGCGCAGTAGCTCCCGTGGATGACAGCGTAACACAGCAGAAAAGCGTAAGAGACGCCTGGGTCAGGGTCAATTACGGCACAGACTATGTCGCTCTGACTGAATCAGGCATCTACATCCTCGAAGAGACTCCCGGTACCGGCCCTGCCGTGAAGGATTCCACATATTGTTTCGTACACTATTCAACTAGAGAACTTGACGGAACCTACCTGACGACTTCCGACCCGGAAATCGCGAAGAGAAACCTCGGCACCTATACCGACACCCTGTACTGGTGCCCGGAGATCTGGAGGATCGCCGACTACACAGAGAACGACGGTGTCCGCGAACTGCTGTCAACAATGAAGACCGGGGGAAAGGTAAAGGCTATCGTCGCTCCCGAGCTGTCGAGCATCACATACCCCAAAGATTACAAACTGGCAGTGAGGACCAACATCAAGGAGTTCAAGATCAACACCATATACGAAATCTCCCTTGAAAAGACCGTCAATGACATCGAACAATACGAAATAGACCTGCTTGAGGCATATGCCGACAAATACTGGAGCGGATTGGATTCCACGGCGAGAGGTTACTATTTCAAGAAACTGAAAGAGAACCCTGCCGAGGGCGACACCATTTATGACGGCGCGTCGGTTGAAGTGTTCTATTCAGGCCACATCATCGACGGAATAACCGACAATTTCCTTTTCGACACCAACATTGCCGACACTGCGAGGATTTACAGGCGCTTCAACAAGGACAATCAGTACAACGCCTTGTCCGTCACCTTCAAGAAAGACCCCGAAGAGTCAGTCTCATCCAACTCGCTGGTGGACGGATTCGCAAGAGCAATATCCGAATTCAAATATGGTGAAGAAGGTGTCGTTTTCTTCCATTCGGCACAGGGATATAAAGCAGAAGGCAGCGGCACCATTCCGGCCTACTGCCCTCTTGTCTTCTACATAAGGACTGCCGACAAGAAATAGCGGCAGCACCTGTCATCAGAAATTGGGACGCAGAGCGTATTTCGTATAGAAATCTTCTACGATATTGACTGCAGCTGACACGGTGTCTACCACCTTGAACAGCTGCATTTCGTCTGCGCCGATGTTGCCCTCCTCAACCATAGCGGTTGAAATCCAGTCTATCATTCCCTGCCAGTATGACTTTCCTACCAGGATGATGGGGAAGTTGGCAAGTTTCTGCGTCTGGACCAGCGTCAAGGCCTCGAAGAACTCGTCGAGCGTTCCGAAGCCGCCAGGCATTACAATGAAACCTTGGGCATAGCGGGTGAAGATAGTCTTGCGTGTAAAGAAATACTGGAAATCGATGCACTTGTCCTTATCGATGTAAGGGTTGCTGCTCTGCTCCATCGGGAGCACGATGTTCAGTCCCACGCTCTTTCCTCCGCCTTTCGCTGCGCCTTTGTTGCCTGCCTCCATTATGCCGGGGCCGCCGCCGGTGATGACACCGAACCCGCGCTGAGTCAGTTCATAGGCGATTTCTTCCGCCATAACATAATACTTGTTGTCCGGGCTTGTGCGGGCCGAGCCGAAGATAGCGACGCAGGGGCCGATTGCGGACATTTTCTCATAGCCGTTCGCAAATTCGCCCATAATCTTGAAGATGGACCAGGCATCCTCAGCCTTTGTCTCACTCCAGTTCTTTTGAACGAAACTCTTACGAATCCTTTCCTTTTCTTCCTTTGTAAGCATATCTGTGTTATTTTAGTTTTTTATACTTGAATCGTTTCGGTTCGACGTCACCCAGGCGACGTTTCTTGTTTTCCTCATATTCAGAATAAGTACCTTCGAAGAAATAGACCTTGCTGTCGCCTTCGAAGGCCAGGATGTGGGTTGCGATACGGTCGAGGAACCAGCGGTCGTGGGAAATCACCACAGCACAGCCGGCGAAGTTCTCCAGACCTTCCTCGAGCGCCCTTATGGTGTTCACATCCACATCGTTGGTCGGCTCGTCAAGCAGAAGCACATTGGCTCCTTCCTTGAGGGTAAGCGCGAGATGGAGACGGTTGCGCTCGCCGCCCGACAATATGCCGCACTTCTTCTGCTGGTCTGCACCTGAGAAATTGAAGCGTGAGATATAGGCTCTCGCATTTACCTCCTTGTTGCCGAGATATACATATTCTGAATCCCCTGCCACTGTCTCGTAGATGGTCTTGTCGGGATCGATTCTCTTATGCTGCTGGTCGACATACGCGATCTGGACGGTCTCACCTATCTCAAAACTGCCGCTGTCAGGTGTCTCAAGCCCCATTATCAGACGGAACAGCGTAGTCTTTCCGGCACCGTTGGGACCGATGACTCCGACTATACCCGCAGGGGGCAGCTTGAAGGTCAGGTGCTCGAAAAGGAGCTTGTCCCCGTAGGCCTTGCTGACATCGTTGAACTCGATGACCTTGTTGCCGAGGCGGGGTCCGTTCGGAATGTAGATCTCGAGCTTCTCCTCCTGCTGCTTCGTCTCTTCGTTCAGCAGTTTCTCATAAGCGCCGAGACGGGCCTTCGACTTGGCCTGACGGGCTTTCGGCGCCATACGCACCCACTCCAACTCGCGCTCCAGAGTTTTGGCACGCTTGCTCTGCTGTTTTTCCTCCATCGCCAGGCGGGCGGTCTTCTGTTCCAGCCAGCTTGAATAGTTGCCCTTCCAGGGAATACCCTCTCCCCTGTCGAGTTCCAGTATCCAGCCGGCAACATTGTCGAGGAAGTAGCGGTCGTGTGTAACCGCAATCACCGTACCCTTGTACTGGCGCAGATGGGCCTCGAGCCATTGTATACTCTCAGTGTCAAGGTGGTTGGTGGGCTCGTCGAGCAACAGAACGTCGGGCTCCTGCAGCAGAAGACGGCACAACGCCACCCTGCGTCTTTCGCCTCCGGAGAGGTTGGCCGTCAGGGCGTCGGGATCGGGACACTGAAGGGCGTCCATAGCCCGCTCCAGCTTGCTGTCGATGTCCCAGCCGCCGAGATGCTCTATCAGTTCGGTCAGTTCTCCTTGCCTCTGGATGAGGGCGTTCATCTGGTCGTCGTCCATCGGTTCGGCGAACTTCATATTCACCTCTTCATACTCCTTGAGAGCATCCATAACTTCCTGGACACCTTCCTGAACTACTTCGCGCACAGTCTTGCTGTCGTTCAGCAGAGGTTCCTGCTCAAGATAGCCGACACTGTAGCCGGGAGCCCAGACGACTTCTCCCTGATAGGATTTTTCAATGCCGGCGATGATTTTCATCAGTGTGGACTTTCCGGCACCGTTCATACCCACGATGCCGATCTTGGCACCATAGAAGAACGAAAGATAGATGTCCTTGAGGATTACCTTGTTGTTGTGAGGCAGGACCTTGCCCACCCCGTTCATCGAGAATATTATCTTTTCATCCATAGCGGTTAAGGTGTCACTTTCCAAGCATACTGATGATTATATCCACGCAGCCTTCTATTCCGAAGCGGCTGCTGTTGAGACAGAGGTCGTAACTGCCGCTGTCTCCCCATTCCTTGAATGTATAATAGTTGTAGTAGGAAGCGCGGCGGCGTTCACCCTGAAAGATGAGCTTCTCAGCTTCCTTGGCTGCAATGCCACGTTTCTCCACGATCCTTGCCACACGGTCTTCAATGTCAGCCGTAATGAACACGCTCAGCATACCTTCCCTGTCACGGAGCACATAATCGGCACAACGGCCCACAAATATGCCGGAACCAGCGTCTGCAATCTGGCGGATGATGTCGCTCTGTGTTTTGAACAGGTCATCTTCAGAGATAGCGCTGTCCGGGCTGTAGCTTCTCGTGTCGACATAGTTGCTGCTCCGCTGCCCGAAGAAACGGGCGAAACGGCTCTTTGATGCCGGGACTTCGTCGGTCTTTTCAAAGACATCAGGAGCCAGGCCGCTTTCTTCAGCAGCTATCTCAATAAGCTCCTTGTCATAGACCTTTATGCCAAGCCGGCCGGCAAGCGTATGGGCAATCTCCAGGCCACCGGCGCCAATCCTCCTTCCGAGGGTAATGATAATCTGTCTTTCCATGGCTGATTATTCTAAGATGGCTTTTTCTTCTTTGCCGAAAGATTTCATCAATCGGCTTATCATCAATAACGCAATCAGGGCTGCGACGGTGTCAGAAGCCGGCATGCTCCACCACACTCCATCGGTACCCCACAGACGCGGGAACACGATCAGGAAAGGCAGAAGGAAGAGCAACTGCCTGCTGAGCGACAGGAATATAGCCTTGCGGGCATAGCCGATGCTCTGGAAGAAGCTGGTCACCACTATCTGGTAACCGACTATCGGGAACACCGCGACGATGATTCTGAGGGCGTGAGCTGACAGCTCCCTGAGCTCGGGATCCCTCGTGAAGAGAGAAACCATTGCATTGGGCACCAGTTCTCCGACCAGGAAAGCCATAGTGGTGGTGGCAGTCGCGCAGATGATTGTCAGAGTCAATACCTTCTTGACCCTGGGATAGAGCTTAGCCCCGTAGTTGTATCCGGCGATAGGCTGCATACCCTGCGTGAAGCCCATATTGAGCATAATGAACAGGAACACTATCCGGTTCACGATACCGTAGGCCCCGATGGCCATATCGCCGCCGTGGAACTGCAGCTGGCGGTTGATCAGAATCACCACGAAGCAGGATGCCACGTTCATCAGGAACGGAGCCATACCTATGGAGAGTGAACGCTCCGCAATTTTTATGTCAAAATGGAATACCTCGCGACTGAAATGGACGACGTGATCCTTGTCGGTCAGCATCTTCAGTATCCAGAGCAGGGAAACAACCTGCGCCAGAATGGTGGCGATCGCCGCACCCCGGATGCCCATATCCAGACCAAAAATGAAGATGGGGTCGAGTACAGTGTTCAGCCCCACCGCCAGCAAGGTGGCCGCCATTGCTTTCTTTGGCAGACCGCTGGCACGCACCACTCCGTTGAGGCCGTGATACAGATGGGAAATCACATTTCCGGCAAGGATGATGACCATATACTCGCGGGCATACGGTATTGTTGCTTCACTTGCTCCGAAGAAATAAAGTATAGGGTCGAGAAAGACAAGCCCCAGTATGGTTACCAGGA
The DNA here is from genome assembly GCA_017519185.1 of Bacteroidales bacterium. GTDB lineage: Bacteria > Bacteroidota > Bacteroidia > Bacteroidales > UBA932 > Equibacterium. The sequence continues at coordinate 125,887 of JAFWSX010000025.1, read as the reverse complement.
GTCCTATCGCGACATTCAGCATCACCACGTTCCCAAGCACTCTGTTGGCCATATAGTAGTTCTTCTGGCCAAGCAGCATCGAGATGAGGGTGACTGCTCCCACTCCGACCAGGGTACCGAAGGCGGTGGACAAGTTCATCAGGGGGAAGGTGACGGCCAGGCCTGCTATGGCCATAGGGCCTACGCCCTGCCCGATGAAGATGCTGTCGACCATATTGTAAAGGCTGGCCGCAGCCATAGCCACAATGGCCGGCATGGCATACTGCTTGAGCAGTTTGCCCACATTCTCGGTTCCCAGTTCGGTAGGGATCATACAGAGGTGTCAGAAATTCTATTTGGACTTGGCGGTAAGTGCTGCCAGTGCAATAGAGTTCAGTTTGGTGTCGATGCTGTCGGCACGGCTTGAAAGCACGCACGGAGCTGCGGCACCTGCCACGATGGCGGCCTGCTTTACACCCTTCATCAGCTGCGAGTTGCTCTTGTAGAACACGTTAGCTGACTCGATGTTCGGGAAGACGAGGCAGTCGGCGTCGCCGGCCACTTCGCTCTTGAGCTTCTTGATGGCGACAGCTTCGGGGCTGAGGGCCACGTCGAGAGCCAGAGGACCGTCACCGATGCAGCCTTTGATCTGGCCGCGGTCGCACTTCTTGCTGAGGATGGCAGCATCCACGCAGGCCTGCATACCTTCCATCATCTGCTCTGTAGCTGCGATGAATGCAACCTTGGGAGTCTGGATGCCGAAAGCTTTGGCGGTTGCCACCAGATATTTGGTGATGGCTTCCTTCTGCTTGAGGTCGGGTGCGGGAATCACGGCCATATCGCCGAGAATGATGAACTTGGGATAGTTCGGGTTCTGAAGCACGCTCACGTGGCTCAGGACAGCCTTGGGAGGCAGAAGTCCGCGCTCCTTGTTGAGGATGCCGCGCATATATTTATCTGTGCTGCAGAGGCCTTTCATAAGGATGTCACCCTTGCCTTCCCTGATGAGGTCGATGGCTTGTGCTATGCTTGCCAGCTCGTCCTTGTTGTCTACGACTTCAAAGGCGGAAACATCGATGCCTTCTTTTTCGCAGACAGCCTTGATCATATCGGCGTCACCTACGAGAGTTGCATCTACGATGCCGAGTGAGCAGGCTTTGAATGCTGCGGTTATGGTATGGTCGTCAACAGCCCAGGCTGCGACAAGTCTTTTTTTCGGTTTCGAGCGCAGAGCCTCGAACATTTGGTCGAAATTGGTTATCATATCTGTAAATTGTTAATTGTTATCATTTTCATTGCGGGCAGCCTTTTCCTGAAGGTCGTTCACTATGTTCATCGTGTCCGTAGCGATGACGAGTTCCTCATTGGTGGTCACTGCCATAACCTTGACTTTTGAAGTAGGCTTGCTGAGCATTACGTCTACTCCTCGTGTGCCGTTGTTCTTCTCGAAGTCAAAATCGACGCCCAGATATTCAAGTCCGGTGCATACGAGTTCGCGCACCCTGTCGGAATTCTCACCGATGCCGCCGGTGAACACAATCATATCCACTCCGTTAAGGACAGCCGCATAGGCACCGATATATTTCTTGATGTCGTATGCAAGCTTTGCAAGGGCCAGCTTTGCGCGGTTGTATCCGGATTTCTCAGCATCCACGAGGTCGCGGCAGTCAGAAGAGAAACCGCTCAGGCCCTGCAGGCCGCTCTGTTTGTTCACCAGATTGTTGATGCCGGCTGCGTCGAGGCCTTCCTTCTCCATCAGGAAAGTAACCACGCCGATGTCAAGGTTGCCGCTGCGTGTTCCCATCGTGACACCCTCAACCGGGGTAAAGCCCATCGAAGTGTCGACCGAACGGCCGCAGTCGATGGCGGTAATCGAACTTCCGTTGCCGAGGTGGCAGGTGATGAGCTTGGATTGGTCAAGGCGCATACCTGCAAGCCTGCAGGCTTTTTCTGCCACGTACTTGTGGCTGGTGCCGTGGAAACCGAAACGGCGGATCTTGTATTTTTCGTAATATGAATAGTCGAGCGCATACATATATGCATAGTCCGGCATGCTCTGGTGGAATGAGGTGTCGAAGACTGCAACCTGGGGAACGCCTGGCATCAGCTCTGCCATCGCCTTGATGCCGGTGAGGTTGGCCGGGTTGTGGAGCGGCGCCAGCTCGCAGCATTTCTCGATCTTATCGATCACATCGTCGTCGACTGCCACGCTCCTGAAGAAATATTCTCCTCCGTGCGCCACACGGTGTCCCACAGCATCTATCTGCGACAAGCTGTACAGGACTCCGTATACGGGATCTGTCAGGATATCAAGAACGCTCTTGATACCTTCGGTGTGATTGGCTATCGCTTTCTCAACCTTATAGTCTTCCCTTTCATCGACCTTATGGGTATGGCAGGCATTCGGGCTGCCGATACGCTCTACCAGGCCTTTCGCAAGAAGGGTATTCTCATTGGCGCCCATCTCGAGCACCTGATATTTCAAAGAGGAACTTCCACAGTTCAGAACAAGAATCTTCATACTGTCAAATTATTATCATTAATCCTTCAAATTTAACAAAAATAAATGATAACTTCGTTGGCAGAGGAGGTTGAAATGGGGAAAGGTAGAGACATAATCTTCTATGCGCTTGCATACATACTGGGGGACGTGCTCTGGCAGGTCCTTCTTCCATCACCAGTCATACCGGCATTGATTATCCTGGCAGCGCTGCTGGCCGCAGCAGTCTTCTTCTGCATTGCTGTGCTGGGAGGGAAATATCCGGCAGAAGCGCCTTCCTGCCTGCTGATGCTCTGCTTCGGCCTGCTCGGGGCCGCAGGAGCCGTTGCCGGCGGCATACCGCGCGAGACGCTGGCGGTATTTCATAAGGCAGCCTCACTTAAGATGAATGTTTCCAGCCTTCTGGACGGGCTGACGGCCGACGGCAACACAAATGAAGTAGCCATCGCAAAAGCACTTGCCATCGGGGACAAGTCTCTGGTCGACTCTGCCCTCAGAAATCAATACAAGGCCAGCGGCGCAATGCATCTGCTGGCCCTCAGCGGGCTCCACGTCGGCGTAGTCTACACATTCCTCAACACCTTGTTGGCATTCCTCGGCAACAGTGTCCCTGCAAAGGCTATAAGGAAGACACTTGTGCTCTGTTCGCTCTGGACTTTCGCAATGATTTCCGGCCTGAGCAGCTCTATATGCCGCGCAGTGATAATGATTACTGTCTACGAAATCGGAGGTTTCATCGGAGCCGGCAGGAATATGCTCCATTCGCTTGCCGTCAGCGCCCTGCTCATCTGCCTTTTCAATCCTGACGCTCCCTTCGGCATAGGATTCCAGCTCTCCTACAGTGCAGTCCTGGGCATCTATTTCATCTATCCGAAACTGAAGGCCCTGCTTGACTACCGCAGTCTGGTCCTAGGCTACATCTGGAACACACTGTGCCTGTCGATAAGTTGCCAGGCAGTCACTGCTCCTCTCGCGTTCCTGTACTTCGGCACCTTTCCTAAATACTTTATGGTAACCAACCTTCTCGCAATTCCCCTCAGTTCTGCTGCGATGTGGCTGCTGCCCATAACAATCGCCGCCCGGAACATCCCTTTCATAGGAGTACCGGGCGGTATGATTCTGCTGGGAATACTCAAGACCCTCAATCAGGTCATAAGCATCATCGCTTCTTTGTAACTTTTATTCTGCAGCAGGTCGATCGTTGGCTTTTGTGACATTTATGGTGCGTCCCATATGTTCTGTCCCGTTGAGGGCCTCGATAGCTCTTTCAGCATCTGCATCATCCATCTCCACGAAGCCATAGCCGCGTGAGCGACGGGTTTCCTTGTTGACTATGATTCTGGCGGATGTAACGGTTCCGAACGGTGTAAAAAGCTCGATAAGATTTTCTCTTCTGGCCTTAAAACTCAGGCCATATACGAAAACTGTCATATTTGTTAGTCATTAATAGGTTTAGTGGTATTTCAAAGATAGCACAATTAAACCTAATAATGTAACAAATTCTTAACTAAATGGCACATTTGTCACTTCCGTCGAAGCAATGAGTGCAAATACAGCTTTTATCCAGGCCTACTGCAGCAACGAGGTTATCGATATTATTGAACTTGAGAGTATTCATCTTCAGTTCCTTGCGGATGGCATCGACCATAGCCATATATCTGTCGCTTCCATACATCGCGTATTCCTGCAGATTCTTGTCGTGGCTGCCTTCCAGTTCCTTGATAACCCTGCGGGAAATGAACTCGAGCGGAGACTTTGACGCTGAATAATTGAGGAAAGGGCACGGAAAGATCAGCGGAGGGCAGCTGATGCGGATATGCACCTCTCGCGAACCGTGGCTTTTGAATGCCTCGACATTATCGCGAAGCTGGGTACCACGGACAATCGAGTCGTCACAGAAGGCCACGCTGCGGCCTTTCATTATGGAATAATTGGGGATGAGTTTCATCTTGGCCACAACGTCGCGCATACTCTGGTCGGAAGGCATAAAGCTGCGGGGCCAGGTCGGCGTATACTTGACTACTGCGTTGCGGTAAGGGATGCCGCGTCCCTGTGCATAACCTATCGCCATGCAGGTTCCGGAATCCGGAATCGAGGAAACGATGTCGACGGGAGTGTCATCCTGTCTGCCCATCAGGGATCCAAGATTGTAGCGGACGTCATCCACGTTCACACCCTCATAGGTAGCTGAAGGATAGCCGTAATAAATCCACAGGAAAGAGCATATATGCAGCCTTCCCCTTGGCTTCAGAATCTGCTTGAAACCATCAGCGGTGATCAGGACAGCCTCGCCGGGGCCAAGTTCATAGCATTTCTCGTAGCCCAGGTTGCAGAAGCTGAAATCCTCATTAGCAACGGCGTAGGCATCTTCCTTCTTGCCAATGCAGAGCGGAGTACGGCCGTTGAAATCCCTTGCTGCAATGATACCTTCAGGTGTCAGCAGCAGAAGAGTGCAGGAGCCATAGACTTTATGGTGCATATAGTCGATGCCTTCCGCAAAAGTTGCTCCTTCGGTAATGAGATGGCACACAAGCTCGGTGGCATTGGTGGTGCCATCGCTCATTTCCGTGAAGTTCATGCCTGAGTCAAGCACCTTCTGCTCGAGATTGGCGATATTGCTGATTTTGGAAACTGTAACTGCGGCAAACCGGCCAAGATGAGAATTCATCACTATGGGCTGAGACTCGTTGTCGCTGATGACGCCGATGCCGCTGTTGCCTTCGAACTTATAAAGCTCGGATTCGAATTTTACTCTGAAATAAGATTGTTTGAGACTGTGGATGGACCGCACGAATGAACCGTCAGGGTTGATGCTTGCCATTCCGCCTCTTTTTGTCCCCAGATGTGAGTGATAGTCAGTCCCGTAGAACAGATCAGTCACACATCTTCTTTTGGAAATGACTCCGAAAAGACCCCCCATTGTATTGTTACTGTCTTTTAAAAAGGAAGGCTGCCGAACGGCAGCCTTCCATATGGTCGTGTAGATTTATTCGCCTTTCAGCATGTTGTTGTACTTATCGTATGCAGCCTGGTATTCAGCGCCTTTATCCCTGAATCTGTAGTAGATGTTCTTCAGATAATCAGCGATGGCTGTCTTGATGTCGTTGTCCTTAGCCATTTCGAAAGCTTTCTCGAAAGGATCGATGGCTTTCTCAAGATAGCCGTTGAGCTCATCGACGAGCTTAGCATACTTGGCGTCATCAAGCTCGAGGCTGGCTTTCTCCTGGGTCTCGACTGCGCGGTCATAATAGAGCATACCTTTGTTGAGGATACCATAGATGTAGGTAGGATCAACAGCGCTTGACTTGTCATAGAGTTCGAGAGCCTTGTCATAGTCACCGAGTTTCTTGTATGCGTCACCTTCTACATAGTAGAGAGAAGCGTTGTTCGGGTCGTTGGCCTGAGCGTTGTGGAGAAGGGTGAACAGTTTGTCGGGCTCGGTGCCGGTCTCAAGGTAGTGGTTGATGAGGCCGACGAGGATAGCCTGGCTGTTCGGGAATTTGGCGAAACCGTCTTCCAGAGTCTTCATTGCCAGATCGGCGTTACCTTCTGACTTGTAAAGGTCTGCAAGGTTTGAATAAACGTTTCCTTCATTGAAGTAACCCTTTTCCATGCAGAGTTTGTATTTCTCGATAGCTTTAGCCCTGTCACCAGACATTGCTGCCATAAGACCTGAGTTGTATACGCTCATTGAGTCGAATGAGTTCAGGATCTTGCCTGCAGAAACTGCAGAGGCCTTGTCGAAAATCTTGCTTGCAGCAGCTGCGTCGCCGGCGAGGTAGGTATTAACGGCCTCGTCATAGAAGTTCTTGTAGATGACCTGTGCCTTCTCAGCGTATGCCTTGTTGGTGGCAGCCTTGGGGTCGAGTGAGTAGGCCTTTTCAAGAGCTTCGATAGCTTTGTCGAGAGCACCGTCGACAACAGGTTTGGTAACTACCCAGAAATCGAGGGCACCGTTCCTGAAATAGAGGTCCTTGTTGTCATAAGAGAGAACTTCGTATTCAGTACCGTCGGCGGTTGTCTTGTTGCTGATGCCGGTAGCTTTCTGACCTTTGAGGAATACATTCACATCACTTGCGGAGCTGCCTTCCAGGATGTTCTGGGTGGGAGCTTCATAAGCTTTGACATATGCATCGCTGAGTGCAGTCCAGGTAGCGGCCTTTGCTGCCTTGCCGGCATTCTGAGAAGCTGCGATAGCTTTATCCAATGCTTTCTTGGCATCTAACACTGCCTTAGCTTCAGATGCGTTGGTACCTGCTCCGATAGCAGCAGAGATGGTGCTTCCACCACCCTGAGGACGTCCACCGCCGCCGGGGCCGCCCATACCGCCACGCATTCCACCGCCACCCATAGGGGGCTGAGCCATTGTCATCATCGAAATTGAAGATGCAAGAACAAAAAGAAGAATCTTTTTCATTTTAGTGTAGATTAGTTGTTTATTCTGATTGTGTTTGCTGATTGTCTGGGGTTGATTCTGTGTCCGCAGCCTGTTCTGCCGAAGCAGGTTCTTCACTCTTGCTTACCACGCATACTGCTGCGATGCTGTCGTTTTCCCTGATATTGATCAGTTTGACTCCCTGAGTCGCCCTGCCTGCCACTTTGATGTCCGAAACCGCCATCCTTATGGTGATGCCTGACTTGTTGATGATCATCAGGTCGTTGTCATCGGTCACATCCTTGATAGCTATCAGCGGGCCTGTCTTTTCAGTAACGTTAATGGTCTTTACTCCTTTGCCTCCCCTGTTGGTTATGCGGTAGTCCATTATCCTCGATCTCTTGCCATATCCGTTCTCGCTTACTACCAAAACCTGCGGCAGGTTCTCTTCCGGAATGTCACCTTCAACACAAATCATGCCAACGACTTCGTCACCCTCTGATAGGCTTATTCCACGCACTCCTGTGGCCGTTCTGCCGATGGCGCGGGCCTTGCTCTCGTGGAAGCTGCAGAGGTATCCGTCGCGGCCGGCGAGCTGCACGTAACTGTTGCCGTTGGTCAGACGGGCTTCGATCAGGGCGTCTCCCTCACGGATGTTCACGGCGATGACACCGTTGGCGCGGGGACGCGAATAGGCCTCGAGGGAGGTCTTCTTGATGATGCCGGACTTGGTGGCGAGGATTACGTAGTGGCTGTCGACATACTCCTTGTCGTCGAACGACTTGACATTGATGTATGCCTGGACAACATCCTCGGGCTCTATGTTGATGACGTTCTGGATGGCACGGCCCTTCGAAGCCTTTGTGCCTTCAGGAATCTCGTAGACCTTGAGCCAGTAGCACTTTCCGTTCTTGGTGAAGAACATCATAGTGCTGTGCATATTGGCCACGTAAATATGTTCGATGAAATCCTCTTCGCGGGTAGTGCTGCCCTTCGACCCGATACCGCCACGGTTCTGGAGACGGTATTCAGTCAGCGGGGTGCGCTTGATATAGCCCAGATGGGATATCGTGATGACCACGTCCTCGTCGGCATAGAAGTCCTCGGGGTTGAAGTCTTCCGCGCTGGGAGCGATCTCGGTGCGGCGGTCGTCGCCGTACTTGGCGATGAGGTCCTGCATCTCGTCCTTGATGATGCCGTACTGGAGACTTTCGTCGGCAAGGATTTCCTGCAGGTGATGGATCAGCGCCTCCAGGTCGTCGTACTGTGCCTGGAGCTTGTCCCTTTCGAGTCCAGTCAACTGACGCAGACGCATCTCGACGATGGCATCAGCCTGGGGCTCCGTGAAACCGAACTTCTCCATCAGGCCGTCACGGGCGTCCTGGACAGTCTTGGATGCACGGATGTGCTCGATGATAAGGTCTATTATGTCGAGCGCCTTCAGCAGACCTTCGAGGATGTGAGCCTTCTTCTGGGCTGCGTCAAGGTCGAAGCGTGTCCTGCGGAGCACGACTTCGTGGCGATGGCGCACGAAATACTTGATGAGGTCCTTGAGGTTGAGCAGCTTCGGGCGGCCGTCCACAAGGGCGATGTTGTTCACGGAGAAACTGGCCTGCAGCTGGGTATACTTGAACAGGGTGTTCAGCACCACATTGGCCACGGCACCCATCTTCAGTTTGATGACGATGCGCATACCCTTGCGGTCGCTCTCGTCGTTGATGTATGATATGCCGTCGATTTTCTTGGCCTCGACAAGCTCTGCAATCTTCTCGATCAGTTCCTTCTTGTTTATCTGGTAGGGAATCTCCGAAACCACGATGGTCTCACGGCCGCTGTCGGAAACTTCAATGTCGGTCTTGGAGCGGACAACAATCCTTCCACGACCAGTCTCGAAAGCGTCACGGATGCCTGAAAGGCCCTGGATGATACCCCCCGTCGGGAAGTCGGGACCCTTCACGTGCTGCATCAGGCCTTCAACGGTGATCTCGGGGTCGTCGATGTATGCACAGATGGCGTTGCAGACCTCTGTCAGGTTGTGCGGAGCCATATTGGTGGCCATACCGACCGCGATGCCGGCGGCACCGTTAAGCAGCAGCAACGGAGCCTTTGCAGGAAGCACAGTAGGCTCCTGGAGCGACTCGTCGAAGTTCGGCATGAAGTCGACGGTGTCCTTGTCAAGGTCTTCGAGGACCTCTTCGGCAAGTTTCTCAAGTTTGGCCTCGGTATAACGCATCGCAGCGACCGGGTCGCCGTCGACGCTACCGAAGTTACCCTGTCCGAAAACAAGGGGATATCTCATATTCCACGGCTGCGCGAGGCGGGCCATGGCGTCATATACGCTGGCATCACCGTGAGGGTGATATTTACCGAGAACCTCTCCCACGATACGGGCGGACTTCTTGGTGCTTCCGCTCGAGCCTACTCCAAGGCCTTCCATACCGAACAGGACGCGCCTGTGGACGGGTTTCATACCGTCGCGTACATCAGGCAGGGCGCGGGACACGATCACAGACATTGAATAGTCAATGTATGCGCTCTTCATTTCCGACTCCACGCTTATGGGAATCAGGCGCTCGGTGGGTTCTTCTACAATGTTGTTTTCTTCAAAATCCATCTAAAAACTTCTCTTCAAATATCGGGTAAAGATACGAAAATATTTGTAAGGGACAAGAAGAATCTATCAACAGATTCTAAGAACTTTCATACCTTTACACCATGACTTTCGCAGACGAATTCGCCGGATTCATAGACGCCCAGGGGATATCCTGCAGCAGAGAGGATTTGCTCTTTTCTTTTCCTGACAGCGGGATAGAGATACGGCTTGTCCCCATTGACGGATTCGAGCGCCCCGAACGGGTAAAAGGAACCATTTATCTTTACGAAGACAGGTGGATGGCTGCCGGGCCATATATAAGGGAAAGGATACTCGCCCACCTCGGCCGGTACCGTAAGATTTTCGCCAGGAAATGCGACATAAGGCGGATAGACGCGGTTGCGGCCGCCGGCTTTCTGAGCCGTCACCACAGCTACGGGACAGCGAAGGCAAAATATAAATACGGTATGTTCCTCGACGGCGAACTTGTGGCAGTGTCGCTGTTCTCCTCGCCCCGCACCATTCCGCGCGACATCGAAGGCGCCCAGGTGCCGCTGCGCTCATTCGAATGGGTGCGATATGCCAGCCTTTCGGGGAGCCGCATCTCCGGCGGGATGAGCCGCATGCTCGCACGTTTCGTCGAAGAAAACTCTCCTGACGAAGTGATGACCTATGCCGACCTGGAATGGTCAGACGGGGCCGTCTATGCCCGTATGGGTTTCCACGAGGCCGGGCTGCGCGAACCGGTGACTTTCTGGATAAACCCCGTCACCTTTGCACGTGAACGCACTCCCGACTGCGGAGGAGTGAAAATCCGGAACTTCGGAAGCCTCAAATATCTGAAACAATATATAAAACCATAATTATGAAAAAGTTCATTTTCGCCTTCATTGCTTTCACAGCGATTCTCTGCACTTATGACGCCGTCGCCCAGGAGTCCGACCCCTGGGACAGTTCGCAGGTTTTTGCCGTCCGCGACACACAGACGCTCGCCCTCGATTTCTACTTTCCGCAGCACCAGCAGAAATCGGATTCGCTCAGGCCGTGCATGATTTTCGTCTATGGCGGCGGCTTCGTGGACAACAACCAGCGCAGTCCCTTCTACACCAAGTTCTGCCGCGCGATGGCCGAACAGGGATATGTGACAGTGGCCAGCGACTACCGTCTAGGCCTCAGGGATTTCCACGGCGGCAGCATTCTCAAGATGATGGAGCCGGTCCGCAACTCCATCGATATCGCTACCGAAGACCTTTTTGCCGCAATTGACTACATCCTCCAAAACGCCGAAACGCTGCGCATCGACAAGGATAAGATAATACTCTGCGGCAGCAGTGCAGGTGCGATCTCAGTCCTCCAGGCCAACTATGAGCTGAGCAACCGCACTCCGATGACAGCTGCGATGCCTGCCGATTTCCGCATAGCGGGCGTGATCTCGTTCTCCGGAGGAGTCTTCTCAAGTAAGGGCGAGTGCAAATACGAAGTGCACGACCCGGCTCCTACGTTCTTTATGCACGGAGACACCGACAGGCTTGTGCCTTACAACAAGATACAGATCTTCCGACTGGGAATGTTCGGCAGCAAGCCGCTGGCCGCCGGTTTCAAGGATGCCGGCTATCCTTACTGCTTCGCCACTTTCATCAACCATTCCCACGAGGTCGCAGGATTCCAGATGGAGCAGTTCGACGCAGTTATGTGGTTCATCGACAACTACATAGACAAGGGTTGCAACTGGCAGATAGATATGGAGATAAACAATCTGGACCACAAGATCGGCAAGGTATACGCCAATCCCCAGCAAGCCTATTCAAGCGGATTCTGATGCCAGATGATAGGTTTCTTCAATTTTATTTCGTAAATTCGGACGATTATTTGCAAATTTTCTGATTATAAAATTCACTATATGACTAACACAAAAGCTACAAATTTCAGGTGGGTGATATGCTCCATGCTGTTCCTGGCGACAACGGTCAATTATCTGGACCGTCAGGTGCTGTCACTGACCTACGATGAATTCATCAAGCCAGAATTCCACTGGACTGATGCAAACTACGGTACGATCACCAGCTTCTTCTCTATCTTCTATGCTCTCGTCAGCCTCTTCGCAGGCAAGTTCATCGACTGGATGGGAACGAAGAAAGGCTACCTGATCGCTATCGGAGTATGGTCTTTCGGTGCTGTTCTGCACGCCGCCTGCGGCTGGGCCACCACCCTTTTCGTTGATGGTGTTGACAGTGTCGCAGCTCTCAGAGCCGTTGAAGCCGGCAGCAACATCGCGCTTGCCATTTCGACAGTCTCCGTCTACATGTTCCTGTTCTGTCGAGGCATATTGGCGCTTGGTGAGTCCGGAAACTTCCCGGCTGCCATCAAGACGACTGCCGAATATTTCCCGAAGAAGGACAGGGCTTTCGCAACTTCTATTTTCAACGCCGGCGCTTCTGTAGGTGCTCTCGCAGCTCCTCTCTGCATCCCTGCTCTCGCAAAGAACCTCGGATGGGAAATGGCATTCATCATCATCGGTGCGATCGGTTTCGTATGGATGTTCTTCTGGGCCTGGCTCTACAACAAGCCCGAGAAGAGCAAATATGTGAATGCTTCTGAGCTCGAATATATCCACCAGGACGACGCTGAAGAAAAAGCTGAAGCAGCCAAGGCCGCTGCCGCTGCGAAAGATGAGAAATCTATTTCTTTCCTGCAGTGCTTCAAATACAAACAGACCTGGAGCTTCATCACCGGCAAGTTCTTTACTGACGGTGTATGGTGGTTCTTCCTGTTCTGGGCTCCTTCTTACTTCGCCAACCAGTTCGGAATCAAAGCATCAAGCCCTAAGGGCCAGGCGCTCATCTTCACTCTCTACGCTATTGTGACTGTAGTTTCCATCTTCGGAGGATATCTGCCGAAACTGTTCGTTGAGAAGAAAGGCATGCACCCTTACCCCGGCCGTATGCTTGCGATGTTGATCTTCGCCTTCTTCCCCATCGCTGCGCTCTTCGCCCAGCCTCTCGGACAGATCAGCCCCTGGTGGCCGGCTATCCTCATCGGTCTGGCAGGTGCAGGACACCAGGCTTGGTCAGCCAACCTCTACTCTACCATCGGTGATATGTTCCCGAAGGGTGCCATCGCATCCATCACCGGCATCGGCACAATGGCCGGCGGTATCGGATCGATGATTGTCCAGAAAGTTGCAGGTAACCTCTTCACATATGCAGAGAACGCCGGCTCAGCTTTCACCTTCCTCGGTTTCGAAGGCAAGCCCGCAGGATATTTCGTAATCTTCTGCTACTGCGCCGTCGCTTACCTGATCGGCTGGATCATTATGAAATCACTCGTTCCTAAGTACAAACCTATTGAGGTATAACCTTCATAGATAAAAACGAAAAAGGCATCCGGAGTTCGGTTGCCTTTTTTTTATTAACGGTCAGTTCCGTCGCGTTGCGACGCAGGGGTTCGGGGGCAGAGCCCCCGTAGAAACTGTGCTCCCGGAGCACAAAAAAACAGCAGTTACAAAACTGCTGTTTTTTTCGTGCTCCCTCAGGGTCTCGAACCCTGGACCCCAACATTAAGAGTGTCGTGCTCTACCAACTGAGCTAAGGAAGCATTCCCGTTTGGGATTGCAAAGGTAGTCAACTTTTTCTAAGTTGCAACCTCAATTTTAAAACTTTTCTAAATTTGTAGCAGAAGATTTATAAAAAATGGATTTTACCAAGGTACTTCAGAAGATTTTATCATACGCAAAGGAAGAAGCGGCCAGGCTGGGAAACAACACAGTCACCACCGACCACCTGTTCCTCGGCATCCTCCGCGACGGCGACAACGACGCGATTGACACAATAAAGACATTTGGTGGCAATCCCGACAATATAAAGGCCGAGATCGAAAGCGTGATCGGCACACAGCAGTACATTCCATACGACAAGGCTTCGAGCGTGAAGGTTTCGAAGGAAATAGAAGATGTCTACCGCAACCTCTCCACCGAGCTCATAGAGTGCAACGCCGACACCCCCAAGATGACGCATCTGCTGCTTGCCATCATCAAGGAGTCATACAACACAGTGACCCCAGTGCTGCGCCGCTACGGCATCACCCACGAAAGCGTCCGGAACTACGTGATGGCCGGCAACATCGAGAGGAAAGAAACGCCCAGGGAAGAACCCGCAGCAGCAAAGCCGCAGCCCCAGGCCGCTCCCAAAGCTGAAAAGAAAGGCACCGCCACCCTCGACAAATACGGCATCGACCTCACCGCTGAAGCAGTCAGCGGCAAGCTCGACCCTGTAGTATGCCGTGAAAAGGAAGTGGAGCGCATTTTCCAGATACTCTGCCGACGCAAGAAGAACAACCCTGTGCTGATAGGCGACCCCGGAGTGGGCAAGTCTGCCATCGTAGAAGGCCTTGCACAGGACATAGCCAACAAAAAGGCACCCCTTGCCCTGCTGGACAAGAGGATAGTCAGCCTCGATATGAGCGCCATCGTGGCCGGGACAAAATACCGTGGCCAGTTCGAGGAGCGTCTCAAAGCCGTGCTGGATGAAGTGAAATCGGCCGGGGACGTGATTCTGTTCGTGGATGAGGTCCACACTCTTGTGGGAGCCGGAGGCCCCGCAGGTTCGCTCGATGCAGCCAACATACTCAAGCCGGCCCTTGCCCGCGGAGAAATACAGTGCATCGGCGCAACGACCCTCGACGAATATCGCGAAATCATCGAGAAGGACGGAGCGCTGGAGCGCCGTTTCCAGAAGGTAATCGTGGACCAGACCGACTTCGACCAGACTCTGCTCATCCTGCAGACTCTCAAGCCCAAATACGAAGCTTTCCATAATGTTGAGTATACGCCCGAAGCCCTTAATGCCTGCGTGGTGCTGTCGAACCGCTATATCACCGACCGCAGCCAGCCCGACAAGGCCATCGACGCAATGGACGAGGCCGCCGCACGCTACAGCGTAAGGAAATATGACAGCCAGACCTCTTCCGAGATAGATGCAGTCAACGCCAGGCTCGAGAAGGTAAGGCAGGAAAAGAGAGACGCCGCGAACGGCGAAGACTTCAAGAAGGCTGCCGAGCTGCGCAAGGAAGAAGTAGCCCTCGAGTCCGAGCAGCAGGCACTTGCGACGCCGGCCGCCGCACAGCAGAAAGCCGTCGTCACCGAGCAGGACATCGCAGGTGTCATTTCAATGATGTCCAACGTGCCTGTAAGCAAGGTTTCTGAAGCAGAGACCGACAAGCTCATCCAGATGGCACCGCGCCTGAAGACCAAGATCATAGGACAGGACGACGCAGTGGACAAGGTGGTAAGGGCCATACAGCGCAACCGCGCCGGCCTCCGCGACCCCAACAAGCCCATCGGCACATTCATCTTCCTCGGCCCTACCGGTGTCGGAAAGACGCAGCTGGCCAAGAAGCTTGCCGAATATATGTTCGACAGCAGCGACAATATGATCCGCATCGATATGAGCGAATATATGGAGAAGTTCTCAGTGAGCGCGCTCATAGGAGCGCCTCCGGGCTACGTGGGATACAACGAGGGTGGACAGCTCAGCGAGCGCGTGCGCCGCAAGCCATATTCCGTAGTGCTGCTCGACGAGATCGAAAAGGCTCATCCCGACATCTTCAACATACTGCTTCAGGTGCTTGACGAAGGCCGCCTGACCGACAGCGCAGGACGCCACATCGACTTCCGGAACACAATCCTCATAATGACATCCAACATAGGAAGCCGCGAACTGAAGGATTTCGGAAACAGCATAGGATTCAAGACTCCGTCAACGGACCGCAACCAGCGCAACAACGAGATCATCGAGAAGGCCCTGAACAAGAAGTTCACCCCGGAATTCCTCAACAGGATTGACGACCGCATACTCTTCAATTCGCTCAGCGAGGAAGACATCGAGAAGATATGCGACATAGAGCTCCAGGAACTGCTCGGCAGGATGAAGGCAATGGGATACGACATCGAGATCAAACCCGAGACCAAGAAACTCGTGTGCGAGCAGGGTTATGACCCCGAGTATGGAGCCCGTCCGCTGAAACGCGCCATCCAGAAATATATCGAAGATCCGCTGGCGGAGATGATAATAGCCGGCCAGCGTCCGGAGAGCATTTAATCAGAATCCTGCATCTATTCCCACTCGATAGTTGCAGGGGGTTTCGAACTGATGTCGTAAACTACGCGGTTGACGCCCTTGACACGGTTGATGATCTCGTTGGAAATCTTTGCGAGGAAATCGTAGGGCAGATGAGCCCAGTCGGCGGTCATACCGTCCACAGACTCCACGGCACGCAGCGAAACGACGCTTTCATAGGTCCTCTCATCGCCCATTACGCCCACGGAACGTACCGGCAGCAGCATAGCTCCTGCCTGCCATACCTTGTCGTAGAGATTGTTGTCGCGAAGGCCGCGGATGAAAATGTCATCGACTTCCTGAAGGATGCGGACCTTCTCGGGAGTGACATCCGAAAGGATGCGGATGGCCAGGCCGGGGCCGGGGAAAGGATGCCGGCCAAGCAACTCCTGCCTCATCTGCAACTGGCGGCCCACTTTGCGCACTTCATCCTTGAAGAGCAGGCGCAGCGGCTCCACGAGCTTCAACTGCATATATGCAGGGAGCCCTCCGACATTGTGATGAGACTTTATGGTGACGCTCGGGCCCTTGACCGAAGACGATTCAATCACGTCGGGATAGATGGTGCCCTGCGCGAGCCATTTCGCATCCTTTACGAGCGCAGCCTCGGCATCGAAGACCTCTATGAAAGTCTTGCCGATGGCCTTGCGCTTCGCCTCAGGGTCGCTTACGCCGGCAAGCACCTTGTAGAAACGATCCTTCGCATCAACACCCTTGACGTTGAGGCCCATATCGTGGTATGATTCGAGAACCGAACTGAACTCGTCCTTGCGCAGCAGTCCGTTGTCCACGAAGATGCAGTGCAGGTTGCTGCCGATGGCCCTGTGGAGCAGCATCGCAGCCACTGATGAGTCCACACCGCCGGACAGGCCGAGGATGACCTTGTCGTCTCCCAGTTTCTCCTTCAGTTCCCTGACGGTAGTGTCTACGAACGAAGCCGCAGTCCAACCCTGGTCGCAGCCGCAGATGTCCACTACGAAATTGCGCAGGATGGCCAGGCCATCCACGGAATGGTGAACTTCGGGATGGAACTGGATAGCATATGTTTCTTCATCGTCGATCTTGAAGCCGGCATAC
Source organism: Bacteroidales bacterium (assembly GCA_017519185.1). GTDB lineage: Bacteria > Bacteroidota > Bacteroidia > Bacteroidales > UBA932 > Equibacterium. The sequence continues at coordinate 109,250 of JAFWSX010000025.1, read as the reverse complement.
TTGACATTGTCGGTCGAGCATATGCAGCGGTAGTTGTCGGGAATGGCCTCAATGGTATCGCCGTGACTCATCCATACCTGCGACCGGTCGCTTACGCCGCGCATCAGCGGACAGTTGCGGTCAATGTACTGGAGGTTTGCGCGGCCGTATTCCCTGATCTTGGATTGCTGCACTTTGCCGCCTCCCCATTTCGCGAGATACTGCGCACCGTAGCAGATGGCAAGCAGCGGCAGTTTGCCTTTCACTGCAGCGAGGTCAGGCACGGGAGCGTCTGCCGCATTGCAGGAATATGGACTTCCTGAGAAGATCACGCCTTTGACGTCCGGCGTAAGCTCCGGAAGTTTGTTATACGGATGGATTTCACAATATGTGTCCAGTTCCCTGACCTTGCGGGCTATCAACTGTGTGTACTGGGAACCGAAGTCAAGGATGATGATTGTGTCCATTGGGGGAACTTATGTGGATTATTTCAGTTTGCGGTTCTTGTAGGTTTCGATGCAGGCAGGAATCATTCTCTCGTAGCCCTTGTCGGTAAAGAGGGGAGAAGAGATGATGAAATCTGCTGAAGATCGGTTGGAGGCATAAGGGATGTTGTAGAGCGATGCAAGCCTGCTGAGGCCCAGCACGTCGTTCTGGTGTCCTTGTACTATGAGGTTGTCGCAGAAGAACACAAGCATGTCGAGCCTGCCTTCGGCAATCATGGCGCCGACTTCGGCATCGCCTCCCAGCGGGCCGCTGAGAAGTGCGTGGACTTCCGGGCACTCGTCACCCAGTTTTTCGACGAGGGCTGTCTTGATGAGCCTTCCCGTCGTGCCTGTACAATACAATGTACAATGCTTAATTGTTTCGGCATTGTATTTCACCCAGTCAATCAATTCCTCCTTTCTGGAGTCGTGGGCTACAAATCCTATGGTTTTGATCATCTGTTTTTCTTTTTTTGTTTAGTCGAGACCGCAGCGGTCAGCGAGATATTCCCTGAGGTCTTTCCATTTATAATAAGGCCCGTCAAAAGTGGGGAGTCCGGGAATGACTGTCTCCTTCTCGTTGCGGAGCATCTTGACGATAACGTCACCCTGACGGTTCTTGTAGAATATCATCTGGAGGTTGGTGCCCATCGGGATGTATTCGTATGCAGGCCATTCTGCATAAGCATCCCTGAGCGAGGGAGTGGTGTCATATCCTTCAACGCCGATGGTTCCCAGCAGCGGGCCGATGCCTGAGTCGTGACCGAAGCGCAGGTCTGCACATTTGGTGCTGTTGGGCTGCAGGGCCTCGTCAGCCTTCTGGATGAAGTCGAGGAGAAGCGGAACGCCAGTGATGGTGTTGTTCGGGTTGCCGCATTCCTTGCTGCGGTGGAAGGCATACATAGTGCGTGCGTTGTAGATCTTGCCGAAAGCCAGTATCTCTTCGTCAGTGAAATGAGAGAAGGGATCGACATCGATGTCGAGGCATTTGGCAATTGAGCTCTCTTCAAGCAGAGTGTACATGAATCTGGCCAGGGTCTCGTCTCCAAGCACCTGCTGGACTCTCCTGGTATTCTTGAAGATTTTGTTTCCGACTTTGGAACCGGAAAGCAACTCGTTGCGCATCTCTTCGAGCACGGCATTGCTTATCTCCTCGAGAGGGTTCCTGATCGAATCGGGCACCGAGCGGGCAAGATAGTCTTTGTATTTGTCTCCGCTGTAGAGCTGGAACTTGAGGTCCGGCTCAAGGCCCTTCAGCGTGCCGGTGAAGTTGAAGGCGCTCTGCAGGACGCGGTGCACAGGGGTTGAAACCACAAGCACGTCTCTGCGTTTCTTCTGCTGGAACACTTTCTTCGCCCTCTTGTAGAGGCGGCTGCTGATGCCCTGGTGTTCACGGCTTCCAACCTGTGTGAGGATACCGTCCTGTCCGGCGTGGGCTTCCTTCATTGCCATAAGGTCCCTGCGCAGTGCTTCTCCTTCTGCGGTAAGCAGGCCTTCTTCGTGCAGTTTGTCCATCATCTCTGTGGAGTGGGTATATCTGGTGGCACCGATGAGATAACGGCTTCCGTGGCGTCCATAGTGGCTTACATAGAACGGGGTATAGCCTTTAGGAGCTTTTGTGTCGGAATATTTGGGCACTGGATATGGATGATAGTTGCCGGCTGCATTGTAGGGGTCGGCCTTTAGCGCGTTGCTAAAAGGATCCGAAGCCGCTGTGGTCAGAAATACAATGGCTGTCAGCGTAGCAATGAGAGTGAATAAGCGTTTCATTATAGTATTTAATTGTGTTTTTAGATTCAGCCGCAAAGATAAGAATCTGTTGGAAAAACTGCGTAAATTAGCCCCTATGAAAGAGAACGCACAAGAGTATGTCTACAAGCTGCGCCTTAAGGTCCGTGATTACGAATGCGACATAGAAGGCGTCGTCAACAATGCCAATTACCAGCACTATCTTGAGTGCGGCCGCAACGAATTCCTGAGGTCGATAGGAATCGAGTACAGGGAATGTACGGCCAACGACTATCTGTTTATGGTGTCACGCATAGAGATGCGCTTCAGGACTCCGCTCAGGGGTGGCGAAGATTTCGACGTCTGCGTGAATCTCAAGCGCGAAGGCGCTCGCTACGTGGTCTATGAGGATATAATAAGGGCATCAGACGGCAAAGTCGCCGTGAATGCAGTGGTTGACTGCATCGCGGTGCACGGAGGCCGCATAGTCAAGGAAACTCCCTATGACGCGCTGATGGAGCCATACTGTCTTGCCAGGGTATGAGACGCTCTGCCTTAGCTGCCATACCGCGGGAACGGGAAGGCTGTCGGTTCCCCTAAGCATTGCTGCCGGCCAGCCCCCTTGTTTTTCTTCCTAGCATGGCGGCAACGAAGCGGACGAAGATGGGATGCGGGTTCTCCGGAGTGCTCTTGAGTTCGGGATGGAACTGGACGCCTATGAAGAAAGGATGTCCTGGAATCTCGACTATTTCTGCGAGGCCGCTTGCAGGGTTTACTCCGCTGACCATCAGACCTGCCTTTTCCAGTTCTGCCTCATAAGCAGCATTCAGTTCGTAGCGGTGACGGTGGCGTTCTGAGATTTCCTGCCTGCCATAGATAGTAGCGGCCAGACTGCCAGGCTTAAGCGCACAGGGATATGCGCCCAAACGCATCGTACCACCCTTGATGACCGTCTTTTTCTGGTCTTCCATCATATCGATGACAGGATTCGCCGTGTCGGGATTTGCTTCGGTACTGTCGGCATCCTGCAAACCGAGCACATTGCGGGCGAACTCTATGACAGCCATCTGCATACCTAAACAGATGCCGAAGAAAGGCACGCCGTTCTCACGGGCATATCGGACTGCGGCGATCTTGCCCTCGAGGCCCCTGCTGCCGAAGCCGGGCGCCACCAGTATTCCGTCAAAACTGCCTAGTTGCTCTGCCACATTGTCTGCATTGATGTGCTCGCTGTGCACCGTATGCACGTGTACCTTGCAGTCGTTGACTGCGCCTGCGTGGATGAATGACTCCAGGATAGACTTATAGGCATCCTGAAGCTCCACGTACTTACCCACGAGAGCAATGTCGACTTCGTGGGAATGATGGAACATACGCTGCAGGTAGTTGTTCCAGGAAGTCAGGTCCGCAGCAGGCAGGTCAAGGCCGAAATGCCTTACTATTATATCATCCAAGCCCTGTTTGTGCATATATACAGGAACCTGATAGATGCTTTTTGCATCAACTGAAACTATCACGTTCTCTGATGAAATGTTGCAGAACATGGCGATCTTGCGACGCATTTCGGCAGGCACTGCACGTTCGCTGCGACATACTATAACATCGGGGCGCACACCATTCTGCTGAAGCTGGCGGACTGAGTGCTGCGTCGGCTTAGTCTTGAGTTCCTTCGCAGCTTTCAGATACGGAATCAGCGTCAGATGCACAGACATACAGTCTTCGCGCGGCAGTTCCCACTGCAGTTGACGTACGGCCTCTATATATGGCAGAGACTCGATATCCCCGACTACTCCGCCTATCTCAGTTATTACCACGTCATAATTCCCGGTTCTGCCGAGCAGCAGCATACGGCGCTTGATCTCGTCGGTTATATGCGGAATTATCTGTACGGTCTTGCCGAGATAGGCTCCTTCACGCTCTTTCTCGATAACTGTCTTGTAAATGCGACCTGTCGTAACGTTGTTTGCCTGCGACATGCTGACATTCAGGAAACGCTCATAGTGTCCGAGGTCAAGATCTGTCTCGGCTCCGTCGTCAGTCACATAACACTCGCCGTGCTCGTAAGGGTTCAGAGTCCCGGGATCGACATTTATGTAGGGGTCGAATTTCTGGATTGTGACTCTCAAGCCTCTCGTCTGAAGCAGTTTGGCGATGGAAGCGGCAAGGATTCCTTTTCCGAGGGAAGAGGCCACACCGCCTGTCACAAAAATATACTTTGTCCTCATAGCTATGTGTTCAGTTTGAATTCGTCTGATGCTTTTATGCTTATATCATCCATCGACATAGTGCAGAACGCCTTGACGAAGGCAGTGGCAAGACGTGCGTTGGTGAAGAGCGGCACGTTAAAATCCACTGCGGCACGCCTTATCTTGTAGCCGTTCTCCAGTTCGGTGGCCGTATAGTTCTTTGGGATGTTTATCACCATTTTGACTGTCCTGCTGCGGATTAGTTCCAGTGCTGTTTCGTAAGTCAAATCAAGGCTTTCGCTCTCCTCATCGGGCCAAAGCGCCCTTGTTGCAGGGATATCATTGTCTGCCAGATGACGCTGCGTTCCCTTTGTCGCATATATGGTGTAACCCTTTGCCGCCAGCAGTCTGCAGGCCTCCAGCAGGTCAGCTTTCTGCAGGGCGTCGCCGGAAGAAATCAGCACCGGTCCGTCAGGCACAGGATAGCCGACAGATTCGACCGCCTTGAGGAGCGCGTCGTTCAGGTCATCACCCATACAGCCGGCTTCGCCTGTGGAGGCCATATCCACCCCCAACACAGGATCTGCCCTGAGCAGTCGGGCAAATGAGAACTGGGATGCCTTGACGCCGACATAATCGAAGTCGAAATCGTCCTTGTGGACTGGTTTCGGATGTTCTCCCAGCATAGCCTGGGTGGCCAGCTCTATCATATTGACCTTGGACACCTTCGACACAAAGGGAAAACTGCGCGAAGCCCGGAGGTTACACTCAATGACCTTGACGAAATTCTCCTTGGCGAGGAATTGAATATTGAAAGGTCCGGTGATGTGCAAAGCTCCGGCAATCTTGCCGGCTATAGCCTTGAGTCTTTTCATAGTGGCCAGATATATCTTCTGTGCCGGGAATACAATCGTAGCATCTCCCGAATGGACGCCGGCGAATTCCACGTGCTCAGATATGGCATAGGCCAGAATCTTCCCGCCGTCGGCAACGGCATCAAATTCAATCTCCTTGCAGCGCTGCATGAATTCACTCACCACGACAGGGTGCTGCTGTGACACCTCAACCGCCATCGACAGATAACTGTCCAGCTCTGAAGAATCGTAGCAGACGTGCATAGCCGCACCGCTGAGCACATAAGAAGGCCTTATCAACACAGGATAGCCGACTCGCTCTATGAAGCCGTCCAGCTCCTTCCGGCTGGTAAGTTCCATCCATTGCGGCTGGTCAATGCCCAGAGAATCCACTATCGAAGAGAATTTGTGACGGTCCTCGGCCCTGTCGATATCGCTTGCACTGGTGCCCAGTATCGGAATCTGGTGCGCATCAAGACGCACTGCCAAGTTGTTGGGGATCTGGCCTCCCACAGATACTACCGTTCCGTGCGGCTGTTCCAGTTCGCAGATATCCAAAACCCTCTCCAGTGTTAGTTCTTCAAAATAGAGCCTGTCGCAGATATCATAGTCGGTAGAAACTGTCTCAGGGTTGTAATTGATCATTACCCCGCGCCATCCGGCCTTCCGAATGGTCTGCAATGCCGTCACGGAACACCAGTCGAATTCTACGGAAGATCCGATGCGATAGGCGCCGGAACCAAGCACTAGCACTGACTTTCCGTCATCTTCGAAGACGATGTCGTCAAAGTTGCCGTTGTAAGTGAGGTACAGATAATTCGTACGGGCAGGAAACTCTGCCGCCAGGGTGTCTATCTGCTTCACGCAGGGAACAATTCCCCGACTTTTGCGCCAGTCGCGCACCTTGTCCTGGTCTGCCTCGGCATCGAAGCATTCTTTATATATCGCACGGGCTATCTGGTGGTCTGAGAAGCCCTGGCGTTTGGCCTGCAGCAGAAGCTGGTCTGGAAGATCTCTGCAATCGTCATAAAGGCCCAGTTCCTCGCCGGTATCGAATATGTTGCGCAGTTTATGAAGGAACCACGCGTCAATCTTTGTCAGTTCGTGTATTCTTTCGATTGTATATCCTGCAGTCAGAGCCTGCGCAATGGCGAATATCCTGGTGTCGTCAGGTTCGCTGAGGGCAGAATCCAGATCATCGGGAACTGCTGCTTTGTTCATCACGAAACCGTGAGCCCCCTGTCCTATCATTCTCAATCCTTTCTGCAGAGCTTCCTCGAAGTTGCGGCCTATAGCCATCACTTCTCCCACACTCTTCATGCTGGAGCCGATTTTGCGGCTTACACCGTGGAACTTGCGCAGATCCCAGCGGGGAATCTTGCAGACTATGTAATCCAAGGCCGGCTCGAAGAAGGCCGGAGTGCACTTCGTCACCGCATTTGTCAACTCAAAGAGGCCGTAGCCGAGGCCGAGTTTTGCAGCGATGAATGCAAGCGGATAGCCTGTCGCCTTGGACGCAAGGGCTGAAGACCGGCTCAGTCGCGCATTGACCTCAATGACCCGATAGTCATCGCTGTCCGGATCGTAACCATACTGAACATTGCACTCACCGATTATGCCGAGATGCCGCACTATCCTGATTGCAGTGTCGCGCAGCAGATTGATGTCGTGGTTGTTCAAAGTCTGGCAAGGAGCCACTACTATGCTTTCCCCTGTGTGGATGCCCAGAGGGTCGAAGTTCTCCATATTGCAGACGGTGATGCAGTTGTCGTAGCAGTCACGCACCACCTCGTACTCAACCTCTTTCCATCCTTTGAGCGATTTCTCCACCAACACCTGAGGTGAATATGCGAAGGCCTTACCTGCCTGAAAGTCGAGTTCTGCTTCGTCGTTGCAAAAACCGCTGCCCAGGCCGCCAAGCGCATAAGCAGATCTGAGTATCACCGGATATCCTATCTCACGGGCAGCTTCACGGGCAGCTTCGACACTGTCCACAGCGTGGGAACGGATGATGCTCACACCTATTTCCTCCATACGGTGTGCGAAGGCATCTCTGTCTTCGGTGTCCACTATGGCCCTCACCGGTGTTCCGAGCACCTTCACTCCATATTTTTCCAACACTCCGCTGTGGTCGAGTTCCACTCCGCAGTTAAGGGCAGTCTGACCGCCGAAAGTCAGCATTATGCCGTCGGGTCTCTCCTTCTCTATCACCTTCTCCACGAAGTATGGTGTTACCGGAAGCAGATAGACGCTGTCCGCCACTCCCTCGGAGGTCTGCACCGTAGCAATATTGGGGTTGATGAGCACCGTAGCAATACCTTCTTCTGACAATGCCTTGAGAGCCTGGCTGCCACTGTAGTCAAACTCTCCGGCCTGGCCTATCTTGAGGGCTCCGGATCCGAGCAGGAGCACTTTGTTGAACTTACTCATAGCATTGACACAAAGCGGTTGAACAGACACATCGTGTCCAGCGGTCCGCTGGATGCTTCCGGGTGAAACTGCACGGAGAAGAAGGGTTTGCTGCGGTGACGGATGCCTTCATTCGTTCCATCATTGAGATTCGTGAAGAACGGCTCCCAGTCATCGGGCAAAGTATTTTCATCAACTGCATAGCCGTGATTCTGGGAGGTAATGAAGCATTTGTCGCTGTCTGCCATCCGCACGGGCTGGTTATGTCCTCTGTGCCCATAACGGAGTTTGTATGTCTTTGCACCGGCTGCCTTGGCGAGCAACTGGTTGCCCATACAGATGCCAAAAATCGGTTTTTCTCTCTTCATTGCTTCCCGGATGTGTCCTACTGTGGTTTCGCAAAGATCAGGATTGCCGGGACCGTTGGAGATGAAAAGGCCGTCATAGTCATCCATCGTCTTGTCAGAGTTGAAATCATAATCCCACGGCACACGCACCACCTCGACCCCTGTCTTGAGAAGGCAGCGGATGATATTGTGCTTGACTCCGCAGTCCACCAGCACCACTTTCTTGCCTGCACCTTCACGGTAACGGATGACTCGGCTGCACGATGCTGCCGCCACCAGATTGGTGGTGTTTGGATCTTCGAAATCAGGTGTTGTGCCATTCTTCTGGACAAGTCTTCCCAGCATAGAACCGTTCTCCCTCAGGACTTGTGTCAGACGGCGGGTGTCCACGCCCCAGATACCTGGAATTCCTTGTTCCCAAAGCCATTCGTCAAGACTCATCGCTGCGCTCCAATGACTGTAGTCAAAAGAAAGGTCGGATATTATCAGGGCACGTACGTGTATTCTTTCGGATTCGAAAGTCGAATGGAGGCCGTCTCCATCGACCTCTCTGGCAGGCACTCCATAGTTGCCGATGAGAGGATACGTCACGCACAGCAACTGGCCTTCAAAAGACGGGTCGGTCAGTGTCTCAGGATAGCCGACCATAGCAGTGGAGAAAACAGTTTCCCCACGAGCTGAAGCCAGCGCGCCGAAGGCGTAACCGGGAAAAACCATCCCGTTTTCCAGTTCCAGCCTGCATTTCTTGAAATCCGAGTAGTTCATCTTGGAATCTTATTCAACAGTAACACTCTTTGCCAGATTGCGGGGCATATCCACGTCAAGGCCCTTGAGCACTGCTATGTGGTAGGCCAGCATCTGCAGCGGCAAAACGCTGAGCAGAGGCGCCAGCAGCGCCAGGGTGGGCGGCACTTCTATAATGTCACGAGCTATGGTTCTGACTTCTTCGTCGCCTTCCGTCACAATAGCCAAAATGCGTCCGTTGCGCGCCAAAACTTCCCTCATATTGCTTATGATTTTCTCATAAAGCTGGTGATGCGTAGCCAGGAACACAATGGGCATATTTGCATCCACCAGCGCTATAGGGCCGTGCTTCATCTCGGCGGCGGGATAGCCTTCCGCGTGGATATAGCTGATTTCCTTTAGCTTAAGGGCCCCCTCCAGAGCCACGGGATAGTTGAATCCACGGCCCAGGTAGAGAAAGTTGCTTGCATAGGTATAAATCTTTGCCAGGTCCTTGATATAATCGTTGGTCTGCAAAGTTTTCTTCATCTTGTCGGGAATGGCAGCCAGTTCGCTTATAGTCCTGCAGTATTCCTTTCTGTCAAGAGTACCCAGTTCCAGGCCGAGCGCCAGAGCCAGCATCACAAGCACGGCAACCTGGCCCGTGAAGGCTTTGGTCGATGCCACACCCAGTTCAGGACCGACGTGGATGTAAATGCCTGTATCTGACTCCCGGGCGATGCTGCTGCCCACCACATTCACGATGCCGAACACGAGAGCTCCAGCCTTTTTGGCCAGCTCAATAGCTGCAAGGGTATCCGCAGTCTCACCACTCTGACTGATAGCTATCACCACGTCATCAGGTTCTATGACAGGGTTACGGTAGCGGAATTCAGATGCATACTCGACCTCAACCCGACGGCGGCAGAGTTGCTCGATAAGCTGTTTGCCGATGAGTCCTGCGTGCCAGCTGGTGCCGCAGGCCACTATTATTATGTTTTTTGCGTTGACAAGCCTGTCGTGACAATCCCTGAGGGCAGACAGTACTATGCGGTTGTCTTCTTCCCTGTCTCCAAGGAGGACACGACCTCTCATACAGTCTCTCAGACAATCCGGCTGCTCGAAAATCTCTTTCAGCATAAAATGCGGGAAGCCGCCTTTGCTGAGCATAGAGATGTCCACGTCCACTTCGTGAACGGTGACATCGGCTTTGACGCCTACGAGGTCAGTCAGAGCAATATCTTGTCCGGGACGGATATCCGCAATCTGATTGTCATCCAGATAGACAGCCTTGCGGGTGTACTCGATCATCGGGGTAGCATCGCTGGCGATGAAATATTCTTCTTCATCCTTCCCGATGCCTATAACAAGAGGGCTCGCCTTACGCGCAACGACTATATGTTCCGGATCCTCACGTTCAGTCACAGCTATTGCGTATGCTCCATAGCAGCGGCCGAGCGCACTGCGTACTGCTTCTGTGAGCACGTGGCCGTTGGACTTGTAATAATAGTCTATCAGTTGGACCAGGACTTCCGTGTCAGTATCGCTACTGAAGACATAGCCTCGCTCCAAAAGCTGTTTTTTGATTACCTGATAATTTTCGATGATGCCGTTGTGCACTATTGCCAGGTTGCCGCTCATTGACACGTGAGGGTGGGCATTGGCTGCACACGGGTTGCCGTGAGTCGCCCAGCGGGTGTGGGCTATGCCGCAAGTACCCGCCGTATCCTTGTCGGCAGCCATAGATTTGAGCCTGCTCACCCTTCCTTCCGATTTGATGATTTCCATAGAACCTGGCTGGCCATAAGTCCTGCCTGGCTTGAGAATACATACTCCCGCACTGTCATAGCCTCTGTATTCCAGCTTTTCAAGTCCTTCAATCAGTATGGGGAAAGCTTGCCTTCCACCAACATATCCTACAATTCCGCACATATGCTTTGTTTTATCATTTTGTTATTTGACCCGTGCAGGGCAGTCGGGTATTTTCCATTGAAACAGGCCAGGCAGAGGTCATTGCAACGGCCTGCGGCAATCATTCCTTTCTCAGAGAGGAATGAAAGAGAGTCGGCGCCTATCATATCCCTGACTTCTTCCTCCGTGTGGCGGGCGCTGATGAGTTCTTCCCTGCTCTTGATGTCGACGCCGTAGAAACAGGGAAAACGCAGCGGAGAGCTGGCTATGCGGACGTGGACTTCCACTGCTCCGGCTTCCCTAAGCATCCTCACAATTCGCATGGAAGTAGTCCCTCTGACTATCGAGTCGTCGATCAGAACCACACGTTTGCCCTTTACCACACTCTTAACCGCCGACAGTTTCATTCTGACACCCTTGTCCCTGAGTGCCTGGGACGGAGCGATGAACGTGCGTCCTACATACTTGCTCTTGATGAGTCCCATTTCATACGGAAGTCCGCCAGCCTCTGCATAGCCCATTGCAGCGCTCAGGCTGCTGTCGGGAACACCGACGACGATGTCAGCATCGACAGGAGCCTCCTCAAACAGCAACCTGCCTGACTCTTTGCGGTAGGAATGGACATTACGTCCTTCCACATCACTGTCCGGCCTGGAGAAATAGACATATTCCATCGCACACATCGCGTGACGACACTTTTCACTGAAGAAGTTGCTGCGCAGGCCGTGTCTGTCGATGGTAACGATTTCTCCTGGCTCAACGTCCCTCACGAAGGAGGCTCCGATGACATCAAACGCACAGGTTTCGCTCGCCACGACATAGCCACCGTGCTCAAGCATTCCAATCGACAGAGGCCTCAACCCATTGCTGTCCCGACAGGCGTATATTCTGTTGGAAGTCATCACCAGAAAGGCGAATGCACCTTCTATCTTCTGCAAGGCTTCGATAAGGCTGTATATCCTCGGCTGTTTCTTCCCCGACGGCAACTTTTTTATCAGGTGAGCCAGTATCTCGCTGTCCGAAGAAGTCTGGAAAAGGCTTCCTGTGCTCTCAAGACTGCTGCGCAACTGGGCGTAATTCACAAGGTTCCCGTTGTGGGCAAGTGCAAAGTCGCCCGTCCCATGCCTGAACAGAAAAGGCTGGACATTCTCTATGACACCAGCCCCTGTCGTGGCGTACCTGACATGGCCTATCGCCATACTGCCCTTGAGCCTTGAAATCTTTGACTCGTCGAATACTTCGTGCACGAGACCCTCGCCTTTGATGCAGCATAGTTTGCCTTCAGAGTCAGCCGTGACAATCCCGCAGCCTTCCTGGCCCCGGTGCTGCATTGAATGCAGGCCATAGTAGGTCATCTCTGCCGCATTTGACGTACCGAAGATGCCGAACACGCCGCATTCTTCGTGCAAGGATATGTCTCTTATATAATCCATCTGCGTCAATAAGCAGCATTGTGCATTTGCACCGCACGTCCGCTGGGGTCGTTCCTGCCTGCAAACGCAGCATCCCATCTCAAAGCTTCCGCAGTGGAGCACGCAACGCTAGGAACGCTCGGAACCGACCTTGCCGCAGACTCGCTGGGAAAATGCGACTCGAAAATGCTTCTATAGTAATACTCTTCTTTGTTCCTTGGAGGATTTATGGGGAAATGCACGGCTGCCTCAGCCATCTCGCTGTCCGAAACCTGTGTTTCGACAAGGGCCTTCAGGCTGTCGATCCAAGAATAACCAACACCGTCGGAGAACTGTTCCTTCTGCCTCCAGAGAATGCTTTCCGGCAGCATATCCGAAAAAGCTTCCCTGAGAATGCGTTTCTCTATGACGCTGCCCGGACACATCTTCGCCTGCGGGTTAAGCCGCATCGCCACGTCCAGGAATTCCTTGTCGAGGAAAGGCACCCTTCCTTCGACTCCCCACGCCATAAGCGACTTGTTTGCCCTGAGACAGTCATAGAGATGCAGCTTGTCCAGCTTGCGGACCGTTTCTTCGTGGAATGCCTGGGCATCAGGGGCTTTGTGGAAGTAGAGATATCCGCCGAACACTTCGTCGGCACCCTCACCGCTGAGGACCATCTTTATCCCCATGCTCTTGATGACCCTTGCGAGCAGAAACATAGGAGTGCTTGCCCTCACTGTGGTGATGTCATAGGTCTCTATATGATAGATCACATCTTTCAGGACATCGAGACCCTCCTGCACGGTATAGTTGATTTCGTGATGGACCGTGCCGATGTACTGCGCCACCTCTCGTGCCCTCTCCAGGTCAGGAGCGCCTTTGAGACCTATGGCGAACGAGTGGAGCTGGGGCCACCAGGCATCGTGGATGTCGTCGGTCTCTATACGTTTCCTGGCATACTTCTTTGCGATGGCAGATATTATCGAACTGTCCAGACCGCCCGAAAGCAGCACACCGTATGGCACGTCACTCATCATCTGTCGCTTCACTGCCGACAGGAGCGACACTCTCAGGTCGTCAATATCCACAGGGTTGTCCTTGACAGAGTCATATTCCATCCAGTCGCGCTTATACCAGCGCTTCATCTGCCTGTCTTTGCTGTAGTAATAATGACCGGGAGGAAACGGGCGGTAGTCGTCGCACTGTCCTTCGAGAGCTTTCAACTCGCTGGCCACATAAACTCTTCCTTCGGCATCTGATCCGATATATAGCGATTCCACTCCTATCGGGTCACGGGCAATCAGAAAAGAGTCCTCCGCCTCGTCATATAGAGCAAAAGCGAAGATTCCGCTGATATCCTCAAGGAAGTCGATGCCTTTCTTGCGATACAGTGCGAGAATCACCTCACAGTCGCTGCCGGTCTGGAACTCATATTCCCCTTTCAGCTGTTCGCGTATAGCCTGGTGGTTATATATCTCGCCGTTCACTGCAAGGACTTGCCTGCGGTCGGGAGAAAACAGAGGCTGCCTGCCCGACTGCGGATCGACAATGGAGAGACGCTCGTGAGTGAGTATGCAACTTCCTCCGCACCAGATGCCGCTCCAGTCCGGGCCCCTGTGACGCAGCCGCCTGGACATCTCAAGAGCTTTCTCCCTAAGTTCTGGAGTCTGCTCCTTTATGTTAAATATTGCTGTGATTCCGCACATAGCTATTTTTTGGTTAGATAAGAATCAATCTGCGAAGCCGCCTGTCGGCCGGAAGCCAGGGCGCGCACCACGAGGCTGGCGCCGCTGGCGGCATCTCCCGCCAGGAAGACATTGTCGGCGAGAGGCTTGTGTTCCGGCTTGAGAAACCCCATCGCCAACAGGGCCATATCGCATTCTATTATTTCCTTGTTTCCGTCGAGTTTCATAAGCGGCCGGCCACCTTCCGGGTTCGGTTCCCAGATAACGCCCTCTACCTCAACACCTGTGAGTTTCCCATCCTTTCCGATGAACTTGTTGGAATTGAGAAGCCAGCGGCGCGTGCAGCCTTCGTGGTGCGAAGAACTTGTGCGCTTGATGTTGGGCCACATAGGCCACGGGGTTGTCGGGTTGTATCCCTCGGGGGGTTCGGGCATAATCTCTATCTGGCAGACGGATGTCGCACCCTGGCGGATGACTGTTCCGATACAGTCGGAGCCGGTGTCACCGCCTCCTATCACAAGCACCTTCTTGCCCTTGGCGCTTACCCGCTCATCATCGCTGAACTGCTGTCCGGCCAGCACCCTGTTCTGCTGTCCAAGCAGTTCCAGGGCAAAATATACACCCTTCAACTCCCGGCCTTCGATCTTCAGGTCGCGGGCGACAGGAGTACCGGTGCATATCGCGTAGGCGTCATAGCCTTCCGGCAACTTGTCTTCCTCAATGGTATGCCCATAAAGGAACTTGACACCTTCGGCTTCCATCAGCCTGATGCGCCTGTCTATGACTGACTTGTTGAGTTTGAAGTTGGGGATGCCGAAACGCAACAGGCCGCCTGCGGCTTCGTTCTTGTCATACACTGTAACTTCGTAGCCCATCTTGTTGAGCTGGCTGGCAGTAGAGAGTCCAGAAGGACCGGCCCCGATCACCGCCACCTTTTTCCCATTGCGCTTGTACTCGTTCACTGGCACATAACCCTCAAGGAACGCCCTTTCGATTATGGCACATTCATTTTCCCGGCAAGTCACAGGCTCGCCGATCGTCAGATTAAGCACACAGCTTTTCTCGCACAGGGCGGGACAGATTCTTCCGGTAAATTCCGGAAAATCGTTGGTCAGGGAAAGAATCTTGTATGCCTTCTCCCACTCTCCCTTATAGAGCGCGTCCTGCCACTCCGGCTGCTTGTTGCCGAGTGGACAGGCCCAGTGGCAGAACGGCACGCCACAGTCCATGCAGCGGGATGCCTGCAGCTGACGGTCTCTTGAATTGAGGGTCTGCTCGACCTCTCCGAAATCGCGGATACGGTCTTCTACCGCGCGATAACCGGCCTCGATGCGAGGCACAGTCATAAATGCCTTAGGATTTCCCATAACGTCACTCTGCTTTAATTTCGGCAAGTTTGTCCTGCAACTTGCGCAATTGTTCTTCCTGTAATACCCTCTTGTATTCTATAGGGATGACCTGTATGAATTCGCCTGCATAGTGGTTCCAGTCATCAAGCATCGTACGGGCGAGCTTCGAGCCGGAGTAGAGCCAGTGCCTGCGGATCAGGTCGTGCAGCTCATTGCGATAGCTCGACTCTTCAATAAGGCTGAGTTCCACCATATCCATATTGCAGAAATAGTCGAACTTATGTGCAGGATCCCAGACATAGGCGATACCACCGCTCATACCCGCTGCGAAGTTGCGTCCCGTGGTTCCGAGAACTACTACCCTGCCACCTGTCATATACTCGCAGCAATGGTCTCCTGCTCCTTCAACAACAGCTATCGCGCCTGAGTTGCGCACGGCAAAACGCTCGCCCACACAGCCATTGATATACATTTCGCCACCAGTAGCACCATAAAGGCCGGTATTGCCTGCAATCATATTATGCTCTGCGACATATGTGCTGCGCATAGGAGGCATAATCGCAATCCTTCCGCCTGACAGACCCTTTCCGAAATAGTCGTTGGTCTCGCCTTCCAGTTTCAGATTCACTCCTTTTGCCAGAAAAGCGCCAAACGACTGACCGGCTGAACCCTTGAAATAGATGTTTATGGTAGAATCCGGCAAGCCATCTGCCCCATATTTCTCCGCTATCATTCCTGAGAGCATCGTGCAGCAGGCACGGTCGGTATTCCGGATGTCATAGTTCAGGTTGACTTCCCTGCCGCTTTCGAGTGCCGGAGCAGAAGCCGCGATAATCTCACGGTCCTTGACAGCGCCGACTGCCGTGAATGGTCTGCCGTCCCAATGCAGGTCGTTGCTTTCCACGCGGTGAAGCAGCCTGCTGAAATCGAGGGTAGACTGCATTGAGCCTGCAGGTATCGGTTTCAACTCCACGAGGTCCGTACGGCCGATTATGTCGTCCAGCCTGCGGAATCCCATTTCGGCAAGGTATTCGCGGACCTCCCTTGCCAGGAAGGTGAAGTAGTTCACTATGTACTCGTAGCGTCCGCGGAAGCGCTTGCGAAGCTCAGGGTCCTGGGTCGCAACACCGACCGGGCAGGTGTTCGTGTTGCATTTGCGCATCATCACGCAACCCAGCACGATCAGAGGCAGCGTGCCGAAACCGAACTCGTCGGCTCCGAGCAGAGCCATCAGGATGACATCGCGGCCATCCTTGATCTGGCCGTCAGTCTGAAGACGCACCTTGCCTCGAAGACCGTTCAGAGCCAGTGTCTGCTGAGCCTCGGCCAGGCCGATCTCGGGAGAGATGCCGGCAAAACGCATTGACGATACGGGAGATGCTCCCGTTCCGCCCTCAGCTCCTGAAATGACTATGATGTCGGCATTGGCCTTTGCAACTCCTGCAGCCACTGTGCCCACTCCGCTCTCGGCCACAAGCTTGACGCTGACCGCAGCTTTAGGATTGACATTCTTCAGATCGAAGATCAGTTGCGAAAGATCCTCTATCGAATAGATATCGTGATGAGGCGGCGGGGATATCAGTGAGATGCCGGGGATAGAGTTGCGGGTCTTGGCGATGATCTTGTCGACCTTGAAGCCGGGCAACTGGCCGCCTTCGCCGGGTTTTGCACCCTGGGCGACCTTGATCTGTATCTCCT
Organism: Bacteroidales bacterium; assembly: GCA_017519185.1. Classification (GTDB taxonomy): domain Bacteria; phylum Bacteroidota; class Bacteroidia; order Bacteroidales; family UBA932; genus Equibacterium. The sequence goes on along the minus strand of JAFWSX010000025.1, from coordinate 92,502 downwards.
GGGCATTGACCAGATATTCGGCAGTGACGCCGAAACGGCCGGAAGCTATCTGCTTCGTCTTTGAACTCAGGGAGATTCCGTCCACATCACTGTGGTAACGGACGTTGTCCTCTCCGCCCTCTCCGGTGTTGCTGCGGGCGCCAAGCTTGTTCATTGCCAGTGCAATTGCCTCGTGAGCTTCTATGCTTATGGCTCCGAATGACATAGCCGCCGAAACGAAGTGCTTCACAATGCTTTCCTCAGGCTCAACCTCATCCAGGGGCAGAGGTTCTGAGGCTTTCCTGAAGTCCAGGAAGTCACGCAGGAACGCAGGATGCGGCTTGTTGTCGACGTGGGAGACAAACTCCTTGTATTGCTTGTAATCACCGGTTCGGGTCGCTATTTGCAGGGTAGCGATCGTCTCCGGATTCCAGGCGTGCTGTATGCCGTCCTTGCGATATGCGAACAGACCGGTGTTCGGCAGAATGGAATCTGCCCCGGCCTTCTGCCCGGCTTCCATCAGACGCACTGCATCAGCAGCAATCTCTTTCAGGCCGATGCCGCCCACAGTCGACACCTCGGTGCCGAAATAGCTGTGCAGCAGGGACTCTCCGAGACCAATGCTTTCGAATATCATCGCACCTCGATATGAACGTATGGTGGATATGCCCATCTTGGACATTATCTTGTAGAGTCCTTTGCAAACTGCCTTGATGTAGTTGTGCTCGGCTGTGGGATAATCTTCCTGAATGACGTGGTTCCTGACCAGGTCGTCCAGCACCGCGAAGGTCATATAGGGGTTGATGGCGGATGCTCCGTATCCCAGAAGCAGAGCGGCGTGCATCACCTCGCGAATCTCACCGCTTTCTACGATCAGGGCGGTCTGGACCCTCTTTCCTGCGGCGATCAGATAGTGATGCACGGCAGAAACAGCCAGCAGGCTGGGGATCGCAGCCCGGCCGGGAGCGATGTCACGGTCGGACAGGATGATGTAGTTGATGCCCTCATCCACGCTCTTTTCCGCCTTTCGGCAGAGGTCGTCGAGAGCGTCACTGAGTCCTTCGCCACCTTTGGCGGCCTCGAAAGACATATTCAGTTTTTCAGTATAGAATCCCTTGTAGCGTATGTTGCAGAGGATGTCGAGCTGAGTGTTGTTGAGGATGGGATGCGGCAGACGCACCATCTTGCAGTTGCTCTCGTCAGGAGTCAGGATACCGTTGCCCACACAGCCGATATATTCGGTCAGGGACATCACGAGTTCCTCGCGGATAGGGTCTATGGCGGGGTTTGTAACCTGCGCGAATTGCTGGCGGAAATAGTTGAAGAATATCTGCGGCCTGTCCGAAATGACAGCCAGAGGGGTGTCATTGCCCATCGACGCCACCGGCTCGGAACCATTGACCGCCATAGGTATCAATGTCTTGTCAATATCTTCCTGGGCAAATCCGAAGGATATCAGCTTGCCGGCATAACCATCCACCGAGTTCTCGACCTTGCGGCCGCTCTTGAGGTTCTCAAGCTGGATGCGGTTGTCGGCCAGCCAGGCTTTATAGGGATGCTCTGCCGCAAGCTGGGCCTTGAGTTCTCCGTCATAGAAAACCTTGCCTTTCTGTGTGTCGACCAGCAATATCTTTCCGGGTTCCAGCCTTCCTTTCTGTTTTATCTCAGCAGGATCGAGGTCAAGCACTCCGACTTCGGAAGCTACCACCATATCGCCGCCTGAGGTTATCAGGTAGCGTGCGGGACGCAGGCCGTTTCGGTCGAGCATACCTCCCACATAACGTCCGTCGGAGAACAGCAGCGCAGCAGGACCGTCCCAGGGTTCCATAAGGATGGAATGGTATTCATAGAATGACTTGAGCTCGTCGCTGATAGGATTCTTGTCATTGAACGACTCCGGCACGAGCAACGCCATCGCATGGGGCAACGAAAGTCCCGACATTACGAAGAACTCAAGGGCGTTGTCGAGCGAAGCCGAGTCGCTCATATCGGGCTGGATGATGGGACGCAAATCACTGATGTTTCCCAGCAGTCCCGTGTTCAGCACGCTCTCTCGGGCCTTCATCCAGTTGCGGTTGCCACGAATGGTGTTGATCTCGCCGTTGTGGCACAGGAATCGAAACGGCTGTGCGAGGGGCCAGGCCGGAAATGTGTTGGTCGAGAACCTTGAGTGCACCAGCGCAAGGCTGGAAGTGAAATATGTGTCGGTCAGGTCGGGATAGTAGTCGCGCAGTTGCATGCTGGTGAGCATACCCTTGTAGACTATGCTCTTGCTGGACAGTGACACCACATAGAAATCCTTGTCGGCCACGCGACGTTCCATCTTCTTGCGTATGACATAGAGCCTGCGCTCGATGTCCTGCAGTTCGTCGGCCTTGATGCCGGTGATGAATACCTGCTTTATGGCCGGTTCTGTCTCGTGTGCGGTCTCGCCGAGACATTCCGAATTTACGGGAACGTCCCTGACTCGCATCAGGGACAGTCCTTCGGCCTCGACTACGTCGATCATCGTTTCCAGTATGGCGTTCTGCCGCTGCTCGTCCTTGGGCATGAACACCAGTCCGGTGCCGTAATGCCCTTTCTCGGGAACCGGGATTCCGTTGAGCAGTATGAACTCGTGCGGTATCTGGACCAGGATGCCGGCTCCGTCGCCGGTTTTCCCGTCTGCGCCCTCCGCTCCGCGGTGACGCATGTTTTCGAGGACTTTAAGAGCAGATTCGACCAGCGCGTGGGACTTGTCGCCGTGGATGTTGGCGACCATTCCTATTCCGCACGCATCGTGCTCATAACTGCTGCTATAAAGTCCTCCCTGCTGATGGTATTGTTCCATTGATTTTCAAGATTAGCATACGAACAACAATTCCCTGTATTTAGGAAGCGGCCACAACTTGTCGTCGACTACCTCCTCGAGCTTGTCGATGTCGTGGCGGATCTCTTCCATCTTGGGAACTACCGTCTTATAATATGCCATTGCCTTTTCGTATTCATCCTCAAGCACATTGGCAACCTTTCTGGCCTCTACGAGCTGGTTGACGCCTTCCTCGATGGCCTTTACGTGCTTAGCTATCTTCTTGATGAGTTCGATGTTGGTAGATGCAAGTTCATCGGCTTCTTCACCAAGGATACCTTTCATCTTGTAGACATTGTCTATGAGGTTACTCTGGTAAGAAGTCGCAACGGGAATGATGTGGTTGATGGCCATATCACCGAATATCCTGGCTTCGATCTGTATCTTCTTTGTGTAAATCTCCCACTTGATTTCCGTGCGGGCTGCAAGTTCAGCCTTGTTCATCACACCTGTAGACTCAAACAACTTGACGCTGTCGTTGCAGGTGTAGTGCTTGAATATCTCGGGAGGACAGGTCTCGCAGTCCAGTCCCCTGCGGGCGGCTTCCTCTTTCCATTCGTCTGAATAGCCGTTCCCGTCGAAGCGGACAGGCTTGCTGTATTTTATGAGTTTCTGCAGTTCCTTGATAATCGCCTCCTTCGTGTCCATTCCGCCGGCGACCAGTTTGTCCACAGCGGCCTTGAAGTCCACCAGCTGCTCAGCAACCGCGGTATTCAGGGCAATCATCGCGCTGGCACAGTTAGCTTCAGAACCGACGGCACGGAACTCGAAACGGTTGCCGGTGAACGCGAACGGCGAGGTGCGGTTACGATCCGTATTGTCAATGAGCAGCTCGGGGATCTGAGGCATATCGAGCATCTTCTTGCCAGTCTTGCCGGCGATCTTGAACAGTTCGTCGCTTGATGATTTCTCGAGGGAATCGAGCAGGCCTGACAGCTGTTTGCCGAGGAAACTTGATATGATTGCGGGCGGAGCTTCGTTTGCACCGAGCCTGTGGGCGTTGGTAGCACTCATTATGGAAGCCTTGAGCAGGGCGTTGTGACGATATACAGCAGTCAGCGTGTTGACCACGAAGGTCACGAACATAAGGTTGTCGGTCGGAGTCTTTCCCGGTGACATCAGACGGTGTCCGTTGTCGGTGCCGAGCGACCAGTTGTTGTGCTTGCCTGAACCGTTGACGCCCTCGAAAGGTTTCTCGTGCAGCAGGCAGCGGAATCCATGCTTGCGGGCGATCTTGCGCATCAGAGTCATCACCAGCATATTGTGGTCGCATGAAAGGTTGGTCTCCTCGAATATCGGAGCCAGCTCATACTGGTTGGGAGCCACCTCGTTGTGACGGGTCTTGGTAGGAATGCCAAGTTTCATAGCCTCTATTTCCAGTTCCTTCATAAAAGCCTGGACCCTCTCGGGAATAGCGCCGAAATAGTGGTCGTCCAGCTGCTGGTTCTTTGCTGAGTTATGGCCCATCAGGGTACGGCCGCTCATCAGCAGGTCGGGACGCGCAGCATACAATCCTTCGTCTACCAGGAAGTACTCCTGCTCCCATCCGAGATATGAGAAGACTTTCTTCACGGCGGGATCGAAATAATGGCATACGTCCACGGCAGCCTTGTCAACTGCGTGAAGGGCTTTCAGCAGAGGGGCCTTGTAGTCCAAAGCCTCTCCCGTATATGAAATGAAGATTGTCGGGATACAGAGAGTGTCGTCCATAACGAATGCAGGAGATGTCGGGTCCCAGGCAGAATAGCCCCTCGCCTCGAAAGTGGCTCGGATACCGCCGCTCGGGAAAGAGCTGGCATCAGGTTCCTGCTGTGCGAGCAACTTGCCTTCGAACTCCTCGAGCACTCCGCCTTTGCCGTTGTGCTCGATGAAAGCATCGTGCTTCTCGGCAGTGGTGTCGGTCAGAGGGTGGAACCAGTGGGTGTAGTGGGTTGCTCCCATATCCATAGCCCATTTCTTCATTCCTTCTGCGACCTTGTCGGCCAGAGCCCTGTCCATCACGGCCCCGTTTTCCATAACATCCACCATCTTTGCATAGACATCAGAAGGCAGATACTTGAACATTTTCTCCTTGTTGAATACGTACTTTCCAAAGTACTCGTCAGGCCGTACTTCCGGCAGTTTCACTTCCAGGGGGTGTTTCTTGAAGGCCTCGCCCAGAACATCGAATCTCAAATAAGACATAGTGGTATATTTTAGATTGTTTATATAATCAGTTTTCCAAGCCTGTCGGCCGCCTCATGGTACGATTCGCGGTGACCAAAGGCTGTAAATCTCACAAATCCTTCTCCTGAAGGGCCGAAACCAGCTCCGGGGGTGCAGATAAGATGAGCCTGCGTAAGAAGGATGTCAAAAAAGTCCCAGGAAGTAATGCCGTCCGGAGTCTTCACCCAGAGGTAGGGAGCATCGGTACCGCCGAATGCCTTGATGCCCATATCTTCCAAGACTCTTTTCAGATAAGCTGCATTTTCCATATAGTATCCTATCGTTTGTGCTGTCTGCCTGCGTCCTTCTTCCGAATAGATTGCAGCCGCGCCACGCTGAGAGATATAGCTGGCACCGTTGAACTTGGTGCACTGGCGACGCTTCCACAATTCATTGAGCTTTACCCTGCGTCCACCCTCTTCTGCGCACAGCTCGTCGGGAAGCACTGCGTAGCCGCACCTCACTCCGGTGAACCCCGCTGTCTTCGAATATGACCTGAACTCAATGGCAACCTTTTTTGCCCCATCTATCTCATAGATGCTGTGTGGCACTGCAGGGTTTGTGATGAATGCCTCGTAGGCTGCGTCGTAAAGAATCAGGACATCGTTTCTGAGGGCATACTCCACCCACTTCGCAAGTTCGTCTTTAGTCAGAACGGTGCCCATAGGGTTGTTGGGAAAGCACAGGTACACCACATCTACTTTTTCCGAAGGCAGCTGCGGCACAAAGCCGTTCTCCTCAAGGCAGGGAAGATAGGTAATTCCACTCCACTTCGTACCGGTGTAGTCTCCGGCCCGACCTGCCATTGCATTCGAGTCGACATACACAGGATAGACCGGATCCGTGACAGCCACGCGTCCGCTGCCGAGTATATCCACAATGTTCCCGGTATCGCTCTTAGCGCCGTCACTGATGAAAATCTCATCCGGGCTGACCTTTACGCCTCTGGACGCATAATCACCTTCAGCAATAGCCCTGCGCAGGAACTCATAGCCCTGCTCCGGGCCGTAGCCGCGGAAACTACCGGCACGAGAAAGCTCGTCAACCGCATCGTGCATCGCCGAAATTGAAGCATTGCAGAGGGGTTGTGTCACGTCGCCTATACCTAGGGAAATAACGTCATCGACGGCAAGGGTCTGCCTGAACGCCTTTGCTTTCGCAGCAATCGTGGCGAATAGATAGGATCCCGGTAGTTTAAGGTAGTTGTCGTTGACGCGTATCATCACTCAATATCAATTTTACCGTTATAAACTTCTACTGCGTCCCCTGTCAGCAGGACTTCATCTCCGTCCCAGCTCACCTTGACGCTTCCTCCGTCCATAATAATCGTCTGCTCGCGGTTCAGGGCAAATCGGGAAATGGCTGTCACTGCCGTTGCGCAAGCTCCCGTGCCGCAGGCCATAGTAACTCCACTGCCCCTCTCCCATACTCTCATCCGGATGCAATCATCGCCGAGCAGCTGGGCAAACTCAATGTTTGCTGCCGCAGGAAAGCAGGCTGCGTGCTCCAGCATCATTCCTGTCACCTCCAGATTGACGGCCTTGATATCCTCCACAAATATTACGTAGTGAGGATTGCCCATAGAAACAAAGCTTCCGCGAAGTGATACGGGTATCACATCCTCCTTGCGCGAACGGAATTGAGAAGGGACAGAGAAAGAAGGATGCCCCATATTGACTGAGATATTCCCGGTGGCATCGTCAATATGAAGAAACTTGATGCCTGATGCCGTTTCCAAAGTGATGTCGAAATCCTTTGCATATCCCCTGCTTGCGACATAGCTGCCGACACAGCGGGCCGCATTGCCGCACATCATGCCTTGTGAACCGTCGGCATTGAACATTTCCATCTTGAAATCGGCTTTGTGGGAGGGATTGATGAGGACGATGCCGTCAGCCCCTATTCCTTTGTGTCTGTCGCACCAGGCCGGAGCCTGCCTGACGGCATCACTAGCCTTAAAGTTCTGGCCATAGACGTAAATGTAGTCGTTCCCGGCTGCATGCATTTTTGTGAAGTGGATCGTGCGCATCATTGTGGCCTATCTTTGCCGCAAAGTTATGACAATTTATCTTATTATCAATAGTTTCTTTGACTTTTTGTCTTATCAACGTACTCTTATTGCAACTTTTTGTTTCGAAAATTTATATCGTTTATGCAATTTGTTCGTTTATCGGTCCAAACGCACGCCACATTTGTCATATTTCAAAATTTTTAGATATTATTTTGACAATTTGTCGGTATAATTACTAACTTTACTACAGCAACAATTTACACCACCTATGAACACAAACGAACTGACCGACTCAATCGATCGCAAAATCCTCAAGATTATAACACTCAACGCACGCATCCCATTCCGGGATGTCGCCGAACAGGTCGGCATCTCCCGCACCTCAGTCCACCAGAGAGTGCAGAGAATGACCGAAATAGGCGTAATCAAGAATTCCGGATTCCACGTCAATCCCCAGAAACTCGGATTCAATATGTGCGTATACGTCGGCATCACACTTGAAAAAGGCTCACTGTACAACAGCGTTGTTTCGGAACTCGAGAAAATTCCTGAAATCGTGGAATCACAGTTCACTCTGGGAGCATACACCATCCTCATCAAGCTATATGCCCACGATGCCAATCACCTGATGGAACTGCTGAACGGCCGCATCCAGGAAATACCGGGTGTCATCAACACGGAAACCCTCACCTCTCTCGACCAGCGCATCAAGCGCTCCATCCCCATCGAGGAGTAACCAGTATCAGACATATAGACACCTATTTATAATTAATTTCGGCATATTATCTCATATTATCGGGATATTATGTTGAATTGATATATTTTTGCCAATTATTTTGGCAAAAAGAAATTTCTTTGTATTTTTGCATCGTAAACGAAGACAGACAATGTCCAACGGTATTGCAATATTGATCGCTGCCCAGTTCGGTCAGAATCAGAATCAGAACCAGAATCAGGTTCCGCTTGCAATTCCTTTGGACCGGCAGGAAAGCTGAACGACATAATCTAGCTAAATACAACGACAAAGACTGGTCCTATCGGGGCCGGTCTTTTTTTATTAACAAATACCACTAACCAATGAAGAAAATTGAAGCCATTATCAGGAAGACCCGTTTCGAAGATGTCAAGGAAGCTTTGTTCGAGGCGGACATCAACTGGTTTTCCTACGCCGAAGTCAAGGCCATAGGCCAGGACCGGGAAGACAGGATTTACAGGGGAGTGATGTACAGCACCGACATCATCTCCAGGATTGAAATCACCATAATCTGCCGAGACCAGTTCGTCCAGCCCGCAATCGATGCCATCATGGGCGCTGCCAGGACAGGCAGCGTGGGTGATGGCAGAATATTCGTCAGTCCGGTAGACGACACCTGGTCTATACGCACAGGCGAACACGGGGACACCGTACTGGCAGACAAGAAGTAGAACCTTTAAAAGATTACAGCTATGACAACAATAAATGGACTTGACACTGCTTGGGTTTTGATTGCAGCTATGCTAGTTTTCTTCATGCAACCGGGATTCGCCCTTGTTGAAGCCGGTTTCACACGTTCGAAGAATACCGCCAACATATTGATGAAAAACTTTGCCGACTTTATGATAGGCTCATTCCTGTTCTGGATGATAGGTTTCGGTCTTATGCACAGCAGCGGCAACGGCTTCATAGGAGGCCTTCACCTTTTCGACTGGAAATTCATCGGCGATTCCAACATTCCGGCCGAATGCACGCTGATATTTCAGACAGTATTCTGCGCCACTGTGGCGACGATCGTTTCCGGCGGCATGGCAGAGCGCACCAAATTCTCAATGTACATACTCATCTCTATCATCATTTCGGTCCTGATCTATCCCATCGAAGGACACTGGTCCTGGGGAGGCGGCTGGCTCAGCGAGCTGGGGTTCCACGATTTCGCCGGCTCTACGGTGGTCCACACCTGCGGAGGCGTAATCGCCCTTGCCGGAGCGATGGTGCTCGGCCCAAGACTTGGCAAATACTCCAAGAACGGCCAGTCGCACGCCATTCCCGGCCACAACCTGACATTCGGCGCGCTCGGAGTGTTCATACTCTGGTTCGGATGGTTTGGTTTCAACCCGGGCTCTCAACTGGCAGCCGACGGTTCCGCAAATGCCATAGCCATATCACACGTTATGTGCACCACTAATATGGCAGCAGCGACAGGCGGACTTTCTGTCCTTTTCCTCACCTGGCTGGCATACGGCAAACCTTCTCTCTCGCTGGTATGCAACGGCATCCTGGCAGGCCTGGTAGGAATCACGGCCGGCTGTGACATGGTCTCCATAGGAGGCGCTGCCATCATAGGGGCCATCTGCGGCGTGGCTATGGTCGGTTCCGTCGCCCTCATCGACAAAGTCTGCAAAATCGATGACCCTGTCGGTGCAGTCTCAGTTCACGGCACCTGCGGTATTCTCGGCACGATCCTCACCGGCCTGTTCGCCACTGACGGCGGCCTGTTCTACGGAGGCGGAGCGCATTTTCTGGGCATTCAGGCACTGGGTGTCCTCGTTACGGCAGCGTGGGCTTTCTCCTTAGGATTGATCACATTCAAAGCACTTGACAAGATACACGGCATCCGCGTGGAGCCTCGTATTGAGGAAGAAGGCCTGGACATCTACGAGCACGGAGAGACGTGCTACAACAACTAGCAGAGCCCCAGAATTCACGTCAAATCCCGCCTGAAGGCGGCAATAAACAGAACAATAATGAAAAAATACATAATGATCGCTGCAGCATTGCTATGCTTTGCCAACGGAGTGTCCGCCCAAGATCTGGGCTTTATGGCCGACAAGGAATTTATGACCACATATATCTGGAGAGGTATGCATCCTGGTTATGACAAACATTTCGCCCCCGGCGCTTCTTTCGACATCGGTTTGAACTTCACGAGCGCCGATGAGAACTTCTATGCTGAAACCTATTTCTGGACATACCAGTCACTGAATGTTCCCGAACACTATTCAGAATATCAGTTGACCGTATATGTCGAGGCCCACGGTCTTCACATCGAGTGGAACAACTACTTCGGAGATATGGGTGAGGTCGGCGTAGGATATACCATCCCCGGTCCGGTTCCCGCTTCGCTGACTTTCTACACTTCGCTTTACGGTGATGACTATGACGAGACAGGCGCCAAGCGCAACTACTCCAACTATATGGAACTGGGCGTGCCCTACAGCTTCGGCAACTTCGAGCTTAAGGCTACTTTCAGCGCCGTTCCCCGTAAGTCAGTATACTATGGCAACTATGACGGTTTCGCCGTCAGCAGTATGATGCTGGAAGGCACCTACAGTTTCGAGCTGAATGAAGCACTGACTTTACCCGTCAAGGCCGGGTTTGGATATTCTCCTCTGTACCAGAATCTTCTCTACTACGCCAGCATAGGGCTGGGAGTAGCTTTTTGATATTTTTCCAATGAAATGGATTAAACTGAATAAAATGAAATCAGGAGACGTTGGAAAATCCTAATGGCGGCTCGACGAGCACTACGGCCTCGCCCATATAGGCGAGAGCGAGCTGGCTGAATACGAAGAGCATATCAAGGAGAAGATACAGTCAGTTAAATGACCTCCGACAACTGTCCTGTGGCCGAGTCTATGATGAAGCCACGGACAGTTATGTCTGTCGGCATCACGGCAGGCTGTGACCTGGTTTCAATAGGTGCTTCGGCTATCATAGGTACCATATGCGGTCTAGCAATGGTTGGCTCAGTCGCATTGATAGACAAGGTCTGCAAGATTGACGACCCTGTGAGCGCAGTCTCGGTGCACGGCACCTGCGGCATTCTCGGCACCATTCTCACCGGCCTGTTCGCCACCGACGGCGGTCTTTTCTACGGTGGCGGGGCACATTTTCTGGGCATTCAGACACTGGGCGTCCTCGTGACCGCAGCGTGGGCGTTCTCGTTGGGACTGATTGCTTTCAAAGTGCTCGACAAGATCCACGGCATCCGCGTGGAACCTCGCATCGAGGAAGAAGGCCTCGACATCTACGAACACGGTGAGACCTGCTACAACAGCTGATAATCTCTTCAAAATACTTAACTTTGGGAAACCTAAAGACTAAGTATATGAAAAACATTGCGATGAAAGTTGCAGCCGTTGCGATGGCAGTAATACTGCTTGCCGGATGCAAGGACAAGAATCAACAAAAAGCCATTGCCACTGACAGCGAAGTGGAGGCTAAGGTGGAGAGAGTTCTCAAGGGAATGACCCTCAAGGAGAAAGCCGGGCAGATGGTCCAGATAAATATTTCCGCGCTGGAAGATGACACTCACGAAGCCATCGACCCCGCCAAACTCGACAAGGTCATCGGGGAATACAAGGTAGGTTCAATCCTCAACGTGATGCACGACGCCGCCCACTCCCGCGAGCATACTGCAGCGATGGTGAAGCAGATCCAGGATAAATCGATGGAAGCAATCGGCATCCCGTGTATCTACGGACTGGATATGATCCACGGAGCCTCATACCTGATTGAAGGTTCCCTCTATCCGCAGGAGATCAACCTGGCCGCGACTTTCAACCGCGAATATCCCCGTATGATGGGTGAAGCAAAGGCCTACGAGACCCGCGCTGCCCAGGTGCCCTGGGTATTCTCGCCCGTGATGGACCTAGGCCGCGACCCGCGATGGCCGCGTATGTGGGAAAGCTGGGGAGAGGACCCCTACCTGCAGGCTGAAATGGCCCGCATTGAGACTCTTGCCATCCAGGGAGATGATCCCAACCACATTGACCTTGAGCATGCAGCAGTCAGCATCAAGCATTTTATGGGATATGGCGTGCCACACACCGGAAAGGACCGCACCCCCGCATATATAGTAGAAAACGACCTGCGCGAGAAATTCTTCCGTCCGTTCAAGGAGTGCTTCCAGGCCGGAGCCCTCACCGCGATGGTCAATTCCGCCTCCATCAACGGCATCCCTACTCACGCCAACAAGACCCTCCTCACCGGCTGGGTCAAGGAACAGCTTGGATGGGACGGTATGCTTGTGACCGACTGGGCAGATATCGACAATCTCTACACACGCGACCACGTTGCAGCGAACAAGCACGAAGCAGTAGCCCTGGGCATCAATGCCGGCATCGATATGATTATGGACCCCTATGATCCCGAGTGTGTGAACGTGATCGTTGACCTGGCCGAATCCAGCGAAATCCCTATGTCGCGCATAGATGACGCCGTGCGCCGCATCCTCCGTCTCAAGGTTCGTCTCGGCCTCTTCGACAACCCCACCTGGGAGCACGACTATCCTGACTTCGCCTGCGAACGCTTCGGTAAGGAATCTTATGCCGCTGCCGTCGAGTCAGAGGTACTTCTCAAGAACGAAGGCGGCATCCTTCCCCTGAAAGGAACCGAACGTATTCTGGTGACAGGCCCCAACGCCAACAGCCTGCGCGCTATGAACGGCGGCTGGAGCTACACCTGGCAGGGCAGTGCCGACAATTTCGTGCCGCAGTACAACACTTTCCAGGAGGCCCTCAGCCAGCGTTTTCCCGGCAAGGTCACCTGGGTTCCCGGAGTGGTCTATGACGAGCGCTACGGTATGTGGGAGCACGACATCGTAGCAAGCATCCAGCAGGCCGTGAATGTAGCCCGCAGTGTCGACGTGATTGTATGCTGCGTGGGTGAGAACAGCTACTGCGAGACTCCCGGCAATACCGACGACCTCAACCTGTCTGCCAACCAGAAAGATCTGGTGAAGGCTCTTGCGGCCACAGGCAAGCCCGTCATCCTCGTGCTCAACGAGGGCCGTCCCCGCATCATCGGAGACATCGAGCCACTGGCGAAGGCCGTGGTTGACGTGATGCTTCCGTCAAACTATGGAGGCGACGCTCTCGCCGCACTGCTGGCAGGTGACGAGAACTTCTCAGGCAAACTGCCGTTCACGTATCCCAAGCATATCAACGCCCTGCACACCTACGACTACAAAGTGTCAGAGCACCGCGAAGTGATGGACGGGTCATACAACTATGATGCTATTATGGACGTCCAGTGGCCATTCGGCTTCGGGCTTAGCTATACGAGCTTCGCATATAGCGACTTCAGGCTCCTCAGCCCGGAAAGCTTCAAGGCCGGCGACGTGCTGAAGTTCTCCGTCAAGGTGACCAACACAGGCGACCGTGATGGCAAGGAGGCCGTGCTTCTGTACAGTTCTGACCTCGTTGCTTCGCTTATTCCTGATGTGAAAAGGCTCCGCGGTTTCGAAAAGATATCTCTGAAAGCAGGTGAGAGCAAGACCGTGACCTTCGAACTGCCCGCCAAAGAGCTGGCTTTCGTGGGCGCTGACGGAAAGTGGCGTCTGGAAAAAGGCGAGTTCCGCATCTCCTGCGGCGGACAGGGAGTCCTTGTCAACTGCACCGACACCAAGGTCTGGGAAGAACCTAATATCTAGTCCCGGACAGTATATAAAAATACCCCTCCCCAGGCACTTGACCTTCAGGGAGGGGTATTTTTAATAGTCGGCGTTATTCGCCCAGCTTAGCTTTGAGTTCAGCAATGCTCTTCTGGATATATTCGTCTGATACGGTAGCGTCTGTCAGGTCACCTGCCAGATATTTGTCGTATGCAGCAATATCGATCAGTCCGTGGCCGCTGAGGTTGAAGAGGATAACCTTCTCTTCGCCCGTCTTCTTGCATTTCTCAGCCTCGCGGATGGTTGCGGCGATGGCGTGGCAAGATTCGGGAGCGGGTATGATGCTCTCAGTCTGTGAGAAGAGCAGTCCTGCCTTGAAGGTTTCAGTCTGCGGAATGTCGACAGCTGACAGATAGCCGTCCTTGTAGAGCTGGGAAATGATCATTCCTGCACCGTGGTAGCGGAGGCCGCCGGCGTGGATGTTGGCCGGCTGGAAGGTATGGCCAAGAGTGTACATCGCAATCAGGGGAGTGTAACCTGCTTCATCACCAAAATCGTAGTGATAGATTCCCTTGGTGAACTTCGGGCAGGCAGAAGGCTCGGCTGCCAGGAACTTGGTTTTCTTCTTGCCTGAGAAGACGTGGCGCATAAACGGAAACGAAATGCCGCCGAAGTTGCTGCCGCCGCCGAAGCATCCGATCACGAGGTCGGGATACTCACCGGCCATCTCCATCTGCTTCTCAGCCTCGAGGCCTATGATGGACTGGTGGAGTACGACGTGGTTGAGCACTGAGCCGAGTGAATAACGGCAGTTCGGAGTGTTCATAGCGAGCTCGACAGCCTCGCTGATTGCTGTGCCAAGAGAACCCTGGTAGTTGGGCTGTGCGGTAAGGATGTCCTTGCCGGCGCGGGTTGACATCGAAGGAGAAGCAATCACCTGTGCGCCGTAGGTCTGCATAATGCTGCGACGGTAAGGTTTCTGCTCATAAGAGATCTTCACCATATAGACGGCTGCCTCAAGGCCGAACACCTTGGCGGCGTATGAGAGGGCTGTTCCCCACTGGCCGGCACCGGTCTCGGTAGTCACGTTGGTGATGCCTTCCTGGGCGCAGTAGTATGCCTGCGGCAAGGCGCTGTTCAGTTTGTGTGAGCCCACAGGGCTTACGCTCTCGTTCTTGAAATAGATGTGTGCAGGTGTGCCGAGGGCCTTCTCAAGGCCGTAGGCGCGCACGAGGGGAGTTGAACGATAGTATTTATAGAGTTCACGTACAGGCTCTGGAATGTCAATCCAGGCATCTGTCGTGTTCAATTCCTGTTCTGATGCCGCTCTTGAAAAGATATGGCTGAGTTCGTCTACAGTTACGGGCTGCTTGGTACCGGGGTTGAGCATAGGCAGGGGTTTGTTGGGCATCTCTGCCTGAATGTTGTACCATTGTTTCGGAATCTGGTCTTCCGGAAGGATGAAACGTTTCTGCATCGTAGTTATTATAAGTAATTGTTAATAGTTGCAAATGTATCTTAAATCGCCAAAAACTGCAAAAAAAGGCAAAAGGCTACTTTCCCCGCTCCTTATAGAGCTGCCAGGAGTTGTAGAGGTTGTGCCATATGCTGTATAGACCTCCGGCAAGGGAGGTGACGGGATTCATAAAAGTGTAGGCCACCCATATCAGGAACATCGTGTTCTTCTGGCCGAAAGACTGGCCGGCAGTCACGCGGTCGGAGTAGCGCTCCCCTATCCTGTGACCGAGAGCGAACTGCAGCACGCAGGTCAGCGCCGAGATTACTCCGATGCCGACAATGTAATACCAGGCGATGTCAGTGTGCACCAGCGACCTTGTTGTCAGCGCCAGCGCCAGTGCAAGGCAGATTGTCCAGAGATAGAATGCGAGATCTTTCGGCTTGCAGACAAGCTTGTTGACTTTCGGCATCAGATACCTGACAAGAACAGCCAGGATGAGCGGCAGGACGAGCACGGAGAACACCTTGCCCATCATAGTGCCGAGCGCCTGGCCGAAACTCATCGTAGTATCGGGATTGAGCAGCGGTACCGAAAAGGATATAAGGAACGCCGTGAGCACGTTGATGAGCATCGTATATGTCACGGTAGATGCCATGTCACCGCCCAGTTTGTCGGTCACCACCACGGCGGCAGTCGCCGTCGGGCAGATCATACACAGCATAAAACTCTCGATGAGTATGTCAACCGACTCACTGAAATCTGTCACGACGAGCAGCAGCACCATCAGCAGATATGTGCCGCCCTGTATCAGCAGCATCCACAGATGCCACGGACGGAAACGCACTGTCTTCGGATCGATCTTGCTGAACGACAGGAACAGCATACAGAAGAGCAGCGCGGGCTGAAGGAAGCCCACCAGCTTGTTGGCCGCCGCGTGGACAGCCGGAGGCAGATGCAGAGCAGCAAAGATGAAATAGGCAGCAACACCCGCGATCATTGACACGGGGAGTGCCCAGTTCTTAAGGAATGTTATAAGCTTGTTCAAGCTTTCCTGATGTAATCCACTATCCAGGCGCCGACCTCTTTGGTGCCGTATTTGGCACCGCCTTCGACCTGGATCTCGGGAGTACGGACATTGGCGTCGAGAGAAGCCTTCACAGCCTTGCGGATGAGTGCGCCCTCTTCCATAAGGTTGAAATATTCGAACAGCATAGCCACCGAGAGGATCTGAGCCAGCGGGTTGGCAATGTTAAGCCCCTTTGCCTGCGGCCACGAACCGTGGATGGGCTCGAATACGGGAGTATGCTCTCCGGTAGAGGCAGAAGGCAGAAGGCCCATACTTCCGGTGATGCAGCTGCCCTCGTCGGTAAGGATGTCGCCGAAAGTATTCTCAGTCACCATCACGTCGAAGAAGGTAGGTTCCTGAATCATCCTCATCGCTGCATTGTCGACATACATATAGTCGGTGCGGACATCTGGATAGCTGCTTTCCATCTCCTGTGCGACCTTGCGCCACAGACGGCTTGATGCAAGCACATTTGCCTTGTCAACCACGGTGAGGTGACGGTTGCGGCGACGGGCATATTCGAAGCCGACCTTGAGGATACGCTCGATTTCCGGACGGGTATAGTAGTTCGTGTCGTAAGCCTTGTCGTTGTCCTGATATTTCTCACCGAAATACATACCTCCGGTGAGTTCGCGGATGCAGATGAAATCGGCACCTTTTACGAGGTCCTCGCGGAGCGGAGACTTGTGGATGAGGCAGTCGAAGGTCTCGACCGGGCGGATGTTGGCGAACAAGCCAAGCTTCTTGCGCATAGCGAGAAGCCCCTGCTCGGGACGGACCTTGGCAGTCGGGTCGTTGTCGAACTTGGGGTCGCCTACTGCAGAGAAGAGAACTGCATCGGCTTCCATACAGGCCTGGAAAGTTTCCTCAGGGAAGGGATCGCCGACCGCATCGATCGCTGCGGCACCGCAGATCGCATCCTTGTATGTCACTTTATGACCGAATTTGGCGCAAACGGCGCTCATTACGTCAACACCCTGCTTTGAAATCTCGGGTCCGATGCCGTCTCCGGCAAGAACTGCTATCTTGAAATCCATATAGTTTGAATATTAATTGTTTTCTTTCTGTTCGCTGGCCAGAATGTTCAGCATCTTGAGTGTCGCCTTGATGGCAGCCTCGACCTGGTCGGCATCGAGACCGCGGGTATGGATCACGCGACCGTTCCAGTCCCAGTAGATGGTGGTCTGGACCAGGGCGTCGGTACGGCCTCCGGGAGGGATGGACACGACGTAGTCGGTCAGCCAGGGGAATGCCGTATGCATATTGTCCTTGTATATGTGGCGGACTGCACGCACGAAGGCGTCATACTGACCGTCTCCGCTTGCCTGTCCTTCGTATATCTCGCCGTCGATTTCCAGCTTGACGCTCGCTATGGGTTTCAAGCCGTAGGCCGTAGTGACCATATAGCTCAGGAGCTTGACCCTGTCCTCTTCCGCACCGTCGTGCTTGAGCACATCACTTACGATATACGGCAGGTCGTCGGCTGTCACGACTTCCTTCTTGTCTCCCAGTTCGATGATCCTTTCCGTCACGCGGCGGGTCTGCTCGGGGGTGAGTTCAAGGCCGAGGTTCTCGAGATTCTTGAGAATGTTTGCCTTTCCGCTGTTCTTGCCGAGAGCATATTCGCGCTTGCGACCGAAACGCTCGGGAATCAGGTCATTGCAGTAAAGGTTGTCCTTCTTGTCGCCGTCAGCGTGGACGCCGGCCACCTGGGTGAAGACATACTCGCCGACCACAGGACGGTTAGGGGGAATAGGAACGCCTGAATAGCTGGCCACCATACGGCTGACTTCGTGCAAACGGCCCTCGTCGATGCCAGTTTCCACTCCGGCCAGATCCTTCAGGATGGCCTGGACACTGGCAAGAGGAGCATTGCCCGCCCTTTCTCCGAGCCCGTTGACGCAGGTATGGACTCCTTTGCAACCAGCCTTCACAGCAGCAAGTGTATTGGCGGCAGCCAGATCGTAATCGTTATGTGCGTGGAAATCGAAATGTATCTCGGGAAAAGCGTCCACCATCTTCTTGATGAAGGCTGAAACCTGGCAGGGACTCAGGACGCCCAGGGTGTCGGGAAGCATAAAGCGCTTCACCCCGCAATCCACAAGATGTCCCATCAGCTGGAAGACGTATTCCTCGGAATCTTTCATCCCGTTGCTCCAGTCTTCGAGATAGAGGTTGACGGCCACTCCCTTGGCAGTGGCATCGGCCACAGCCTTGCGTATGTCCGCGAAATGCTCTGCAGGGGTTTTGCCGAGCTGCTGGGTGCAATGGCGATAGGAGCCTTTGCAGAGGAGGTTCATAGTACGGCAGCCGCAGTCAAGAATCCATTGGAGCGACACCCCGCCGTCCACGAAACCAAGCACCTCGATGCGTTCGAGCATATCGTGACGGGCCGCCCAGGCACATATGTCGCGCACTGACTCCTTCTCCCCTGCTGAAACGCGTGCAGAAGCAACCTCGACGCGGTCAACCTTGAGGTCTTTCAGCAAAGTGCGGGCGATGAGCAGCTTTTCGTGGGAGAGGAAACTCACCCCGGTGGTCTGCTCGCCGTCGCGCAGAGTCGTGTCCATTATCTCTACTCTCATGGCAGCTGTCTATGCGTTAGCTTTTTCCCAGGCCTCGATCTTGTCCTTGCTCTGAAGCAGGAAATCGATGTCGTCCAGGGCGTTCATCAGGCAGTATTTCTTGTAGCCGTTGATATCGAAATGTTCGCTGCGGCCGGTAGCGTTATTGGTAACGGTCTGTGCCGGGACGTCCACGGTCACTTCCGTTGCAGGATCCTTGGCGATGCTGTCGAAAAGTTCGGCAAGGAAAGGCTCGCTTACCACCACCGGAAGCAAGAAATTGTTGAGTTCGTTGTTCTTGTGGATATCTGCGAAGAAGCTGGAGATAACCACCTTGAATCCATATCCTGCAATGGCCCAGGCAGCGTGCTCGCGGCTGCTTCCGCTGCCGAAGTTCTTGCCTGCTACGAGTATCTCACCGTGGTAAAGAGGATTGTTGAGCACGAAATCCTTGTTGGGAGTTCCGTCGGCATTGAAACGCCAGTCGCAGAACAGATTGTCGCCGAAGAACTTTTCGTCCTTCGTGGTAGCCTTCAGGAAACGGGCCGGAATGATCTGGTCGGTGTCCACGTTTTCGAGAGGCAGAGGCACGCAGGTGCTCTTTATGATGTTGAATTTCTGTTTCATCTTTATCGCGGTTTACAGGAGCGTTCTTGGATCAGTGATATAACCTGTGACAGCTGCGGCAGCAGCCATCAGAGGGCTCGCAAGGACTGTGCGGGCTCCGGGACCCTGACGGCCCTGGAAGTTGCGGTTCGATGTGGAAACCGACAGTTTGCCTGCAGGGATCTTGTCGTCGTTCATCGCAAGGCAGGCAGAGCAGCCGGGCTGGCGGATCTCGAAACCGGCGGCCTCGAGAACTTTGTCAAGACCTTCGTCTTCTATCTGTTTTTTCACCATCCAGGAGCCGGGAACCAGCCAGGCGGTGACCCAGTCGGCTTTCCTGCGTCCTGCTGCAATGGATGCGAACGCACGGAAGTCTTCGATGCGGCCGTTGGTGCAGGATCCGCAGAACACATAGTCTACCTTCTTGCCCTTGAGCGAATCGCCGGGGGCGAACTGCATATATTCAAGCGCCCTTGAGAAAGACTCTCGGCTGGCTGCCGGGATATCTTCCACAGCCGGGATGTGGCTTGAAATGCCCATTCCCATTCCGGGGTTGGTACCGTAAGTAACCATCGGCTCGATGTCTGCCGCTTCGAAGCGTATCTCGCGGTCGAACACTGCATCATCGCCGCTGCGCAGGGTCTTCCACTCCTCAACTGCCTTGTCCCAGGCTTCACCCTTCGGAGCGTACTCGCGTCCTTTGATATATTCGAAAGTAATCTCATCGGGGGCTATGAAACCTCCGCGGGCACCCATCTCTATCGACAGGTTGCACAAAGTCAGACGGCCCTCCATGCTCAGAGACCTTACCGCACTGCCGGCATATTCCACAAAATAACCGGTAGCACCGCTGGTCGACATCTTGCTCATTATATAGAGTGCCACATCCTTGGCTGTCACACCTTTGCCAAGCTTGCCTTCAACGCTGATACGCATTGACCTGGGCTTCTGCTGGAGGATGCACTGCGATGCGAGCACCATCTCTACTTCGGAAGTGCCGATGCCGAAGGCTACGGCACCCATCGCTCCGTGGGTTGAAGTGTGCGAATCGCCGCAGACTATGGTCATTCCGGGCAGAGAAAGACCTCTCTCGGGCCCCACCACGTGAATGATGCCATTGCGGGGATCCATCATTCCGTAATGTGTGAGGCCGAACTCAGCTGCATTTGCAGCCAGGGTATCTACCTGCTGTTTCGAAACGGGGTCAGCAATGGGCTTGTCCTGGTCGTGGGTGGGAGTATTGTGGTCAGGCATGCAGACAATCCGGTCGGGGCGAAGACATTTGATGCCGCGTGCGCGCATACCGTCGAATGCCTGGGGTGTAGTCACCTCGTGGCAATAAAGTCTGTCGATGTAAAGCTGTACGGGGCCGTCCTCTACCTGCTGAACCACGTGTCTGTCCCAGATTTTGTCGAAGAGTGTGTTCATAAAGAGGCTTCAAGATTAGATTCCAAGCGGCAAAGATATTAATTTTCTATAAATGAAATGCGTTGACAGCAGTGCTGTTCAACGCATTTCACAAGATATGTTAATTAGGTTAGGGGCGCTAGAGGGCTGAATAGGCCGGAGAGAATGTATCTCCATTGGCAGGATTGCCGGTAGTCAAGCCTTTCTTGAGCCATTTCATTCGCTGGGCTGAAGTGCCGTGGGTGAATGAATCAGGAACTGTGCGGCCGTAGGTCTGCTTCTGCAGGCGGTCGTCTCCGATGGCAGAAGCAGCATCAAGACCTTCCTTGATGTCGCCGTCTTCGAGAGAGCCGAAGTTCTTGTTGTCGTGATATGCCCAGACACCTGCGTAGAAGTCGGCCTGGAGTTCAAGCCTTACGCTGAGCTGGTTGGATACGGTCTGCGACGAGCGAGCCATCTGCTGGTGAACCTGGTCGAGGGTTCCGAGCAGATACTGCACGTGATGACCCACCTCGTGGGCAATCACATAGGCCCAGGCGAAATCGCCGGTCGTGCCGAACTGACGTTTCATATCCTTGAAGAAAGAAAGGTCGAGATAGACGCTCTGGTCGGCTGAGCAATAGAACGGGCCTGAAGAAGCTGAAGCGCCACCGCAGCCTGACTGCACCGCACCGTCGAAGATGACGAGTTTCGGCGGAACGTAAGTCATATTGTTCTGACGGAAAATAGCTGTCCACACATCTTCGGTTCCCGCCAGGATCTTGGTGGCGAACTCGAAGAGCTGACGGTCCTCTTCGGTCTCGACATATTCAGTACCGGAAACCGCACCGCCCATGCCGTTGGCATATTGCAGGGCTTCAACAGGATTCCTTCCGAGAAGCATATAGATGATGCCGACAATCACGACTCCTCCGAGTCCGAGACCGCCTACGGTCTTGACGGTTGAGGAACCTCTGCGGTCCTCGACGTTGGTACTTTGCCTTCTTCCTTCGAGTTGCATATCAGTAGATTTTTTATTGTTATTCAGATTTGTATCATACAAATTTAAATAAAAAATACATTACGATAATCAGAGTGCCGCCAAAAGCTCCCTGTATTTTGTCAGGGGCCAGAGGGAATCGTCGACAATCATCTCCAGTTCGTCTATCGACTGCCTGAGTTCGCTCATAAACGGAACGATGCGAGCCTCGTACTGCCCTGCCCGCTGCGGTATGTCAGCGATCCTGTTGATCTCGTGGCGGATGTCCGTCATACGGCCCACGGTATCGCTGATGATGTTCGACAGTTCGGCAATGCGGGCCAGCGTTTCCATCTCCTTGCCGGCATATTCCTGAAGCTTGTCGGGGAAAAACTCTTTGATGCCGCGGATGTTCTCGATCAGGATGTTCTGGTATTTGATGGCGGTCGGGATAATATGATTCATCGCCATATCTGCCAGCACCTTGGACTCGATCTGGATCTTCTTGAGATATGTTTCTTCCTTGATCTCGAAACGGGCGGTGATCTCGCTGCGGTTCATCACCTTGTACTTCTCGAAGAGGGCTACGTTCTTCTCGTCGAGATATTCCTTGAATGCCTCGGTCACGCAGTTGATGTCCTTCAGGCCTCTCTTGTAGGCCTCTGCGAGCCACTGCTCGCTGTAGCCGTTGCCTTCGAAGCGGATGTCCTTGGAAGCGATGGCAAACTTGCGGATGGTCTTGAGGATTGCCTCATCCTTTTTCATTCCCTTGCCCACGAGTTTCTCCACCTCTGCCCTGAAAGCATCCAGCTGCTCGGCGACAGCAGTGTCTATCACTATGATAGGCATAGAGCAGTTTGCCGACGAACCTGTGGCGCGGAACTCAAAGCGGTTGCCGGTGAAGGCGAAAGGTGAGGTACGGTTGCGGTCAGTGTTGTCGAGCATAATCTCGGGAATCTTGCCGATGTTCAGCTTGATGGCGGTCTTGCCTTCAGGAGTGAACTTGCTTGCCACACTCTTCTCGATGGCGTTCATCATCGCAGTCATCGTGCTGCCGCAGAAAACAGAAAGGACTGACGGCGGGGCCTCGTTTCCGCCAAGACGGTGGGCATTGGTGGCAGATGCGATGGAAGACATCAGCAGCGTTCCGTATTTCTCGGCAGCCATCAGGGTGCAGACAAAAAACGTCAGGAAAAGCATATTGCCCTTGGGATTGCGGGCTGGAGCAAGCAGATTCACACCGGTATTCGTAGAAAGGGACCAGTTGCAGTGCTTGCCGCTGCCGTTAACTCCCTGGAAGGGTTTTTCGTGGAATATGACCTTCAGGTGGTGCTTGGGAGCCACCTTGTTCATTATCGTCATCAGCAGGATGTTGTGGTCGGCAGCCACATTTGCCTCCTCATAGACGGTCGCGCACTCGAACTGGTTGGGGGCCACCTCATTGTGCCTGGTTTTGAGCGGGATGCCGAGCTTGTAGGCCTGCTCTTCGAATTCCTTCATAAAATTCTCGACCCTCTTGGGGATTGCGCCCCAGTAGTGGTCCTCGAGCTGCTGGTCCTTGGCGGCAGGGTGGCCCATCAGTGTACGGCCGGTCTGCTGCAGGTCAGCTCGCGAGTTGAAGAGGTCCTCGTCCACCAAGAAGTATTCCTGCTCCCATCCGAGATTGGTAATTACTCTGTCTATGTCTTTGTCGAACAGCTTGCAGACCTCGACGGCAGCCTTGTCGACTGCAGCCATCGCTCTCAGAAGCGGAGCTTTGAAGTCAAGAGCTTCGCCGGTATAGGCCACGAAGATGCTGGGGATGCAGAGGGTCTTGTCGATCACGAAGGTAGGAGAAGAAGGATCCCACGCGCTGTATCCGCGGGCTTCGAAGGTGTTGCGGATGCCACCGCTCGGGAAAGAACTTGCATCCGGCTCCTGCTGTGAAAGCACATTTCCACTGAAAGATTCGAAAGACTTGCCGCCGGGGAGAGGCTCCAGAAATGCATCGTGCTTCTCAGCGGTAGACTCGTTCAGAGGCTGAAACCAGTGGGTATAATGGGTTGCGCCACGCGAAATGGCCCACATTTTCATACCTGCGGCCACCTGGTCGGCAATCTTGCGGTCGATGCGCTTGCCTCCCTCGATGGCTTCCATCACGCTTGCAAAGGCATCCTTCGAGAGATACTCGCGCATTTGTTCCTTCCCGAACACGTCTATGCCGAAATATTCTGAAATCTGTCTTTCGCTGGGCTTGAACTCCACAGATGCACGGGTCTGCATCTGTTCTATAGCCCTGAATCTTGTAGAATCTGCCATACATTCTTGAATTTTCGGCAAATATAGACACATTTTTACATTTTTTGGAAGTATACCCCTATTATTTAGGGGGTATCTTTCAAAAAATTATCATTTTTCAATAATTGACTTCAAAATATTGGTAGTTACGATTAATTTATATATTTGCGCACAAACAATAATAACAGCACCTAAAATGAAGAAAATACTTATCAACGCACTCTCGGCTTTAATGATCATCGCTGCAGTATCCTGCAGCCAGGCAAATGGAACAGGCGACTCACTCGAGCGCGCAGAGCCTTCTGCAGAACTGGTCGCCGCAATGGACCGGTACTATGCAGCCCTCGACACCACAAAAGACGTCACAATGCACAGCATTATGGTGATGCAGCACGGCAAAGTGCTCGCAGAGCGCTGGCTTAACGGCTGGACTCCGGACAGCCTGCACGTGATGTATTCTGTCAGCAAGACCTTCACCGCCACTGCAGTCGGCCTTGCCATCGAAGAAGGCAAGATCAACCTCACCGACAAGGTGATATCATTTTTCCCGGACAAGCTCCCCGCAGAAGTGAGCGACAACCTCGCAGCAATGACCGTATGGGACCTTCTCACAATGACTGCCGGCCACGACGTGGACCACACTTACGAGGCTATGCGCAAGTCCAATGAAGATCCCGCATTCGACTGGGTGAAAGATTTCCTCGCATACCCCGTAGAGCACAAGCCCGGCGAGTTCTACTGCTACAACAGTATCGCCACCTTGATGCTTTCTGCCATCGTACAGAAAGTGGAGGGTGAAAACGTGATGTCATATCTGCAGCCCCGCCTGTTCGAGCCGCTGCACATTTCCGGCATTGAATGGAGCGAAACAGCCGACGGCATCAACCACGGCGGCTGGGGTCTCTACCTCAAGACAGAAGACATGGCCAAGATGGGACAGCTCTTCCTCCAGGGCGGACAGTGGAACGGAAAGCAGATCGTTCCCGCTGCCTGGATTGCAGAAGCTTCAAAGAAACAGGTGGAATGCGTTCCTGCAGGTGTACGCGAAGAGCAGCTTGCAGAAAGAAATCTCACCAAGGAGAACAGCGACTGGCTGCAGGGATACTGCTACCAGATGTGGAGAACCCGCTACAATGGCTACCGCGCAGACGGCGCAATGGGCCAGTTCATCCTCAATTTCCCTGACAAGGATGTAGTCATTGCCTGCACATCCAACTCAAGAAATACTCAGAAAGAGCTCAACCTCATTTTCGACAACATTCTGCCCGCACTGTAACGGACATCAACGGTTGCCGTACATGGCATCGTAATAGTTCTGATAGTCTCCGCTGGTGACATTGTCCAACCACTCCTGGTTGTCAAGGTACCAGCGGACTGTTTTTTCTATGCCTTCCTCGAACTGGAGGGAAGGCTTCCAGCCCAGTTCGCGGCTTAGTTTGCGGCTGTCTATGGCATAGCGCAGGTCGTGTCCCGCACGGTCGGTCACGAAAGTGATCAGGTCCTCATCCGCACCGGCGGGCCGTCCTAGCTGCCTGTCGACCTCAGCTATAAGCACCTTTATCAGGTCGATGTTCTTCCACTCGTTGAATCCGCCGATGTTATAGGTCTCAGCATCCTTCCCGTTATGGAAAATCACGTCGATGGCGCGTGCGTGATCCTCGACATACAGCCAGTCGCGCACGTTTTCTCCCTTGCCATAGACCGGAAGCGGCCTGCGGTGGCGTATGTTGTTGATGAAGAGAGGTATCAGTTTCTCGGGGAACTGGTAAGGCCCGTAGTTGTTGCTGCAATTCGTGATGACGACTGGCATACCGTAAGTATCGTGGAACGCCCTCACAAAGTGGTCAGACGAAGCCTTGGCGGCACTGTAGGGGCTGTGGGGCCTGTAGGGAGTTTCTTCTGTGAAGAACTCGTCGCCATACACCTCGTGGGCGGAGAAATCGGACTCCACTCCTTCAGGATGCGTCAGTTCGAGAGCCCCGTAGACTTCGTCGGTCGAGATATGGTAGAAGCGCTTGCCTTCGTAGCCTGTCTTTTCCCACTGCAGGCGGGCAGCCTGAAGCAGCGACAGCGTGCCGAGCACGTTGGTCTTTGCGAAAGTGAAAGGGTCCTTGATGCTGCGGTCCACGTGACTTTCTGCCGCGAGGTGTATGACCCCGTCAATGTCGTACTCCGCAAACACGCTGCACACGAAGTCGAAGTCGCAGATGTCTCCCTTTACGAAAACGTAATTGGGATCGTTCTCCACATCCTTCAGGTTGGCCAGGTTGCCGGCGTAGGTAAGCTTGTCGAAATTTACGATGCGGTACTGCGGATACTTCCTGACGAAGTGACGCACCACGTGGCTGCCGATGAATCCGGCGCCTCCTGTTATCAATATGTTCCTTTCGTAGGCCATAATTCTGTCAATAAATGAAAGGTGAGTCGAAATCTTTAAGAAGGCCGTGTCTCAGATCTTTGGGAGAAAGTATGAGCTCTTCCGGGGCCAGCGGCCACTCGATGCCGATGTCAGGATCGTCCCAGGCTAGTCCTCCCTCTGCCTTGGGTGCATAGAAACTGTCGCACTTGTACTGGAACAGTGCCGTGCGGCTGAGCACCAGGTATCCGTGTGCGAACCCACCCGGAATGAAAAGCTTCAGATGATTGTCTCCAGAAAGCTCGACAGCCTCGTAGCGGCCGTAGGTGGGCGAACCCTTGCGGAGATCCACAGCCACGTCGAGCACCTTGCCCCGAACCACGGATACAAGTTTTGCCTGTGTGTGGGGTGGCAGCTGGAAATGAAGGCCCCGCAGGACTCCGTAGCGAGAAAACGCCTGGTTGTCCTGGACGAAATTCACCTTGCGGCCAGTCGCTGCCTCGAAGTCACGGGCATTGTAGCTTTCATAGAAATAACCTCTCGAGTCGCTGAAGATCTGCGGCTCAATGATGACCAGTCCTTCTATCGATGTCTCTTTGAACTTCATCTTCTGATAGTCTTTACTTGAGAGGGTTGCCGTCTGACATATACCACTCCGCCATCTTCTTCAGGCCGTCCTCCAACTGCACTGCAGGCCTGTAGCCCATATCCCGTTCAAGCTTGGCGGTGCTGGCGAAGGTCTGCTGCACGTCGCCTGCCTGCATCGGAAGGAACTCCTTGACAGCCTCCTTTCCGAGAGCCGTCTCCAGCGCGGAGATAAAATCCATCAGCATCACGGGACGTGAGCAGCCGATGTTGTACACTTCGTGTCCGGAGATCGGAATCCTGTCGAGTGTGCGGACCACTCCCTCCACAATGTCGTCTATATAAGTAAAGTCGCGGCGCATATTGCCGTTGTTGAACACCTTGATGGGCTTTCCTTCCAAGATGGCCTTGGTGAACAGCATCGGCGCCATATCGGGTCTGCCCCACGGGCCGTAGACGGTGAAGAACCTCAACCCTGTCGCCTTCATTCCGTAGAGACTGCTGTAGCAAGACGCCATCAGCTCATTAGCCTTCTTTGTGGCGGCATAAAGGCTCTTGGGGTTGTCAACATTGTCTGTTTCTTCGAAGGGAACCTTCTCGTTGCCTCCATAAACAGAACTTGAGCTTGCATATACCAGATGCCGCACAGGATAGTGGCGGCAGCACTCCAGAATATTGGCGAAGCCCACCAAGTTGCTGTCGATGTATGCTTCAGGATTGTCGATGCTGTAGCGGACACCAGCCTGTGCGGCGAGATGCACCACTGCATCGAAACGCTCGCGGGCAAACAGCTCCGGCAGCGCCTTGCGGTCAGCCACGTCGGCCTTAACGAAATTGAAGTGCGACGGCAGCTGTGCCAGACGGGCCTGCTTGAGGCGCACGTCATAATAGTCGTTCATATTGTCAAGGCCGACGACTTCGTCGCCCCTTTCGATGAGGCGCTTTGAAACCGAAAAGCCTATGAATCCAGCAGCTCCTGTGACAAGTATCTTCATCCGTTCGTCAGTTAATTCATTATGCCTGTTCCCACTGTGCGCGCAGCAGTTCCACCGCCTTTGCGTTTGCCTCGGCACGGTCGCCTGCGCAACCGCATTCGAAAGACATATAGTAAGGGAATTCCAGTTCCTTCATTGCACGGAAGCCGTCCACGTAGTAGTCCTTCTCGCCGTCCTCGCCCGGAGTGACGCGGCGGCCGCGGCTGGCGATATGCACGTGGCGGAGATACTGCTTTCCGGCAGACATCAGAGCGCCGTAGTCGCTGGTCTCTTCTTTCATATGCCAGAAGTCGCCCATACATTTCACGCCTTCACTGTTGCTGTCGCGGCAGATGGCCGCAGCATCGGCAACCAGCCTCATATAGAACGCCTCTCCCCTGTTCAGCGGCTCGAGGATCACGGCTGTGCCTTTCGACAGCGCATATTCTCCTAGTTCGTGCAGCTGCTCGCAGAGATAGTCCCTGGTCTCGAGAGTATGGGGTTTGCAGGGCTTCTGGTGGTTGAAGGCCGGCACCATTATCACACCGGTGGAACCGATCTGGCCGGCTGCATCTATTATCTCCCGCATCGAGCTGTCGAAATCGGCCTTTACGGCAGGGTCTTCGGCAAGGATGAAACCGCGGAATCCGGCGCAGATGGCTGAAACTTTCAGGTTCCTGCCTTCCAGCGCCTTTGCTATCTGGTCATAATTCTTCACCAGCTCCTGTCCGCCCGGTTCGTAACCCACGATGCCGAGGCTTTCCATATAATCGAACTTCTCGCTGTAACTCTCGCCGACGGCGATTCCGGTCTGGAACGAGAGATTCAGGGTGACCTTGGATTTTGCGGATTTGGGGGTGCAGGATGTCAGCACGCTTGCAGGGCCTCCCGCGAGGGCTATTGCAGCAGCTCCGGCCGCTGTAGTCTTGAGAAAATTCCTTCTGTCCATAGTCGGGTTATTTTGCTGAGCCCGGAACGGGAACTGTGTATTTCTTGAGATCGAGAGGGCCTATCTTCAGGCTGTCCATATCTGCGGGCAGATAGTCCTGGTCCATCGCGCTGATTTCGTCCCAGGTGACAGTCTTGCCGGTGTAGGCTGCCTCGCGGCCCATTATGCCGGCGAGGGTAGACATTCCGCACTGGGTGGCTTCGTCGAGCATCTCGCCCTTGCGGATGTGGTTAACCCAGTCGACGTGCTCGAGGGTATACGGATCGTGTTGCTGGAACTCGGCCTTGGCGGCTTCCTCGTCGAATTTCCATATCACGTTACCCTGAAGGTCCTTGATGGCGTGTTCGACGCTGTTCCAAGAACCCTTGGTACCCTGGACATACTCGCTTACGTTGCCTGAACATCCGTCAATCTGGCGGCAGAATGAGTGCATATGTATGCCGTTCTCGAACTCGAAGTCTATGCTGAAATTGTCGTACTGGTCACCGGTGATGCGGCGCTGGCGCGAGCCGACTCCCGTGGCCTTTACGGGATGGATTCCGCCGGCCATCCAGAGAAAGACGTCGATGTTGTGGACGTGCTGCTCGACGATATGGTCGCCTGACAGCCATTTCCAGTTCACCCAGTCGCGGATGTTCCATTCCATATCGCTCCAGCCTTTCTGGCGCTCGCGATACCAGAGCATTCCCTGGTTCCAGTAGACGTTACCTCCGGTAATCTCGCCGATGTATCCCTGCTGTATCTTTTCGAAAGCCGCAACATAGGGACGCTGGTGATGGCGCTGGGTGCCAGTGACCACGGCGAGTCCCTTGGCCTGGGCCTGCTTTGCAGTTGCCATTATCAGGCGATAACCCTTCGCATCAACTGCGATCGGCTTCTCGAGGAAGCAGTGCACACCTTTGGAAACTGCATATTGGAAGTGATAGGGACGGAATACGGGAGGGGTTGCGACCACCACCATATCGACTCCGGAATCAATCACTTTCTTGTATGCGTCAAAGCCCACGAAACAGTTGTCGGCAGTCAGGGCCTGGCCTTTCTCCTGCATCTTCTTCAGGAAAGCATCAGTCTTGTCCTTGAAGGTATCGCCGGCAGCGGTGACCTTGATGCCGTTGGCCGCCGCCAGCAGATTGTCGATGGCGCCCGTACCGCGGCCTCCGCAGCCTATCAGGCCGACCTTCAGTTCGCGGCCGTCGTCGGCCTTGTCGGGAAGCTCGGGAATATAGTATTCACCAGGTTGTTTCAGGGGAACAAGCTTGGCGTCTCCGCCTTTGCCGCTGCACGAAGACAGGATGGGAGTCGAAGCAACTATGGCCGCTCCTCCGATAGCTGCGCTGCAGCCGAAAAATTCTCTTCTTGAAAGTTTCTTCATAGTTATATGTTTATTGTTCATTCGTCATTTCAGTTCTTCCGGCACTTCACATACCACGCGGAAGCCTATTCCCTTGATGTCAGAATACCACCAGATGCTCTTGGGGTTCTGGGGGTCGGTCCTCAGCCAGGCATCGTGTTCGGTGTGGCTCCTGGCAGCGCAGCGTACATCGGCCGCATCGGAAGCATAATAGCCGCCGCGCACCACATATTCGGTTCCGCTCTGAGGGCCGCGGGGATTCACGGCACCATCCTGCAGCGTGCTGTAAGCATCTTCTGCATAGAAATCCGAGCAGTATTCCATAACGTTGCCGAGCATATTCTTCAGCCCGAACGGATTGGCGGCGACACGCGACGGCTCCTGGGTGCGGTTGCCGCTGTTGGCTGCATACACCACGTTGCTTGCGATGCCGGCGGTATCAGCCTTGAACACACCCTTCAGGAAACCTTCGGCAGAGAACTTCTTGGGATTGCCCCCGAAATAATACGGGTCGGAAGTCCCTCCGCGCGCGGCATATTCCCACTCCGCCTCAGTAGGCAGGCGGTATTTGCGGCCAGTCTTGAGCGACAGCCACTGGCAGAACGTCTCGGCCGCATAGTGCGTCATCGTTATGGCGGGGCGCGAACCCATTCCCCATCCCTGGTCAGGAGCGCCGAACGGCGGAGTCGGGCCGCTGACAGCGTCTATGTCCTCGCGGGTATTGTTGGCATAGATTGTCTCGGGAGAGGTTCGCCCTTCGGACATCGTCTCGCCATAGAACGCCCAGAACTGGTCCCAGGTCGTCTCCACTTCTGCCATAAAGAACGGCGACAGTTCCACCCTGCGCTGGGGGCCTTCGTCGTCCTTTCGAAGCGGTTCCCCTGCCGGAGAGCCCATCTCGAATGAGCCGCCGGGAACTGCAATCATCCTGATGGAAGCGGAAGTACCGGGAATGGTCTCTGTGAAGTCGGCGAAAGATGTCATCTCTCCCCTTGTTTCATATACAGGACCGGCTGCAGCCGGAACGGTCTTCATACTCTCGTGCTTGTAGTTCGGATCGTAATGGCCGGCGTCCAGATGGCAACTGATGCACTGCAGTTTGTATTTGGCTGCGTTCTCCTCGTAGTAGAGGTGGGCAACGACGGCTTCGTCGCTCACTCCTTCGGGATAGAGATTGGTGTGGCATTTTACGCAGGACTCGTTGTAGACTATCTTCATAGCGTGCTCCATCTCGCCTTTCGCATCCCAGTCTATCTTGTCTTTATTCTTGAGGAGATATGAACAGATGTCCTTGGCGCCCATCTTGGTCTTGGCCAGGAAATGGCGTATCGGCATATCCTCTGGAGGAAGATGGCAGGCGGCGCAGTCTGTCACCGTGCCGGAGCCGTTGCTGTAGTGCATCGACTGCTTCCAGGCTGCGTCGGCATCGGTGTGGACGTGGCACGACATACAGTATTCGTTGGTCGACGTCTTGGCGTATGTATAGTGGAATCCCGCCATAAACGCACAACCGACCACGATTCCGCACAGAAGTGCCGTTATTATCCCCTTTTTCTTAGACATTACTGTTCAATCAGCCGCATCAGATATTGTCCGTACTGGTTCTTAATCATCGGTGCGGCGTCTTCCCTCACCTTGTCGGCATCTATCCAGCCGTTGCGGTATGCTATCTCTTCCAGGCAGGCTACCTTAAGCCCCTGCCGCTTCTCGATTACTTCGAAGAAAGTGGAAGCCTCCGCCAGCGAATCGTGGGTGCCGGTGTCGAGCCAGGCGAAGCCGCGACCCAGCAGCTGCACTTTCAGCTTGCCGGCCTCAAGGAAGGCCTGGTTGACGGAGGTAATCTCCAGTTCGCCCCTTGCCGAAGGCTTTACGTTCTCAGCGATGCCTACCACTTCGTTGGGATAGAAATAGAGGCCTACGACGGCATAGTTGCTCTTGGGCTCGGCAGGTTTTTCCTCGATGCCCACGCAGTTGCCGTCCTTGTCGAACTCGGCCACTCCGTAGCGCTGGGGATCGCTCACCCAGTAGCCGAAGATGGTGGCCTTGTCGTTACGCTCGGCCTCCGCCACTGCGGCTGCCAGCTTCGGCGTAAATGAATCGCCGTAGAAGATGTTGTCTCCGAGCACGAGGCAGACGCTGTCGCCGCCGATGAACTCTTTTCCTATGATGAAGGCCTGCGCCAGTCCGTCCGGGCTGGGCTGCTCCGCATACGAAAGATTCACTCCGAAGGCCGAACCGTCGCCGAGAAGGCGCTTGAATCCGGGAAGGTCATAAGGGGTGCTTATGACAAGGATGTCACGGATGCCTGCCATCATCAGCACGCTCAGAGGATAATAGATCATCGGCTTGTCGTAGATGGGAAGCAGCTGCTTGCTGACGCCTTTTGTGATGGGATACAACCTTGTGCCGGAGCCTCCGGCGAGAACGATGCCTTTCATAGGAGTATAATTTTGGTAAATTTAGTTTTTTTCTGCCACAATTCGTAACTTTGAAACGTGTTTTCCAAAATTGTAGAAGCGGTAAATAATGTTGTCTGGAGCCCCGCGCTTGTGGTGCTTCTGATTTTTGCCGGCCTGTTCTTCACCTTCCGCACCCGCTTCGTGCAGGTCAGAAGGCTGGGCCATATGGTCAAGCTTCTTTTCTCAAAACACGACGACGCATCCCGGGAGGATTCCGGCGACAACGGAGACAAGGCTGAGGCTGTCGTTCCCAAGAACAAAGTGTCTTCGTTCAGCGCATTCTGCATGGCCCTTTCCGGCCGTGTGGGCACCGGAAACATCGTGGGCGTAGCAACAGCCATCGCGCTCGGCGGCCCCGGGGCAGTGTTCTGGATGTGGGTCATCGCCTTCTTCGGAGCTTCCACGGCTTTCGTGGAGTCCACCCTTGCGCAGCTCTACCGTTTCCCCCACCACTCAAGCTTCCGCGGAGGCCCGTCCTGCTACATCCAGGAAGGTCTGCACAAACGCTGGATAGGCATTGCGTTCGCTGTCATCTGCATCATCGGCTACGGAATGTTCCTCACCACCGTGCAGGCCAACGGCGCTTCACAGGCTTTCCTGAACTCCTACAACATATCTCCCCTTGCCACAGGCATCGGACTGGCATTGATTCTGGCAATCGTCATCATCGGCGGAGTGAGGCGCATCGCCGACGTCGCTTCAGTAGTCACACCATTTATGGCTCTGGGCTACATCCTGATAGCACTTGTGGTGCTGGCTTGCAATGCCAGGCAGATTCCTTTCCTTTTGGGGCAGATTGTCACCAATGCCTTCGGAATAAACCCGATTGCCGGCGGTATCATCGGGTCGACCATAATGATGGGAGTCAAGCGCGGCATTTTCTCGAATGAAGCCGGGCAGGGAGGCGGAGCCATCGTCTCTGCCACAGCCAACACCAAGCATCCCGCACAGCAGGGTCTGGTGCAGGCGTTCTCGGTCTATGTCGACACCCTGCTCGTCTGCACGGCTACTGCGCTGATGATCCTGTCTGCCGGAACTTACAACGTCTTCGACGCAAAGACAGGAGAGATGCTCGTGGCCAATGCCCCGGAGCTTGGCAACAACTATGTGAACTTCACCCAGGCTGCCGTCGACTCGGTGTTCGGAGGCTTCGGAAGCCAGTTCGTGACCATCGCCCTCATTTTCTTCGTCTTCACCACCATGATGGCATATTACTTCTATTCTGAAACGAGCATCATCTATATCTGCCGTGAGGTGGCCAGGAAGCACAAGAAGCAATATTCCCGCAAGCTGGAGGACTTCTTCATCTGGACGTTCAGGATCCTGCTGCTGGCCTCGGTAGTGTTCGGTGCCGTCCGTGAGACAGACGTCATCTGGAAGCTCGGCGACATCGGCGTCGGCCTTATGGCGTGGGTCAACGTCATCGCCATCCTCATCCTCAGTCCGCAGGCCATCCGTGCCCTTAAAGAATACGAGGGCCGCCTCAAGAAATAGAAACGCCAACCCGAAGTCCGGGAAGGCGTCTCAATCGCAATAACACTTAAAAGAATTTATTTCTTGCCACAGCCACAGCTGCAGTTGTATTTGCATTTACTGCAGTCACAGCCGCAGTTGCAGTTTACGTTGCCGCCACTGCAGGGACAACTGGCCTTGCCGTTTCCGATGCCGACTATCTTCAGCACGAAATAGGCGACGGCTGCTGCTATGATTGCGTATGTGATTATGGCTTGCATTTTCTATAACAATAATCCGACGTGCCAGAATATGAATGATACTATCCACGCCAGGCCGGTGGTGTAGACCACGCTGAATGCCGCCCACTTGCGGCCGGCTTCCTTCGCTATGGCCGATATCGCCGCAATGCAGGGGAAGTAAAGCAGTATGAACAACAGGAAGGTGTAGGCCTTCAGCGGCGTGAAGAAGGCATTTCCGTTCTCGTCGGTTACGGACTGCAGTTTGGCCTGCAGGCCTGCGGTATCGTCATCTTCTACTTCCTGTGCATCATACAGGACACCGAGAGATGAAACCACGACTTCCTTGGCAGCCAGACCGGTTGCGAGGCTGACGCCCATCCTCCAGTCGAAGCCCAGCGGCTTGACGACAGGCTCGATGGCGTGGCCTATGCGGCCGATATATGACTGCTCGGCCTGTTCTGCCGGGGTCATTTCGGTCTTCGGCCTCGGGAAATAGCCAAGCGCCCATATAATAACTGATGCAGCCAGGATCACCGTTGCCATCTTCTTCAGGTACAGCACGCTCTTGTCCCACATATGCACGAGGATGTTGCGGATCGTAGGGAAACGGTACGGCGGAAGCTCCATCACGAACTGGTCAGATGCATTCTTGAACACGGTCTTGTTCAGAAGGAGGGAAGTAAGTATAGCAAAGAGGATTCCGATGGCGTAGAGGCTCATCAGAACGAGGCCCTGGTTGCGCGAGAAGAACGCCGCCACGAACAGCAGGTAGACCGGCAGTCGTGCCGAGCAGGACATAAACGGTATCGTCAGGATTGTCAGGATCCTGTCCTTCGGGTTCTCAAGGGTCCTGGTGGCCATTATCGCAGGCACTCCGCAGCCGAAGCCGATGATATAGGGTATGAACGACTTGCCGTGCAGGCCTATGCGGTGCATCAGCTTGTCCATAATGAATGCCGCACGGGCCATATATCCGGTGTCCTCGAGGAACGAGATGAACATAAACAGGATGATGATGTTCGGCAGGAACACCAGCACCCCTCCCACTCCGGAGATTATGCCATCCACCAGAAGGTCGTTCAGCATTCCTTCGGGCAGCAACCTTCCTATCCAGCTTCCCAACGCTGCGATACCGCTTTCCAGCCACTGCTGGGGATAGGCGCCGAGAGTGAATGTAGTCTGGAACATAACCCACAGGAAAATGACCAGCAGGGGGAATCCGAGATATTTGTTGGTAAGGACCGTGTCAAGGGCATACGCCAGATTGCGCTTGTCTTCCTTGGCAGGCGTAAGGGTCTCTTTCAGCGCGCCGCGGATGAAGCCGTAGCGGATGTCCGAAACGATGTCGGCGATGTCTCCGCGGTATTCTTTCTCGAGGCGGACGCGGGCAGAGTCCGCAGCTTCCTTTATCTGCGGGAATGCCGGGGCGGATTCGATGGATTTCGTTATGACCTTGTCGCCCTGTATCAGTTCGAGGGCAAGGTAGCGGCCGTGATAGCGGTCACGCAGGGACTGGTCGGCATCGATGAGCTTCTTGACGGAAGATATGCAGTCTTCGACATTCTCTCCGTAGTTGATATGGATATGCTTGGTGTAGCCTTCTTCGTCTCGGTAGATGCGGACTATCTTCTCCAGTACATCACCTACGCCACGGCCAGTACGGGCAACGACGGGGACGATGGGAAATCCCAGCATCTTCTCAAGACTCTCCACATCGAGCTTGTCGCCTGACTTTTCGAGCTCGTCGTACATATTGAGCGCCATCACCAGCCTCGGGTTCATATCGATAAGCTGGGTGGTGAGGTACATATTGCGCTCGAGGTTGCCGGCGTCAACTATGTTCAGCACGAGGTCGGGATGGTGGTTGAGCAGATAGTCCCTCACATATAACTCTTCGGGAGAGTATTCAGTGAGAGAGTATGTGCCGGGCAGGTCCACGAGATTGATGGTGTAGCCGTCGTGGTAGAAAGTTCCCACCTTGCTGCTGACCGTCACTCCGGAATAGTTACCCACTTTCTCGCGGAGGCCTGTGGCAAGGTTGAAGAAGGATGTCTTGCCGCAGTTGGGATTGCCGACCAGGGCCACGGTGATGGTCTTGGCGCTGTTCTCCACTTCGCGTGCGACGTGGGCCTCGATGGTGCCGTTGAAGTCAAAATCGGGATGGAAACCTTCTTCCAGGGCCACGACTTCGATCTTGTCGGCTTCCGAACGTCTCAGGGAAACGTGGCTGCCCATAATGCTGTACTCGATGGGGTCCATCAGGGGAGCGTTCTTGATGACGTCCACTTTTTCACCCTTGATGAAGCCCATCTCCATTATGCGGTGGCGGAAACCGCCGTGACCGTGAACCTTGGAGATGATGCAGCTGCTGCCGGTAGGGATATCGGTCAGCGTCGTAATTTCCGTGTCTTTTACCTGCTCTTCCATTTCGGATTGCAAAGGTGGCAAAAACCTGGCAGTTTGGAATCACCATTTATGGTGAAACGCTATAATACCCTTATTTCCCCGCAAGCTTCAGCAAATGGTCCGGGCAGAACTTCCTTACCCCTGCAGGCGCCATTGTAATCGACATCGAAAGTGATGGGCGAACCGTCGGGGTTCTCGAAGGCCTGGTCCGGCTCGAAAGCCTTGCCAAGGCTGGCAGTGTCCACCATTTTTCCTCTGAAAGAGGCGATGGCATCGAACACGTTGGTCTCTATATAATATTGGCCGGCTTTCTCCACGAGTTCCACCTGAACCGGACTGTTGCTTACCAGTTTGTCGGTCTCCTTCTCCCACGCCTTTGCTCCGCCCAGATAGACATTGCCGGCCGCCCATACGGGCAGATGGTTGAAGTGCGGCTCCATACACACATACATATCGGCGGGAGCTTCCATATGGAACTGCCTGATCCATTCGTCGTATGTCGGATAGCCGTCGAAGACGAAGGTTCCCGCATGGAGGTTTATGCTCTGCTGCTCTCCTCCCAGGTCTCCTGAAGAGTGGGATTCCGATGCCGGGTAGTGCTGGATGAATATGTTGTTGTAGAAACGGTCGTCGCCGTGGAGGATGATCATAAAGCCCATCACCTCGGTGCGGTGGGGAATGTGATAGGGCGTATAGCGTTCTTCCTTGTTGCCCTTCACCCAGAATGCCGTTCCGCTGCCGACATCGGCAATGGAACCGAGGCAGAGGTTATGCACGAATGCAACGCCTTGCGCAGGCATTCGGATGGCGCATTTCGACAGGAGGACATTGTTGTCGATGAGAGTGGGACCGTGGGACACCTCAACGAAAATATCCTGGTTTGCCATCATACTGCTGGCCTCGGGGGCTGCATCAGGTATATGATTGTCGTGCAGGAGATTGCCGGTGATGCGGGTGCCTTGCGCCTCCCAGTCGCACCAGATGCCCATTGTGCAGTGATGGATGTGGTTGCGGCGGAAAGTCACGTCGATGGCAGCGTGAAGCTTGATGCCGGCTATCTCCGCGCCTCCGAGTTCCTGCATATTGTTGATGTTGTGGATATGGTTGTCCTCTATGGTGCTGAAGACGCATCCCATCCTGCCGACGATGCCGGTCTGCTCGCAATGATGTATGTGACAGCGACGGACTATATGGTGTCCTATGTTCTCCTTGAGCCATCCGTGATACTGGCCGCGGCACACGGCGTCTCGCTCCATCTGGGTGGGACTCTTGACATACTTGTTGGTGAAGAAATGGTCGTTCTCAGGATCCAGATACTTGCCGAGGGAAATGCCGCAGCACTTGCTGTCAGATATCTCGCAGTCCTCGATGATCCAGCCTTTCGACCAGTGGGGGCCCACCATACCATCCTGGAATGCGGCCGGCAGTGCCCAGGTCGTCGCGGCCTTGCTCACCTTGAAGCCGCTGAAGGTGATATATCCCACACCTGTTTTCGAGGGGAAGAAGCACCTGCGGCGGACATTGATCTCTACCCGTTCAGCATTGGGGTCCAGCCCCTGGAAGTTGGCATAGATAACAGTCTGTCCGCCATCCTGCTCGGTGTACCACTTGTAGACGGTACGCTCAGGCTCCCAGGAAGGCTTGAAGATTTCTCCTTTCAGACAATCGTCCAGCGTATCAGCTTCATAGAGCTGGCGGCCGTTGAGATAAACCGCACCGGTATGTTTGGTGGGCGGAGCGAAATACCAGTCACCTCCGACGAATGTCGTGTAAGGATTGTATCCGCCGAAAACAGCGTTGTCTATCCTGCACATCCAGACTTTGTCCCGGAAATGCTTCCATTCGCTTACTGGTTCAGCACCGGTGATCTCGGCACCGAGAGGTTTGGCACTGCGGTATGTGATGCGTGCTTCTTCCGTGCCGGCATTTGCCGGGTCCACATATTCACGGTAGATTCCAGGAGCCACAAGCACCTCGTCGCCGGGAAGAGCAACCTGTGCTGCGTCATTGATATGCTGAAAAGGATGATTGGCAGACCCGTCGCCTCCGGCAGGTGCGTTGATGTCCACGAAGATTGTCATAGCTGAGTTTTTATACAAAATTACCTATTTTTGTAGAAATGAAAACCTTGCAATTGTTTTAAAGTAACCACTATCATGTTAAGGAAAATCACTCTTGCCCTTGCAGGTCTGCTCACGATTTGCACTCTGGCTGTAGCCCAGCCCAACAGGCCCTCGGCTGCCAATGCCAAGGAAAATGACAAACAAGAAGAGAAAAAAGTCGAACTGAAAGTCACTCCCGGAATGGTGGGTGTGGCACATAACGAGAACGACTGGTATTTCGACGTGCCTGACGACCTGTTGGGTCGCAGGATGCTCGCCGTAACCCGCTTCACAAGCATGACTGTCGGCGCCGGCAACTATGGCGGCGAAGAAGTCAACGAGAAAATGATATACTGGGAGAAAGCTCCCAACGGAAACCTGCTGCTCAGGGCCGATGTGTACAGCACGGTCGCAGCTGAGGACCAGGCAATACGCAAAGCCGTAGAGGTAAGCTCCGAAAATCCTATAGTAGCATCCTTCAAACCCGAGAAAGACGCACCCGAAGGAGTGACCAGGATAAAGGCCAACAGCCTCTTCGAAGGTGACCTTCAGGTCTTCTCACTCTCTCCCGGAGACAAGCGCCAGTTCAACCTTGGAGCCGTAAGGCCTGACGCAAGCTTCATCAACAGCATCCGCACATATCCCATCAACACTGAAGTCACCGTTACAAAGACATTTGCATACAACGCTCCCGCCGGCGGCCCTAGCCAGGGCGGCCAGCAGTCGACCAACCTGCCCGCAGGTCGTGAAGCCGGAGCGGTGACTGTTGTCCTCAACACATCAATAGTCCTTCTTCCCGAAACTCCGATGCAGCAGAGATGGTTCGACCCGAGAGTCGGCTTCTTCGCAGGCGGCTACACCGAGTTCAGCGATGACCAGCAGGGTGTGGAGCAGATAAGATTCATTGCCCGCTGGCGCCTTGAGGCCAAACCCGAGGACGTCGAGCGCCAGAAGAGAGGAGAACTTGTAGAGCCCATCAAACCCATCGTATACTACATAGACCCCGCAACTCCCAAGCAGTGGCGCAAATATCTCATCGCCGGCGTCAACGACTGGAACGTAGCCTTCGAGCAGGCCGGCTGGAAGAACGCCATCCGCGCCGAGGAATGGCCCGAGAACGACACTACGATGAGTCTAGAGGATGCCCGCTTCTCAGTAATCCGCTACCTTGCCTCAGACATAGCGAATGCATACGGCCCCAATGTGCACGACCCGCGCTCGGGAGAAATCATCGAAAGCCACATCGGCTGGTATCACAATGTGATGACTCTCGTTCACGACTGGTATCAGGTGCAGGCCGGAGCGGTAGACCCCCGCGCACGCAAGATCAAATATGACGAAGAACTTATGGGTGACCTCATCCGTTTCGTATCGTCCCACGAAGTCGGCCACACCCTCGGACTACGCCACAATATGGGTTCAAGCAGCCAGACTCCCGTCGAGAAACTCCGTGACAAGGAGTGGGTCGAGGCCCACGGCCACACGGTCAGCATTATGGACTATGCCCGTTTCAACTATGTAGCCCAGCCCGAAGACAACATCTCCAAGGCAGGTCTCTACCCGCGTATCAACGACTATGACAAATGGGCCATCGAGTTTGGATACAAGCCCACATATTTCAAGACAGCAAAGGAAGACCACCTCTACTGGAACAAGGTGATCATCGAGCGTCTGGCTGAAAACCCGCGTCTGTGGTTCGGCGGCGAAGGCCGTGACGGCGACCCGCGTGCTCTGACCGAAGACCTCAGCGACGACGCCGTGGCTGCCAGCAACTATGGTATCCTCAACCTGAAGCGCATACTTCCCCAGATTCCCGAATGGAACAAGGAAGAGGGAGATATGTACACCAACGTGAACCGTATGTACCAGGCAGTAGTGAGCCAGTTCAACCGCTACCTCGGCCACGTATCAGCCAATATCGGAGGCCGCTTCATCACCAACCACAGCATCGAAGAGACTAACTCTGTCAAATACGCCCCTGTTCCCAAGGACCGCCAGAAGAGAGCCCTCAACTGGCTTGACGACAATCTCTTCCACAAGCCTGAATGGCTGCTGGACGTTCCGTACCTCTGGGATCTCACAGATACTCCGGAAAACACCCTGTACACTCTCGTGAACAATGTGGTGAGCTCGTCCAACCTGCTCAGCATCGCAAAGCTGAACCGTATGGACCAGTTCGCCTTGTCTGACGGTTCGCAGTACGGTCCACAGGAATATCTAGAGGACCTGAGCGGAATGATCTTCTCCGAGCTTGGCAAGGGAGGCAAGGTTGACAGTTACCGCCGCTATCTCCAGCGCCGCTTCGTCAGCTCCGCACTCGAGGTAGTGAACAGTTCGGCCGCCGCCACATCCGACAGCCGCAACCTGCTGCTGGCAACCCTTATGGACATCCAGAAGAAAGCCGAGAAAGCCAAATCGTCAGATGCGGCCACGAAAGCCCACTGGCAGGCCATCGCCAAGCAGATAAAGGACCAGCTTTCGGCCAAATAAAATGGCCGTAAAGAAAAGGTACGTTGTCCTGGATGCATTACGCGGATTTGCTCTTGCGGGCATAATCCTGGCCAATTTTCCGGAGTTTTCGCTCTGGACTTTCGCCGGTTCCGCATCCTGGTCTCCCCTTGACCGCGTGGTCAGGGCTCTTCAGTACTTTTTCATTGACGGCAAATTCTATACACTGTTCTCGCTGCTGTTCGGCATAAGTTTCAGCATACAGCTGGACAATGCCGACCAGCAGACGCGGACGTTCTACCGTCGTATGTCGGTCCTTTTCCTGATTGGACTCCTGCACCTGCTGTTCCTGTGGAGCGGAGATATCCTTATGCTATATGCAGCGATGGGGATGCTGCTGCCTCTCCTCCATCGGCTGCCTACACGCAGGCTCCTCACTGCCGCAGGCATCTTGCTCGCGCTGCCAGTCCTCTCCGATGCATTCTTCCCCCATCTGGCCGATCCTCTTGAAAATGCATATTGGGGATTGTGCGACCGCTACGGCATAACCGAGGACAATTTCGGCACCTGGCTGAGGGATATCGACGGGTATGGTGATATGAACCGTTTTCTGCGAATGGGAGCAGTCGAGAGGATGTGGGAATTCGTGAGCAGCCACAGGTATTTCAAGGTGCTGGGCCTGTTCCTGCTGGGTTCCTGCATAGGACGGCACAAGATCTACGCCGACCTCAATGCGCACAGGAAGTTGCTCCGCAGCGTCCTGACGGCAGGTTTTGCCTTAGGGCTTCCCGTATCCCTGCTGTATACACATCTGAGTATTGCGGGCGGGCCGACAGTCCTCAGAGACATCAGTTACCTGCTGAGCGTCTACCCTATGGGACTTGCATATGCCGCAGGCTTCTGCCTGCTTTTCGAAAGGCGTCCGGAATCGGCTCTCTGGAAGAAACTCGCCGCCACCGGCCGTATGGCCTGCACAAACTACCTCAGCCAGTCTATCTTCGGAATCCTGATTTTTTACGGAATCGGCCTGGGGCTGGGAGCCGGCGTCGACCTGCTCACCACCGAGCTTATAGCGCTCGGCGTCTACACATTCCAGGTCTTCTTCAGCGGAATCTGGCTGAAGCATTTCCGCTATGGACCCGTGGAATGGGTATGGCGAATGATCACTTACGGAAAGCGGCTGCCAATGAAGCAAGACCGCGCCTGAGACGTTCCAGTCCTTCTGACAGCATTGTCCTCGGACACGCCAGGTTCACCCGGATGAACCCTTCGGTGCCATACATCGACCCGGCGTTTATCCATACCTTCTCCCCTCGCAGAAGTTCTTCCTCCATCTGTTCGGAAGGCATTCCAAGGCAGTTCACATCAATCCAGGCCAGATATGTGCCCTCCAGCTTGCAGACAGGGAAGTCCGTAATCTTCTCCTTCAACAGCATAAAGTTGGAGAAGATATACTCATTGAGATCTTCCAGCCATCTGGCTCCCTGCTCAGAATATGCTGCCTGCAGGGCAACGACGCCGAAGGGATTTACATCGCAGATTTCATTGTCGTTGACGGCCCTGTCGATGTGTCTGAGCCAATCTGCATTGTCAGTGACGATATTAGCTATCTGGAGTCCCGCAATGTTGAAACTCTTGCTAGGCGAACATAGGGTGATACAGTTTGACTGGTCTGCTTCGGAGACTGTGGCAAAAGGCACGAAACGGTAGCCAGGCATAACTATCTCACAATGGATTTCGTCGCTCACTACCACGACGCCGTGCCTGCGGGCTATCTCTCCCACCCTGGCAAGTTCC
This sequence comes from Bacteroidales bacterium, assembly GCA_017519185.1. GTDB lineage: Bacteria > Bacteroidota > Bacteroidia > Bacteroidales > UBA932 > Equibacterium. The sequence goes on along the minus strand of JAFWSX010000025.1, from coordinate 49,630 downwards.
TCTTTCCTCCATACCCTTCCGGCAGGATTGTGAGGGTTGCAGAGCAGCAGGATGCGGGTCTTGGGGTCAGCACAGGCGCGCTCCAGACCTTCATAGTCGAAACTATAGGTCCTGTCATTGTACAACAGGGGGACGTCGAGGATTTCACAGCCGTTATTGCGTATCGACGAGAAGAAGCAGTTGAACACCGGAGTCTGCACGATGACCTTGTCGGAGGGTTTGCAGAAAGCCTTGATGACTGCAGAAAGAGCAGGCACGACGCCGGTGGTATAAAGTATCCACTCCTTCTTGATGTTCCAGCCATGCCGGCAGGAGAACCAGTCGATGACAGCATCATAATAGCTGTCCGGCACTTTGACATAGCCGAACACGCCGTGCTCCACGCGCTTGCGCAGGGCATCCACGATGAACGGCGCCGCCTTGAAATCCATATCCGCCACCCAGAGAGGGATGACGTCGTCGCCGGAGACTCCTGCAGGCGGCTGGGAATCCCACTTGTAAGAGCCTGTACCTCTGCGGTTGACTATCTCGTCGAAATCGTACATTGCCTCTATCCTATTTTGATGTCGCAGTCACCGGGTGCCTTGATATTGTCATCGATGATCACTTCCCCGCAACTGTCGGCTTTGATAAAGCCTGTCTTCGGGTTCTTGATCGAAGTGATATGCCCCTTTATGGTGGCCTTCACGCTGCTGTACTCGAATGCCAGGTCAGCATCGTCCGCAAAGGTGCAGTCCTCGAGCACAAGGTCTTCGGCATAGCATAGGGCCTGCGAACCGCCGATGTGACAGCGCACCAGATGCAGGCCGCGGGAGTGCCATCCGAGGAACTCTCCGTCGATGACGGAATCGTAGACCGTGACGTTCTCAGCCTCCCAGAATGCATCCTTGGTGTTGAGGATGGAGTCGCGGATCACAATATTCTTCGCCCACTGGAAAGAATAGTTGCCGTTGAGCTTTAAGTTCTTTATGTCAACATCGTGGCAGTGCATAAATATGTAGTCTGCACGGTCCGCACGCACATCCTCAAGCGTTACGTGGCCGCAGTGCCAAAGAGTCTCTGCAGCAGAGTCGATGATGACGCGCCGCAATGTAAGGCGGTCCATTTCGCGGAACATCTTGGGAGCGTCGACGATGGTGTCCTCCATCAGAAGGTCACGTGAATACCAGAGCGCGGCACGTGCACCTACAGTGAAAATACAGTTCTTCACCGTGAAGCGGTCACAGCACCAGAAAGGGTATTTCCCTTCAAATCGGCAGTTGACTGCAGTGATGTCCGATGTCTCCTTGATTGCGGATTCGCCGGCGTGGATGACTACGTTTTCGAGATAGAGGTCGTGTTCACAATAAAGCGGCCTCTCGCCTCCGAATTCCTGGTTTTTGATTTCTTTCATATCGTTTATGTTGTTTTTATCATATTTTTCATCCATTTGTCCCCGCTGATGCGGCATATGAAGAGCAGTCCCCTGACGTTAAGCTCGACACACATACAGATCCAATAACCGACCAGCCCGTACATCCTTGTGAGGAAAATGGCAGGAACGATGCGGACCAGCCACATACTTGCAAGGTTCATAATGCTCGGCACCGTCGTGTCCCCGGCACCGACGCAGGCGCCGTAAGCCACGATTGATGCGGCATAACCAGCCTCTGCGAAAGCTTCGATACGCAGCACACGGGCTCCCAGAGCGACTACGTCCGGGTCTGAACTCAGAAGTGACATCAGCTGCGGAGCTATGAAGAACATCACCACTGCCAGGGCTGACATCATTCCCATTCCGAGAACCAGGGTAATGCGGGAGAAGCTCCGCACCAGGTCACGCCGTTTGGCTCCCAGGCTCTGCCCTACAAGGGTCGTTGCGGCATCGCCCATACCGTAGCCCGGCATATAGCAGAAACTCTCGGCAGTTATGGCGAACGAGTTGGCAGCTATCGCCACCGCTCCGAGCGGAGCCACGATGACCGTACTGGCGATATGCGCCCCGCGCATTATGACGTTCTGCACCCACATCGGTCCGCAGATGCCGAGGGCGTGCTTCAGACAGTGTGATGTCGGCCTGAAGGACCCTGCTTCGTGGACAATATTGAGTTCCTTTGAGCGTACAAGCAGGAAATAAAGCATCGCTATGGCAGTGACGGCCTCTGCCAGGCCTGTTCCAAGGGCGGCTCCCCGCACACCCATTCCCGCTCCGGGCACCGTAACCTGCAACCCGAAGAGGCTGATGTCCCTGGCCGGAAATATCAGCAGGAAATTGAAGATGACGTCTAGCACACACATCATCACGTTGAGCATTGCCGGAACCTTCGTGTTGCCGCTGCACGAAAGCATAGTGGCTCCCAGGAATACGAGCTGCGACGCCGGCAGGAACTTCACGTATGTACGGAAGTATGCCGAAGCGGCACCGTTGATTTCAGGGCTGCCGCCGAGCCAGCCGGGAAGCGGCCCGGCTATGGAGAGTCCTGCCACAGACAGGCATATGCTGAACACGATGACGCTTACAAGACCCTGCCTCACCACATTCCGTGCCTGTGCGAAATCGTTCGAGCCGATCAGATGCGCCACCTGCACCGAGAATCCCTGTGCCGCAGCCATTGCAAATCCGCCGAAAATCCAGGTAGTAGTGGAGACCAGGCCGATGGAGGCAGAAGGGTTGGCGCCCAGGCTGCCGACCATCGAAGCATCGATGAACTGCAGCAGCACGGACGCCAGCTGCGCCATTATGGCCGGTCCGCACAGGTATAGGGTAAGCTTCACCTGCTGTCCGAGCGCAAGCGGTTCTCCGTCACGGATTCTGCCAAGAAGTATCTCTTTACTGCCAGCCATCTTATCGATGCGTAAAAGTATGAAAAAACCCCGGAAGCACAAGCCTCCGGGGCAGCTGTTCTATCTGTATAGCACAGATATTATGTTATTTGATGCATATCGGCCTCTTGGCCTTGGGCTGCTCTACGTATTGGCGTTTCGGCAGGTCGATGGTCAGCACGCCGTGCTCGACCTTGGCGTCGATCTTCTCCACATCGACATCCTCAGGCAGCAGCATTGTCTGCTGGAACTTTGCGTATGAGAACTCGTGACGAAGGTAGTGGGTATCCTTGTTCTCCTCCTTGTTCTCCTCCTTGTCTTCTTTCTTGCTCTCGATGGAGATGACCAGGTTGTCATCCTCATCTACGTGTACCTGGAAATCCTCTTTTGTCATACCAGGGGCGGCAACCTCAACAGTATAAGCATTCTTGGATTCCTTTACGTTTATAGCGGGGGCAGTCGCATTGTTGTATGCGCTTACTCTGTCCATCCAGTCGTTGTCGAAAAAGTCATTGAAAAATGACGGCAACCAATTCTGATTTCTTCTAACAAGTGCCATTTTTAATGTCTCCTATTCTTTAAATGTTCTTTGTTTTTCGCTTTTCGAAACCAAGTATACTCAAACCCTGTGCCCACCCCGAAAATGGTGACGAATCGTCACTTTTGTGGACTTTTTGGCAGTTTTTTAATATTTTTGTTACCGAAACAGAAGAAATAATGTCCACTACTCCCTTCTCGGCAGGAATGCAACTCTCGGATGTGATCTTTGAAAATCGCAACCTTCTGCTCCTGCTGCCCCGCTTCGGCATCCCTATGGGCTTCGGAGGAAAAACTATCGCCCAGGTCTGCGAGGAGCACGGAGTGAGTCTCGGACTTTTTCTTTTCGTATGCAACATCTATTGCTGCGAAGGGTTCACGACGAGCGGCCACGAAGTCAGCCACGAGGACCTGCCTGCTCTGCTGCAGTACCTCAGGGCATCCCACCACTACTATATAGACGAACGGCTGCCTCACATCGAAAGGCATCTGCACAGTCTGGCCGACAAAGCCGGAAGCCCATACGGAGACCTGCTCAAACACTTCTTCGACGACTACAAAACTGAAGTGGAAGCCCATTTCGCTTTCGAGGAAGCCAACATCTTCCCTATCGTCACAAAGGACATTGCAAAAAGCAGGAAAGACTTCATCGGAGCTCACGACAGCATCGAGGAGAAACTGGCCGACCTGACCAAGATCATATTCCGCTATCTGCCCAGGAACATATCGTCCGAAGAGATCATCGAACTGACCTTCGATATTTTCCAGTTGGCGGAAGACCTCGGCCGGCACACGGTACTGGAAGAAGCCGTTTTTATGGAAGGCCACGGCAACGACCGCTCGAAGAAAAAAAATCAGCAGGCCAAGGCCGAGACCGGACGAAGCGATGAAGCTCTCTCTTCAAGGGAAAAAGAGATCCTTGTGCTTGTGGCAAAAGGCTATATGAGCAAGGAAATCGCCGATATGCTGAACATATCGATGAACACGGTGAACACCCACCGCAAGAACATCACCGCAAAAACAGGAATCAAGTCTATCGCAGGCCTCACTGTCTACGCTATGCTGAACAACCTGATGTAGCTGCTACCAGCTGCCGCCGGCTCCCGCGCCGCCGAAATGGCCGCCCCCGAAGCCTCCGAAGCCTCCACCTCCACCGAAGCCGCCGCCAAATCCTCCGCCTGAATGGCCGCTGCCTCCCCAGGTTGATGATCCCTTGCCTGAGTTCATCTGCTGACTCAGAACTATGAGGTCCCAGAGATCCAGATTATGGCCCTTGTTGCCGCTGCCGATGTTGGTGCTGCCACCGCTTGAAGCGGCAACAAACACGAGGAAAAGCACACAGATCAGGAACAGCACCAGCAAGGCAAGCGCAAAGTCGTCGACGTCATCGTCGTAATCCTTTTCCGATATCTCTCCACAGGCCAGTGGCATCAGCACGTCCAAAGCTGCATTCACAGCAGAATAGTAGTCATTGCCATTCTTGAGATGGGGAATCATCTCATTCTCGATTATACGCTTGGTAATGGCATCTGGGATCGCTCCTTCCAGGCCATAGCCCACGGAAATGAAAACCTTGCCGCCGGAAGAACTGGTCTTGGGCTTGATGAGCAGCACGATGCCGTTGTTCGACTTTTCGCGGCCTACGCCCCACTTTTCTCCTATCTCTGCCGCAAGCAGGCCGATGTCATCCCCGCCAAGGTCGGACATAGTCACCACGGCTATCTGGTTGGATGTCGTGTCGTCAAAAGCGACGAGCCTGTGTTCAAGGGAAGCAAGTTCGGAATCTGAAAATATACCTGCAAGGTCATTGACCAGCCGCTGCGGATATGGCCTTTCCGGGACCTTTGCATCGGCCGCGAAAGCTCCGAGCAAGACTACGATGGCGAAAACAGCAAAAACCCTAATCTTCTTCATCTTCCATTTCGTCTTCGTCGTCATCGCCGAACGATATCTCGTCGGGCTGTTCGTTCACATCATCGCTCTGATAAGGGAAATATTCCGAAAGGGCCTCTCCCACGGCCTCCACGGCGCCAATGATACCCTCAGTAAAATTGCCTTTGGCGAATGCAGCCTGCATATTTGCAAGTATGTCTTCCCAGAAACCTGCCGGAATTACTTCATTGATGGCCACATCGCCAATTATGGCACACACCCTGGACTCGTAGGCCAGATAGATTACGACACCGTTGCGGGCCGCTGTGTCGTACATCTCCAAACGGTTGAAAACCTTCACGGCACGGGTCACAGGATCAGCCTTGCACTTGGGCTCGACGTGTACCCTTATCTCGCCGCTCGTGCAGTCTTCTGCCTTGACGATGGCATCGACAATCTTGAGCTGCTGCTTCTGGCTTAATATGGGAATGGGCTTCATTGCGCGTCAACTGTTCCCGGAAGCGGGTGCGGATCGAAATCATCGATGCGTTTCACGCACCTTACCGAGAAGGCAGCATCATCGATGCTGGCATAGTTTACGCCGCAATAGTCGGCATTGAAATAGATATACCGATAATATGCACGGTCGGCATTCCTGAGGGAAGAACTCCACCACATTCCGTAACTCTTGAAATCACGGTAGATATCTCCAGAACGCAGGCTGTAACCTGCGGGAAGGGCATTCCAGTTGACGGAGTTGGATTTATTGTTATCAGGTGAAATAGGCCACATCTTGGCACCGTTGAGAAAAGCTTCAACAGTGAGTTTCTGGCCCAAGCCAGCCCAGTTGGTCAGGAAAGGAACTTCCACGCCTTTGTTCAGGGCTTTGCCGAGATTCTCCCAGTCTTCTGCTGTAGGGATGCTCCATCCTTCGGGGCAAGCACCCTGGGGACCGCCTGCAAGACCGGAACCTTCTTCACCGCCGGTGGCCTCGTTCCAGGTATACAGCCTGCCGAGAACAGGTTGAAGAATTTCGCATTCATTGTAGCATACACCTGCACCAGCCCATTTGAGGTTTTCTGCGAACCACTCCAGGCTGTCGACATAAGTCGTATGGTATTTCTGTCCGTCGCGCGGATCGGTTATGTACCTGCCCTTGAACACCCGACCGGTCAGGGAACTTGTCGTGTCGATCAGGATTGCAGACTTGATGGTGGACTGCTCGAAATAGCCATAGGCGTTGGTCTGAAGCGTCACGGTGAAATTCCCCGGCTCTTCGGGAGTCCTTACCTTCAACTTGGTGCCGGTAAGCGTATCTTCATAAACTTCGGGAATGAGCCACTTGATAATGACTTTTTCGGGATAGACCACGCCTTCTGCTTCAAGCTCGATGAGCTGGGAAGTTGCCAGGAAAGAGTCCATTTCGAAGTCGGGAACGCCAACCATATGCTCGTATGACGGGTCCGCTTTCTCCTCGCAGGATGCCAGTACAAGGCATACTGCCAAAACTGAAACCAGACAGGCTATTCCTCTAATCTTCTTCATCGTGGCCATAAGTCTATAGAATGCAAATATAACTAATTATTGTAAATTTGCAGGCGGTTGCGCCAAAATCGTGCCACCGAAGACTATGAAAACGAGGTTTTTGACACTGCTGCTTCTTTTGTCGGTCTGCGCCTGCAGCACGGACCGCTACGTCTCTTTGGACGGCTTCGCCCAGGGCGGCACCTGGTCAGTCAAATGCAGCCTCTCTTCGAAAATCAACCGCCAGGAAGTCAAGGACTCCATCGACAGCGCCCTGCTGGTGATCGACAACTCTATCTCAGGATACAACAAAGGCTCCATCCTCTCAAGGGTGAATGCAGGCGAACGTGTTGCCCTTGACAGAACATTCATCGAAATCTTCAAAATTTCAAAGGAAATCTGGGAGAAAAGCGGCGGAGCATTCGACCCGTCAGCCGGTCCTCTCTTCGACCTGTGGGGCTTCGGATTTGCCGACAGCACTGCTACGGCTGAGCAGAAAGCCGCGATGGCCGAAGGGATGAAAAAATACATCGGGATGGACCTTTTCGGCTTCGAAGAGACCCCTCAAGGGACGTTCCTGACAAGAGCCGACGACCGCTGCAGACTAAATTTCAACGCAATCGCACAAGGCTACAGTTGCGATGTCGTGGCGCACATCCTTGACAGCTACGGCTGCCGCAACTACATCATAGAACTGGGCGGAGAGATCGTCTGCAAGGGGCAGCGCGAGCAGGGAGGTCCCTGGCGCATCTGGATCGACAAGCCCGAAGACGGCAACAACGTGTCCGGAGCGCTGAAGCAAGATGTAGTGTCGATCAGCGACTGCGGCCTGGTCACCAGCGGAAACTACCGCAAGTTCTATGTCGAGGACGGCCGGAAATATTCCCACACGGTAGATCCTGTCTCCGGGATGCCCGTGAAGCATTCGCTGCTCAGCGCTACAGTCATTGCCCGCGACGGAGCCACTGCCGATGCTTATGCCACCTGGTTCATGGTCATCGGCACGGAAGAGGCGAAGCAGGTCATTTCTTCCCGACTGGCTGGTGAGGGCATTGAAGCCTATCTGGTATACGGAGACCAGGACGATATGAAAGTCTGGCACACCCCGGGCCTTCTCCTTGACTCGGAACGCAGCAAATAACCAGCATAGGTCTTCCTAGGACTCTGTTTCTGACTGAGACGCTTTCTCGAAAGCATCCACGATTTTCGTCACAAGAGGGTGGCGGACGATGTCCTCGCGTCCGAACTCGATGACGCTGATGCCGCGTATGCCACGCACCAGTTCCACACCGCGCGCCAGACCCGAATCGCTCTTGCGGGGCAGGTCTATCTGGGTGATGTCGCCCGTGATGATGAACTTCGCCTCGTTGCCCATACGGGTGAGGAACATCTTGAGCTGCCCGAGCGAAGTGTTCTGCGCCTCGTCGAGAATCACGAAGGCACGGTCAAGGGTGCGGCCGCGCATATATGCAAGCGGAGCGATCTGGATGGTGCCGTCCTCCATGAAAGCCTGCAGTTTCTTGGCCGGAATCATATCCTGCAGGGCATCGTATAACGGCTGCAGATAAGGATCTAGTTTCTCCTTGAGGTCGCCCGGCAGAAAACCGAGCCTCTCCCCCGCCTCAACGGCAGGTCTGGTGAGAATAAGTCTCTTGACCTCACGGTTCTTGAGGGCTCTCACCGCCAATGCGATTGCCGTATATGTCTTACCTGTTCCGGCAGGGCCGAGCGCGAAAATCAGGTCATTGTCGTAATATTCCTTGACCAGCCGTTTCTGATTCTTGGTGCGGGCTTTGATGCACTTGCCGTCGTTGCCGTAGACTATGATATAGTCATCGGCCGTCTGCATATCGACCTTGCCCACCTCTGCCTCGCGGCCTTTCTCCTCGAAGAGAAAGTCGATGTCATATTCGTTGATTACACCCTTGGACTCCTTGATTGAAAGGAGGGCGTTGAAAGCCGCTTCAAATGCTTCAATATCCTCTTGGGCACCCTCAACTGCAATTTGGGAACCCCGGGCAACCGCTTTAACCTTCGGGAAATGAGACTTGAAAAGATTGAGGTTTTTGTTGTTGACTCCATAAATTTCTACAGGATCGAAGTGTTCGAGCGTCAGAGTTTTCTCTATCATGCGCAGTTGTTGTGTGATTATGTGTAAATATACGATTTTTTTGCCTTTGATGCCGCAATTGTCTACTTTTGTGTAAGCACAAAAAGCCTGTTTAGATGAAATTCTTAAGATTGTCTGCAGTTTTGATGACAGCCTGCATACTGATGAGCAGTTGCGATGTTTTCCGCGCAATGCTGGGCAAGCCCACATCGAAGGACCTTGAGATTCTCAGGCTGGAGCAGGAGGCGGCTGCCGCACAGGCCAAATATGATTCCTGCGCTGCCGCACAGGCAGAGGCAGAGCGTATCGCAGCCGAGCAGGAAGCGGCAAAGCATACCGTTTCACACCGTTATTATGTGGCTCTTGGCGGCTTCAAAGTCCCTTCAAATGCCGTCAACTACAAGGCATATCTCGAAAGCAAGGGCTACAACATTACGGCAGTGCGCTTCAAGTCGGGCTACGATGTCATCCTCGCAAACGGAACAGACGATTACTACGAAGCCTTGCGCAGTATGGGCGATTTCAAGAAGTACGAGAAAACCTGCCCTTACGATGTCTGGATTTATGACACAACAACAGCATATCACGAATAGATAATGGAAAAGAAAACCGTATTTACAGAAAAACACATAGCCCTGGGCGCCAAGATGGCCCCTTTTGCCGGCTATCTGATGCCTATCGAATATACCGGAATCAACGACGAGCACACTACCGTTCGCAACGGCGTGGGTGTGTTTGACGTGTCCCATATGGGAGAAATCTGGGTGAAGGGCCCTTCTGCTACGGCTTTCCTTCAATATGTGACTTCCAACGACGTGTCTGTCCTCTTCCCCGGCAAGGCCCAGTATACCTGCCTGCCCAACGGTCGCGGAGGCATCGTCGACGACCTCATCGTTTACTGCATAGATGAAAAGACCTATCTTCTGGCAGTGAATGCGGCCAACATCGACAAGGACTGGCAGCACCTGTGCAGCTTTGCCGACAAGTTCGGAATGACTCCGGGCAAGGAACTCTACAACGCTTCCGACGAAATCTGTCAGCTTGCCGTGCAGGGTCCCAAGGCTATGGAAGCTATGCAGAAGATATGCAAGCAGGACATTATGTCGATGGAATACTACACTTTCCAGAAAGTCGACATCGCCGGCATCCACGACGCCATCCTCTCAACCACCGGCTACACCGGCAGCGGCGGATGCGAGATCTATGTCGCCAACGAAGACGGTGACAAGCTGTGGAAGGCAGTGTTCGAGGCTGGCGAAGAATTCGGCATCAAGCCGATAGGCCTCGGAGCGCGCGATACCCTCCGTCTGGAAATGGGTTTCTGCCTCTACGGCAACGACATCGATGACACTACTTCTCCTCTCGAGGCAGGCCTCGGCTGGATTACCAAATTCAACGATGCCAAAGGCGACTTCATCGACCGTGCGTATATGGAGAAGCTCAAGGCTGACGGCATCAAGCGCCGCCTGGTGGGCTTCGAACTTGTGGACAAAGGCATCGCCCGCCACGGCTACGACATCTTTGACGCAGAGGGTGCTGTCATCGGTCACGTCACCTCCGGAACTATGGGTCCCTCTGTGAAGAAGGCCATCGGCCTGGGCTACGTCGATGCAGCGCATAAGGCTGTCGACAGCGAAATCTTCATCAGCGTGCGCGGCCGTCTGCTCAAGGCAAAGGTAGTCAAGTTGCCTTTCTACAGGCCGTAATCAAATCCTATGGAACGGCTTATCGACCTCGACAAGCAACTGCTTCTGGCCATCAATCACTGGACGTCGCCGTGGGCTGACCAGTTTATGACGACAATGTCGAAGGTCTACATATGGTTCCCGCTGTATATCCTTGTCACGATAGCCGTTTTTATTCCCAAATCATACTCCAGACGCAGCCTTTTAAGCAGGGAAGGCACTGGATTGAAAATGTGGAAGGCCGGGCTTGCCGCAGTTGTGTCGGTACTTGTCTGCTATATTTTCACTGACCACGTATCCCACTTAGTCCGTAACGCAGTCTGCAGGCCCAGGCCGGGACTTGACCCTGAAATCGGCGGTCTGGTGCGGCTCATCGCCGGAGCCGGCAATCCCTACGGATTCTTCTCCGGTCACGCCGCCAACACCATAGGATTCGCTCTGTTGACTTCAATGATTTTAAAACGCAGGATTTGGACGGCAGTATCAATGATATGGGCGCTGCTAGTGTGCTACAGCCGCTCGTATCTGGGACACCACTACCCCATTGACGTACTCACAGGCATCCTTTGCGGCATCATCTTCGCCGACGCCTGCTACTGGCTCTACAAATTTCTGATTAGACTTGCTATCCTACGTGCAGATTCTTCTCGACAAGGTCCATCGTAAGCGCCTTGCTGCCTGAGATGGCTTCGCGCAGCCGGGCGTCATCGAACTCACGAAGATAACGCTCGAGATAGTCTACGATACTGTCGGAGAATACACCTTTTGCAGTGTAGATGGCACGGTCCTTATCAAGCTCGGCGGCAGCGCCCACGCAGGAATCAGGCAGCTGCTCCAGCGATTCAGCCAGCGCGGTGTTTTTCTTGTCGTGGATGTCTACGCCAAGGCCTACATATGTTCTGTCGGCTACGTCGAGAGCCTCAGGCACTTCGAAACCGTGACGGACAGCGGCGCAAAGGGCTGCCATAAGCATATATATGTCAGCACATCCGTCAGAAGCGCGCCATTCGAAAGTCTGCTTCTTGCTGAAATCCACATCCGCAGCCTTCTGCGGCCCGTTGACCTGCTCGGCCATATCACTGCATCCGGCCCATCCCAAAGGAATGCGCACCAACGCGCTGCGGTTGCTGAACGACCAGCAGAGAGAAGTAGGAGCCTCCTGGTTGGGAACAAGACGCAGATATGAAAGAGGATTAGGATTGCCGAAGGCAGGAAGAGAAGTTCCGGCAATCATAAGGCCTGCGATCGCCCTGCGGCATTCCTCAGTGAGATTGACCTTGCCGTCACCTGCATCTGCAGGGACATTCACATCCTTTACCATCACGCTGCGGCCGTCGCGGGTGAACTTCATATGCACGTGCAGTCCGCTTCCGGCCTGGCCTGCAGTAATCTTGGGGGCGAAAGTAATGGTAAGACCACGCTTGTAGGCCAGCTCGCGCATAATCCATTTGGCTATCACCAGCTGGTCTGCAGCATCTTCGATATCGACCGGCAGAAACTCAATCTCGTTCTGCTCGTAATTCTTGCCGTCCTGGCAGAAATTGCCCACCTCACTGTGTCCGTACTTGATCTTGCCGCCGGACTGCGCGATAAGGCGCATTGCCTCGTTGCGGTATTCCGTCGACTTGTTGAAAGGTGCGCTTTCGTGATAACCTTTCTGGTCAGGCACAGGATACATATCCTCCTTCTCGCTGATGACGTAATGCTCCAGCTCGCCCATAGCCTGCATCTTCAGCCCTGTAGCGGCTGTGAGTGCCTGATGAGCCTTGTGAAGGATATATTCTGGAGAACTCTCATACGGCTTTCCGTCGCGGCCGTAATATGAACAGAGCAAGTCGAGAGTCGGAACCTCGCTGAATGGATTCAGGAAGGCCGTCTTGTATTTGGGAATAACGTACAGATCGCTCTCACCCGCCTTGATGAACGGGAAAAGGTTGCTCCCGTCCACCCGCTCTCCGGCAGTCAGGATATTTTCGAGATGTTCCAGGCTGTGGATCACGAAATTCAGCGTCTTGAACTTTCCGTCGAAACTGCAATAGTGGAAATTGACGAATTCAACTTTGTTGGCTATGCAAAAATCAATCAGGTCCTGCCTTGTGAAAGCGCTGCACGGCTTGTCGAGCGCCCTTTCCAGCAGGTTGGCGTTCATAGAGTAATCTGTCATGTCTTTGTTGTTAGAACTTGTGTATGGTGATGCCGCTGCGGAGCTTTGGCTCGAACCAGGTGGTTTTGGGCGGCATTATGTTTCCAGTGTCCGCTATGCTCACGAGCTGCTCCATCGTCACGGGATAGAGGGCGAAGGCAACTGCCATCTCGCCGCTGTCGACCCGGCGCTGCAGCTCTTCGAGGCCACGGATGCCGCCCGGGAAGTCAATGCGGTCGGATGTGCGCAGGTCGCCGATGTGAAGTATATCCTCAAGGACAAGATTTGAGAGCACTGTGACGTCAAGCTTGCCGATGGGGTCGTTGTCGTCATAAGTACCTTCTTTTGCCGTCAGAGAGTACCACTTGCCGGCGAGATACATAGCGAAGTTGTGAAGCCTGCAGGGGCGGTAAGGACCGCTGCATTTAGCCTCTTCGACCACGAAATTCTTTTTCAGAGCCTCGATGAGTCCTTCTGGCGTCAGGCCTGCCAGATCCTTCACAAGACGATTGATTTCCATAATCTTGAGATGGCTCTGGGGGAATACGACAGCCATAAAGTAATTGTACTCCTCAGTACCGTTGTGGGCAGGATTGTTCTCTTTGCGCTCCGCTCCCACGCGGGCGGCTGCGGCGGTACGGTGATGACCGTCGGCAACATAGAATGCGGGGATGGAAGCGAAGGCAGCAGTAATGGCCTCTATATCCTTCGGATCGTCAATCACCCACAACTTGTGACCGAAACCGTCATCAGCGACAAAGTCGTACTCAGCAGGACCGGCGGTATATCTGGCGACAATCGCGTCGATGGCGGCATTGTCGGGATATGCGAAGAACACAGGCTCCAGGTTCGCGCTCTGGATGCGGACGTGCTTCATACGGTCGTCTTCCTTGTCCTTGCGGGTGAGTTCGTGCTTCTTGATGGCACCGCTCATATAGTCCTCGACATTGGCGCAGACTACAAGACCGTACTGTGTGCGGTCTCCCATAGTCTGTGCATAGACATAGTAATATTCCTTCGCATCCTGAACAAGCCATCCCCGTTGCTGCCAGAGCTTGAAATTCTCCACGGCCTTTTCATATACGCGCGGATCCTGCTCTTCGGCAATCGGGTCGAAATCTATTTCCGGTTTGATGATGTGAAGCAGCGATTTCTCGCCGGCCTCAGCCTTAGCTTCTTCAGATGACAGCACGTCATAGGGACGGCTGGCCACTTCCTTTACGACCGCCTTGGGCGGCCTGATAGCGGCGAAGGGTTTTACTTTTACCATGTTTGAATTTCTTAGAACCTGTTAAGTTGGAAACGGGTATTGCCTGTAGCGAAAAAGTCGCATATCTGGCGTGCTGCAGCAAGACCAGCGTTGATGTTGGCTTCCGATGTCTGGGCACCCATCTTCTTGGGCGTTGCGAACACGCGGACACCGAACTTCTCGTTCAGTTCAGCCTGGTTGTCGGCAGCGATGTCGGTGATGTACTTGAGGTCTTCACGCTCTGTAAGCACTTTCACCAGCTCGGCTTCGTTGATGACTTCCTTGCGGGCAGTGTTCACCAGGCAGCCTCCCTTCGGCATACGGCTCAGCAGAGCATATCCGATAGAGCCTTTGGTCTGGGGAGTGACGGGGATGTGAAGGGAAATGAAGTTGCTGCTGCTGTAGAGTTCTTCGAGAGAAGAGGCAACCTTGACTCCGTCAGCCTCTATCTTCTCGGCAGGGATGAACGGGTCGAAAGCCATTATGTTCATTCCGAAGCCCTTGGCAATATTGGCTACGAGACGGCCCACGTTGCCATAGGCCTGCACACCGAGTGTTTTGCCCTTCAGCTCGCTGCCGGTGGCAGGAGTATACTGGTTGCGGGACATATAGACCATGAAACTTACAGCAAGCTCAGCCACGGCGTTTGAGTTCTGGCCGGGAGTGTTCATTGCCACGACCTTGGCGGCGCTGAGTGCGTCGAGGTCCAGGTTATCATAGCCGGCACCTGCCCTTACGACAATCTTGAGGTTCTTCGCTGCTTTTACGACGTCAGCGGTGACCTTGTCGGAACGCACGATGAGCGCATCGGCATCCTTGACGGCCTTGAGAAGGTCTTTCTGGTCGGTATATTTCTCGAGTGCCACGAACTGATGGCCTGCGTTTTCCACGATTTCACGGATACCTTTCACTGCAACTGATGCGAAAGGTTTCTCTGTTGCTACCAATACTTTCATTATCTTACTTTTTATCAGCTTCAAATTCCTGCATGCATGCGATGAGTGCATCCACAGCCTCCATAGGGCAGGCATTGTAGATGGATGCGCGGAAACCGCCTACTGAACGGTGGCCCTTGATGCCGACCATACCCTTGCTCTGGGCGAAGGCCAGGAACTCGTCCTGAAGGGCTTCCCTGCCTTCTGCCATCACGAAGCAGACGTTCATGATAGAACGGTCTTCCTTGGCAGCAGTTCCGCGGAACATGGTGTTGCGGTCGATTTCTGCATAAAGCTTCTCAGCCTTGGCTACGTTAAGCTTGTTGATTGCCTCTACTCCGCCGATTCCCTTGAGCCACTTGAGGGTCTCGGTCATAACGAAGATCGGGAATACCGGAGGAGTGTTGAACATCGAACCGCCCTCGATATGTGTGCGGTAGTCGAGCATCGTGGGGATATAGCGGCTTACCTTGCCGAGAGCGTCCTTGTTGACGATGGCGAATGCCAGTCCGGCAGGGCCCACGTTCTTCTGGGCTCCACCGTAGATGAGGGCATACTTGCTGACATCTACCGGACGGCTCAGGATGTCTGAAGACATATCTGCAATCAGAGGAACCGGGCTGTCGATGTCGTGCCTTATCTCGGTACCGTAGATGGTATTGTTCGAAGTGATATGGAAATAATCTATATCAGTGGGGATTTCAAAATCTTTGGGAATGTAGCAGAAAGTCTTGTCAGCGCTTGATGCGAGGGCATAAGCGTCGCCGAGTCCTTTGGCTTCCTTGAGGGCTTTCTTTGCCCAGACGCCAGTCTCGAGATATGCGGCCTTGTGCTCCAGGAAGTTCATTGCCACATAAAGGAACTGCATTGAAGCACCTCCTCCAAGGAACAACACTTCATAGTTGTCTGGAATGTTCAGAAGTTCTTTCCACAGACTGCGGGCTTCGTCCATTACGGCTGTCCACTCTTTGGTACGGTGTGAAATAGAAACGACCGGAACGCCTGTTCCTGCAAAATCTTTGAGAGCCTCGATGGCTGCATCAATGGCAGGCTGCGGCAACACGCACGGGCCGGCGGTAAAATTGTAAGCTTTCTTCATTTATGTAGTTGATTATATTGATTTACAATGGGTCTGTAAGGGGCTACAAATTTATAATATTTGTGGTCTTTTCACAATAATGGCAGAGAAGATTGATACGGTCACCCTCGACTATAGTCTTGAAGCGGGTGGCTATCTTCTGGTGGTTGGTCACGCACATAGGGTTGGCGCATTTGCCGATGCCTACAACCTCCTCGGGGATGGAAATCTTGTGTTTCTCAATGACCTTGTAGTCCTTGATGATGTTGATGGTGGCCTGCGGGGCGACGAGGGCTATGCGGTTCAGCTCGTCATCTTCGAAATAGCGGTCAGCCACCTTGATGATGCCCTTGCGGCCGAAAGTTTTGCTCTCAAGGTTGCTTCCTATGGTTATCTGGTTTGAAGATTCTGCCAAATTAAGGATATCCACAACCTTGAAAAGGTTCTCGGAAGGAATGTGGTCAAGCACCGTACCGTTCTCGATGGCGTTGACTATAAGTTGTCTTGCTGTCATTGTCATAATCTTTTCCTCCATTATCTGTATCCGAGCAGGCAGGCTATGATTGCCATCCTGACATACATTCCGTTTTCGGCCTGTTTGAAATAATATGCATATGGTGTGTCGTCAACGTCGAGTGATATCTCGTTGATCCGGGGCAGCGGGTGGAGTATCTTCATATTGCTGCGCACATTCGAAAGCATACTTGCGTCAAGCCGGTAGACATCCTTCACCTTCTCATATTCCATAGGGTCGCTGAAGCGCTCCTGCTGAACCCTTGTCATGTACAGGATGTCGCAGTCATTCAGATGCTCGTTCAGCGAAGTTGTCTCCCTGTAGGCTATGCCCCTCTCTGTAAGGAACTGCTTGTACTCCACGGGCATCTGCAGTTCGGCCGGAGCAGTGAAGACGAAACTCGGGTCGAAGTGGCTCATCGCCTGCAGCAGCGAATGCACGGTACGTCCGTACTTAAGGTCTCCGACCATATTGATGGTCAGGCCGTCGAGACGCCCTTGTGACTGGCGGATCGAATACATGTCCAGAAGAGTCTGGCTGGGATGCTGGTTGGCGCCGTCACCTGCATTGACGACCGGCAGGTTGCTGACCTCGCTGGCATAGCGGGCCGCACCTTCGAGGGGATGGCGCATGATGATGATGTCCACGTAGTTCGAAACCATCTTGATGGTATCCTTGAGGCTCTCTCCCTTACTGATAGAAGTATTGCCCACGTCACTGAAACCTATCACTCTCGCTCCGAGACGGTTTGCAGCCGTTTCGAAACTGAGGCGGGTGCGAGTCGAAGGCTCGAAGAACAGGCAGGCGACTACTTTGCCGTCCAGGATCTTCTGGGATTTGTTCTTTTCCATCTCAGATGCCACATCCAGTATGTGGAGCATCTCTTCCTTGGAAAAATCGTGGATTGATATCAAACTCTTTGGCATATATCTGTACTTTTAAGCATTTCCTTGAACCGGGGTATGTCTCTCAGGCGGACCGAAGCCACAATCAGGCACCTTTCGTCAAAACTCTGTTCCTTCGGCGCGATCTGGAGTTCCTTGAGAACTTTCATCACATCGTTCATCTGAAGGTAGTCAAATCTTATCTCAAACGACTCGGTAGCGATTTTCTCTACTATTTCGCTGTTGGCAAGGGCATCTGCAGCAGCAGTCTTATAAGCCACTGTGAGGCCGGATGTACCAAGCAGGATGCCGCCGAAATAGCGTACCACCACTATAAGTATATCGCTCAGTTCGGCAGACAGGATCTGCCCCAGGATGGGGCGGCCGGCGGTCGAAGATGGTTCTCCGTCGTCATTCGCACGCCACCTGTCACCGGTAAGGCCGAGGCGGTACGCATAGCAATGATGCCGTGCGTCGAAATATTCCTTTTTAAGGGAAGAGACTATGACCTTGACCTGAGCTTCCGTAGAAACCGGATACGCGAAAGAAAGAAATTTGCTCCCCTTGTCTTTATATAGGCCTCTTGAGGGGGCTGCGATGCTTTTGTAGCTATCAGTAACCGGTTTTGTAACTGAATCCATTACTGATTGCAAAAGTAGGCTTTTATTTATATTTTTGCAAAGATGAAACGAGCTCTGGCTTACTGACATGATCTACAAAATAAGAGCAACTATTCCTTCCAGCAAGGTGTTCGTCAGGGAGTACGAAATCCCTGCAAGTATGAGTCTGTTCAATTTCAACAAATTCATAATCAACGATCTGTGTTTCTCTTCCGATCAGATCGTAGTATACCGTGCTGTTGACGAAAACGGCAAAATGGCCGCCGTATACGGCCTCTTTGATCTCGGGTACGGCTCAATGGACCGCGTGTCTTTCGAGCAGTTGGTGGAAAAAGGCCAGAATGTGCTGCAGTTCTGCTACGATATGCACAACAACAGCTGCATCATCCTGACCATCGTCGGCGAAGAACTCGAGAACCCCAGGAGCCATTATCCCCAGACCGTCCTCGAAAAGGGGCACAATCCCGACCAGTTCTCGCCCAAATACGAAGATCCCCAGGTGTACATCCCGCGCGCAAGCAGCGGGCCCGCCCTGGACGATGACGACGAGGATGACGATGAGGTTGACGAGAAGGATGACGATGACGTTTTCAGCGAATTCGAAGACGGAATGGATTCCGGTTCAGACGACTAACCTCCCCCTTTCATGTCAAAAAAACTGACGATAGTTCTCGGTCCCACAGCCGTGGGAAAGACGGATTATGCTGTCAGCCTCGCAGAAAGCCTGGGCACTGAGATAGTCAACTGCGATTCCCGCCAGATTTTCAAGGAAATGTCCATAGGCGTGGCACGCCCCGAAGAAGAGACTCTGCGCCGCGTGAAGCACCATTTCATAGCGTGCCGTTCCGTGCAGGAGCCCTACACTGCAGGGATGTTCGAACTGGACGCAATGGCACTCCTCGAAAAGCTTTTCAAGAAATACGACACAGTAGTCATGGCCGGAGGTTCCGGATTCTACATCGACGCACTCTGCAACGGTCTGGACGATTTCCCGCCAGCCGACCCGGAACTCAGAGAGCAACTGACGAAACGGGTAAAAGAAGAAGGTGTCGAGTCGCTTCGCCTGGACCTGAAAAGGCTGGACCCGGAGAGCTACGCCGCAATAGACATAGCAAACTGGCAGAGAGTCGTCAGGGCCCTGGAAGTGACTATCGCCACGGGACGCAAGTTCTCGGACTACAAGACCTCAACATCCAAGCAACGTCCATTCGAGATTGAAAAGATCGGACTACGCAGGGAGCGCAGTGTGCTATATGAGCGCATTGACTGCCGCGTCGACGAAATGATGCAGCAGGGTCTGCTCGAAGAAGCAAAGGCCCTGCTGCCGTTACGCAACCTCACAGCATTGAACACTGTGGGATATAAGGAACTGTTCAATTTCTTTGACGGCGCCTGCACTCTCGAAGATGCAGTCGCTACCATCAAGCGGAACACCAGGCATTACGCCAAGCGCCAGATGACCTACTGGGGACGCGACGCATCCATCCGCTGGACAGACTTGTAGCTACCTGGTTTCCAATTCAACATAGTACGGTTTGTCAGCACCTTCAACCTCAACCCTGACTATAATCTTTCCGGCTTTGCGAGTAGATTGGACCGTGGCCTGCACTCGGCCGAAATAGGTCTTGAGAGAATTACCAGCAAATGATCCCTGCCGGCGAAGGTCGCCGCTGTCAAGACCGAGGAGCCGACCTTCTCCTTCTACGCTCACACTCACCATCTTGTCGTCTGTCTGCACAGGAATGCCGTTCTGGTCCACCAGTTGAACTGATATGAAACTCAAGTCCTGACCGTCGGCATTGATACTTTCCCGATCAGCCTTGACTTCAGCACCTGCAGTATTGCCGGAAGTGGTTATCGAACAACTGGCCACGACCTTGCCGCCGTTTAGGCCTTTTGCCTCAAGAGTTCCGGGTCTGTATGGAAGATACCATACTATTGTGTGATTGGTAAAATCTGCGGTTTTCTGAGTGCCCATCAGATGACCGTCCTGAAACAACTGTACCTCCTCGCAGTTAGTTGGCGTTTCCACTGGAATCACATATCCGTTGTATGATTCGGGGAGATTCCAATGATTGACTACTTTGGGCCATTGCCAAAGGTCACGTCCCATATCTATGTCAGCCTCCTGGAAAGGTACGTTGATGCGGACCAGAGGTTCATCGTTCCACATTGCCCTATGATACGATGCACGGGGTTTTTCATACATCGTGACATCGAACAATCCGTTGGGCCATCCGCGGCTTCCCCTTGAAGCCTCTCCGACATAGTCAACGCCGCTCCAGATGAAACCTCCTGCGATAAAGTCTGTCTGGGAAATGAGTTCCCAGGGATTGAGTGGTGTATAACTGCGGATATTCCCTTCCTCTCCACGGTAAAAAGGCAACTCCTCCGTCACAAGGGTGATTCTGTCGGGTGCCACTGATGTTTTCTCTGCAATTAGCCTTGCTTCGAGATAATTGTAACCTATTACATCGGTGACTCCTGCGAACTTGAACTGATGATTGTTCTGCGCAGCCAGAGAGACCTGCCGCGTAGGCTCGAATGAGTGAACAAAATCCTGCAGCATAGCTGCCCTCTGGACACCTTCGTCAGTAGTGAGATTAGCTTCCGAAAGCTCATTTCCTATGCTCCATACCACAACGCAAGGATGGTTTCGATCCCTCAGAAGCATATTCTCCAGGTCTTTTTGCCACCATTCGTCGAAATATTGAGCATAATAACCGCTTTTCCATTTGTCGAACGCCTCATCATAAACCACGAATCCCATCCTGTCACACATATCGAGGAAGACACTCTGTGGCTGGTGATGGCCGAAACGAATGGCATTCACTCCATACTCCTTGAGTATTTCAAGGCAACGTTCGAATGAACGGTCTGGAATGGCCACACCCAGAGATCCCGAATTTGTATGCAGACAGACTCCCTTCAGCTTAACTTGTTCTCCATTTAGAATAAAACCTCTGTCTTTGTCAAAACGAGCTGAACGCACGCCGAATGTTGTTGTATAGACATCTTTGACAGCACCTGCTGCTTTTAC
Source organism: Bacteroidales bacterium (assembly GCA_017519185.1). Taxonomy (GTDB): domain Bacteria; phylum Bacteroidota; class Bacteroidia; order Bacteroidales; family UBA932; genus Equibacterium. The sequence goes on along the minus strand of JAFWSX010000025.1, from coordinate 28,637 downwards.
AGTCGTTTCCATTGTATACAGATATGGATTTTCGATACTCCAAAGCTCAGGCATAGTCATATCCATGGAGACTGTGATGTCTCCTTCTGCTTCCTCAGCTATGCTGCCATTGGCACTTGAAACTTTTCCAACCTGCTTGCCGGATGCATCCAGAATACGCTGAGAGACTGTCACGTTTGCTGTCTTGCTGCCATCATTTCTGACGGTAGTCACTACATTTACCCTAGCCGCTGTTTTGCTGACCTCAGGAAACGTAATGTAAGTGCCATAGGTGTCCACATGAATCTGGCTGGTGACATCGAGGGTTACATGGCGGTATATGCCTGCTCCTGCATACCAACGGGGGCGCTGCCCAGTTGTATTGGCCCTCACGGCTATGACATTCTTCTGGCCGTACTTAAGGTAAGGTGTCAGGTCATAGACAATAGATGTATACCCGTAAGGATGGAATCCTAGATGATGACCATTAATGTAAACATCGCTTTGGTGCTGTATCCCGTCGAATATTATTGTTACCGACTTACCCTTCCATGACGCAGGTGCATCGAAGGTCTTGCGATACCACCCAATTCCTCCTGGCAGATTTGCCGCCGATCCATCCGATCCACGTCCTTCTACAAAAGTTTCCTTGATATTCCAGTCGTGAGGAATCTGAACATCCTCCCAAGCGCTGTCGTCTGTAGCAGGTTGTGCAAATGCCGGATTATCATTGTTAAGTGTAAATTTCCAGTCAAAGTCGAAATTTACCCTGGCTCTTGGACTTTTGGCCGCAAATCCCTGTATGCAAACGGTGAGGAAAGCCAGAAACAGTATAGTTTTCTTTATTATTCTAGTCATATGGCGAATTTACGATTTTTATCGGTTAATAGGGGCGACGGAAATACGGCATCGCCCCTAACTACCTAAACACACTTTAGTAACCTAACAACGCAACCTAATAACCCGGATTCTGCTCTAGAGTAGCGCCGGTATTTCGTTCTATTTCGCTATATGGAATAGGGAACAAATCTTGGTATGATTTAACGTTATAACCAAAATAATTGTATTTCTGTGTCCTCTCGACCATCTTTCCAAGACGCATGAGCGTGGGTATACGGAAATCTTCAAAGTAGAGTTCCCTCAACTGCTCGTCAAGAATGTAATCGATATCTACTTCAGCCGCAGAGCAGGGAGATGCATTGGAACGTAATCTTACAACATTTATGTCAGCAGCAGCCAGGTCCTTTTGGTTATTGCCCAAATATGCCTCAGCTCTCAAAAGATACGTGCCTGCAAGACGGTACAGATAATCGTCTCTGAGAGTGCAATTGGCACTGAGGCTACCCCACTGATATGCTATGACATGCTCTCCGAGAGCCGTCTGCTTGATGGATCCGTCAGAAGTTTTGACATAGCAATCATCAGGAAGGTCTCCTACGCGGCTGAACTTAAGTACGAAAGGATAAAAGTTACGGTATCCTGCATCATTCTTGGTATATTCAATATCTCCTGAAACGGCACTGTTCAACCATCCGTCTGCAACTACATATTCTCCATATCCGGCTGCATTGGGATTGTCAATGCGGAAATCACGCATAATCATTCTGCTGCTGTTGCGATAGTCACTGTCGAAATCATCTCCCCAGATATCATACAGGAAGTGGTCTGTAGGGTGGAACACACCGATACCGCGACCTCCTTTTTCTTCAGTCAGATCTGTAAAAGCAAGCACATTGCCACCATTCTTACCTTTTACCTGCAATCCAGCATAGAAAGGCAACATCTGACGAGGAAATTGAGAACTATAGTTTGAGCCAGCACTCTTGTACTCATACTGCATCACCAGAATGGCCTCTGTGTTGCTTGAAGTAGAACGATTTTGATTGCCTGTCTGGAAGAGATCCCAATAAGGATCACCTTCTTCCTTTGCGCGAGTCCCAAATCGAGATGTCATAAGGGCCATGCTCGGATGAGAAATGACGGCAGTTGCCGAATTGATAGCGTTTTGGTATTCTCCAAGAGAAATATAGACTTCTGTGGCTAGATGTTGCGCAGCCTGCTTGCTGAGCTTTCCATCTTTAACAGCCGTAATGTCCGGAAGCTCACTTATTGCTAACTCCAGGTCTGCCTTGCACTGTTGGTATACCTGCTCCCTTGTGGCGCGGACGAAATCCGTGCGAGGGGCTGTGGGCTCATCTGTAACAATGGGCACACCTCCGTACATATTGGCAAGAAGGTTATAGAAATATGCGCGAAAGAAATGTGCTTCTCCGTCTATCACTTTCTTTTCTGCTGCTCCCACCTTTTCGGTAAGAGTCAAACGGTTGATAATTACATTAGCGTTCTCAATACCAGAATAGCATCTTTGCCAGTGATAACTGGCCGCTGTAGTGTTGGCAGTAACCCATGTCTCCCAATTGTTGAACTTAAGGTCAGGATCTGTACCTCCGTATGAAAGATCTCCAAGGAACATTGTCACTGCATAGTCGCCGCTGTTGTTCCAATGCATCTCACGTATTAGTTCATATAAGAAATTCAGCGATTGCTGGAATTGCGCAGATGTCGTGTACGAGTTCTCGGAAGTATAGAAATCCAATGGCTCCTCTTTCAACCAGTTTGTCTCGTCGCAGGCAGTCAAAGTGCAAAATGCAACTGCTATTAGTGTATAAATTATTTTTTTCATGGTAATTCCAGGATTTAGAAAGACAAATTAAGACCAACGGTATAGTTCTTCATGGTTGGATAGCCGCTGATAGAATATGACAGGCCTTGACCCGCCTCAGGGTCCCATCCGTCCCAGTCAGTAAGAGTAAACAGGTTGTTGCCGCTGATATAAACTCTTGCTGCCTGCATTCCTATTTTCTTGAGAAAAGTTTTGGGAATGCTGTAGCTGAGCGACAGTTCCTGCAGGCGTATGAAACTGCGTGACACATAAGGAGAGCCGCCAACTCCTATAGTAGTGTTGTATGCTCCTAACTGACGGTAGCGCGCATCAGGATTTTCCGGTGTCCAATAGTCGAACTTTATAAAACTGTTGTTCGTCAGGTGGTCAGGAATCTGCATCCCAGATGCCGGCTGTCCAAGATAGTACTTCTTGCCGCCCTGGATTGCATTGATAAACACGTTGAGCGTCCAGTTTTTGTAGGAGAAGGTGTTCTGAATGCTTAAGCGATATGAGGGATCCCTATAACCGATAATCTTGCGGTCGTTAGCAGCGTTGATCTTTCCGTCTCCGTTCAAGTCCTCTACTTTATAGGTTCCATAGTAAAATCCTGTGGGGATATTGCCAGCATAATAATCGGACAACTGCCACATACCTATGTAGTTGTAGCTATAAATAGTATTCAGGGGTTCACCGATGAAGATATTGCTGGCAATCAGGTCGTCTTCAACTCCGTCTCCGTTCTCATCGGTACCGAGTATTGTAATAACCTTGTTGCGATTTCGGCTGAAGTTGGCAGTTACCGTCCATTGGAAATCACTCTTCTGTACCGGAATACCCGTAATGCTTATTTCATGGCCAATGTTACGTAGCTTGCCAATATTCGTAGGAATCGAATTCGAAACCATACCATTCATAAGCGGAATGTTAATATTATAGAGCAGGTCTTTTGTGTTTGATACATAGAAATCATACGATCCGAAGAGTCTGCCATGCAAGAATCCGAAATCAATACCGAAGTTGACCGAATTCGTGGTTTCCCATCTCAGACCCGGATTGGCCAGGGTACTCATCAACTGCAGCAATTCAGCTGTAGCACCATCTCCGAAGACATACCCTGCCGCACTGCCAAAGTTGCTCTTATTGGCCATTGATGCCATCGTCGAGTAGCGACCAGCTGTTCTGTTTCCGTTACTTCCATATGAAAGACGCAACTTGAGATTATCAATCCAGTCCACGTTATCCTTGATGAATTTTTCTTCGCTAAGGCGCCATGCGAAGGCGGCTGACGGGAAGTATCCGAACTTATTGTTCTCACCAAATCCAGAAAAACCGTCTCGCCGGATAGTTCCGGTCAATATGTAGCGGTCGGCATATGAATAAACTATACGGGCCATGCTATAAAGGCTGCTCTCAGCCCATGCACTTGAACCGATTACATTCAGATCTTGCTGTGCAAGCCCCATATTGTTATATCCCAAAGACATATCGGTAAAGGTTTTGGCAGTCGTAGAAGTGGACTCATAATCGCGTTTCTCAACGCCATATACAAGAGTGGCATTCACTGAATGCTGTCCGAAAGAGCGTTTGTAGGTGAGAATGTTATCCAATTGCATCTCTTTCAGGTTGCCATAGTTCTTAGCAGCCACTCCTTGAAGGTTATTGTCGTAGGGATCGAAGTTGTACTGGTTTGTTATGATCCAGTCGTTTGCGAAGTTCACTCGGTAGCTAAGGCCCTCTACCCAGGGAATCGATATGTCTGCATATACGTTAGCCGACATATTATAGCGTTTGTTGACATCTGGGTTATCCTTGCTTAAAAGCGGATTGAGAGTTGTCATATAAGGATATGTGGCTAGAGTGCCGTCTTCGTTATATGGTGATACGCAAGCCGGGATAGAGAAGAGATCGCCAAAAGTCGTGTTCTCGCCCGAGAGATCACTGACATTGAAATATGCCTGACCTCCAAGTTTCATCCAATCTGTTATTTCCGTGTCAAGATTAACCCTTGCATTATAACGCCTGAAGGTATCATTTATTACAAGGTTCTTTTGATCGGTATAGCCGAAACTTGCGAAATAGCTGCTTTTTTCATTTTTTCCACGCACACTAAGGTTGTGGTTCATTATATATGGCACATCTACTGTCAGCAAGTCCCACCAATCCGTTTCTACTCCTGCAAGATAGCCTGAGATTGCACGTTCATTTCGGAACTTGGTGGTGGGATCAAAGTTCGGATTGACAGTCTTCATATCCTCCCCCATACGACTCTCTGATAAATAAATGTCCGATATCTGCTGCACAAACCCTTCGCGATCCAGGCGCCTCATTGATTTGTTCAGCAAAGTCTGATATGAAAATGAAGTGGCATATTCAACAATAGGCTTACTTTCCTCCTTAGCCATCTTTGTAGTAATAATAAGTACACCATTTGCTGCCTGGCTACCATAAATAGCAGTAGATGATGCATCCTTGAGAACATCTATACTCTCGACATCAGCCGTATTGATATCAGAAAGGCTGCCTCGATAAATTACTCCATCCATGACAATAAGAGGTTCGGTGCTTCCTGAGATGGTGTTCGTTCCTCTAATGGTGATGCTAGGAGAGCCTCCGGCAGTAGTAGCCACGCCAATGTTGAGACCAGGAACGGTCCCTTTCAAGGCCTGAAGTACATTAACATTCGGTGAATTTTCAAGTGCCGTCATGTCGGCACGTGTAACTGCACCGGTTATGTCTATTTTCCTTGCAGTACCATAACCGATAACAACAACTTCATCGAGGTTTTGTTTGTCTTCCGCCATCGATACATTAATGACACTGCGTGTTCCTACGGATTCCTCAACGCCCAGGAATCCAATAAAGGAAAATACAATTACAGGATTAGAAGTACCCAGCTGCAGAGAATATCTGCCATCCAGATCAGTTACTACTCCGTTGAGCGTACCTTTTTCCAGAACGTTGACTCCGACCATCGGATCTCCGTTTATGTCTGTAACTGTACCGGTAACTGTACGCTGTTGAGCAAATGCACCAACAGAGAGAATCCCTAGTAACAGCACTGCCAGACATCTGGACATAATAGAAACTGTTTTATTCATAAGTATTGTTTTAGGTGTTGACAATTGGGAAACTATTGCCATCATTAGTTTTTGTTATCTAATACAAAGTTAGATATGGCGCATCCCTTGAGATTATTTCAAAATCCCACTAGATTGTCGGATTATATCATTTGCCATCTTATAATCTCATTTGATTAACTTTTTATTGCTTATTTTGATTATTAATACCTAATTTTGACTATGCGATATTTCTTTTTCGTATTAATTCTATCAATTCAATGCTGCTTCGCGTTGGCACAAACCCCTGTTTCGAGACACTTCGGCAGTGGAGAGCTCACTTGCGACCTGATTACTGAAATATGCCAGGACGAAGACGGAATCATATGGATCGGAACCATCAATGGACTGAATCGATATGATGGCTGGACATTTGATCACATTTTCACAGAAGAAGGCGACACCACATCGCTTAACAGCAATTACATTTACGAACTTTTTTCCGACAGCCAGGGACGGTTATGGGTTGGAACGAATCTTGGCCTTCAACTATTCGACCGGTACAACAACACCTTCAGCAGTGTCCATTATCCAGATGGCAGAAGAGTCCCTACCGAACGGATGGTCGAGTTGGCAAATGGAGAACTGTGGATAGTACTCGGCAATATATACCGTCTGAATGCCGAAACGCTGACCGCCGAACCCGTGGAGGAAATAAACAAGATCACAAGTTCTGCAATTACAAGAGTATTTATCGACAGTACCGGAAAGACATGGCTCTCCGGGAACAACAGAAAGGTATACCTTCTAAGCGAAGAGGATGTTCTGACTATTGAAACCGAAGCCACCTTATCATCTTTCGCCGAAAGCCATGGAGAAATATTTGCAGCGTCATCTAGCGCAGTCTATAGATGGAACGCACAGGACAGCTGTTTTGACATGCTACAGAACGAGTGTAATCCCTACACACAGGCAAAACTGCTGGCCACACACGACGGACGAGTTCTGCTGACGACAGCTGGGCAGGGGTTCAAGACCGTTGATATGGCATCGATGACAGTTCAATCCATTAATTATTTCTACAACAAGGAGGTCGATCTGGAGCACGTAACAATAGATGACTGGATAGAAGACAGCAGCGGGAACATATGGCTGGGCAGCACATACAACGGTGTGGTCATGATAAGCTGCTGCCAGCCGGACTTTATGTCCTATGGTCCAAGGTTCATCTACACATCAGAAGACGAGATGGTCAATGCCGTGTACTATGACAGCGACGGAGTGCTTTGGGGAGGCTCAGAAAGCGGCATTCTGCACAAATACACTGGCGACGGAAGCGACATCAACTTCGTGTCTTTGCCAGGAAGCATCTATACGATCTACGAACAAGACAGCAGGAATCTACTGGTCGGCACGAAGTACAGAGGGATGTATTCTGTCAATAAAGAAACTGGGGCTTCTCGCCTTGTCAGCGGCACAGAGGGCCTATATATAAAAAAAATACTTCCCTGTCCCGACGGAAACATCGCCATTTCCCTCTTCTCGGGCGGCATTGCCTTCTACGACAATGACACGGGAACGCTTGGGCGCAATATCCGAGCCGGCACAGTCAACACTCTCCTATATGATAAAGACGGATATATATGGTGCGGCATTTACGGAGGAATACGAGTATATGGTTATGCCGACCGCAGTTCTAAATCCATTCAGGCGAATGTCGCACTTGACGCTTCTACTGTATATGCCTTATATGAAGACTCTGATGGCATCATCTGGATAGGCACTTCAGGCGGTTTGTTTTCATACGATAAGGCGACAGAGTTTTATTCCCATTACACAATGGACGGGCTAAAAAATCAGGTGATATGCGGATTAGCCGGAGACAATGACGGCAATATCTGGGCAAGCACTTTCGACGGTATCGTCCGATTCAACCCAAGAGAAAACAAAGTAGACACATATAAGGCCGTACGAGGCCTGTCTGACACCAAATATGTCCGGGGCAGTTACTGGCAAGACCCAGAAAGTGGTTTAATCTTCTACGGAGGCCAAAGAGATATTACCGGATTCGACCCCACATCCATATCCATAAACCCGATAGAAGATGCTCCAATGCTGACAAGGGTTCAGATCAACGATACCCCAGTGTATCCCGGCACGCAGTCTGGCAAGAAACCGATTGCCGATGTCAACTTCACCGCTGCGAGAAAGATCAACCTTTCTTACAAGGACAATGACCTGCGGCTATTCTACTCGACACTAGATTACCGCGGGACAGAAAACATCCGCGCAGAATATCTTCTTGACAGAGAAAAGCAAACACATCTAACGCCCATCGGCTCCAATATGATTTCTCTGAACAACCTGAAGCCAGGACGCCATACTATTGAGGTTGTATTGAACGAGAACGGGCATGTTTCACCTCCTACAATCTTGAGCATCATTATCCGCAAGCCATGGTATGCCACCTGGCCTGCTATAATTGTTTACCTTGTACTTGCATGCGGGTTAGCCGTCGCCTTGAGGGCGTTATATAGGGCACTCCAAGAAAAGAAAGCCCACGAAAGGATCACAGAACGCAAACTGGATTTCTTCACTTTGCTTTCATATGAACTGCGATCTCCATTGACACTGGTCACCTTGCCTTTGCAGAAACTGCTAGGTAACAGTTATGATGAAGAAACTGACAAAGCTCTGAGATCAATGCAGAGAAACACCGAGAAAGTGATATCGCTGCTCAACCAGTCCCTTGATGTTCGCAAGATAGACGAGGATAAGTCATCAATGTTCTACTCACAAGTCAATCTGTCAGACTTCATCGCAGACATACTCAACGGTGTCGATCATTGGGCAACACACAAAGGCATTGACTTGACAATCACCCCTGCTAAAACAAAAATCCCCGTATGGGTCGAACAAAACAGTTTCAGCAGAGTGATATCCAACTTGTTAGACAACGCAATCAAAGCCACACCGAAGGGTGGAAGCATAAAAATCGAGACACACAAGAAAGACAAATATGCGGAAGTCGTAATACAAGATACTGGCAAGCCATTCAGCGAAGAGCAAATGGAACATATGTTCGAGTTGCCTTATAGAAATGAATCAGGTGCAATTCTCGGCACAGACATAGGTCTTTATCTTGACCATATCATAATTGAACACCTAAAAGGGACACTCACAGCAACTAACCTCAGCAACGGACAAGGCAGACAGTTTCTAGTACGGATTCCCCTTGGCAATGCCCATATCCGCAAACACAGAATGACAGACGGCACTGCATCCACCAATAGTAAGCTGGAGCAGAGCATCTATTATGGGGACATATCACCAGATGAATACAAAAAAAAGACGGCTCGTGGTAGCAGGAAGTATTCCGTGGTCGCGATTGATGAGAGCGAAGATATTTGCACGCATATTCACGATGCACTTTCTTCCAGATTCAAAGTAACAACATTCACAAGCGCAATAGAAGGATATAACTTCTCGCTGACCTCGGCACCAGACCTGATAATTACTGACTTGATGATGCCAGATCTTGACGGGATGGCCTTGCTTAAGCGAATTAAGGAGAGTACAAACCTCTCTCACATTCCTGTTCTGTTGCTCACTTCAATAATCGAAAAAGATATCCAGCTTAAAGGCCTCCTCACCGGAGCAGATGCAATCATTTCCAAACCATTCAACGAGGAAGAACTTGTAATTGTGAGTACAAATCTCATAATGAGCCGGTCGCGCCTTGCTAGCCGCCTCAAAGGAATTCAAGTAACAGAAGAAATGCTGCAGCCAGTTGAGATCTCAAGCAACAATGGCATTCTTATGCAAAAAGTCATTAACGCTATAAATGACAACATAAGCAATCCCGATCTCAACATAGATATGCTCACAGCCGCCGTGGGGATCAGCCGCGCACACTTGCATCGCAAGATAAAGGAGATAACAGGTTTGTCCCCGGGAGAATATATTCGTTCTATCAGGTTGAATCAGGCTGCCGAACTTCTTAAAGGCGAAAAAAAGAACATTTCGCAGATAGCCTACTCGCTAGGATACAGCAATCCATCCGTGTTTTCAAATACATTCAAGAAGTTTTTCGGAATGACTGCAAAAGAATATCAGGACAAACATGCAGGCTCAACTGAAGCCAAGACTACCGACTTAAAATAAAAATGTAGGGGTGGCGGCTCTCACCGGCACCCCTACCCACCTAAACACTATTATTGCCTAACAACGCGGGCACAATCTTTGTCAATGCAAAAGTAACATAGCGCATTTTATCTTGCGTTTGAATTTATAACATGTAATATTGATTGTTTCGCACACACAAATAATATGTCATAATATTTTTATTATTTGTACCATAGAGAGCCAGACAATATAAGTTTTTGTATAAATTTGGCTCATGAAAAAGTTTACCGCTTTACTTTTCCTAACATTTGTAGGCCTCTGCGCCAACGCCCAGGAAACAATCACAAGACATTTCGGCAACAATGACCTGACCAGCAGCCTTATCTCCGGAATCTGCCAGGATCAGGACGGCTTCATATGGATAGGTACCCTCAACGGGCTCAACAAATATGACGGTTGGAATTTCCAGCATATTTACGCCCAGGAAGGTGATACCACATCACTGCTCAGCAATTACATCCGCGCACTTTTCCCTGACAGCAAGGGCCGCTTCTGGGTAGGTACCAATCAAGGGCTGCAGCTATATGACAGAAGCACCGGCACGTTCAGCAACGTTCATTTTCCCGGAGGGAAATCCTTCACCGTAGAACACATTGCAGAAATGAAGGACGGAGAAATATGGCTCATCAACGGCAATATTTTCCGGCTGGATCCGGACACAATGAGCGCCGAGCCCATCGAGTCAATTAACAATCAGACCAGATCGTCCGTCACTGAAGTATTTACCGACAGCAAAGGCACCGTATGGATGGCTGGCAGCCGGAGCAGGGTATTCCGCCTGAGAGGCGATGAATTCGAAACAATAGCCACAGAAGGCAGCCTTTCATCTTTCATTGAAGATGAAGACGGCATATTTGCAACGTCCAGAACAGCTGTCTACAAATGGAATGACAGCACATCGTCCTTCGAAAGGCTTCAAAATGATTGCGATCCCTACACAAGAGGCCGACTTCTTGAAACACGGGACGGAAACATTTATCTTTCCACTTATACCCAGGGGTTCAGGGCTGTCGACAAAGCCTCGATGAGAGTAGTCCCTACCGACCGCTTCTACAGCAGAGACATCGACATGAACAACATAAGCGTAATCGACTGGATTGAAGACAGGAGCGGAAAGATCTGGATATGCAGCGCTTTCAACGGAGTTGTAATGGCCAGCGACTCTCCCGTCGACTTTATTTCCATCGGTCTTGGCTTTTCCGGCGCACCGTTCAACGATATGGTAAATGCCGTACTCACCACCAGAGACGGCAATTTGTGGTCTGGCACAGAAAACGGACAATTGTACGTCCAGGGAAATGATTCCAAGATGGTTGAAGTCCTGACCCTTCCTGCCAACATATATTCCTTGTATGAACTTGACGACAGATATCTTCTTGCCGGGACAAGACAGCACGGAGTATTCAGGGTTGACCGCAAAACCGGCAGCTACAAGCAGATTCCGGGAACTGAAGGCCGCTACGTCAAGGAAATCGTAGAAGCCCCTGACGGCGACCTTATCTACTCTGTATTCTCACAGGGTATAGCGTTCATCGACAAAGATAATCTGGAGATGACTGCGTATACCCGTGCAGGAAGCGTAAACGCACTTATTTGCGATAAAGATGGTCTGATATGGTGCGGAACTTACAGCGGAATCAGATGCTACAATTACGAAGACCGCAGCGAACAGCCTTTGCAGGAAAACAAAGAACTTAGTTCCACCGTAGTCTATTCGCTTCACGAAAGCCCTGACAGAACCATCTGGATCGGGACATCAGCAGGACTTTTCTCCTACGACAAGGCTACCGAGACATTCAGACATTACCGTGGAGAAGGTCTGGATAACAACGTGATTTGCGGCATAGCCAGTGACGGGAAAGGAATCATATGGGCCAGCACGCCGAAAGGAATTGTCCGGCTTGATCCTGCAGGGAGGAAAACCAGCCTGTTCAGATCAGGGCACGGACTGTATGACACAGAATATATCAGAGGAAGTTATTGGCAAGATCCCCGAAGCGGCATGGTCTTTTTTGGCGGACAACGCGAGATCACCGCATTCAATCCGGATAATCTGACAGCACAGCCATTCGAAAAAGAGCCCGTGCTTACAGGAGTCTTCATACAGGGCGATACGGTTGCTCCCAACACCCCGTCACGAAGGAAGCCCATCTCAGACACATCATTTCCCGAATCTTCAACTCTCAGGCTGTCGCACAGAGACACTCCGCTTGGCCTTACCTTCTCGACACTGGATTTCCGCGAAACCGACAATATTATTACGGAATATTCGCTCGATGGCAACGAAGAATGGGCTGCTGAACCTTCAGGCACAAATATGGTCACATTGGAGAACCTGCGTCCGGGACGGCACGAACTGATGGTAAGATTTGCAGAGAACGGAAGCATTTCTCCTGCCAGGAAGTTGAAACTTGTGGTAACACCGCCTTGGTTCGCTTCCTGGCCGGCCATCGCAGCCTATTTCCTGCTGCTATGTCTTGCTGTCTGGGCGATTGTGCATTTCCTGAGGAATGTCGTCAGCAAACGCAGGCAAGACAAGGTCAACAATGACAGATATGAGTACCTTAAGTATCTGGCACACGAGCTTCGGACTCCCCTGACCCTCATGACATCTTCTTTGCAGAAACTCAACGCAAACAGTTATGACGAAGAAACTGATAAAAATCTGAAATCAGTGCAGCAGAATGCGGACAAGATGGCATTGCTGCTCGACAAAACATTGTATGCCGGCAAGATTGACGAAGACAGCAGTGACATCAAATTCAGGGAAATCAACCTTACAAAATATATTTCCAATATGCTCACGGTATTCAGTTACCAGGCTATGATGGGAAATGTGAACCTGTCTTTCAACAGCGAAAGCGAAAAATTCCCTGTATGGATAGACAGAAGCCGATTTGATGAAATCCTGATGAATCTGATCGGTTATTCGATGAAGACGACACCATCCGGAGGCAAGGTAGAGATTGACGCGCGCAAAAAAGATCGATATGCGGTAATCACCGTCAAGGACAGCGGCAATAAGATTGACGAAGAAAGACTTCCGCACCTGTTCGATCTGTTCCAGCGCTCAGATACCGGCAGCGTATCCTCCACCAATATGGAATTCTACCTTTGCAGGGAAATCGTCCGCCAGCACAAAGGGACCATCACTGCCTCCAACCGTACTGACGGTGACGGAAAGATATTTACGATCAGCATTCCGCTGGGCAACTCTCATATTCCTGCCGACAAGATTGCAAGCAGGAGCAACATCCTGGATGATACGTGGAACCACAGTTTCTACTATGATGATAATGCATACCTCTCTGAATCTGACAAGACAACTTCATCTGGCAGCAAGTACTCAATCGTAGCTATCGACGAAAATTCCGATATATGCAGATACATCCATACCCTGCTGAGTTCCAGATTCAATGTCACAACCTTCACCAATGCCACAGAAGGCTATAATGCTGCAATGACCGATGCGCCCGACCTGGTGATTGCCGAGATGATGATGGCTGATATGGACGGCATCACCCTGGTGAAGAGGCTTAAGGGCAACTCCAACACAGCACACGTTCCCGTCCTGCTCCTGACTGCCCTTCCTGAAGAAGACATCAGGCTCCAGGGCCTGCTCACAGGTGCAGACGCGATCATTTCCAAACCGTTCAACGAAAAAGAGTTCATACTGGTTTGCACCAACCTGATTATGAGCCGTTCACGCCTGGCAAGCCACATCAAGGAGATGCAGATCTCCAAGGATATGATTGCACCCGTCGAACTTCAGAGCAACAATGACATTCTGATGCAGAAAGTACTGGCCATCATCAACGAACGCATTTCGGATCCGGAGCTGAACGTCGAGATACTGGCAGATGAGATAGGCATCAGCAGAGGCCATCTCCACCGCAAGATCAAGGAAATAACCGGGACTTCACCTGGTGAATACATCCGTGCCATTCGTCTGAACCAGGCTGCTCAGTTGCTCAAGGGAGCAAAGAAAAACATCTCACAGGTCGCCTATTCGGTGGGATACGGCAATCCTTCGGTATTCTCAACGGCTTTCAAGTCCTTCTTCGGAATATCCGCCAAAGAATACCAGAGACGATATGCCGGCTCAGAAGATTCTCAGCAGGAGCAGACTACCTGACGTCTACGTGATAGTAGTCGAAGTCTGCGTGGCCTCCGGTAGCAAGCGTTGAATAGCAATAGAGGAACGTGCGGTAACCCATAAATATGTCAAGGGTATAGCGCATCTGAAGTTCTATTCCGCAGTCACTCCAGTTCTTGCCTCCGTCAAACGAGTATGCAAGCGTAGCAAAATCACGCTTCGTGTCATTGTCATCTGCCGGATCGAATATATAGCTGATCTTCAACGCTACGGTAGAAACGCCATCAGGAACAGGAAGAGCGAGCATTTCCTGAGATCCGTCGTCATCTGCGCCGAGCATACGCTTGTTTCCGCCACCGGCCCTCTGCATCACGCTCAGACGTTTCTCTCCGTTTTCATCCACAGCAATTCCTACAGATGCATAGTTGCTCTGGAATGCGCAGATACCGGCTCTGTCGCCTGCCTGGAGTCCGCTGAAATCGAGCAGTACTTCTGTGTCGCAGCGAGGGCCGGGAAGCCTCTGGGACGGCGAGTTGCGTGCCCTGAGGACATTGGGAGCAAGAGAAACCGGCTTGATGCGCAACCAACCCGGACGTTCTGTCACGCTCCAGCCTTCGGCGACAGGATTATGGTTCCACTGCCAGGCAAGGCCGAGCTTGTTTTCGTTGTAGTCGAACTCATCGCTGCCAAACCAGTTGGCCACAGTGACGGTCTTTGTCTTTACAGGGACCTCGGCAGGCATAACGCCCACCTCAGGCGACTTGGCCATGCCATAAGTCTTTCCGGTAGCAGCACCTGCTGCCTCTCCTCCGGCCATTACAGGCCAGTCATCAACCCATTCCATAGGAACGAGCACCGGGCAGCGTCCAAGCGGGCCGTGGTCCTGGAACAGGAAACCGTACCATTCGCCGGTCGGAGTGTCTACAATGCCACCCTGGGCGACACCGTTGGCAGAAAAGCCACCCTTTCCTTCGTTGAGGGTAGTGTAGAGAACAGTTCTCTGCTCATAGGGGCCCATCAGGTTCGTGCTTCTGTTGACGATCTCACGACGTACGCCTCCACGCGGCCAGTCTATGTCAAACAGATAGTAATATCCGTTGCGCTTGTACAGGTGGCTGCCTTAGGGCTGAAGTTGCAGCTCACGAGAACGCAGGTTGAGCAGCAGGCTGTCGACAATGCCGTCTTTCTTGATTGCGTGGAAGTTGTCAGTGAGCTGGGTGATATGAAGCGCTCCGTTGCCATAGACAACCCACTCGGTGCCGTCTTCATCCTCGAACAGCGCAGGATCGTGAAAGACAACATCGAAGTCGCTTCTGGTCCATTTCCCTGAAGTCAGGTCTTTGGTGTGGTAAATATAACTCTTGTGCTGTTCGTTGGCGATGAAGCATACGTGGTATTCCCCGCCGGCATATTTGATGGACGACGCCCAGGAGCCGCCTCCATAGCTGAATTCTCCGTTCAGCAGGTTGGCCTTGTCGTTGTCTTCAAGCTGATCATATACGTAAGAAACGATCTCCCAGTTGACCAGGTCGGTACTGTGCATCACCGGCACACCCGGAAGCAGGTGCATAGTGGTGCTTGTCATATAATAGTCATCTCCAACCCTGATGATGTCGGGATCGGGAACATCTGCGTAGATTACGGGATTGGAAGTTGACACTACAGTGCGGCATCCTGCGCACAAAAACAATACCGGCAACATTGCTGCCAGTATGAAGTTCACAGCATAGTTTTTCATATCAGGGTCAGATTCAGTTTACTCTTTGATTCTTGTCACGGGGTTTTCCATGACAAAGCCGCCTGCGTCGACCGTGACTCTCACATTGTCATCGTCGACCACGACATAAGTTATATCGGCATACACGCCATATTCAGGAATATCCAAGACGCTGGACAGTTTGCCGTCCGCTTCCTTGATTTCCAATTTCTGAGGCGGGGCATCGGGCATATCGACCGTTGCGAAAAAGCCACCGTCCACCTTATCGACTTTAAAGGTAAACTCCGTTGTCTGGCCGTTCATGTCGGTTGTCATCAGCCATTTCCCGACAAGTTTGTCGAGTTTTGACTGAGCGCTGAGAGGCAAGCCTGCCAGACCGCAGGCAAGCACGATGACTACTGTAGCGATTAATCTTTTCATGATATCGGTTTTTTGTTTTCCTCTAAAGCAATAACTGAACCAAATTTAGCTGATTTTTTGATTAAAATGGTTAATTTTGAATAACTATTATGGACAATAATAACCAATAATATTATGACAGACACTACTACTACCAACAAAAATGGAAGACTCGTGGCGATTATCACGATGTGTTTCATTTTCGCGATGATCTCATTCGTAACCAACATGGCCGCACCGTTCGGCAACATCTGGAAAGGACAGTACAGCTGGGCCGCTATGATGGGTAACATGATGAACTTCGCCGCCTACCTGTTCATGGGCATTCCTGCCGGCAAGATGCTGGTCAAGGTAGGTTACAAGAAAACAACCCTCATCGCCCTGGCAACAGGTTTTGTGGGCATCTGCATCCAGTACCTCTCAAGCTTCGGATTCCTTGGCAACAGTGCCATCTACGTTTACCTTCTCGGAGCTTTTGTCTGCGGTTTCTGCGTGTGTATGCTCAACACCGTCGTTAACCCGATGCTCAACATCCTCGGTGGTGGCGGCAACCGCGGCAACCAACTCATCCAGACCGGAGGAACCCTCAACTCACTGACCGGAACGCTCACTCCCCTGCTCGTCGGTGTTCTCATCGGAACTGTTACCGACAACACTGCGATGTCCGACGTGGTTCCCCTGCTCTTCATAGCAATGGGCGTGTTCGCACTGGCATTCGTCATCATTTCTTTCGTCAATATACCCGAGCCCGCCAAGGAGCGCAAGACTACCACATACGAGCACAGCGCCTGGAGTTTCCGTCACACTGTGCTTGGCGTCATCGCCATATTCTTCTATGTAGGCATTGAAATCGGCATCCCCGCACAGCTTAACTTCTACATCTCTGACCTTGGTTTTGAAGGTTCAGCCGCTGTAGCAGGCTTCCTTGCAGCCTCATACTGGTTCCTTATGATGATCGGCCGTTTCCTCAGCAGCACACTCAGCGGAAAAATCAGCACCCGGACACAGATGATTTCAGTGTCATCACTGGCAATCCTCCTGCTGCTCATCGCCATCTTCCTGCCTGAAAGCGTCAGCATGACCGTCAAGGGTTCTGCCGTTCCTATGAAATGTATTTTCCTTGCCCTCTGCGGTATCTGCACATCCATCATGTGGGGTGCAATCTTCAACCTGGCAGTCGAGGGTCTCGGCAAATACACCGAGCAGGCTTCCGGCATCTTTATGATGATGGTTGTCGGCGGAGGCATCATGCCACTCATCCAGCAGGCCATCGCACAGCGCGCCGGCGCCATCCCCAGCTACTGGCTGGTAGTCGCAATGCTTGCATACCTCCTCTACTATGCTATCTGGGGCAGCAAGAACGTCAACAAAGACATTAAAGTAGACTAAATTATTAATTCGATTAGCTATGGATAAAGAATACGTAGTTGGTGTTGATGTAGGTGGACAGACCACAAAGATCGGCATCGTGGACCGTCGCGGCGAAATCCCCGCACAGACTGTAATCTCGTCTAAATTTGGTCCTGACGAGGGAGAAAAATTCATGGATTCCGTGTGTGAAACCATCAAGAGCCTGGCCGCCAACATCGGAATGGACCAGATCCAGGGTGTCGGCATCGGCGCGCCCAACGGCAACTACTACACAGGAATGATTGAGGATGCCCCCAACCTGCCCTGGGCAAACGGCAAGAGGGTTTTCCTGAAGCAATACATAGAGTCTAAGCTGAATGTACCTGTAACCGTCACTAACGACGCCAATGCTGCTGCAGTCGGTGAAATGACTTACGGTGCCGCACGCGGTATGAAGGATTTCATAATGATCACGCTCGGAACCGGAGTGGGCAGTGGAATCGTCATCAACGGCTCACTGGTATACGGACACGACGGCTTTGCCGGAGAGCTCGGCCACACCTGCGCGGTGCGTCACAACGGACGTCGCTGCGGCTGCGGCCACGACGGATGTCTCGAGGCTTACGCATCTGCCATCGGTGTAGCAAAGACTGCACGCGAATGGCTTGAGAGCGGCAAATATTCTGACAGCCTTCTTGCATCTGCAGAGGACATCACTTCGAAAGACGTATATGAAGCAGCCGTCAAGGGCGACCAGCTCGCTATTGACGTGTTCAACTATACCGGCAAGATCCTCGGTGAATCCTGCGCCAACTTTGTGGCCTTCAGTGCGCCTGAGGCAATCGTGCTGTTCGGTGGCCTGGCAAGGGCCGGCGAATTCATCTTCAAGCCTATGCGTGAAGCAATGAACGCCAACCTGCTCACCATCTGGAAAGACAAGATCGCCATCATACCTTCTGCACTCAAAGAGTCAGATGCAGCCATCCTGGGCGCAGGAGCGCTTGCCTGGTAACAACCAAGACACGATGAAAAGAATACTGACAGCTCTTGCCGCCGTTGCATTGCTCGTTTCCTGCGGCGGCAAAACTTATACTCTGAAAGGAACGGTCGATCCTGTCGCGATAGGGACTGGTGACTTCGTTATCATTGCCGACAATATCTCACAACAGGTTGATACTGTCCAGATAGTCGAAGGTAAATTCACTTTCAAAGGCCCGGCTTCCGTTGAGACCATCAAAAACATCATACTGGTTGCCGGCGGCGTGCCTGACAATGCCGGTGCCGTGATGTTCATTCCTGAGGGCGGAACCATAGCCGTCGACCTGGATGCCGGCAAGGTGCAGGGTGGCGCCCTGAACAAGGCGTTGGACGCTTACAACACTGCCGTAGCAGGCATTCTCAACGACTATTCGACAAAAGCCCGTGAACTCAGCGGCAGTCTGGCCGGAGCCGAACTCGCTGCAGCAATGGACAAAGTTGCCGATGACGCCCAGGCAAAACTCGACAAGGTGAATATGGAAACCTTCACCGCCAACAAGAGAAATGCCCTCGGTTTCATCACTCTTGCCGACATGATCTATGACTTTGAGACTGCCGAAGAGTTTGACCAGGCTCTGGAAGGTGCTGCCGATTTCATCGTGAACTACGAGCCGTTCAATGATATCCGCGCCAGCCTCCGGCAACTTGCCAATACTGCCGAAGGTCAGATGTTCGCAGATTTCAAAGGTGAAACAGTGGATGGCAAGCCCATTTCATTCTCTGACTATGTAGGCAAGGGAAAGTGGATCCTCGTGGACTTCTGGGCAAGCTGGTGCGGTCCCTGCAAGGCTGAACTTCCGAACATCCTGGCCGTATATGACAAATATGCCGGCAAGGATTTCACCGTCATCGGAGTTCCTGTCTGGGATGTCAGGGAAGACACCGACCAGGCCATCAAGGATCTCGGCATCAAATACGAACAGATTTTCGTAGGCGACGACCATACTCCCACTGAAGTGTACGGAATCAACGGTATTCCCCACATAATACTTTTCGCTCCTGACGGCAGGGTAGCCAAGCGCAACCTTCGCGGCGCCCATATCGAAGAAGCGGTAAAAGAAGCATTGCAGATATAGTTTTTTTGTTACTTTTGCGATGCAAAAAGCCTTTTTAGCTCAGTCGGTAGAGCAGCTCATTCGTAATGAGCAGGTCGCGGGTTCGAGTCCCGTGAAAGGCTCTTCTCTTATTAATCTATCATCCCCTTTTTATATATTGCTATGAAAAGACAAATTCTGTTTGCCTTGAGCATTGCTTTATTGCTATTCTCTCAAGGCTTGAATGCAAAAGTCACACTCCCTAAGATGATCAGCGACGGTCTGATCCTGCAGCGCGACAAGCCTGCACGCATCTGGGGTTTTGCTGATCCCCAGGAAAGGGTCACTGTCACTTTCGACGGCAACACATATACCGCCAAGGCCAACCGTAACGGCGACTGGCTGGTGCTGCTTCCCGCCACCCCCTGGGATGGCAGGACCTATACCATCAAGGTCAATGACATAGAGATCAAGAACGTTGTGTTCGGCGACGTATGGGTATTCTCAGGGCAGTCCAATATGCAGACTCCCCTTGAGCGCACCCTCGACCTCTACGGCGACGATATCCTGCACTATTCGAACCCTCTTATCCGCGAATTCCTGGTCGGCGAGAAATATGCCTTTGACGGACCTCAGAAAGATTTCTCTTCAGGTTCCTGGAAAGAAGTCACGCCCGAGACCTGCCTTAAGATGTCGGTTGTTCCCTACTTCTTCGCACGCCGCATATACGACACCTATCAGGTGCCTGTAGCCATTATCCAATGTGCAGTCGGCGGTACAGCCATCGAGAGCTGGATGAGCCCTGACAACCTCAAGGATTATCCCCAGTATGCCCAGGCGCTCGAGGCTATCCGCAATCCCCAGCCCAGACAGGGCGGCCAAATGGGCGGGTTTGCCGGTTTCGGAGGTCCTGGTGCAGGCGGTGAGAGGCCTGCCCGTCCTGTAGAGAATCCAGACTACTATAAAGTTGATTTCGACGATTCCGAGTGGGCTCCGGCCTACCTGCCCCATTATTTCAGGGAAGTAGGCATCTCCGGCAGCGCCCTTGTCTATTACAGGCACGACCTTTGGCTTACCGCCGAGCAGGCTGCATCGAAGAACAACCTTCTCAAACTCGGAACCATCACCCAGTCCGATGAGACTTTCATCAACGGCGTCAGAGTCGGCACCACCGGCTACGAATATCCTCCGCGCAATTACGCTTTCGGCGACGGAGTCCTCAAAGAGGGCAAGAACGTAATTTGCATCAAGATCAACGGTGCAAACGCCAACGGCGGTTTTTATGAGGATGAGGAATACCGTCTTCGTCTCGAGAAGGACACCATTTCTCTCAACGACGGCTGGAAAGTCTTCTATGAGGAGATTCCGAGCAACTTCAACTTCCCGAGGCAGAGTGGCGACCAGCAGCGCCTCACTCCGATGCAATATGTCGAAAGGGAGATCAGGCATACTTCCAATGTCCGTCAGCCTTTCGGTCTGTACTGGGGCATGCTCAGCCCTGTCACCAACGTCAATGTGAAGGGTGTCGCCTGGTACCAGGGTGAGACCAACAGCGGCAACACACCTGAGTACGGCACATTCCTGGCCAGGATGATGACCACCTGGAGAAAGGATTTCCGTGATGACAAGCTGCCCGTTATCGTATGCCAGCTTGCAAGCCACCAGGCCAAGACCTTCCTGCCCGTTCAGGACGGCTGGGCCAATGTACGCGAAGGCCAGAGGATTGCAACCCATCTGCTTGCCAACTCGGCTCTGGCTGTGGGCTGCGATATTGGAACCTGGAACAACATCCACCCTATCAACAAAAAAATCATCTCTGAGCGTATGGCCAAAGGCGCTATGAGGATTGCATACGGTGAGACCGTAGTGC
Source organism: Bacteroidales bacterium (assembly GCA_017519185.1). Taxonomy (GTDB): domain Bacteria; phylum Bacteroidota; class Bacteroidia; order Bacteroidales; family UBA932; genus Equibacterium. The sequence goes on along the minus strand of JAFWSX010000025.1, from coordinate 7,248 downwards.
TTTCTCCGGAGTGCACAAAAGCTGAGCTGAAAGACGGAAGGATCTATCTTTCATTCAGCGAAATCGGCAACGGCCTTGTCATAAAGGGCGACGAGATCAAAGGTTTCGCCGTATCCGACGAGAATGGAGCATATCAGCGCGTGAACGCCACTATCCTCGGCAACAGGGTAGTTCTCTACGTGGGCGGCATCAAGAATCCGAAGAAGGTACGTTACCTCTGGAAGAACTATGTCCGTGAAGACGTAACTCTCTACAATGCCGAGGGAATGCCCGTATCTCCTTTCGAGATTGCACTGTAGTTCACTTTCCGCAAAAAAAGAAGCGTTGCTGAAAGGCAACGCTTCTTTTTTATTCAGCCAGTGCGGCGAACAGCTTGTCGAGGGCTTCGTCTGGGCTGCTGCTCTGCTCCAGCAGGGTGACGAACTTGCTGCCGATGATGGCTCCTGCCGCATTGTTCTGCGCTGCCGCCAAAGTCTGTTTGTTGCTGATACCGAAGCCTATCATTCGCGGATGGCTGAGATTCATAGCATCTATGCGGCGAAAATACTCTTGCTTGCGCTCGTCGAAGTTCTTCTGGGCACCTGTGATCGATGCCGAGCTCACCATATAGATGAATCCGTCGGTGTTCTCGTCTATGAACCTGATTCTCTCCTCTTCCGTTTCAGGTGTTATGAGCATAATTACGTGCACGCCATAACGTTTTGCGAGCGGACGGATTTCTTCCATATAGTCCTTGAACGGCAGATCCGGAATAATCACTCCGCTGACTCCGCTGTCAGCACAGCTGCGGAAGAAATCTTCCTGACCGTACTGCATCACAACATTCAGATAGCCCATCAGCACAAGAGGTATGGATACCTCGTCTTTTATTTCCTTGAGCTGCGCGAACAGTTTCGAAATGGTCATACCGTTGCGGATGGCTTTTGTCGCCGCTGTCTGTATCACCGGACCGTCTGCCAAGGGATCTGAAAACGGGAAGCCTACCTCTACCATTGCTATTCCACGACGTTCCATGGCACGGATTACGTCGGCTGTTCCTGCAAGTGTGGGTGTACCGGCGCAGAAATACAACGAGAGCAGCTTCTTGGCGCCCCGTTCTGCAAATAGTCTGTCTATCTTGTTCATTGTCTTAGTTTTTCAATAAAAGTTTTCAAAGAATCCACGTCTTTAAGTCCCGGAGCTGTTTCGAATCTGCTGTTCAGGTCGATGCCTGCGCAGGCCGGATGCAGGAATGCTCTGACCCTGTCTGCATCACCGGGACCTATCCCGCCGCTGAGCAGGAACCGGAGCCGGCCTTTATAGTTATCCAATAAACTCCAGTCGAACTGGCTGCCGTTACCTCCAGGCAGCTCACCCTTTGTGTCGAAGAGAAATGCGTCGCATACACTTTCATAGTCTGCAGCCTGCTCCAGGTCCTGCACCTGTGCCACAGCCAGACTCTTGGTGATCATAATGGCCGGATTGACGACGGCGACACTTTCCCTCAACGCAGCTACTTCCCCGGGCGTTTCATGCCCGTGAAGCTGAATTATGTCCAGCCGGAAAGCAGCAACTGCCTTCAGGATATCCTGCTGTGCCGCATCCACGAAGACGCCTGCCCGCAAGCAACTTTCAGGAAGATAGCCAGGCTTCTCTCCGGCATAGCGGCTGGACTGCGGCCAGAAGATAAACCCCATTATGTCTATCCCGAGAGCCTCCACGGCACGTATGTTCTGGGGGTCGCGCATTCCGCACACCTTAATCTTCATAGTTCTGCGATAAATTTTCCGAGAGCGACGCCCGGGTCAGGTTCTTTCATAAATCTTTCTCCTATCAGGAAGCCTCTGAATCCACATTGCCTGAGGGCGGCGAGGGTTGCGGGGCTGCCGATGCCGCTCTCGCTGACTTTGACGGCATCTGCCGGCAGTTTCTCCGCCAGGCGGAAACTGTTTTCAACATCCGTCACGAATGTGCCCAGATTGCGGTTGTTTATGCCGCACATATCCGGCAGCAGCTCCGAATATTCGAGTTCCTGCTCCGAATGCATTTCAAGCAGGACCTCCAGGCCCAGGCTGTGAGCCGAACCTATCAGATTGCTGCACTCTTCCTTGCTGAGTTCTGCAGCGATGAGCAGTACCGCTGAGGCTCCGCACAGGCGAGCCATATAGAGCTGATATTCATCTACAACAAATTCTTTGTAGAGAATGGGAAGGGTGACTCCGCTCGCACGAGCCTCCGTTATGAAGTCAGGGCTGCCTCCGAAGTACTTTCCGTCGGCCAGGATGCTAAGCGCAGCAGCTCCGTTATACTGATAACTCAGTGGAATTACGGCAGCCTCTCCGTCCTCTTTTATCCATCCCTTCGAAGGAGACCTGCGCTTGAACTCGGCTATTATGCCTGTCCTGGAAGCCAGCAGGGCTTCTTTCATCGAAGACTGGACGGAAACAGTCTGTAACTCCTCAAGCCTGCCCTGCAGGATGTAAAGCGGCACCTCCCGTTTCAAAGCAGCGACTTCGAGCCGTTTGTGAGCAGTTATTTCATCAAGGATATCCATTGCCACCTAGCTGTTCAGTTCCACAAACTTCTTGAAGTTGGCAAGCGCCTTGCCGCTTTCGAGGCTCTCTCGGGCCACGTCAAGCGCCTGCATTATGTCAAGCTGCTGGTCCATGCACTGGATTGCAACGGCGGCATTGGCAAGCACTGTGTTCTTCTGGCCTTCCGTCGAGCGGTTTTCCAGCACACTGTCGAAAATGGCCGCTGCCTCGTCGCCGGTACGGCCGCCGAAAAGGTCGATGTCTCTGGTCAGCGGAAGATTGAAATCCGAAGGATCGAATACCTTCTCGTACTGGTTGGTAGTGATCTTGAACGTTCCTGTCAGAGATATTTCGTCATAGCCGTCTGTACTGTTGACGATGGCATAGTCCACTCCCATCTTCTGGAACACGTTATTGTAGAGACGCATCTGCTCGAGCGTGGCCGTGCCCATCACGTTGCATTTGGGCTGAGATGGATTGACCAGCGGACCGAGCAGGTTGAAGAAAGTCATAAAAGGCAGGATTTTCCTTACTGGACCGACAAACTTCATCGCACGGGCATAGACCTGGGCGTGGAGATAAACCATATGTGTCTGCTCCATGGAGCGGTTCAGGCGGTCTTCGTCGAAGGTGAACTTCACACCGTGACGTGCCATCACATCACTGGCTCCGGACGTGCTGGTGCTTGCATAATTGCCGTGCTTAGCTACATTGTAGCCTGCTCCTGCCACAACTGCACAGGCGCAGGTAGATATGTTGAAGGTGTTCTTCATATCTCCGCCTGTACCTACGATGTCAACGTACTTGTCGGCCGCGAGTTTCACAGAAAGGCCAGTCTCAAGGATACCATCTCGGAACCCCAGCAATTCGTCTACTGTGATGCCACGGAGTTGCAGCATACTCATAAGGGCTGCCAGCTGCTCTCCAGGATATTTTTCCTGTGTGATGTTAATCAGAATGTCGTGAGTCTCTTCGCGTGAGAGATACTCGTGATTGAGAATTTCTTCCAGGTACTTTTTCATGATTACATTTATTAATAGTTTATCCAATTCTTGATTATTGCTGCACCGTCGGGAGTGAGGACGCTCTCGGGGTGGAACTGTATGCCGTGTATGTCATACTTGCGGTGGCGCAGCGCCATTATCTGGCCCTCATCGCTCTGCGCGGTTATCTCCAGGCAGTCCGGGAAAGCATCCCTGCTCACCACCCAGCTGTGATAGCGTCCCATCACGATCCTTTCTGGCAGGCCATCGAAAATATAGTCGTTGCCGAACTGCGTCCCTTCCGTGGCTACACCGTGGAAGACATCACTCAGGTTCTCCAGCCTACCGCCGAACACCTCTCCGATGGCCTGGTGGCCAAGGCAGACGCCCAGCATCGGTTTGCGGCCAGCATAGCTGCGGATGACGTCGAGCAGAAGACCGGCTTCTGAGGGGATGCCGGGCCCCGGAGACAGGATTATCTTGTCGAAACGTTCCAGTTCTTGCATTTCGAAGCGGTCATTGCGGTATACTTCTACCTGCTGGCCGAGTGACTTCACCAGATGAGAAAGATTGAAGGTGAAGCTGTCGTAGTTGTCTATTATTGCGATTTTCATAGTCTTACATTTGTTCTGCCATCAGGATAGCCCTGCGCAGTGCGTTCAGTTTGTTGTTGACTTCCTGCAATTCATATTCTTCGTTGCTGCGGGCTACGATTCCGCCGCCTGCCTGGAACCAAAGCTCGTTGTTGCGGCTCACGAAGGTCCTTATGGTTATAGCCTGGTTGAGGCTTCCGTCAAGTCCTATGTAGCCGATACAGCCTCCGTAGGCACCTCTGTTGTGGGGTTCATATTCGCTTATCAACTGCATTGCCCTTACTTTGGGAGCACCGCTCAGAGTACCGGCCGGGAAGGTATCGATGAATGCCTTGACGGGATCCGCGGTTTCATCGAGTTCTCCGCTGACACGTGAGACGAGGTGGATGACGTGACTGTAGTACTGAAGGTCTTTATAGAAATCCACCTTAACGTCGTGGCAGTTTCGGCTGAGGTCGTTGCGCGCAAGGTCCACCAACATTACGTGCTCGGCATTTTCCTTGGGGTCGTTGCGCAGGAATTCGGCGCCACGGGCATCTTCCTCGCGGTTGCCGGTTCTCTTGGTCGTGCCGGCAATAGGGTCTATATATGCCCTGCGACCTTCGATCCTGCAGTGGGTTTCAGGAGAGGATCCGAAAATCCTGAATCCTCCGAAATCGAAATAGAAAAGGTAAGGGCTCGGGTTGATACTTCTCAAAGCTCTGTACAGCTTGAAGTCATCTCCTTCATATTTCTGCACGAACCTGCGGGACAGGACTATCTGGAACACGTCGCCGCGCAGGCAGTGGGCTATTCCCCGGCGTACGTTGGCTTTGTGCTCCTCATCGCTTATGGTCGATGTCGTCTCTCCCACTGGACGGAAGGTATATGGGTTGACGTTCGTGCGGTTCATCTCCTGCTCTATTTTTGCCAGGCCGCTCTTTTCACCCTCCTCAAGCATCTCGACAAGTGTCATCGTGTTGTTGAAATGGTCAAAGACTATGATATACTTGTATAATATGTAAAGGATGTCCGGAGCGTCGTTGCGGCTCTGCGTTTCATCTTTCACCCGGATATTTTCAAGATAGCGGACGGTGTTGAAGGTCATATAGCCATAGAGGCCGCAGAGGCTGCTGCATTCTCCTTTCACTTCGAAGTTGTGCAGGAATTCGTTTATGGCTATGTCGACGGTGTAGGAAGCGCTCAGCGGCTTGGCTGTCTTCTTTCCGTCGGGGTACTGGGCAACTGCCACGCCGTGCTCTACCGCCACCCTGCCGATGGGGTTGATGCCGATGAAGGAGCGGGAGTTCTCTCCGCTGTGATAGTCGCTGGACTCCATCAGTGCTGACTGAGGATACAGGTCGCGGAGCCTCATATATACTGAAACCGGTGTATAGAGGTCGGCCAGGAGTTTTCTGACTGATGTCGTGTAGTTAAAAGTTGCCATATTCCTTCGCCATTTCCTTGTTGTTGATATAGGTTTCGACGTCCTTATCGCCGCGGCCGCTCACTGTCAGGACCACTATGTCTTCCTTGCTGAACTTAAGTTTGCCCAGCGCTGCGACGGCGTGCGCGCTCTCTATAGCAGGTATGATTCCTTCCAGTCTTGTCAGCTCATAGCCGGCATATATAGCCTCGTCGTCGTTGATCGCAAGGACTTTTGTGCGGCCTTTCTCGGCCATATTGCAATGCATCGGGCCGACACCGGGGTAGTCCAGGCCTGCAGATATCGAGAAGGCCTCTTCAATCTGGCCATCAGGAGTCTGCATCACAAGCATTCTGGATCCGTGAAGGATGCCTACCTTTCCGCGGTGCATCGTAGCGGCTGTGTAGCCTGAGTCTATACCGTGTCCTCCTGCTTCTGCGAGCACGATCTTCACTCTGTCATCATCCATATAGTGATAGATGGTGCCTGCTGCATTGCTGCCGCCACCGATGCAGGCTATCAGATAATCAGGATAGTTCCTGCCCACTTTTTCCTCCAGCTGCCACTTGAGTTCTTCAGAAATGACGCTCTGCAGCCTTGCCACAAGGTCGGGATAAGGATGGGGGCCCATAGTGGAACCGACAAGATAATATGTGTCAGACGGGTGGCAGCACCAGTCTCTGATTGCTGCTGAGCAAGCGTCACTGAGGGTCATGTTGCCGGTTGTCACCGGTGTGACTTCTGCCCCGAGCATCCTCATTCGTTCTACGTTCGTATGCTGGCGTTCCATATCGGTCTTACCCATAAAGACTTCGCACTGCATATCCATAAGTGCACATACCGTAGCCGTTGCGACGCCGTGCTGTCCTGCTCCTGTCTCGGCAATTACTCTTGTCTTGCCCATTTTTTTCGCCAGGAGGATCTGGCCGATGGCATTGTTGATCTTGTGAGCGCCGGTGTGGTTGCAGTCTTCCCGCTTCAGATAAAGGCGGCAGCCGTACTTTTCGCTCATCCGACGGGCATAGTACAGAGGGGAGGGTCTTCCGGCATAGTCCCGGAGCAGCTGGTAGTACTCATTTTTGAATTCCTGACTTTCGATTATCGGCAGATAGGCTTTCTGCAGTTCATCGACACATTTGTACAGTATCTCGGGGATGTAGGCTCCTCCGAACTGGCCATAGAATCCGTTTTCGTCTGGTTGGTAACTCATATCTGTGATTGTTTATTTGTTTCCTGATACAAAAAAAGCCTGTCGTGATTACGACAGGCCTTCGATGGTATTTGATTAGTTTACATGGCTGCAGCGTCTCACGAATTTTTAATCCTTGAGTAACGCCACCACCATGAGAAACGTGTCATCATTCTTTCTTGTGCTTTTGTTGATACAAAGGTAGGGATTATTCGTCTTTGAACAAACGGTTATTACATTTTTTGCTATTTATGAAACATTTTTGGAGTTATTGATATGATCTTCGTTGACCAAAAGTGTTCTGCTATGAAGAAAACTCGCATCCAGCAGGCAACCTCCCTCTTCCCTGGCCGGGGTGGGCATGTTCCCTCAGACCTTCTTTCTGCTTTGGCGAGCCGCAAGCAGAACACTTCGGCGACACGGACACCGTCAGCCAGCTATGCTGGCCGTGCGAAGCACGCAGGGGTCTCAGGGGGCAGCGCCCCCTGTGAAAAGGCTGGCTTCCAGGGAAGCCGGCGTCTTTCAAGCATAAAAAAAAGGCCCCTGCCGAATCGGCAGAGGCCTT
>JAFWSX010000024.1 GCA_017519185.1 Bacteroidales bacterium | reverse complement strand
AGCATGGAACCTGTATTGGCGTATATTTTAAATGATCAAAGGCTATTGCCTTCAAGAGATGACAACTATTCGTTTATGGCTAGTGAATATGACGATAAATGTAAGGGCACCGATATAGTTTTTGGGGTTATGAATAGAAATAAGGATGGCCATTTGGTTTTTGCGGTAGATGTGGCTACCGGAACAAGAAGAGAAAATATTATGGAGAAGTTTAACAATAGTTACGACAAGTATAATGGGGTAACTGATTTGCATTATTGCATGCATGATGATCGAAAATGGAAGGAGCCAATGGCACCACATTTTGTATTAGGAATGTCTCCAGCTAGTCAGGCAAACGCTCTAGATAAGTTTGTATTTGAAGGTAATGAATTAAAGGGGCGCGAAAAGGATACGGAGCGTGATTTTATAGTTTTGTCTGAATTGTGCGAGCAGATATATTTGCATCTTGCTATGGTGAGAACAAGTTCTGAGCTATCAGAACTAAAAGAAGAAAAGACTAAAAAGCTAAAGGATTTTTTGATGGCAGTGAATGCTGGTTTGTACCGAATATTAGGTATCACGTCTAAGGAGTTTCCGGACAGTAAAAATAGAGAAAACGTGTTTAATGAACGCTATCAGTCTATGGGAAAGAATCTTCAAAGGAAAGATGTTGTATACGCAAATATACTGGCGGAAACTTGGAAAAGAAGACATGCTACGATGGCAAAGGTTGCCACAAGGAAATAAATGCAATTGTAAATATTAATTTTACAAAAATTAGGCGGTTTTTTCTCTATTAGTATACACTTTTTGTTATTATTTATGTGTCATTCTTGACAAAAATTGATGTTTGTGCTATAATGAATGCATAATCTTTTATTGGGATTAGGAACATTAACTTTTCTGGAATAATTAATCGCAGAATAGGGTAGCTTTTTCGATAAGGAAATCCTATTCTGCGATTGATTGCCTAAATACAATAAGTGAGAGCGAAGAAAGCTTGCTTCTGGGTCAATTAAGTCGTTTTATATAGATTATGTTTCAAAAAATTCGCAAAAAAAATAAGAAGGAGAGTTCTGTATGGGACCTAAAAAATTTGGAAATATTGATTGGTTGGCAGGCAAATGTGTTATCAATGCACTGTATAAGGAGCATTTTGAGATTGGCATTCCGTTACACAACTATGATGCGATGAGAAAGATCCTGAGAGATGCTCTTTCTGATGAAGAATATGCATTTTTCTGCGATTGCGTTGGCCTTGATACTCCTAGATTGGAGTACAAGGAAATTGCAGCTAAGCGTAATGTGACTGAAGACGACGTGCGCTCGATGGTTATATCCGTTGTTAAGAAACTGAAGAAAAGCCGTAAGCAGCTCAAGGATCTCACGATGACCCTTGAAGAACTCGCGAAAAAGGCAATTGAAGAGTCCAACGGCAAGACAGTCTATGGTGTCGGCAACTCCTCAAGAGGCAATGCAAGGGCCCCCGCGGCGAGCGGTCAGGGAATGCGCAGGGCGCGAAGCGCCCGAGCACAATCCCTCTGGAGAGTGAGGGATTGTCGAAAGCTAGCTTTCGCAGGGGCCGGGGCCAAAAACAGTCGCTGGAGGCCCTTCAGGCCGCCAGCTGCCTTCCCCGTACAAGGTCTGCTTTTTTGCCGCACACCTTGTACATTTCTAAATCTTAATGCACTGATAATCAGTCCTCGACAAAATTAATGTGTACAGGGTCTGTCATAAAAAAGCAGACCTTGTACACTACTGCAGCATTTACTACCTTTACGCAACCATCTGATATCGACAATGAAAAAATATCTTTCGCTCATAGCAATCCTTGCGGCAGCCTGCCTGTTTGTGGCAGTCATTGCCTGTCTGACTATGGCAAACACAAAAGGGAAGGGCTCAGTCACCCTCGGCGCCTCCGACGCAATCATCACTGGCGGACTCACCCTGGAAGGCAGCGGAAAGCAGGCCGCCATCCGCAACTGGGACAGCCCCGATCAATCCATCCAGTGGACTGCCAGGCTGCGCAGCGGGAACTATCGGGTAATCGTGGACTATGCCCAGCCACTCTTCGGCAGCGCCGTGACAATCGTCGCCGACGGCCAGCAGCTCGCAGCACTGGTGCCACCGACATCAGCAGAAGATGATTTCCGGACAATGGAAGCTGGAGTCCTGGCAATACCCCAAGGCGGCGAGGTCGCAATAACGCTCCGCGGCATTCAGCACAGCATAATCACCAACCCCGACGGTACACAGTCAGTCACCGGCGCACTGCCGCTCATCCGAAGCCTGACGCTCGTTCCCACGGCCGAGCCCGCTACTTCCCAGACCGTGGATATACTGAAAGAATTCAAGGGAAAAAGCCTCTTCGACGGGAAAACCTTTGACGGTTGGGAGCCCAACGACGATGAGGCGATGGCTCATTTCCGCATCGAAGACGGAGTCATAGTCGGAGGCAGCCTTTCCTCAGACCTATCCGACAACCACTTCATCAGGACTGTCCGCGACTATCAGGACTTCGAGCTGCGGCTGAAATACAAGGTGACACCCACCGACGACAGCTACAACGGCGGAATACAGCTCAGGAGCCATCGCAGCACGCTGCCCGGGCAAGGCTGCGAGATGGTAGGCTATCAGGCTGACATCCTTGTCCGCAGGATCGGCGGCCTTTACGACGAAAAGCGCCGGTCGGACTTCCTCGGAATGGAACTTGGCCAGCCCGAGAATTACCGGCCCGACGAGTGGAACGAATTCATCATACGTTGCGAAGGCCCCAGGGTGCGGCTCTGGCTCAACGGTGTCCAGACCACTGACCACATCGAGCCCTACACCGACCGGCCGCTGGAAGGATTCGGAACCGTCGGCCAGACGGGACGCATCGCCCTGCAGATCCACAAAGGCACCCCCTGCGAAATCCGCTACAAGGACATCCTGCTCGAAGAACTGTAGCAGGTCATCTCAGTTTTGCGGCTTTCTCGGCGGTGAGGATTCCGGCGTCGACGAGTGCGGAGAGGGTCCACGAGAGGGTGTCGACGGTGCGTTTGAAGCGGATGATGCCCTTGGCGGCATAGGAGCCGATGTAGGGGTGCGCCTCGAGCTGAGCCTGGGTGGCTTCCCAGATGTTGAAGCGGGAGGGTGCGCGCCGCAGCTCTACGTCGTCACGGAACCCGTCGAGCCTCTCGCGTGTGAACCCGTCGATCTCGAGCAACTGGTCGAGCGACGAGAAACTGCCGCCGAGCCGCCGACGGTAGGACAGGATCTTGGACGCATAATATGGCCCGATTCCCCGCAACGAAAGCAGAGCCTCGCTGTCGGCGGCGTTGAGGTCAAGCTTCGGGATGCGGATAAATGGTTCGAGCCGGGCGAACGCAGCACTGTCCACCACATACATTTTCGCGAAATCGGCCGCAGAACGGAAATGCCCGCCTTTGTCGCGGTAGTTCAGGATGACCTGGGCCTGGCGCTCGGAGAATCCCAGCCGGCACAGCTCCTCAAGAGAAACGGAATTGGGGTCGAACTCGAAGGTTTCGACCTTTTTCTTTGCCAGGCGCTCGGCAATGACAGTTCGGGAGTCGCCATAGTCACGCTCGCGCTGGCTGCTGGCCTCCAGCGCCCGTCGCAGTGGGGATTTCCCGCTTTCGGTCTCGTTCGCCTGAGTCCCCGCCTCGGCCTCCGCATCCGCCCGAGCCCCCGCCGGAGCCTCTTCGTCCGCCTGAGCCGCATCCGCCTGAGCTTCGGCAGCCTCCTGCCTGAAGCGGAAAACGTTACCGCTGAAAATAGCTATCTGAAAGCCAAGAATAAGAAAAATGAGAGCCACAGCTCCGCTGGCTGCGACCGCAGATGATTTTTTGCCCTTCATAACTCACTCCTCCAAGAAGAAATTAAATGATTAAGAATCCTTTTTTGGCCGGTCATCAGCTCCCTGGACCACAATCACGATCTCGCCTTTCGGCTCGTTGGCGGTGAAATAATCACGCAACTCGCCGAGGGTGCCCCGGTGAGTGGTCTCGTGAACCTTTGAAATCTCGCGGCAGACGGCAGCCTTCCGTCCGTCGCCGAAGAACTCCGCGAACTGGGCGAGAGTCTTCGCAAGTCTGAAGGGGGATTCGTAGAACACCATTGTCCTCCGCTCGCCGGCAAGCTCCGTGAGCCTTGTCTGGCGGCCTTTCTTCTGGGGAAGGAAACCTTCGAAGCAGAAACGGTCGCAGGGCAGGCCGGAATTGACGATGGCGGGGATGCACGCGGTAGGGCCGGGGAGGGTGACCACCTTGATACCGGCTTCCGCGCAGGTGCGGACCAGCAGGAACCCCGGGTCGCTGATGCCGGGCGTGCCGGCGTCGCTTATCAGGGCCACTGACATACCGGACAGGATCTTGTCCTTGATGAGCTCTACCTTCTGGTGCTCGTTGTATTTGTGATGACTTTCCGCGTGGGTGGCAATGCCGTATTTCTTGAGCAGCACCGAGCTGGTGCGGGTGTCCTCCGCAAGGATGAGGTCCACGTCGCGGAGCACCTGCACGGCCCTGAAGGTCATGTCTTCGAGGTTGCCCACAGGCGTCGGTACTATGTAAAGTTCAGACATTTTTTGCTACCTTTGCAAGTCACGTAACAAAGGTAAAAAAATCCTATGTTTATCGAAAACGCAAAAACGCCCGGCTGGATAGAAGTTATCTGCGGCTCGATGTTCTCGGGCAAGACAGAGGAGCTCATCCGCAGGCTCAAGAGGGCCAAGATTGCCAACCTCAAGGTCGAGATTTTCAAGCCGAAGATCGATGTGCGCTACTCCGAGGAAGAAGTCGTAAGCCATGACTCCAACGCCATCATCTCGACGCCTGTGGAGTCGTCAAGCAGTCTTCTGCTGCTCACCGGTAACGTGGACGTGGTGGGCATCGACGAAGCCCAGTTCTTCGATATGGGCATAGTCGACGTGGTGCAGCAGCTCGCCAGTATGGGCATCAGGGTGATAGTCGCAGGCCTCGACACCGACTTCCGCGGCCAGCCCTTCGGTCCTATGCCTGCCCTGATGGCAGTGGCGGAATATGTCACCAAGGTCCACGCCATCTGCGTGAAGTGCGGCGACCCGGCCAACTACTCCCACCGTCTGAGCGCCAGCGAGAAGCTGGTGGAGCTTGGTGAGAAAGACATTTACGAGCCGCTCTGCCGCCATTGCTTCGACAAATACAGAGAAGAAAACAATTTCTAGAGAAGATGAATATCATAGAATGTAAGGACATCACCAAAAGGTTCGGCCAGTTCACGGCTCTGGACAACGTGTCCATCGACGTCCCGCAAGGCAAGATTTTCGGCCTGCTGGGGCCCAACGGAGCCGGCAAGACCACTCTGATCCGCATCATCAACCAGATCACCATTCCCACCGAAGGCACCGTCCTGTTCAATGGCACGCCAATGACCGAGGAGACGGTGCGCAAGATCGGCTACCTGCCCGAAGAGCGTGGCCTCTACAAGAAAATGAAGGTCGGCGAGCAGGCAATGTACCTCGCAAGGCTGAAAGGAATGAGCGCAGCAGAGGCTGCCAAAGCCCTAAAGGAGTGGTTCGTCAAGTTCGAAATCCGCTCGTGGTGGGACAAGAAAGTTGAAGACCTTTCAAAGGGTATGGCCCAGAAGATACAGTTCATAACCACAGTGGTCCACAAACCCAGCCTGCTGATCCTCGACGAGCCTTTCAGCGGCTTCGACCCTGTGAACGTGCAGACCATACGCGAAGAGATCCTCCGCCTGCGCGACGAAGGCACCTCGATAATCCTTTCTACACACAATATGGAGTCTGTGGAAGAACTCTGCGACAACATAGCCCTGATCAACAAGTCGAAGCTGGTGGTGACCGGCGGTACCGACGACATCCGTCGCCGCTGGGGCTCGGACCAGGTGGAACTGCTGTATACGACGGCAAAGGACAGGCTGCCCGCAGGCCGTTCATACTCCATCTCGCTGGATGACCAGCAGAAGAATGAGCGCAGGGCGGTGCTTGACATCAATGCTGATTTCACCGTCAGGGACGTCATCAGCGAGCTCAACGATGAAGTGGACATCATTTCCTTCAGAAAGCTTATACCGAGGATGAACGACATCTTCATCAAGCTTGTGGGAGGCCAGAATAAAGAGGAGGAAAAGTAATGAATCTGAGTAAGATAGGACTTATCATAGGTCGTGAGTATTCCGTAAGGGTAAAGAAGAAATCATTCATCCTCACAACCATTCTGACGCCGATCCTGATGGCGGCGCTCATCCTGATTCCTTCGCTGATTATGTTCTACCAGGGCGAGAAACAGCAGAAGATGATGTTCGTGGACCGTTCCGGTCTGGTGAAACCCTATTTCGAGAGCGACAAGTCGGTGGAATATCAGTTCGCTGACGCAAATGCCGACATAGCGCAGCTCAAGGCCGATTTCGACAATCTGGGCATCGACGTGCTCGTGTTCGTCTCTGCCCTCGACAGCTCCAACAACGTGGCTGTGACCACATACAGCAAGGAACCCGTCAGCCTTGAAACCAAGAACGCCATCTCCCGGAAGGTGGAGACGGCCGTGCGCGACTATAAGCTGCGCACCTACGACATAGTCGGCTACGACGAGATAATGGCCAAGGTCAGCACCTCCGTGCCTGTCGATGCCCTGTCGCTGACCGACGACGGAGGCGAGAAGGAAGATTCAGTCGAGGCCTATATGGTCATTGCATACATAATGAGCTTCCTGATCTACCTCTTCACCTTTATGTTCGGCAATATGGTGATGCGAGGCGTCATCGAAGAGAAGTCCAGCCGCATCATCGAGGTGATGGTTTCGTCTGTCAGCTCCTTCGAACTGATGATGGGCAAGATCATCGGCGTATCGCTGGTGGCCCTGACGCAGTTCCTGATATGGATAGTGCTGACGATCCTGCTCGTCGCCGGAGGCGGACTGCTGTTCGGCGGGCAGATGGCGGCTTCGGGTGCTGAAGTGGCAGCAGGAACGATGGGAGCGGAGGAGGTCCTTTCAGGCGGCTTTATGTCCGGCATAACTGAAGGCCTTGCCAGCTTGAACCTGCCTTATCTGGTGATATTCTTCCTGATATACTTCCTGCTGGGCTATCTGCTCTACGCGTCTATGTTCGCGGCAGTCGGCTCTGCAGTTGACAATGAGGCTGACACAGGCCAGTTGTCGTTGCCCATCACGATACCCTTGATGCTCGGTATTTTCATAATGCTCCATACCTTCCAGCATCCCAGCAGCCCCCTCTCTTTCTGGGCTTCGATCATTCCGTTCACGTCTCCGATGGTGATGCTCGCAAGGCTTCCGTTCGGAGTTGTGCCCGGCTGGCAGCTGGCCCTGTCAATAGGCCTTTTGGTGGTGACTTTCGTGCTCGTGACCTGGATCTCCGCAAGGATCTACCGCGTCGGAATCCTGATGTACGGCAAGAAGGCCACTTTCAAGGACCTTTACAAGTGGATGAAAAGCAAAAAATAGACATATGCGCAAGGTTATATTCTTTATGACAATCTGCCTGCTGCTGGCATCCTGCGGCAGGAAAAGCGGCGATTTCGAGTACGCCTGGCAATACCACTACATCGATTCCCGCTATGACATCGGCAACGATATGGCCGCTGTCGACATCATTGACAAGTATTCACCCCAGGTGGCTCCGCTGATGGAGATCATCGGCTACACCGACCGTCTGATCGAGAGTCGCAGGGGAGCTGAGAGCGAGCTTTCCAACTTCGCTGCCGACATCATCCGCGAGAGGGCGGAGAAGGAGATTGGCGAACACATCGACCTGGCGATGACAAACTACGGCGGCATCCGCACCGCGATGCCCAAAGGTGACGTGAGGGTATACGACATCTACTCTATCTTCCCCTTCGAGAACGACATCGTGGTCTGCAAGGTGAAAGGCTCCAAGCTGCGCCAGTTCCTCGATAACTACGCCAAGAAGGGCTATGTGGAGTGCCTGAGCGGAGTGCAGATGGTCATCGACAACTATCAGATCACCAAACTCAACATCAACGGCAGGCCGCTGGACCCCAACAAGACCTACAACTTCGCCACCATCAACTTCCTGCTTGACGGAGGCGACGGTTCGCGTATCGGCTCTTATGCCGACAAGGTTATTGACACCGACGTGCTCATCCGCGACGCCGTGGTCGACTACATCCGCAACCTGACTGCCCAGGGCAAGAAGATCGACCCGAAGATGGACGGCCGAGTGGTAATCAAAAACGTAGACAGGAGGTAAGCTATGAAAAAGATATTTTTGGCAATGGCAATAGCGTGCCTGACATTCTCGATGTCAGATGCACAGCGTCTGGTGATACTTCACACAAATGATACCCACAGCCAGATCGAACCTCTGCGCACGGGACGCAACGAAGGCCTTGGCGGAGTTGACCGCAGGCTTCAGTTCATCGACAGCGTCCGTCATCAGTACGGCAAGAAGAAGGTGCTTCTCCTCGACGCAGGAGACTACAACCAGGGCACTCCGTATTTCACCGTGGCCAAGGGCGACCTGGAGCAGGAGCTGATGAACGCTCTCGGATATGACGTGGTGACTCTTGGCAACCACGAGTTCGACAACGGCCTCGAAGAGCTGGCACGCAGGCTCTCTCACGCCAACTATCCTACTCTGATGTGCAACTACGGAGTGGAGGGTACACCCCTTGAACCTTATGTCAAGCCGTACACCATTCTCAAACGCGGCGGAATGAAGATCGGTATCGTAGGTGCCACTTCCTACCTGGAGAGCAACGTGATGTATGAATACATCAAGAATATGGAGCACCTCGACACTGTTGCTGAAGTGAACGGCTGGGCCGACTATCTCAAGAACGTTGAGAAATGCGACCTGGTCATCTTCCTTTCGCACCTCGGCTTCGACGGAGGCGACTATGACCGTCCGTCTGACCACGTGATGGCAGCCGAGTCGTCGAACATCGACATCATCATCGGCGGGCACAGCCACACCTTCATCGACGAGCCTTCGTACGTCGTCAACAAGAAGGGCAAGGAGGTCATCATCGTGACTGCCGGCGCCCAGGGCGTAGAAATCGGCGAGCTGAAGGTCTACTAGGCCGGAAATCCGGGCTTTTTTCCGGCGAAGCATATAGTATAGCCATTGGTGCAATAGTAATGTTGCGTTTGAGGACCCTGTCCACCCTCGGACGATAGAGGGAGGGGCCCACGCGCAGCGTGGGAAGGAGACGCGAAGCGTCGGTCCGAAAAGCAACATTACTATTGCACCAACAGGGCGCAAACCTATTTCTGTCGGATATAGATCTGCAGCGGGCAGCCCGTGTAGTCGAAATGCTCGCGGAGCTTGTTCTCCAGGAAGCGTTTGTACGGGTCGCGGACGTACTGCGGCGGATTGCAGAAAAACGCGAAAGCCGGAGACGCCGTCGGCAGCTGAGTCACGTACTTGATCTTGACATACTTGCCCTTCCACGCCGGAGGCGGATAGTTGTCAATCTCCTGCAGCATCACCTCGTTCAGCTCTGAAGTGGGAATGCGCTTCGAGTAGTTGTCGTAGACCTTCGCCACATTGTCAAGCACGTCCATAATGCGCTGCTTGTTGACCACGGAAGTGAAAACCACCGGAATATCGTCGGCCGGAGCGATCTTGCGAAGCACGGCCTCGCGGTATCTGGCCAGCGTATTGCTGTCCTTGGTGATGAGGTCCCACTTGTTGACCACAATCACGCAGCCCTTGCGGTTGCGCTGGATGATGTTGAATATCGACATATCCTGGCTTTCGATGCCGCTCTGCGCGTCGACCATCAGTATGCAGACGTCAGAGTTCTCTATGGCGCGGATGGAACGCAGCACGGAATAGAACTCCAGGTCTTCGGTCACCTTCGACTTTTTGCGGACGCCGGCGGTGTCGACGAGGATGAATTCGTGGCCGAACTTGTTGTAGTATGTGCTTATGGAGTCCCTGGTGGTTCCTGCCACGGGGGTCACAATGTTTCGGTCCTCGCCGAGCAGGGCGTTGGTAAGCGAAGACTTGCCCACGTTTGGCTTGCCCACGATGGCGATGCGGGGGATGGAATTCTGCTCATCAGCCTCTTCCTTGATGGTGGAATCGGCAGGCAACTTGGCTATTATCTCGTCGAGCAGGTCGCCGGTGCCGCTGCCTGTGGCTGCGGAGATGCTCCAGGGCTCTCCGAGGCCGAGGGCGTTGAACTCATATGTGCCGAAAATCTTGTCGCCGGAATCAACCTTGTTGACGGCCAGCACCACAGGCTTGCGGCTGCGGCGCAGCACGTCGGCTATCTCGGCGTCGAAATCGGTGATGCCGGTGGCCACTTCCACGAGGAAAAGCACCAGGTCGCACTCCTCGATGGCGATGAGCACCTGCTTGCGGATCTCGCTCTCGAACACGTCGTCGCTGTTGGTCGTGAAACCGCCAGTGTCAACCACTGAAAACTCGTGGCCGCACCATTCGCAACGGCCGTAGTGGCGGTCGCGGGTCACTCCCGAAGTGTCATCGACAATGGCCTGACGCATACCGACAAGGCGGTTGAACAGCGTCGATTTTCCTACATTTGGCCTTCCTACTATAGCTACAAGGTTCATAGTCTTTCGTTAGATTGAAGGAGTAGCGTATAACAATACGTCGTCCTTGGTTATTGTGTTTCCGCAGAGGATCAGAAGTCTTTCGACCACATTGCGAAGCTCGCGGATATTGCCTGTCCAGGGAAGCTTCTTGAGCTCGTCGTATGCAGCGGGCTGCACGGTAGGCTCGGGCTTGCCGCTCTCGGCGCAGATGCGCTTGATGAAGTGAGTCACGAGCAGCGGAATGTCGTCGGTACGTTCGGCGAGCGTAGGCACGTGGATCACAATCACGCTCAGGCGGTGGTAGAGGTCCTCGCGGAAGGTGCCCTTGGCAATCTCCTCGGTGAGGTTCTTGTTGGTAGCGGCTATCACGCGCACGTTCACGCTGATGTCCTTGTCGCCACCCACGCGCATAAGCTTGTTCTCCTGCAGCACGCGGAGCACCTTGGCCTGGGCGGCAAGGCTCATATCACCTATCTCGTCGAGGAAGAGGGTGCCTCCGTCGGCCTGCTCGAACTTGCCCTTATGCTGCTTCACCGCAGAGGTGAAGGAGCCTTTCTCGTGACCGAACAGCTCGCTCTCGATGAGCTCGCTGGGGATAGCGGCGCAGTTGACCTCGATGAAAGGCATCGATGCCCTCTGGCTCTGGCTGTGAAGGTTGTGGGCCACGAGTTCCTTGCCGGTGCCGTTCGCTCCGGTGATGAGCACGCGGGCGTCGGTGGCCGCTACGCGTGAAATCACGTCCTTGATGTGCTTGATGGCCTCGCTCTCGCCGATGATTTCATAGCGGGAATCGACTTTCTTCTTGAGGATCTTGGTCTCCTTCACAAGGCTTGACTTGTCGGTGGCGTTCTTCAGCGTGATGAGTATGCGGTTCAGGTCTAGCGGCTTCTGTATGAAGTCGTACGCACCCTTCTTGATACAGTCCACTGCAG
The DNA here is from genome assembly GCA_017519185.1 of Bacteroidales bacterium. Lineage (GTDB taxonomy): Bacteria > Bacteroidota > Bacteroidia > Bacteroidales > UBA932 > Equibacterium. Next base: position 97,122 of record JAFWSX010000024.1, on the reverse strand, counting down.
TGTCGATGTCACCGTGGCCGGATATCATAATGATCGGAGTTTCATTCTCGCTGTCAGCAAGGGCTGCGAGCATCTCCAGTCCGTCCATGTTCGGCATCTTTATGTCGCAGAAAATAGCATCGTATGCTTCGTTGAGGGCCATTTCCAGTCCCTGCTTTCCGTCTTCGGCCACTGCGATGGTATGTCCTTCGAACTCGAGGATTTCCTTGAGCGTGTTGCGTATGCTGCGTTCGTCGTCGACCACCAGAATTTTCATACTGTTCAAATCTTAAGGGTGATAATGAGCAAAGATAGATATTTTTTAAGTATTTTTGTTTTTCAAGCACTTCATACAATGGCCAGGAAAATCATCATTGCAATTGACGGTTACTCTTCAACCGGTAAAAGCACTTTCGCCAAACTCATCGCCCAGAAGACCGGCTACCTCCACCTCGATTCAGGTGCCGTCTACAGGGCCATCACCCTGTTCGGCCTGCGCGGAGGCTGGATCGACTCTGACAACAACATCGACGAGAAGTCGCTCCGCAAAGCGATGCGCCAGCTCAGGGTTTCCCTCCGTCCCGACACCTACATCAACGAGGAGAACGTCGAAGGGCTCATCCGCCAGATGGACGTTTCCAACGCCGTGAGTCCCGTGTCCGCCATTGGTTTCGTACGAGAGTTCGTCGACAAGCTGCTCCGCCGATACGGCAAGAAAGGCGGCATCGTGATGGACGGCCGCGACATCGGCACCAATGTCTTCCCCAACGCCCAGCTCAAGATATTCATGGTGGCTGACGACAAGGTCCGCGCCCAGCGTCGCTACGACGAGATGGTTGCCGGCGGCAAGCAGGTGACTTTCGACGAAGTGATGAAGAACATCCAGGACAGGGACTATCAGGACACCCACCGCGAGATATCCCCGCTGCGCCAGGCTGCCGACGCCATCGTGCTCGACAACACCAGTATGACTCTCGAAGATGAGATGGTGTGGTTCACCGACCTTATGCGCAGCAAGTTCGGTATAGAACTCTGATGAATCTGACCATAGAAATAGACGCCGGCTCAGGCTTCTGCAACGGAGTTGTCAGGGCTGTCAGGAAAGCTGAAAGCTACCTTTCAGACCACGATCGGCTGTACTCGCTCGGCGCCATAGTCCATAACGCACAGGAAATCGGAAGGCTGGCCTCCAAGGGACTGCAGATAATCGATGCCGAGAAGATGGCTTCCATCCACGACGACGTGGTGCTGGTGAGGGCTCACGGCGAGCCCCCGGCTACCTATGACCTTGCGGAGCGGAACAACATCACCATCATCGACTGCACCTGCCCGGTGGTCCTCCAGCTCCAGAAGAAGGTGGCAGCCACGTACCGCAAGGTCAGCGCCAAGGGTGGCACCCTGGTCATTTTCGGTAAGAAGGGCCACGCCGAGGTGAACGGGCTCGTGGGCCGCACCGACGGCAACGCGGTAGTGGTAGAAAGCGTGCAGGAGATTGACGGGATTGACTTCTCCAAGCCCGTTGCCCTGTTTTCCCAGACCACCAAGGACACCGAGCAGTATGCCGCACTGACTGAGGCCTGCCGCCGCAGAAGCGAAGAGGCAGGTGGCGAGTTCGAGGCCTTCGACACAATCTGCAAGCAGGTGGCGGCAAGGCACGAGGCCCTCGCCGGATTCGCCGCATCCCACGACATCATCCTGTTCGTCAGCGGCCGCGAAAGTTCCAACGGCAACGTGCTCTACAACCTGTGCCTCAAGCACAACCCCCGCACCTACTGGATCGACGGCGGGCAGATTCCCGAAGGGCTGTTCCACGACGGCGAAAGCGTGGGCATTTGCGGGGCCACTTCAACACCCCGTTGGCAATTGGAAGAATTATACTTACATTTGCAGAATAAAATCATAAACAAACAATAACAAAGATATATGGCAACAACTGCTGACTTCAAAAACGGTCTTTGTCTGGATTTCAACGGCAAGCCCGTTTCAATCGTATGGTTCCAACACGTAAAGCCCGGCAAGGGCCCGGCTTTCGTCAAGACAAAACTCCGCAATCTGGAAAACGGCAGGATTCTCGAAAAGACCTACAGTGCAGGTGAGAAAGTAGACCTCATCACCGTGGAGCACAGGCCTTATCAGTTCCTCTACAAAGATGAAGACGGATACAACTTCATGCACACCGAGACTTTCGAGCAGGTTCACCTTGGTTTCGATATGATCGAGAATGCTGACCTTATGAAAGAAGGCCAGGAGGTGGAGATGATTTTTCACGCTGACGAAGAGAGGTGCCTCACCTGTGAGCTCCCGACTTACGTAGAGCTGGAAGTGACCTACACCGAGCCCGCTGTCAAGGGTGATACCGCTTCTACCAATGCACTCAAGGCCTGCACCCTCGAGACCGGTGCCGAGATCATGGTTCCGCTCTTCATCAATCAGGGCGACAAGATCAGGGTCAATACCGTTGACCGCAGCTACGGCGAGCGCGTAAGATAGGCGCCTGGTTCCGCAGCACGAAAAAGGCGACTCCGTGTGGAGCCGCCTTTTTTCGTGAATTTACCGACTGACTTTACTCGCCGTCAGATTCTGAGGAGATGCCTTCCAGATAGCCGGGGATGACACGGCCGGTGCCTTTGTGGAGGTCACGCTGGTTGGCGGTCATGCTGAGGACCTCGCCGCCGGGAGTGATGGCGACGTAGACATTGTCATAGTTCATACGGCCTTCAGAGGTCTCTGAATAGCCTGAGAAGACGTAGTCGTAGTATGCCGTCTCGTCAAGCCTTCCGGCCAGTTTCTCCTCGAGGGATTCCACGAACTGGAGGTTCATCCTGGCTTTCTCCATAGCCTGGCGGTGATTCTCTGAGTTCTGTCTTTTGCCTTCCTTGTAGTATTTCTGGAACAACAAATCCTCGGCTTGCTGCTTGAGGACGAAAAGGTCCTTGCGGCGCGCGATTTCGGTGCGGAAGGTGGTGGAGTCGATCTTCTCCAGGCTTGTGATGCGGAACTTGTAGTCGCCGGCAGCATCTTTCATTGCGGCTGCCTCGATGGCCTGCGCCACCGGGTCCGGGGCGGTGCTATTGCAAGAAGTGACGACCGCAATGGCCGCCACTATCATTGTAAGGAATCTATGCATTGTTTAGTCTTTTTCGATTCGGAGCTGCTGTATTGAATTCTTCCCCTCGTCGGTGCGGACGTAGATGATCACCCTGAACTTGTCCGCTCCGGCACTCAGGCTGCCGACAGCATAGGACATAGGCGGACGGCCGCTCTTGTGTATGATGCTGAATTTCTTGGGAGTGTTGTTGTTGAAGAAATTCTTCATTATGAGCTTGGCCTGGCTGCGGGTGCAGCTGTTGACAGAACCTGTGATGTCGAGCTCGAGGTTGTCTGCGAACCACGCTGAGAGCTTCTCAGAGTCGCCGGCCTCGATATATTTGCCGATGGAGGTGAAGACATCATTGGAGTTCTGGGGCTGACCCTGCTGAGACGCCGGCTGGCTCTGCATCCTGGTCTGGCCGGGCTGCATCTGCATACGGATGAACTCGGGAGCCTGTGCCCAGGAGAGCACCGGAACCGCTAAACAAGAAAGCACTGCAAGAAATAATAATTTTCTCATCTCTCTATTAATTCAACGCCGCAAATTTAACAAAAATCAAGCCATTATCTTAAATTTGCAATAATAAAGATATAAACCATCCGGATGACAATAAAGTTGATAGTCGTTGGCAAAACCGAAGACGGATACCTGCGCGAGGGTATAGACATCTATCGTGCCAGACTTGAACATTATTGCCGTTTCGAGTTTGTGACCATACCGGCGCTGAAAGGAGTGAAGAGCCTCAGCCGGGAGCAGCTGAAGGACAAGGAGGCTGAGCTGATCCTGAAGAACTTGACAACCTCCGACGAGTGCATATTGCTGGACGAGAGAGGAAAAGAGTTTACTTCGGTGAGTTGGGCACAACATTTGGAGCAAAAGTTCGCCCACAGTTCAAAGAATGTAGTTTTCGTCATCGGAGGCAGCCAGGGGTTCGGCAAAAAGGTCTATGACAGAGCCGACGGCCTGATGTCCCTCTCGAAGATGACCTTCTCTCACCAGATGGTCAGACTTATATTCCTTGAGCAGCTTTACAGGGCATTTACTATTATCGAAGGGGAACCTTACCACCACGAATGAAGGCCGACGCCAGACACATCTCCATCATACTAGCGGTGACAGCTCTGCTGGCATTCCTGCTCTCGTTCATCACGCCCGTGACGCAGAGGCTGGACAGCAGGCAGGTGGCCAGGGTGGAGCGGCACCTGCTCAAGAAGCAGAAGCTGATGGACAAATATGTCCGCCAGGTGCAGGAAATGCCGGTCGACGAGTGGATAGAACTGCCCGGATTCCCCGACGATATGGTGCTCTACCGCTATAATGCGGACACCCTGCAGTCGTGGGTCAACGAATTCTCCATAAGCAACGACGAGGTGGACGTGCCGCCGCTGTGGTATCGTCTGCACTTTATGAGCAACGACAACCTCTACAGCACTCCGCTGGCATATATAACCGAAAAGGACAGCTATGTGAACCTCGGCCTGTCGTGGTATGTGGTCAAGGCATACTCCAGCGGCACCACCAAGATCATCACCGGCATCCGGATCAAGGATGAGTATCCTTCCGACAATATGCAGATCGTGAGCAGGATGAACCCCTCGCTCGGAATGGGAAAGGGTTTCACATCATCCACGCTCGACGTCAACAACGGCCTGTTCGTCCGCGGCAGCGACGGCAATCCGCTGTTCTCCATTGTCCCGGCCTCGGCGTCTACCATAGTCTACCGTGACTATTCGCTGAGGTTCATCGCGCTGCTGCTGATAATCCTGGCGGTGCTCTACTACCACGTCAGCGAGCGCAGCCGCACTTCATTCCTTGTGGCACTGGGCGTCGGTACTCTGGTGCTGGTATATGCCCTGTTCCTCTTCGGAAGGGTGGACTCCGACTCGCGGATTTTCTCGCCTCTGCTCTATGCTGATGCAAGGTGGTTCAACTCCTTCGCCAGTATGCTGGCAGTCCATCTCTTCATAATAATGGCAGTGGTGTCTGCGTTCCTGATGCGGAGGACGCTCTACAAGAAGGTGCTTTCTATGCCCCAGGGCAGCAGGCGTCTCGTCGGCTGGATCCTGACGCTGCTGACCGTTCTGTTCGCCCTCTACATCCACTTCACTCTCCGCTCGCTGATACGAAACTCGAGCATTGTGCTCGACCTCTACAGGATCACCGAACTGTCGGTCTATACCGTGATGAGCTACCTGTCCTATGCGCTGCTCTTCCTGGCGCTGCTGCTGATGATACAGCTGACACTGACTGTGTGGGGAGGGCACGGCCGCTTCAGCATCACCTCGCTCAAGAGCATAATACTTTACTCTGCAGTGGCTGCGATCTACACCGTGATGACAGTGGCCATCCAGGGCAGGGACAAGGAGGTCAGGACCAATCTGGTCCGCACCAACCGTATGGCGGTGGACCGCGACCTCTCGCTCGAAATCCAGCTTCGGGAGATCGAGAACCCCGTGGCCTCCGACCAGTTGATCGGAATGCTGAGTTTCTGGGCGGAAGGAGGAACCGAAGTCATCCGGAACAGGATCCTGGAGCGCTACCTCTACAGCAACTTCAGCCAGAAGTACGACATCGCAGTGACCACCTGCGAGAGCAACAGCAAGCTGCTCATCGACCAGTACACCCAGGCGGTGGACTGCTACGACTTCTACAGCGACGAGATCACCCGCTACGGCGTGCAGCTGGCCCCGACGTCCCGTTTCTTCTATATGAACAACTACTATGGCAAGACGGTGTACATCGGCCTGTTCACATACATCAACTACCAGACCTACCAGACAGCCCGGCTCTACATCGAGATAGTCCGCAAGTCGCAGAGCGGCACCTTCGTCTATCCTGACGGGATGATGACTTCCGACAATGTGCGGACTTCGATACCCGAGCAGTACTCCTATGCGAAATATGCAAGCGGAAGGCTGGTGTCTTCATCGGGCGATTTCAGCTATCCTTCGAGGAGCCCCTACGACGAAATGGGCATCGGCTACCACGAGGACCGCAGCGACGGCTTCGTCCATTTCGTGAACAAGCTCTCGGACGACGACGTCATAGTGATTTCCCGCGCCGTCACGCCGCTTTACTCATATCTCGTGTCGCTGTCGTACCTGTTCCTGCTCTTTGTGGCCATCGTAATGATAGGCACCCACAGGATGCGCCGGCGCTCCCTGCTGAACCTGCCTGCCCATTCGTTCAAGAGGAAGATAACCTTCGTGATAGTGATCTCGCTGGCCACAGCGCTCATCTGCGTGGGAGTGGGCACCATCCTCTATACCCTGAACAGGGGCAAGGCCAACAGCGAGGAGCAGATGGTGAGCAAGATGACCATCGTGCAGGCTACCCTGTCGGAGTTCTGCCAGTACACCCTGCGCTACAACGACCTCGACATCACCCAGCTCTACGAGGCGATGAAGAGGGTGGCAGGCAACACCCAGAGCGACGTGAACCTCTACGACACGCACGGCTCGCTCATCCGCTCCACCAAACCTGAGCTCTTCGAGCAGTTCATAATGGGCTCCCGTATGAACCACGACGCGTTCTACAACATCGTCAAGAAAGACGCTTCGCGCTACATCGCGGAAGAGGTCATAGCCGGCAATAAATATTTCTCGATCTACGCGCCTCTGTTCAACGTGGACGGCTCGCTGGTGGCCGTGGCGAACATTCCGTTCATCAGCACGAGCTCCGAACTGCAGGCCGATGCATTGCAGTCCGTGGCGACCATCGTGAACATCTACCTGCTGATCCTCATCGCAGGCCTGCTGATAGGTATTATGTTTGCCAACTCCATCTCAAGGCCTCTGACCGAGATCAAGCGGAAGATGGAATCCCTTGCCCTCGACGGTCTGCGCAACGAGCATATCAACTACCGCAATACCAAAGATGAACTGGGAGTGCTTGTCCAGGCCTACAACAAGATGGTGGACGACCTGGAAGAGAGCACGCAGCGCCTTGCCGAGACCGAGAGGGAGCAGGCGTGGAAGGAGATGGCCCGCCAGATTGCCCACGAGATCAAGAATCCCCTGACGCCGATGAGGCTCAGCATTCAGCATATGATGAGGCTCAAGAAGCAGAACGTTCCCGGCTGGGAAGACCGCTTCGAGGAGCTGAGCCACTCCCTGCTGGAGCAGATAGACATCCTTTCCGAGACTGCCAACGAGTTCTCCCAGTTCTCTAAGTTCTACAGCGAGGAGGAGACGGTGGAGAACCTCGACGAGCTGCTGTCGGAGCAGGTGGTGCTTTTCGGAGGCCGCGACGACATCACAGTGTCTTACCGCTGCGAAGTGGAGCAGCCTCTGGTGCGCGTCCGCAAGAAACAGATGATCAGGGCCTTCGTCAACCTAATCTCCAACGCCGTCCAGGCCGTGGAGCAGATTCCCGACGGCAAGGTCCGCGTCACTGTGGCAGATGCCGGCAAGGGAGAATATTCCATCTCCATCGAGGACAACGGCCCCGGCGTGAGCCCCGAGAACCGCAGCAAACTCTTCAAACCCAACTTCACCACTAAGTCGTCTGGCACCGGCCTCGGACTGGCCATATCCCGCAGCATCGTGGAGCAGAGTTCCGGCCGGATTTCATATCGCACTTCGGATATGGGAGGAGCCGCTTTCGTCATCGTCCTGCCCAAATTATTAGGTTGATATTGTGTTAATAAATGGGTTCGCGACAATTGATTAATTTGGTTAAATTTGCGTCGCGAAAATCCCGACATGGCAGAAGATTTACTGAAGCAGCAGCTCGAAGACAGTTACACCAAGGATAAAGTCGTAACCCTTGACGGCCTGGAGCACATCCGCCGCAGGCTTTCTATGTACATTGGTAGAAGGGGAGACGGCAACAATCCCATCGACGGTATCTACGTCCTCACCAAGGAGGTCGTCGACAACTCCATCGACGAGTTCGCAATGGGCTTCGGCAAGCGCATCGAGATCACCCTCGCCGACAACTGCGTCACCGTCAGGGACTATGGCCGCGGCATTCCGCTGGAGTCAGTGGTGGACGCCGTGAGCAAGCTCAACACGGGTGCCAAGTTCGACAATGCGGTTTTCAAGAAGTCGGTCGGCCTGAACGGTGTCGGCCTTAAAGCCGTCAACGCGCTCTCCAGCAGTTTCACCGTGCAGGCTTTCCGTAACGGACGCACGGTGCGTGCACAGTTCGAGCGCGGCAAGCTGCTCGGCAGGGAAGAGTCCGACACGAACGAGAAGAACGGCACGATGGTGAGCTTCATTCCCGATGAAGAGATTTTCCCGGGATATGCTTTCCAGAACGACATCCTCGTGACGATGTTCAAGAACTACGCATACCTGAACGTAGGTCTCCAGCTCATCTACAACAAGGAAGTCTTCAAGTCCGAAAACGGACTGCTCGACCTGCTGAACGACAGTCTCGACGAGCAGCCTCTCTACGAACCCATCCATCTCAGCGGCCAGGACATCGAAGTGGTCATCACCCACGGCCTTAAGTACGGCGAGAACATATACTCTTTCGTCAACGGACAGAACACCATCCTCGGAGGTACGCACCTGGCGGCATTCAAGGAGGCTCTGGGCAAGACGCTCAAGGAGTTCTACAAGAAGGATTTCACTCCGGCGGACACCCGCCAGTCCATCATAGGCGCCATCAGCATCCGCGTGCAGGAGCCCGAGTTCGAGGCCCAGACCAAGGTGCAGCTCGGCAGCAAGAATATGTCTAAGGACGGCCCGACCATCCAGAAGTTCGTGGGCGACTTCATCAGCAAGGAACTCGACAACTACCTGCACAAACATCCAGCTACGGCCGATATCCTGCTGCAGAAGATCCTGGCGTCGGAGAAGGAACGCAAGGCCATCCAGGGCATCCGCAAGGAGGCCAAGGAGCGCATCAAGAAGGCTTCCCTCAACAACAAGAAGCTCAGCGACTGCAAGGTCCACTTCACCGACAAGGGTGAGGACGCCGCCCGCTCGATGATATTCCTCACTGAGGGTGACTCGGCTTCAGGCTCCATCAAGAAGATCCGCAACACCGTCAACCAGGCGGTTTTCAGCCTCAAGGGAAAACCGCTGAACAGCTACAAGGCTTCCAAGAAGGACGTCTACGAGAACGAAGAGCTCGCGCTGCTGCAGGCAGCCCTCAACATAGACGAAGACATCAACAATCTCCGCTACAACTATGTGGTGATAGCGACCGATGCCGATATGGACGGTATGCACATCCGTCTGCTTCTGCTCACTTTCTTCCTCAAATTCTATCCTGAGCTGGTGCGCGCAGGCCACGTCTACATTCTCCAGACCCCTCTGTTCAGAGTGGCGGACAAGGCCCACAACATCTACTGCTACAGCTCGTCAGAGAAGGAGGCCGCAACTAAGAAACTCGGCAAGAATGCCCAGGTCACCCGTTTCAAAGGTCTCGGCGAGATATCCCCCGACGAGTTCAAGGGGTTCATCGGCGACGACATCAAGCTCGAGACGGTGCGCCTGACCAAGGAAGACAACATAGCCGACCTTCTGGAATTCTATATGGGAGAGAACGACAGCGTCCGTCTTGATTTCATCAGGGAAAACCTCCGCAGCGACATCGACAATACGGAAGAAGCCCAGTAGAAATGAGACAGAAAACTGCAAAATTCATCTTTGAAAAAATCCTCGGCTGGACGGCCGTGACCCCGGCGGTGCCGGAGAAGAAGGCTCTCATAATGGGAGTGCCGCACACTACGGTCTGGGACCTGCCGATTTCATATCTGTACTATACAGCGATAGGGAACAAGATAACCATTCTCGTGAAGGAGAAGTTCTTCATCTTCCCGCTCGGCCCCATCATCCGCAGGATGGGAGGAGTGCCGCTTACCCGCAAGGTGAACGTGATGATACAGATCGTCAACCTCTTCAACAACAGTGAAGTATGCCACTACGGAATGGCTCCGGAAGGAACCCGCGCCGCTGTTAAGGAGTGGCGCACAGGCTTCCACTATATCGCCAAGAAGGCCAACGTGCCTGTCTATCTGGGCTACATCGACTGGAAGAACAAGCGAGTGTCCCGCGGAGAGAAGTTCGAACTCACCGATGATGCCTATGAGGATATGAAAAGGATGCAGCGCATCTACAAGAGTCTGCCGATTGCCGGCCTTCACCCCGAAAAGGTTGCCTATTTGGACGATTGAATCGAATAATTGATTATATTAGCGGATTCGCAAATACAACAACAAATAATACTATTAGCTAATTATGTCAGAAAAACTCTTTGCCGAATTCCCGCCCGTCACCACGGAGCAGTGGGAAGCGGCGATTATCAAAGACTTGAAGGGGGCCGACTATGACAAGAAACTTGTCTGGAAGACCATCGAAGGTTTCAACGTACGGCCTTACTACCGTGCCGAGAACCTCGCCGACATCAAGTTTATGGATACCCAGCCCGGACAGTTCCCGTTCGTAAGGGGTACCAAAAAATCAAACGAATGGCTCATACGCCAGGATTTCTGTGCTTGCGAGGATCTTAAGGAGGCCAACAAACTCGCTCTCGACGCCCTTATGAAGGGTGCTAACTCCATCGGATTCCAAATCAGCCGCAAAGGCTTGGATGAGAATGAGATGGCAGTGCTTCTGAAAGACATCTGCGTCAAGGCTATCGAGATCAACTTCTGCGGCTGCTGCCCCGGCAAGACCCGCGGTGTGATCGACAGTTTCCTGAAAGTGGCCGAGGCTCAGGGTGCCGCAAAGGATGAAATCCGTGCAAGCTTCGATTTCAGTCCTCTGCATTCACTGACTGTCAAAGGCCATTTCTGCGACGATGCATACGACAAGCTCGCAGACTGCGTTAAGGCCGTGGCAGCTTACCCCAACATCCGCGTGATCGCCGTCAAGGCTTGCGACTTCAACGCAGCAGGCAGCAGCATCAGCCAGGAACTTGGTTTCGGTATGGCTGTGGGCAGCGAGTATATGACAGCCCTTACCGACAGGGGTATCGATGCAGCCGAGGTCGCCAGACGCATAAAATTCATTTTCGCCATCAGCGGAAACTATTTCTTCGAAATTGCCAAGTTCCGCGCAGCACGCGTGCTTTGGGCCAACATCGTGAAGGCCTATGGAGTCGAGGATCTTGATGCTATGAAGATCTGCGTGCACGCCGTGACCAGCAGCTGGAACCAGACTGTATACGATCCGTATGTAAATATGCTTCGCGGTACAACTGAGGCTATGAGCGCAGTGCTTGCCGGAGTCGATTCAATCGAAGTTCTTCCTTTCGACCACGCATTCCGTGCGCCGAACGAGTTCTCTAACCGTATCGCCCGCAACACTCAGTCCATCCTCAAGGAAGAAGCTCACTTCGACAAGGTGGAAGATCCCGGTGCAGGCAGCTACTATATCGAAACACTCACCAAGTCCATCGCTCTGGCAGCCTGGGATATCTTCAAGTCTGTTGACGAGAAGGGCGGATATGTCGAGGCTTTCAAGGCTGGTGCAGTTCAGGCTGCAGTGAAGGCCGTTTCCGACAAGAGGGATCAGGCCATCGCAAAGCGCCGCGACACCATCCTCGGTACAAACCAGTATCCTAACTTCCTCGAGAAGGCTTCTGACGAGATTACCAAGGAAATCGTGACCCGCAAGACTGAAATCACTTGCAACTGTCCTCACGCAGAGGCCAACAAGGTGGCTGAACCTCTTATTCCTTACCGTGCTGCCCAGGCTTTCGAGGCTCTCCGTCTCGCTACTGACCGCAGCGGCAAACAGCCCCAGGCCTTTATGCTTACCTTCGGCAACCTGGCAATGTGCCGCGCCCGCGCACAGTTCAGCTGCAACTTCTTCGCAGTGGCCGGCTTCAAGGTAGTCGACAACAACCGCTTCTCTACCATCGAAGAGGGTGTTGAGGCTGCTCTCGCCGCCAAGGCTGACATCGTCGTGGCCTGCTCTGCCGACGACGAATATGCAGAGGCAGTTCCGAAGATCAAGGAACTCATCGGTGACAAGGCTATCGTAGTCGTGGCCGGCGATCCCGAGTGCCGTCCGGAGCTCGAAGCCAAGGGTATCGATAAATATATACACGTCAGATGCAATGTCCTTGAGACTCTCAAGGAGTATCAGGCAGCAATGGGAATTAAAGAACTTTAAACTATCAGCAGATGAAACCTACTTTTACAGATATAAGAGATCTCAAGGAATTCGGTGCTGCCCCTGCCTGCCCCAAAGATGCTGCACAGGAGCTCTGGCACACCCCTGAAAACATAGACGTAAAGTCTCTCTATACCGCTAAGGACCTTGAAGGAATGGAGCACCTGAACTATGCAGCAGGTATCGCCCCTAACCTCCGCGGCCCGTATTCAACTATGTACGTGATGCGTCCCTGGACCATCCGTCAGTACGCCGGTTTCTCTACGGCCGAAGAGTCTAATGCATTCTACCGCCGTAACCTGGCGTCAGGCCAGAAAGGCCTTTCAGTCGCATTCGACCTTGCAACCCACCGTGGATATGACGCTGACCATCCCCGCGTAGTCGGCGATGTCGGCAAGGCCGGTGTAAGTATCTGCTCTGTAGAGGATATGAAAGTCCTCTTCGACCAGATCCCCCTCAACAAGATGTCTGTGTCTATGACAATGAACGGCGCCGTTCTGCCCATCATGGCCTTCTACATCGTGGCAGGTCTGGAGCAGGGAGCGAACCTCGAGGAGATGGCCGGTACCATCCAGAACGACATCCTCAAGGAGTTCATGGTCCGCAACACCTATATTTATCCGCCTGAGTTCTCGATGCGCATCATCGGTGACATCTTCGCCTACACGTCGAAGAACATGCCGAAGTTCAACTCGATCTCAATCTCAGGTTACCATATGCAGGAAGCAGGTGCCACCAACGACATCGAGATGGCATACACTCTCGCCGACGGTCTGGAGTACCTCCGCACAGGTATCAAGGCCGGCATCGACGTCGACGCTTTCGCACCCCGACTCAGCTTCTTCTGGGCCATCGGTATGAACAACTTCATGGAGATCGCCAAGATGCGTGCTGCACGTATGATCTGGGCCAAGCTGGTCAACCAGTTCAACCCCAAGAATCCGAAGAGCCTTGCCCTGCGTACCCACTGCCAGACTTCAGGCTGGTCGCTCACCGAGCAGGATCCCTTCAACAACGTGGCACGTACCTGCATCGAGGCTATGGGAGCTGCCCTGGGACACACCCAGAGTCTTCACACCAACGCCCTCGACGAGGCTATCGCCCTTCCTACCGACTTCAGTGCACGTATCGCACGTAACACCCAGATCTACATCCAGGAAGAGACTTCAGTCTGCAAGAACGTCGATCCGTGGGCAGGCAGCTACTATGTAGAGAGCCTCACCAACAATCTGGTTCACGCTGCCTGGAAGCACATCCAGGAAGTCGAGGAGCTCGGCGGTATGGCAAAGGCCATCGAGACCGGTATTCCTAAACTCCGCATCGAGGAAGCAGCTGCCCGCAAGCAGGCCCGCATCGATGCCGGCATCGAGAAGATCATCGGTATCAACGAGTTCCGTCTGGAGCACGAGGATCCCATCGAGATTCTTGCAGTGGACAACACCAAGGTTCGCGAGAGCCAGATCGCTCGTCTGAAAGACCTCCGCGCTCACCGCGACGAGGCCAAGGTTCAGGCCGCCCTCGCTGCCATCACCAAGGCTGTTGCCGAGAAGAACGGCAACCTGCTCGAGCTTGCAGTCGAGGCTGCCAAGGTTCGTGCAACTCTCGGTGAGATCAGCGACGCTTGCGAAAAGATTGTAGGACGCTATAAAGCCATCATCCGTATGAATACAGGTGTTTACTCATCAGAAATCAAGAATAACGATGAGTTTGAGAAAGCCAAGGCTATGGTTGCCGACTTCGCCAAGAAGGAAGGCCGTCAGCCTCGTATTATGGTTGCCAAACTCGGTCAGGACGGTCACGACCGTGGAGCCAAAGTTGTTGCTACAGGTTTCGCTGACTGCGGTTTCGACGTCGATATGGGCCCGCTCTTCCAGACTCCTGAGGAGGCTGTTAAGCAGGCTGTGGAGAACGACGTCCACATCCTCGGCATCAGCTCTCTTGCTGCCGGTCACCTTACTCTCGTTCCCCAGGTTATCGAGGAACTCAAGAAGTATGGCCGCGAGGACATCATCGTCACTGTGGGCGGTGTGATCCCTGCACAGGACTATGACGCTCTGTACAAGGCAGGTGCTGCAGCCATCTTCGGCCCGGGTACCCGCATCCCTATGTGCGTCATCAAGATGATCGAACTGCTCAACGCCGCACGCGAGGCGTAGGGGAGATGCTTGTTCTCAGGAAAGGAGGATGGCCGGCCGGTCATCCTCCTTTTTTGCTGCTTTGCTGCGCACGGCCGGGAATCTGGGCTTTTTTCCGGCCGAACGGTTGCGGAAGTGCTGCACGGCCGGGAATCTGGGCTTTTTTCCGGCCGAACGCTCGTGAGAATGCTTCACGGCCGGGAATTCGGGCTTTTTTCCGGCCAATTCGGGATGATATCCTAGGCAGGCTGTAGGAGCCCGTCCAAAGCTCCTGACCTGCCTGGAGATATCTTCCTTCCAGGGAGAGGACTCGCCAGTATGCATACATACAAGCAGTCCGGTTGGAAATATTGCAAAAAAAAAGGCATCCAAGTATTATTGGATGCCTGCGTATTGATAGGTCACAATGTACTATTCGTCGCGGAGTTGCAATTTCTGGACATAGATGGCCTTCTTGAGTTCATCTCTTCTCTTTACTGACGGTTTCTCGAAGTTTTTCCTGTTGCGGAGTTCCTTTACGATGCCGGTCTTTTCGAATTTGCGTTTGAATTTCTTGAGAGCCCTCTCAATGTTTTCACCTTCTTTAATGGGAACGATAATCATAGTCTATTGCACACCTCCTTTTTCTTGTGGACGGCAAAGATAAACAAGTTTTTGAAAAACGCAATCAGTGCATCGCGAATTTCACTAAATTTACAGTGATGATCAGAGAGTTCCTCGACTATATTTCCTTGCAGAAGCGCTATTCCAAGCGCACCGCGACTCTCTACGGGGAGGCGCTGGAGGAATTCTATACCTTTATATATCCGGAGAAGAACTCGCCGGCCACCCTCACGAAAGCTGAAGTCCTGGATGTGCTGCAGCCCAACAACCTGCGCGGCTTCGTGGCTCACGGGCTCGAGAACGGCCTGACTGCCCGCACCGTCAACCTCAAGCTGTCGGCCCTGAGCAGTTTCTGCAGCTGGCTCATCAAGCAGGGGGAGTTGGCCTCCAACCCGGCCCGCAAGGTGGCCCGTCCCAAGGAGTCCCGCAGGCTTCCGGAGTTCTACACCGAGCAGTCGATGGAGAACTACTTCGAACTCAAGGAAAGCGATTTCGAAGGGGAGGAGCCTATGGAGCACCTCCGCGCAAGGATGCTGATAATGGTGCTTTACTCCACAGGGATGCGCCGAAGCGAAGTCTGCAATCTCAGGGTAGGGGACTTTGACGAGGGCAGGGGAGTGTTCCGCATCGTCGGCAAGGGCGACAAACCGCGAGAAGTTCCTGTTCCCGCTTTGATACGTCAATATATTTTACTATATTTGAAAAGGCTTGGCAAGGAATTTTCAAGCGAAGGTGACAGTTTCTTCTTCGTGACTGACAAAGGCGCCCAGATGTATCCGGCGATGGTCAACAACATAGTGAAGGCGGAATTGTCGAGGGCAGAAGGGTTTACCGGCCGAAAGTCGCCGCACCTGCTGAGACACACGCTTGCGACGCACCTGCTGAACAACGGGGCCGACCTGAACAGCATAAAGGAGATTCTGGGGCACAGCAGCCTTGCAGCCACGCAGATTTATACGCACAACTCATTCGAGCAACTGAAGAAAACATATTTAACCGCTCATCCCAGAGCAAAGATCGGAGGTAAAAATGGAAATTAAAGTTCACTCACTCAAATTCGACGCAGACAAGAAACTGATCGACTTCACGGAGAAGAAACTCGGTAAACTTGACAAATTCTATGAGGATATCGTCAGGACCGAAGTAAACCTGTCTCTGCTGCCCGAGCATGACAACAAGAATGTAATGGTAAGAGTGCTGATTCCCGGAACGGAGGTGGTGGTAGAGCGCAACGCAGCTACTTTCGAGGACGCAATCGTTGAATGTTCCGGCATTCTCAAGGAGAAACTCGTCTCTATGAAAGAGAAAAGATTCAAGTAAAAACCGACTTTTTCCGGATATACGCCGGACGGCAAATTACTGCTGTCCGGCGAAATTTTTTTTAAAAATTATTTGCGAAAGTGCGAGAAATTGTATATTTGTACTTTAGTTCAGTGCATTAAGAAAATACTTTAGTGAAAAAATTATTTGTACGGGCCATTACGGCAGCCTTGTTCCTCTTTTCGTTGGGCGCTGGTCAAAAGGCTAACGCACAGGATACTACGTATGTATTCTTGCGTGGAGTTGACACAGTTTCTGTCGAATTTCATCCAGATTTATCGTCCCAACAAGCAGAGCATAAGCCTTCGGAGGCTTGGTCACTTCGTAACAACCTTTTCTATGATGCATCCGGCACTCCCAACCTGGGAGTGGAAGTTCCGGTGAGCGGTCATTGGACTCTTGGCGGAAACCTCGGCTTCAAGCCGTGGGACCGTTTCCTGCGCAATGACCCTGACAAGCAGCATCCGCAGCGCTGGCGCAACCTTGTAGTTGCTCCGGAAGCACGTTTTTACACTGATACCATCAACACCGGGTTCTTCCTTACAGGAAATCTGCTCTATACGCACTACAATACCGGCAACGTGAAATTCCCGCTCGGTATGTACAAGCGTACGCACGATCAGTATGTGCAGGGCAACCTTTTCGGCCTCGGCCTGGGTCTCGGTTATTTGTGGTGGCTCAGCGACCACTGGCGTCTGGAAGCAGAGGTCGGTCTGGCTGGCGGCTGGCGTATCGATGATACCTATTATATAAATGAGCACTGCGACAACTGCTTCATCGAGCACAGCAATGCTCCGGCTCTCGTTCCGAAGCTTGGCCTCAACATAGCATATACCTTCGGAGAGCGCGAAAAGAGGCCCGACCCTGTCGAGAGGACAGTGCGTATGGCTCCTTACGACACCGTACGTCCCATCTTCCTTGCCCCGCTGCTTCCTCTTGTAGAAGAGTGGAAAGGTGTGGCCGGACAGCTTGAGAAGGACAACCCCGTGCTGAAGCCCAGCAAGGAATACAAGCCTTACACCCCCGATATGGTGCTCCGCAAGATGGAAGGTCCTCTCTATGTTCACTTCGAACTCGACAAGACCGTCCTCAAGCGCGATTTCCGCGACAATGCTCCCATCCTCGACCAGATCGTAGACATCACCCGTCAGATTATGGCCGACACCACCAGCTCTGTAAGCTGCATCCAGATCATCGGTCTCGCATCTATCGAAGGTGGAGAGAAGCACAACCAGCAACTGTCTGACGGCCGTGCAAAGGCCCTCCAGAAATATATCCAGAACCGTCTGCCGATTCCCGACAAGCTCTTCGAGGCCAATGCCGGTGGAGAGGCCTGGAGCGAGTTCCGCGACCAGGTCAACGACCTCCGTCTTGCAAACGGTGAAGGCAGCGCACTGTCGATGGCCCAGATCAACAACGTGCTGGACATCATCGACAATGAGGCAGATCTCGCCGCAAGGGAGAAACGCATTCGCAACCTCGACGGCGGCAGCGTTTACAAAGTTCTCAAGGACGAACTGCTCTCAGACCAGCGTAACTCCGGTTACATCCGCATCTACTACGACTATGTTCCTGATGAGACTGCTCTGACCATCAACGA
The DNA here is from genome assembly GCA_017519185.1 of Bacteroidales bacterium. Lineage (GTDB taxonomy): Bacteria > Bacteroidota > Bacteroidia > Bacteroidales > UBA932 > Equibacterium. Next base: position 79,320 of record JAFWSX010000024.1, on the reverse strand, counting down.
GGCCATCGCTCACATCAAGGCCCATCGCTATGAGGATGCCCTTCGTCTCCTCGAGAAGGTCAAGGATGACGAGCGTGCCTGGAGCGCTTACGGTGTGGCTCTGTTCTACAACGGCCGCACCAACGAGGCTCTCTCAGTTCTTCGCAAGGCAGCCGCTGCCGGCGACGAGACTGCAGCACGCAATCTCCAGGATATGGAGCACGTAGTCGAGCATAACGCTCACGTAGGTGAGAAGATCTATACCCGCGACATCTACGGTAACGAGATCACCAACAACAAATAACCTGACAATTACCAATTATTACTAACTATATTTTTTACCAAACAATGAAAAAACTTATTGTTCTTCTAAGTGCCGTTGCACTTATCGGACTGACCTCTTGCTCTCAGGAGCAGCTCGGTCCCAAGAATGAGGGTGCGAAGAGAGAGGTGAAGACCAACTTCTCTTTCAACATCGCCACCAAGGCTCACACCAAAGCCGCTGCCGCTGACGTTCAGGCTGACGGTGCATTCCTCGGAATGAACGCCATGAACTTGTTCGTAGCTACCGACAACACCGTTACTGCTGACTTCATGGAAGGTTACCAGTATCCTCTTGGCACACTTTCAGCCGCGAACATCTCTGAAAACCAGTCAAGCAAGGTTTACTATCTTTCACTGCCCATCGGTGTTACCGATATGGTTTTCTACGGTCGTAGCACTGGCAACGCAGGTCAGTTCGGTTCATTCACTGTCGGACCTGACAAAGAGTCTACCTCTTTTGAAAGGAAACAGATCCTTGAAGATCCTGAAGATTTCACTGATGCAGCTAGCGAGATCGAAGAGATTCTGAACATAGTTTTCGATCCCGCCATTTGGCCGACCGAGCAGGCTACTTCTCTCTCAGACCGCGCAATGGCTGAAATATTCAAGAGGGTTACTACCATTCGTCAGGGTGAGTTCCGCGATGGTTCTGGTGCAGCTGTTATCAGACTTCTTGAAGAAGTTCGCAAAAATGCCGACCAGCAGATTGGTCCTGATATCCTCGGACTTCTCGATCCCAATGGCAATGTAACTGACCCTACTTGGGATATTTCAAATGTTACTGGAGCTATCAGTGTTCGTCTGGCGCTCAATAGAGCTCTTGGCATTGAATATTCTGACCAGTTAATCAATACACTTGGCGATGCTACTCTTGATGAGTTCCCTGGAAACCTTGGTCTTCCCGCTGGTTCAGCTCAGCTTACTTGGAGTGATGCCGATGGTTTCGCATATGCATCTACTCCCGATGCATTCGGACAGGGTACCACTGAGGATGCAGTTGCTTCAGTTGAGAAGTTCACCTTCCCGGTTGGCCTTTCATACTTTGTAAACTCACCTGTACGTGTGACCAACAAAGACGTTGAACCTACCGATTACCCGACTACTGTACTTGATTGGTCTGATGCTGATTGGGGAACCAAATGGCCGGCAAGCGGTATCAACGGTGTGGTTGCTCCCGATACCCGTGCCGTTGCTCTTCAGAACAATATCCAGTATGGTGTAGCTCTTCTCAAGACTACTGTTAAATACGCAGATGGCCTTACTGTTCTTGAAGACAACACCAACAAGATTTCTCAGCTTTACGAGCCTACGGCTGATGTTCCCAACCTCCAAATCCCTGTTAATGACGAGCAGTTTGCTCTTAACGGTATCCTTGTTGGCGGTCAGCCTGGTCAGGTAGACTGGACTTGGGTTGGTTCAAATGATTTCACAAATGTTATCTATGATACCAAATTTGACGAAGGTGCCAAGACTATCCCTACAGCTGATGGTGCAGCTGCATATACCACTGTATTCGATAACCTCCAGGCAGGTGAAACTGCAGATCAGCCCATTGTTTTCGTAGCTCTCGAGCTCGTCAACAACGCTAAAGATGCCGATGACGATCCCATTGAATTCTATGGTCGCGACAACCTCATCCCTGCTGGTGGCAAATTCTATCTCGTAGGTAAGCTTGATCTTTCAAAGGCTGACCTTACTAAAGTTGCTTATCCTGAGAATACCGACGGCAATGGCCTTCGTTTCCCTCCGTTCGATGGCAACAACAACAAAGAAGTTTTCCGCGTATTCATGCAGGACTTCGTAACCGAGGCTAACTTCACCATCAACAAAACTGCTCTTCAGAACGCATATGTAACCGTTCCTGATCTTCGCAACGTTGAGATGCTCTTCGGCCTCTCAGTTGACCTGACTTGGGAGAGCGGTCTGAGTTTCGATATCGCCCTTGGTGAATAATTTAATTTAATCTATAAACAATGAAACGTTTCGTCACAGCGCTGTCAAGTTTGATGGGTATTGCCGGTCTGGCTCTCCTCCCCGGATGTAGCTTGATTGATGCAAACCTCGTCGATTGCCCAGAAGACATTATTGTCGACTATCACCTGCGTCTCATCACCAACAAAGAGCAGGAGATGGATCTTAAAATAGGTACCGACAAGGACCTCCCCCTCAGGCAGGCCCTCGAGGACTACCTGCGCGACATCTTCACGGAGACAGCGCGTGATGCGAACGTGTCATTCTATACAAAACCCGCTGACGAACGTGCCCTCAATGCAGTCGATCTCTGGAACTCAAACGGCAGAACCTATGAGTTGCAGCTCCCTGCCGGCGACTATACTAATCTTGTCGCTGCAAACATTGAGGGCAACGGCGTCGTCAGTTATTCGGGTGATGAAACATCAGCCGGCGCACACTTTGAGCAGAATGCCAAAGACGTAGTTGCCAGCCACAAGACAGGCCTTTACACATCGCGTGCTGCAATGAGGATTCTCAACCGTACCCAGGGGCAGCACTTTGATGTAGACCTCTATATGGCCAACGATGCCGGCGGCGTCATCCTTAACGTCGACTCCTGCGATTTCAGCAGCATCCGCTGCGAGATCGAAGGCCTTGCCGACAGTTTCAACGTACTCGACAGTACCTATACATACAGCGCAGGTACAATGGTAAAAGCCGACTTGGTAGATGCACAGCCTTATGTTGACAAGATCGTCAAGACAAGCGGTCCCAGCCCGATGGGTCTCTACCAGCAGCATATGTGGGAACGCTGGGAGCGTACCCCCGTCATTATGTGCGGTGTCGGCTTCTCCAGCCGTAATATGACTGAGAAGTTCCTTGACGGACTCGCTGTATATTGGGTAATCCACCTTTATGTTACTCTTGAAAGCGGCACTGTGACTCACAGCACTATTTATGTTGGTGAGCCGCTTCCTGCTGCAAATCTTAAAATTATTCTCGGCTGGCTGCTTCCGGACGGTAGTTTCACTCCCGATCCGCCGACACCTGGCCCTGGCCCGTTACCCATTGATGACAATCTCGTAGTCGGTGTTGACGTTGAGCTCAATTGGCAACCTGGTATTGAATTCAATCCTTCATTATGATGAAACGGAATATCCATTGCATAGAAACTAATTTTTGGCGGAACCGCGGCCTTTCACTGCTGACAAGTATTTGTCTGCTGATTGGGCTTGCCGTGGCTACTTCCTGCAATGAAACGCTTACTCCCGATCAGTTCACTGACCCTATGGCCAGAGAGTTGACCCTCCGTTTCTATCTTCCGGGAGTAATGCCTTCAACTAAGGCTTTGGTTGACCCGATCAACAGCGTAAGCCCTGAGTCACAGTTGTACAACGTGAAAGTCTGGATCTTCAACCATGTTGATCCAGAGGATGCTGAGGCTGTAGCGGCTGCTGATGCTGAAACTGCTGTTGCTTATACTCAGGTCAACAATATTAACTTCGTAAATTCTTCAAATCTGCCTTCAGGCAGTGGTTACTATACAGCCCAGTATTGGACTGACACTTATACACTGGAAGTCAAGGTTGTCTTTCCCGGTTATATTGTAGGCCGTGAAGCCGACAAGATGAGGTTCGACTTCTATGTCCTTGCAAATGCTCCTTCTATTGGTCTTACTCCTGATCAGTCATTGACAAGAGGCCAGTTGAAAGCTTTGTCGTTCGGTTATAAAACTGACACTGATGACCTCTTCGGTCCTTGGCAGAAAGCCCGTGCAACCTGGGGCAATTCACCCGTAGTAGCAATCAACGGTGGTGCTGACGGAACAATCGGTCTGCCTATCAGTGGTTTCTTCAACAAAGACAAGGATGGCAACCCTACCGGTGTCGATCTTTCCTTCCTCAAAGACAACAGAGCTGATTTCACATCAGATCAGGTTAAGGAAAAACTTCCTATCGTTCAGCTGCAGCGCGGAGTTTCCAAGGTTCGTTTCTTCTTCGCTCAGCCGACCGGTATGACAGGTGCCTCTGTTACCAAGATTGAGATTCTTGCCAATCAGATTCCTGCGCAGACTTATGTCTTCCCTCGCGAGACTGGTTCATTCGCACTGCCCACCGATGTCACCTATGTAAATAAAGTGGCTGAAATTCCCGGTCCGACAGGTGCTCAAATCACCGAACTTGCTGATCCTGAATCCTTGAACAGCACCGAATTCACGACAACTCAGGCCCGCGAGCAGGCTCTTGATGCTGCCGTTGGTTCAAAAAATAATACACAGCGTTTCATCTATCTTCGTGAGACTGACAAAGATCTCACTTGCAAGATATATTATAAATTATCAGAAGACGGAGACGAACTCTCTGAGGAGTTCAAACTATCCGACTCTCCCGGCTATGATGCTACTACCTCAAATATGCATCGCAACCACTATTGGACTGTATATGCATACTTCCTGGGCGGCAAACTCTATGTCAAGCCGACATCTAACACAGAGTGGGTTGATGCCGAGACTTTGAATTATACCATGAAGTTGAACACCAATATGCGTCTGTTCGACTCTTGGCTCTACAGATACGATACAGTCGATCATGATTACACCAACTGGACCAATTGGGCAGGCAGCCATATGGCAGTCTCTGAAGGCCGAGAAGCCGACGGACGTCCTTCTCGCTCACCTCAAATCCAGCTTGTGACCACTGGTACCGATACCTTCGACCTTGTAGTTGACAACAGTGACTTTGAGATTGTCCGTGCCAATAAGAACGAGACTGGTGTCGTTACCGGTTATGAAGCAAGTACCGACGGCAAGCTGAGAATTGCGGCAGGTGACGATGTCTATACCTACTTCTACATCGTTCCTAAAGTCGGCTCAACTCCTTCCAACCCTGTAGCTAAGGTATCCTTGATTTACAACGACTCAGTCCTCGGTCCGCAGAAGGTGACATTCAACTACAACTCCCTTCCTGGCTATTCAGACGACAGTTCCGAAATCTGGGCCTACTTCTTCGCAGCCGGTGATTATAACATCACCAATAAGTTGAGAATGTATTTCCAGGACAACAATAATCCTTTGGTTCCTACACCTGTTCAAAACTAATGAGATGAATATGAAGCGAAAAGAGCATAATATATATCTTATCCGAGCATTTGTTGCGGTTTTTATGACCGTGGCTTTGACTGCTTGCGTCGGGGAACGTCTGGATATTAACACTCACTTCGGTCAAGACGGAAGACTCTCATTGAAGGGCACTGTTTCTGAAGCGACTGTCGCAACCCGTGCTGAAGCAATTGCAGATTTGCAGGAAAAACAGCTCAATACTCTTGATGTTTTCGTCGAGCACGTGACTGGCACCACAGGTGATGGTACTTTCATCAAGCAGTATCACCTTCCTATAGCTGATGACCAGCCTGTTCAGGAAGCTGCTAATAACTGGCTGGCAGACAATTGGAGAACAGAAGGACTCAAGATGGGGCAGAAATACAATATTTACGTTGCTGCAAATAACACCCAGACTTCTGGTACCAAAGACCTCGCTACTTTCAACGTTGCAGCTCTTCAGGCTTTGGTTGCTGACGAGGTAACTGACGGTATAGCTGTCATTGTCGACGGCAATGTTGCCAGAGTCGATGGAAAAACGACTGGCAATATATACAAACTTTACAATGCCAATCCTGGAGATCATCGCGCTCTAACAAGCGAGAAAGAGTTTATGATGGCAGGAGTCATCAAGGACTGGACTCCTGACGCAACAAGCCTTGATCAGGTGTTCGATGTTAACCTTGACCGTGCCGCTTCGAAATTTGTCGTGAAAGTGAATTTCGATACTGACTTCCTCAAGTCACTTACCCATACCAAGAAGATGGTTGACGGCGTAGAGACCTGGGTTGAGAAGCCCGCTGCGGAGCAGATAACCATCACCGGTACCCCTGCCTGGAAGTTCCTCAACTTCTCTTTCGGAGCTCCGGTATTCGAACCTGCCACACAAGGTAACGGTGTAGAGGTTCACAACAGTGGATTCAACATCTTCCACACCGATGGATATGCCGGTGATGACAAGAACTTTACTATTACCACTTACTCATATCCTAACAAGTGGGCAGAAACTGATTATGCCGCCAAGGCCCCGTCTCTGGTTGTTTCTGTGGAATTCACCCAGAACGGTACAAAATCATACCATTACTACCGTATACCTTTAGTAAAGAGTACTGTTACTGCGATTGAGCGCAACCACATCTACTCGATCAACGCAACAATCGCAACTAAGGGTAGTGCAATTCAGGAAGACCAGGATGTCACCGAAGACATCCAGTATGCAGTCCTGCCCTGGAATGACAAGACCAACAGCGAGGTTATCGAGAATAACGTACAGTCTGTACAGCACCTCTACCTTAACGTAAACCCGAAAGTTTATACTCTTCGTGGTGATGGCGACCAGAGTGTTATTATTAACTATTCTAAAGCTTCTGGTACAAGTGTAGGCTGGAAATTGTTTGCAATTAATCCAACTACAGAAGAGAAGGGCGAAGCAGTAGAAAGCACTGCTGCAAATGCTGTTTGGGGTTGGTTCTATGATAAGAATGGTCATATTAAGACAACCTATGATGATTGGAACCACATGGGAGTTACTATTACCCAAACTGCAGAAGGTACAAGTGGATCGAAAGGTACTGTTACAGTCAAATCAACTGCACTGTATAACAGGGCTATCAAGTATATGCTTCTCCGTGTATATCTTGTTGACAGTCCTTCTTTGTATGAAGATGTACTCATTCGTCATTTCCCTACTGACAATATTCAGAGTATCACAGGCAGTTGGTCGACTTACCGCCCTCTAGAAGGTGGTTCGTCAACAGTTCGAGAATATAGCTGGGATCCGGTAGCAGATGGTTGGGAAGTGGGGTCGTATATGTCGGAAGTTATAGATGTGGAAATTGAAGCTACTCCTGCAGACTATCTTGCTGGCGATGCTCAAAGACAAGATTATTCTGGTCGAGTAGAAATGGATGGTGGTGACTGGGTTGGATGGAACTATGTTTATAATAGGTCATATTGGTCAGCTGCGGTTCCACAAGCATCTCGACAAGGAGCAAATTCCGAAGCCAATGCATACAAGGCAAATGATGGTTTCTATTACTGGGGAGAAGGTTCACAGAATAGCCGTAACTACAATAATGATTATGACTGGATTCAAGGAACCGGTAATAGTAGATACTATAGGTATCGTTATTTCTATTATTCAAAGTATGTGAAGACTGAGCAACGCACAAGATATTATCGCGAAGTTGAAGCTCCAAGCACAGGTAACTGGGTCGATTGGGAATTTGACCAAGGAAAGACAGGTCCTGCCAAGTATGTTGTTCGTTCAGATGATCCTGCATATAGTGATAGTCGTTTCCACGCTCACGTGTTCTTGAATGGTACTGTGCATAATATTGGTTCATCTCGTAACGATAATGCATATGATAACGGATCACAGGGAAATAGCTACAACAACAATCATATGTATGTAGTTCAGATTTCATCTACCAGTGATAAGTATGTACTAGGCAAACCACTTGTTGGCAGTGATTATCGTTCTCAGGATCAGGTAGTTGCACCTGCTTTTATGATTGCTTCGCAATTAGGAATTGTTAGTACGGGTTGGTCTTCAGAATCTGCAGCAGAGCATTGTGCTAGGTATATGGAAGTCGCAGAAGACGGCACGAGATATGGTGGATGGCGTTTGCCGACAGCAGATGAAATACAAGTTATCAGTAATTATCAGAGTGGTAATTTCGGTAATATCACTGTTCCTGAAGCTGACCGAGTTATGGCCTATGTACTTAAAGGTGAAAAATACTTCAATTTAAGTGGTGGTACAACCCCTAGTAACTATCCTGGTGCAAACCAAGGATCTTTCCTTCGTTGCATCCGTGAACTCTCTGCTGAAGAAGTGGATCGACTGAATGGCTTTGACAAGATTCAGGAGAAGTACTTGTAATCATTATGAAAAAGTTAGAGTATATGAAATACTTTTCTAAAACATTACTCATCGCGTGTCTGGTCTTTGGCCTTTCTAGTTGCAATGAAGTCCTTGTTCCTCAAGGTCCGGGTGTGAATGAAGTGCCGTTCAAGTTGTCTTTCAGTACTGCTGACAAAGTACTTCAAACAAAAAGCATGGTAAGTGGCACTGAAACCACTGTTCATACAATGCAGCTAGTATGCTTCGATGCCAATGGTCAGTATCTCGGTATCCGTGATGCTGAGGTAGACAGCGATGGCGCTTCTGGCAATTTCTTTGACACTGGAGTCATCAATGGTACTGTGCCTCAGGGAACTGCCCGCGTTCATTTCATCGCCAACCGCAATCTTTCCATCCCGCTTTCTTTCAGCAATGGTACTGCAGAAGAGGTTGTGATGAAGTCCCTCGAATTGTCTACAGCATATAATGATGCCGACCATCAGGAAATATGCTTCTGGGGCTATCATAAAGAAGCCAGTGCAGAGGCTATGAATGCTTGGCTCAAGCCTGCTGCGGGAACCAATAACGTTGTCTATATGATCCGAGACCGTGCAAGAGTGGTTCTAACATACGAAGTAGATGCTCATCAGCAATATGAGATAACTAAGATCGAATGGCTCATCCATAATGGTCGAGATCGTGGTTATATCGCTCCTGCAAAAGATTTTTGGGGCAATGACAGTTATTATGACGCTAACTCTTCAACAGGCTTAATTATTTCGAAAGCCGGTATCAATGAGTACAAGACTTCTGGCCGTTATAGCCTTTGGACATCTGCAACTGAGAATGAGGAAGATAATTTTGATGTAGCATACCAGAGTTCAGGTTCATACACTAAAAAAGATCAGTTCCTTTTCGACGATGATAACGCTGACGTGGACGATGTCAAGGTAATCCTGAGGGTTACTTATATAGTAAGTGGTTCGCCCAAGACTGTTTACCATGTGCTTCGACTCAACGATGACGATAAAAATAAGTATGATGTAGTACGTAACCACACTTACTATATCAAGGCAAAGTTGTTATCTCCGGATGTTGCCTATTATGAGACACTTGAGGATGCTGTCAATGGTGATGAGTTCGTCAATGCAGACGTTGAGGTGGATCGCAGTATTCCGGATATCAACGATGAGAATTACACCCTGCAGATATTGCTTCCCAACGAGGGAACTTCTGTGGTACTTAATACCCTGAGTACTCATAATCTTGATTTCGCCTTCCGTATGGCAAGCGACGTTTCTGAGCCTGGTTCTACCGATCCTGCTGATTTTGATGTATATTGGGAAAAATCGCAGTCGTTCTGTTCTAATACACTTGGACTGACCTATGTGGCAGCCACTAAGCAATTCCAGATTCATGTTACTGTTACTTCGCTTACTGATCAGTTGCAGGATGAATGGATTGTGGTTGAACATAAAAGATCTGGATTGAAACGTTACATCCATGTTTATGTTATCGATCAGTTCCGGTATTTGCTTAATCCTACATTGAAGAAAGCTGGTGATGACTATGTATTAAGTTTCCAACTTCCTCCTATGGAACATTCACAGTTCCTTCCTGACGGCAGTCCCGATCCCACTGAGCTCATTTATCCAGAGAGCCTCTATCCTATTGATGTGAAGTTCACTACCAACACTCTTAAGGCTTACGGAATAGCACAGAACATATCAAACTATGGTATGTTTGGCGTAAGTGTTGAAAGTACTGATGCCTTGTTCTCATCAGCTAATTTTGAACCTGGATATAACACCCCGATATCGACATCCAATACAGGGCAGAGGACACATTGGTATTTCCAGCAGGCTACGAACCATTGGGATTTCTGGTACACATATAGTCTCAAGACTTATCCGACAGATGGTAAAGTGAACATCTATTTCAAGGATGTCCGCTCTAATATCAAATATGCGACCGTCACCGATGTCGGCCTCTTCCTCTATGTCGAATTCTTTGGAAAGAACTACTCGGTTCCTGAGACAAATTAATTGTTCGAAAACAACATATTCAATCACCCTCTGGTTTCTTCAGGGGGTGATTTGTTGTATGATTAGTTGGATCAGTCAAAAAACATCCCGCACAGTTCCGACGGTGTTATGCCGCTGAAATAGTCGCTGACGGGAAGTTGGGAGAGCCGGGCTGCGATGGCTTCCGCGGTGGCCGGGCAGCCGCGCATCGCTTCGCAGAATTCTGCGGTGTCGCGGGTGAAGAACCAGTCTCCGCTGATGGAGATGTCTTCGATGATACCCTTCTCGATTCTGGCCGAGAGTGTGATGGTTCCGCAGTCGAAACGACCGGTCTTGCGGAAAGAATAGGCCGGCCCGGAGGCGAAGTTCCACTCAGGAGTCCTGTATTTGCTTTCTGCGAGGCTTTCTATTGCTGTAAGGTTATCTGTCGAGTAGTCATATATCTCGGCATTCTGGGCCATTTCCTGCCCGAGCAGGGCCATAAATTCCTCAGTGGACATAGGCTGTGGCAGGTGGGGGCGTATGTTTGTTACGCGGCTGCGGCGTGATGCGACAGCCCTGCCGCTGAATTTCGATGTGTCGGTGGAGAGAACTGCAGCCATTTCGTCGAAAGAAGTGTCGAAAAGCATCGTGCCGTGGTGCATCATCCTGCCGCCGGAGACGTATATGGCGTTGCCGGAGAACTTGCGCCCGTCAATGGTGAGGTCGTTGCGGCCTTCGAGCCTGGCTTCGATGCCGAGCCCGGCCAGCGCTGCGATCACCGGTGCAGTGAAGCGGCGGAACATATCTGACGAGCTTTCCTTGCGGCTGCAGGCGTCCAGAAAGGTGTAGTTGATGTTGCCGAGGTCGTGGTAGACCGCTCCGCCTCCGCTGAGACGGCGTACTACGGCAATGCCGTGCCGGACTGCATAATCGTAGTTTATCTCGGCCATTGCATTCTGGTTGCGGCCTACGATGACGGCGGGGGAGTTGCGCCAGAGCCTGAAAACCGGGCAGTCAAAGCGCCCGAGCAGATATTCTTCTGCTGCAAGGTTCCAGTATGGGTCGGTGTGGCTGTCGATGATTGCGAGCATCCGGACAGAACGTTAGCTGTTCAGGGTGTTCCAGAGCATATCCTTGAGCTCGGTGATGTTGTAGCCTGTGACGCTGCTGATGAAGATGTGAGGCACCTTGCGGGGAAGGTGCTTGCTGATTTCGCGGCGCAGTTCGTCGTCGAGCATATCGCTCTTGGAGATGGCGAGTATGCGGTCCTTGTCGAGCAGCTCGGGATTGTAGAGCTTGAGTTCGTTGAGCAGGACCTTGTAGTCGTGGGCTATGTCGTTGCTGTCGGCGGGCACCATAAAGAGCAGCATCGAGTTGCGCTCTATGTGGCGCAGGAAGCGCAGCCCGAGGCCTTTGCCTTCGTGGGCGCCTTCGATGATGCCGGGTATGTCAGCGATGACGAATGACCTGTCGTCACGGTAGCGCACGATGCCGAGGCTGGGCTCCAGCGTAGTGAATGCGTAGTCGGCAATCTTGGGTCTGGCAGCGGAAACTGTCGAAACGAGGGTGGATTTACCGGCGTTCGGGAATCCCACGAGGCCTACGTCGGCCATTATCTTCAGTTCGAGGATGAACCAGCCTTCGACGCCTTCCTCTCCGGGCTGGGCGTAGCGGGGCGTGCGGTTGGTAGGGCTCTTGAAGTTGTTGTTGCCCAGGCCTCCGCGACCGCCTTTGGCCAGAATGGCTTTCTGCCCGTCTTCGATGATCTCCAGCAACGTTTCGCCGGTTTCGGCATCCTTGGCTACGGTGCCCAGGGGCACTTCGAGGATGATGTCCTTGCCGTCCTTGCCGTCTTTCAGGCCGCCGCTGCCGGGCTCTCCGTTCTCGGCCAGCACGTGCTTCTGGTACTTGAGGTGGATGAGCGTCCACATCTGGGCGTTGCCGCGCAGGATGATGTTGCCGCCGCGGCCGCCGTTGCCGCCGTCAGGGCCGCCTTTGGGAATGTATTTCTCGCGGCGCAGATGCACCGATCCGTGCCCGCCGTTGCCTGCCCTGCAGTAGAGCTTGACGTAGTCTATGAAGTTGCTGTCTGCCATATCTGCGGCAAAGATAAAGATTCTTTTCGAAATCCGCTCCCCGGCCGGTAAGAGAGGGGCATACCTATATCAGCGAAACCAGCAGGTAGAGGAAGTGGGCGATGATGCCTGCGCAGAGGCCTGCGATGGCGTGGGCGCTGAGGGCTTTGGAGATGGCTTTGCGGAAGCCGAGGGCGTCGAGCATTGCGGTGTGGGTGGAGAGGAAGCCACTCCAGCACATTCCGATAGCCGTGAACACTGCGATGGCGTTGCCGTCGAGGATGCCTTCAGCATTGAAAGTGGGCAGCAGTCCGAGGGCGGCTCCGACAGCCCCAAGGGTAGTCATCGGGAAGGCGATCAGTCTCATATCGGTGAAGCCGAAGAGCCATTCGAACACCCAGTGGATCTTTTCGGCAAGCCAGGGAAGGATGGGAACGCCCTGGTTGGCATCTCCCGTGTAGCCTTCGGGGCCGGCACCGAAAGTGATGAGGATGACCATCGTAGTGATGACCAGGACTCCGGGGATGATGGCCAGGCCCAGCTCAACACCGCTATTGCCGCCGTCGAGTATCGCATTGATGAAACGCAGGAAGACGCCCTGCTTTGCATCGCCGTCCTGCTGCTCTTCTGAGAATTCCTTTTGGGCCGGCACATTGATAGCCGGTGCATCGAGTTCGGGAAAACTCTTGAGACAGCTGCGCTGCATAATGCGGGTGGATATGATCGAGCCGCAGAACGCTCCCACAAGGCCGACAAGGGCACCTCCGGGCTGACCGAAACTCATCATAGTGACGATGACCACGAAACCCATTCCGAATGCGGTGCCGAAGTTGGTGAGCGACAGCAGCTGGTATTTCTTGTAGTATGACGCAAACGACTTGTCCTTGGCAAGGGCTATGATCGCGGGATTGTCCGAGAGGAAAGTCATAATGGCCCCAAGCCCCGCTACTCCCGGAAGATTGAACAGGGGCTTCATAAGCGGCTTCAGCACACGGCCTATGATGGATACCAGGCCGAACTCAGACATAAGCTTTGCCAGCGCGCCGGTCAGTACTGTGATGCTCATCAGGTAGAACACGGTGTTGAGCAGCAGCCCGTGAGCCGTGCGCATAATGGTGTTCAGGAGGTTCTCACCGCCCATCCTGATTCCGAGAGGGACGAAGATGGCAAAAAACACTATCGTGAAGACAAGCGCTTCGACGGATGACCGGCTGATTTTGATATGTTTTTTCTGAGTCATTGGCTAATCTGCATTTTTAAAAGGTTCGCTGGCTGCCTTGAACATTCTGCGGGCATCGGCCGGAGTCATTCCGGTGGAAGCTTTGGCAAGGTCAGGAATATTGAATGAGCGGAAGTTGTAATCGTAAAAATGTGAGGATTTCTGCGGCAGCACGAAGGGCTTGGAAGTGTTGCCTTCGGCATCGATGTGGCAGAAATATGGCTTGCCGTAATGACCGTCGCCGCGTTTGCTCGCGAAGACGAACCAGCGGCCGTTGGACGACCAGCTGTGGTATGTGTCGGACTTGTCACCCTTGACGTCGGTCAGAGCCTTCACTTCTCCGTTCTGCAGGTCAGCCAGACAGAGGGTGCTCTCGGTGTGGAACAGGGGAAAGGTGCCGTAGTCGGCTACCGTGAACATTATCCAGCGTCCGTCGGGAGATGCCTTCGGGTGGCAGGCTGAGCCGTGGTTGGCGCTGGCGCTCCAGACCGTGTCGACCTGCTCGCTGATGTGGCCGTTGCTGGCGTCGAAGTCGGCGCGGACCAGCGAATAGAGGACTTCGTGTATCCTCTCGGGCACCGGCAGGGTGTCGGCCACGCACCAGAATACCGAATTGCCGTCGGCAGAGAAGCAGGGGAAGGTTTCGAAAGCGTCGGCACGTGCCACGTGGGGCAGGTTGACCATCACGTTGTGGTCGAAATCGGCCACAGTGAGGTCGGAGGCCGTGTCGTAGACTTCCATCCTGCTGCCTGCAGTTGTGTGCAGGCCGGGAAGGATTATGTTGGTGGAGAAGACTCCGAATCGGCCGGAAGGATGCAGCTCTCCGTATACTGTGCCGGAAAGCATTCCGTCAGCATTGAGGTTGAGCTTGCGCAGCCCGCCGTCACGGTTGAGGATGGCGCCGCCTTTCGGCCCGCGGATATAGTAGATCGAGAGGTCGCCGCGCTGCTGGCCGTGGACGTGGCAGTTCATACAGGCGTTGTCGGTCAGGCGGTGGTCGCAGATTACGGTTTCATTGAAGTTTTCGATGCAGCGCTCCATTATGGACACTTCGTTCCACATCTGGTAGGCAGGCTCTATGAGACGGTAGGTCAGCCAGCCGTCTATGGAATCTTCGCTGACAGTGATTGTCCAGGAATCATTCACCTGCTGTCCGCCGATGGTGGCACGGGCCTCTACCGAAACGGTCTTTCCGGCAGCATCTTCGATGAAGGCTTTCCATTTGCGCAGCGGCCATTCAACTTCGGTCCCCCTGAATGTGACGGACCTGCCGTCGAGGGTGAAGGTAGTGGTGGCCTTGCGAACCCCTTCCATAGCATAGCGGAAGTTCAGCGGCGCAATGTTGGCAGGTATGGTTACGTCCTTGTAGTCGGGATAGATGACCAGCGGCCCCTCGCTGCCGGCAACGGCTGTGGAAGGATCTCCGCTCTGGCAGGCGGCGAGCAGCAGGCAGGCCAGCACTGCGACAAAAGCCTTATGAAAACATAAATACTTCATATTCTACTGCCTGTTCATTGCTTTCAGATAATAGTACCAGTATGTGTTGGGGAACCGGTCGGGGTTCATAAAGAAACGGTCCATCGTGTTGACGGCTGCGGCCGGAATCTCATATCTTGCAAAGACTTCCGGCTTCATCTCCTCACGCTGGCTGAGCCAGATGAGGATGGCTTCCTGATAGACGTGGGAGTGGATGGGTTTCTGGGCGTAGATCTCTGCGAAATGGTCCAGGTCGTAGATCATAAGGTCATAGCACAGCAGGTATTCGCGCGCCAGGTCGTTGTCCGGATTCGCCTCGAGGAGGCCTGTCATCACCTTGCGGAATGCTCCGTTGTCACTGTAGACAAAGTCTTTTTCAGCAAGCTTCGAATGTGCATCTGCAAGCGCGGCTTTAGTGGCTTCGCTCTGGCGGCCGGGCATCATCTGCATCGCCCACTTCCTGTAGAAGAGCGTCTTGCTCAGGATGTTCAGGTATTTCTGTGCGGCGCCGGCCTCTCCGCTCTTGAGGTTGACCTCTGCCAGGCGCTTGACATAGCGCACTCCGGTGTGCTTGGGTGAAGCCTGCAGGGCGATGATGGCGCTCTGTTCCGCACCGGTCATCTCTCCGAGCTGGTACCAGGCTTCTCCGGCAAGGGTGTTGCTGAACACGTTGAGGTCGGGCGTGATCCAGATGAGCAGGCCGTAGACGCTGTTCTGGGTGTAGTTGAAAAGGTTCTGTCCGAGCGTGCCCTTCATAGCGTTGGCCAGATTGTAGCAGAACGTAGCTTCCGTCATATAGAGGTCGTTCTCGGAGCGTTTGATGACCTTGTCCCAGTTTTCCCTGTAGATCTCAGTGTCGAGCCCTATGACTTTGTCGTAGTCCAGGATGGGGGTGCCCCAGATCTTGCCGTAGTATTTTTGGACGGGAGCTCCCAGCGACCAGACTCCGAAGGCCAGCAGCACCACCGCGGCGGCAGCCTTAGTCCAGACTTTGCGGAAGCTGAGTGCGGCCAGGATGAGGGCGAGATAGCCAAGTACGACAAGTGTGTATCGGGTTGAAAAGTAGTTCTCAGTCTCTCGGAAGAACGACCAGAAGAACAGAACGGCGGCTATGGCCAGCGACGGCCCTTTGCCGAGGAACTTCCGGCATATATGATATGTGACTGTACCGATAGCCAGCAGGAGCAGGGCTATCACAACAGGCCCGACGACAGGCAGGCAGAAGAACTGGTCGAGGAAATCGCAGCAGAAGCGTGCCAGCCAGCCCGGACCGTGGTATGTCTGGCCGATGTAGTCCCAGTCGAAGAGGAAGAGTGTCATCTCCTCCCTGCGCATCAGATGATAGGGGTAAGCGAACTGGAAGAATAAGTATGCGAAAAGGAACGCCAGACCTGGAATTATAAGTCTGGCGTGCTTCGTGATGGCTGCTGTGATTCTCTTAAGCACATCACAAATATGCGAAAAAAATCAGAAAGTTTTATTGCTTCTCAGCTCTCAGGTCTTCGATCTGGTCGAGGAGGTCGTCGGCTGCATCAAGCTGGTCGCGGCGCATCTTGAGGCCGATGATGAGTCCGAGTGTGGCGCCCACTGCGAGCCCTGCGAAAAAGCCGATGGATTCTGCCTGGCTCATCTGCTCGCCCCTGAGAATATCCCATATCAGTATCCCGAGCCAGATGATTATTGCGGGGATGGCGAACTTGAGCCACTCGGCGTGGAACTTCTTGAATTTGGTGAGCTCCTCGGCTGCGGTCACCAGGTCCCTGTCCATCTGCGGGATGTGACGGTTGCAGATGATGGTGGCGACGATGCATATCAGCATCAGTACCCAGGTGACGACCACAGAGATCCAGGAAGCTCCAATATTCAGATAGGAGGGGGCAAGAAGGATTGCGGCCACTCCGAAGATAAGGGGAATGTTGGCTTTGGACTTAAGACGGCTGGCATTCTGCCTGAATGATTTGCGCAGAAGCGAGTCGTTGACGATTTTCTGGCTTTCGAGTTTCTCGCGGAGCTCTTTCATCTGCTCCTGCATTTCGAGGATGGTTTTATCTGTCGTTTCCATAGTTACTGCATTTTTTTAAGTTGTTCTCTGATTCTGACAAGACGGACTGAGACGTTGCCGGGAGTGATTCCCACGATCTGGCCGATTTCCTCGTAACTGAGGTTCTCCAGCCATAGGAGGACGATTGCGCGGTCGAATGGTCCGAGCTTGCCGATGCGGTCTCTCAGAAGGCTTATCTGACGGTTTTCATCGGCAGTGTCGTCGAAGAGGTCGATGTCCATCGACAGTGGTTCGGTCTTGATGCCGCGTTTGCTCTTGCGGTCGTAGGTGATACAGGTGTTGAGGGCTACTTTCCAGATCCAGGAGTTCAGCGCGCTGTCGCCTCGGAAGGTTCCGGAACCCCGCCATAGGTTGATCAGGATTTCCTGGAAAAGGTCTGCCACCTCATCTCTGTCATTCGAGAACATATAGCACACTGTGTAGATGGTGCCCTTGTGCTCTCTCACGATTCTCTCAAATTCTCGTTCTGTCATTGTCTGTCTTGTTTGTTTCTGCACATTAGACGCAGCTTCGGTCAAAAAACTACAGTGTCGACAAATTTTTTTTCAAATATACCAAGCAATAATCACTATCTTTATATCTGAACCAATTTTCTAAAGAGCATAAAAACCATGAAAACCAAGAATATCTCGCGCAGGCAGGCCATCAAGAGGATGGCCTCGGTAGCTGCCGGAGCGGCAGTGTGCGGACAGGTGCCTGCCCTGGCTTCTGTGCTGTCAGCTGCCAGCCCTGCAGATGAGGACGGCATACCCCAGGCAGGTCCGACAGTGTCAACGCTCCAAATGGAAGATTTCCCGCTGGTCTATGAAGGACCGGACGTAGTCTTCCACAAGCTGAACGACCATCTTTGGGTAGGCAACGGCCACCTTATGTACAATGAGTCGGTCTATCTGGTGGAAGGAGAGAAGAGTGCCCTGCTGATTGACACCGGCACCAGGATCGCCGATCTCGACAAAATAGTGGCCCAGTTCACCGACAAGCCGATAGACGTGGCCCTCACCCATACACACGGCGACCACGCAGGTTCCGTGGGCTGCTTCGACCATTTCTGGATGACACAGGCTGAGGGGATCAGGGTTCCCCGCGGCTACAATGGAAAGGTGAGCTATATGGAGAACGGCAAGAAGTTCGACCTCGGAGGCCGTACTCTCGAGGTGTTCTATGCCCCCGGCCACACCGCAGACTCTGTGCTTTTCATCGACGAGGCCAACCATATCGGCATCAGCGGCGACGCTTTCGGAAGTACCAACCTGCTGATGAATATGGACGTGTCGGTTTTCGTCAAGACTGCCCGCGAGACACTGCAGATGATGTATGACAAGAAGATTTACTATATGCTTCCAGGTCATTTCGACGGCACTAACGCCGAGACCACGAAGCGTGTCTACGACCTGATGAACATAGCCCAGGGAGTGCTCGACGGCAAGCTGGTGGGAGAGCCTGCGCAAAGCAATCTCAACCGCATCTACACCTATCAGGGGGTACGTTTCAACTATAGCGACAAGAGAATCCGGTAACCTGTTTATTTGAAGAATATGCGTAGAAACATCATTTTGGCGGCCGCTCTTCTGCTGTGCTCTGCGGCAGCTCTGGCCCAGCCCCGTTATTGCAATCCGCTCCCGATGCCGATGGGGCAGGGAGGCAACGCCTCCGGCGACGTGACAGTCCTTGAGGAAGGCGGCAAATACTATATGTACTGCACGGGCGGCGGAGCCTGGGTTTCGGACGATCTGCTGAACTGGGAATTCCATCAGGTGCAGGGTGTCCCTGTAGCTCCCGACATCGCAAAATACAAAGGTAAATTCTATCTCTCTGGCAACACCGACAACCTCTACGTGGCCGACAATCCCCTTGGACCTTTCGAGGATCTCGGCAAGTTCAAGAATACCGGCCCGGTGGAGCAGGGATGGAACGGCGGCTTCGACACCAAAATCTTCGTGGATGATGACGGCCAGCCCTACCTCTTCTGGCCAGGACGCGGCATCAGCGGCATCTACGGCGTCAAGCTCAATCCTGATGACCTGACGGAGTTTATGGGCACACCGGTGCATCTGTTCGGCTTCAACCCGATGCACGCCTGGGAGCGCTACGGCGAGAAGAACGAGTATCCCGGAGTGGCCTGGATTGAAGGCCCCTGGGTCATCAAGCGCAATGGCGTCTATTATCTGGAGTATTCTGCCTCCGGCACACAGTGGAAGACTTATGCCGAGGGCTATTATACGGCTACTTCTCCGCTCGGCCCTTACACCTACGCGGCCAACAACCCGCTGCTGCGCAAGACCGAAGGCCTTGTGACCGGCACTGCGCACGGCTCCATCGTGCAGGCTCCTGACGGAGAATGGTGGCAGTTCTACACCATCGTGCTGTCCAATCCTCCCGGAGGCCGCCGCATCGGCATGGACCGCGTGCACTTCGACGAGGACGGTCTGATGAGCGTGACCGTGACAGACAGCCCCCAGCCGGCTCCCGGCGTCAAGGCCGATCCGGATAAACTCCCTTCAATCCCCGTGACCATCAACAAGATGCAGGCGATGAACGCCCTGTCGAAAGTTTCATCCGAGCAGGAAGGTTTCCCTGCAGCTTACGCGGTGGATGACTTCAGCGGTACTCTCTGGCGCCCTTCAGCCGACGACGCCCAGCCGCAGCTTACGATAGAACTTTCTCCCGCCACCCGTTTCGACGTGGTGCAGATATTCAAGGTGGACGGTATGCGCATAATGTTCGGCAGCGGTGCCCGGCGCGGCTTCGGTGGCCGTGGCGGAGCTCTGCCTGTCTACAAGTTCCGTCTTGAAACATCGATGGACGGTGAGAAATTCAGCACTGTGCTGGACTGCACCGGCAACGATGTGGCCCGCGACACCTTCTATGAGGACTTCGCCCCTGTAAGGGCACGCTTCGTGCGCCTGACGATTACCGACTGGCCGAAGACACAGCCCCTCGGAGTCATCGACTTCACCGTGTTCGGACGTGCCGACGGCTGGCAGCCTGCTTCTGTCGCAACGCCCACATTTACGAACCTTCCGCTTGACAGCGAATACCAGAGGTCCCGTTAGCAGCATCGTATGCAAGGACTTCTCATAGCTATCCTTCTCGCCGTAATGCCGGTCGCCGGGATTGACACCCGCGTGGGGACGGCTGCAAGCGATTCGCCCACTGCCAGCATATTCGGCAGCGGAGGAGAAGTCCACGGCAATGTCATACCCTGCGTAACGGAGCCGCACGGCCATACATTCTGGACTCCCCAGACTCGTCAGACCGAACGCAAGGGTGTCAGTCCGTATTATTATGAGGACGGCGAACTGCTGGGCTTCAGGGCTTCGCACTGGCTGACCGGCGGCGCCACGCAGGACTACGGCTCTTTCGCCATCCTGCCGTCCGACGTGCCCGTGCCCCTGGACCATACTTTGGAAACCGCGACACCGTCCTACTATGCCCTTGGCGGCTGGGAGATGACCGGCCGCAGCCATAGTGCGATTTTCCGTTTTGCTGACTGCGAGTATATGCGCATCACGGTCATCAGTGACGAAGGGGAGGGGGTGCTGGAGAGTCCTGCAGCCGGCTCCCGCGAAATCTGCGGCAGCAATCCCGTGCACCGCATCTATCAGGGCAGCGGCCAGCCTGCCGGCTTCAGCGGTCATTTTACCGTCCAGACCGACGATGACTTCGAGGTGGTGGAATATGTCCCAGGCGAGAGCATCCTGGTGCGTTTCAAGACGAAAGGAACCCACCTGGTGAAGGCGGCATCGTCTTTCAAAAGCATAGAAGAGGCAAGGTCCAACCTGCAGGCTGAGATTCCGGGCTGGAATTTCGATTCCGTCAGGGCTGAACTTGAAGCGATCTGGACTGAGCGCTTCTCTGCCGTAGAGGTGGAGGGCTTCGACACGGAAGTTTACAAGCATTTCTACGGCTCGCTGTGGAGGGCTTCGCTGCTTCCCCGCACCGTGAGCGATGCAGGCGAGCCTGCAGACTACGACGATTTTTCGATGTGGGATACCTATCGTGCCCTGCATCCGCTGTTGACCATCATCGAGCCTTCCCGTGTGAGCGAAATGGTGAATGCGCTGCTGCGCAAATACGACCGCGGAGGATGGCTTCCGATATTCCCCTGCTGGGGCAGCTACACCAGCGCGATGATAGGCGACCATTGCGTCAGTATGATAGTCGACGCGTGGACCAAGGGCATTCGTGGCTTCGATGTCAGCAAGGCCTACAAGGCGATGCGGCAGAATGCCTTTGAAACGCCTTCCGACAGCCTTCTTTATATAGACGGCCGTGGCCGACGGGCCCTCCAGTCTTATCTGCAATACGGCTATGTGCCGCTGGAGGACGAAGTGCCGTATGCTTTCCATAAGCGCGAGCAGGTGTCCCGAACGCTGGAATATGCCTACGATGACTGGTGCCTGTCGCAGATGGCGCGCCGTCTCGGACACTTCGCCGACTGGCTGAAACTTCGCAGGCGTGCCGGCAACTGGCGCAACGTGTTCAGCCCCGTGACTCATTATCCCCAGGGACGCCATTCCGATGGAAGTTTCCTGACAGATGACAATTATCTCCAGAAAACATCGTTCATCACCGAAGGCACTCCGGCCCACTACGCCTGGTATGTGCCTCACGATGTTCCCGGTCTCATAAAGGAAATGGGAGGGGAAGAGGTCTTCGTGGCGCGTCTGGACTCAATGTTTTCCGAGCGGCGCTACTGGCACGGCAACGAACCCTGCCATCAGGTGGCGTGGATGTATGACTACACTTCGCAGCCCTGGAAGACACAGGCCGCCGTGCGCGATATCATAGCTACGGAATACCGCAATACCCCCGGAGGTCTCAGCGGCAACGACGATGCCGGCCAGATGAGTGCCTGGTACATCTTTGCTACGCTTGGCTTCTATCCGGTTTGCCCTGGCAGCGAAGAATATGCGCTCGGGGCGCCGTCGTTCGACAAGGCTGTGATCAATCTCGAGAACGGCAGGACTTTCACATTTCTGAAAAGCGGAGAAGGAGATTATGTCCGTCGGATTACTCTTAACGGCCGCAAACTCCGCAAACCGTTCCTGAAACACCGTCAGATTATGAAGGGCGGAGTGCTGGAGTTTGAGATGGGGACGGCTCCTGCCGGGGCTCTGCTGCCCGCCGTAACGTTCGACCATTTCTTTGAGGACGCCACTCTGCGTCTGGACTACGAACTCTGCGGTGATGCCGACCATTCTGAGATTTATCTGCAGGATATGCTCAAGACCTCTGTGTGGGCTGGCCGCCGCGAGCATCTTGACACGCTGTTGCTGCAGGGCAACGGCCAGATTGCTGTGCGCAGCAAAGGCTCCGGCCAGTTGCTGTACAAGAACAGTTTCTCATCCCTGTTCCTGGAATGGCAGGCCACGCCTGAGGCAGCCTCCCGCCAGCGTGCCTTTGAAATTTGTCTGCAGGTGCCTTTTCCTAAAGAACCGGTTTCGGTTGAGGTGCTTCTGTTCGATACCCATTCAAAGGTGGCTGCCAGAATCGTGCACGACGTGGATCCTTCCGACATTCTCATCCGCGGGCTCAACTCAGGCAGTTCTGAGGTGCGTATGCTTCACGAAGGAGGTTCCGTCGACAAGGCTCTGGATCTCGTGGTCGTAAGCGAGGGCTATCTCGCCGGTCAGAAAGAGAAGTTCTATGCCGATGCGGCCAGGCTTGTCAGGGATGCACTCTTCTCAACCGAGCCCTATGTGTCGTACAAGGACAGGTTCAACATCCGCGCTGTGTTCGAGGCTTCTGCCGACGAAGGCCCCAGCGTGCCTCGTGAGGGCATTTGGCACGACACTGCCGTCGATTCTCATTACGACACTTTCTACAGCGACCGCTATCTGACTACTTCGTCGATGAGGAAGCTCTATGATGTGCTCGGGACAGTGCCGTCGGAGCACGTGATTGTCCTGGTGAATACTCCCCGCTATGGCGGTGGAGGCATCTACAACAATATTTCTGTCGCCAGCAGCGACCATCCGTCTTCGGCAATCGTTTTCGTGCACGAGTTCGGACACGCATTCGCAGGACTGGCCGATGAATATGCCTACGACGAGTTCGACCCTGTGTATCCTGCCGACACCGAGCCGTGGGAACCGAACATCACCACGCTCAAGGATTTCAGCAGCAAGTGGGAGGATATGCTCCCTGCAGGGACTCCCGTGCCGACACAGCCGAATGCTGCCTGGGATTCCGTAGACGTCCGCAAAATCTGGGCTACGCTGGAGCCTGAGGTAAGGGCTGAGCTTAATGAACAGATCGGAGTTTACGAGGGGGCAGGGAACAGCACCAAGGGTGTCTACCGTCCCGTGCAGCAGTGCCGTATGCGCATCAATGAATGCGACTCCTTCTGCCCGGTCTGCAGAAGGGCGATAGTTAGGACGATCGAGTTCTATAGCAGGTAAGGAAGGATTTGTCGGCCCTGAAGGGCCTCCAGTTCCTGAAACGGGGTCACGGCAAAGCTCGAGGGAAAACACACCTTGGCGCTATAGATGCGCTTGTTTTTATGGAGAAGGACCGCTCCAGTCGCTACGCTCCTTCGGGGCTTTTCCTGTCAGCACTAACAAAAGCAAGCTTTTGACGTGCTGCCCACAAAAGCCCGCACTGCGTGCTGAGCGTTCCTTGTGACACAAAAATACCCCGCACTTATCGTGCGGGGCGTTCTTTTTAGAGCTTTGCTCTGGTGACCCCTACAGGATTCAAACCTGTAACCTTCTGATCCGTAGTCAGATGCTCTATTCAGTTGAGCTAAGGGGCCGAAGGAATATTACTCAGCGGGTTTCGCTACGTATTTCTTCTCTTTGATGCGGGCCTTCTTACCGGTCAGGTTGCGGAGGTAGAAGATGCGTGCCCTGCGAACCTTACCGTACTTGTTAACCTCGATGCTCTCGATGAACGGTGAGTTGAGGGGGAATATACGCTCAACGCCGACGCCGTTAGAGATCTTGCGGATGGTGAAGGTCTGGGTCCTGCCAGCACCACGACGCTGGATCACAACGCCACGGAATTTCTGGAGACGCTCCTTGTTTTCCTCTTTAATCTTGTAAGTGACCGTAATAGTATCGCCAGCCTTGAAGTTCGGGAAGCTCTTCTGGTCCTGTGCCATCGCCTGCTCGGCAACTTTCATTAAATCCATATCTTTCAATTATTTAGCGCAACATCGCGACTTAAAAGCCTTCACACGAGAGGTTGCTTTGATTTTTGGGACTGCAAAAGTGTGAAATAATTTTTATTAATGCAAATAATTTTTACTCAGCCTTTAAAAACAAAGTAAACTGCCATAATCAGGCAGCCGAATGCAGCAAGGTGATTCCATTTGATGGGATCTCCCTTGAAGACGAGGATCGACATCGTAGTGAACACCACCAGTGTTATGACCTCCTGGATTACTTTCAGCTGCATCAGGGAGAAAGGACCGCCGTTGCCCTGGAAGCCGATCCGGTTGGCCGGCACCATGAAGCAATACTCCAGCAGGGCGATGCCCCAGCTCACTATTATGATGCCGAAGAGCCCCCATTTGGGGAATACTTTTCCGAAATCGAACTTGAGATTGCCGTACCAGGCCATCGTCATACAACAGTTGGATGCCACCAGCATCAGGACTGTCAATAAACCTCTTAGCATTTCATCCGTTTTTAAAACGGCCGCAAAGATATACTTTTTATCGGTTTGGCAAATCGAAGGGGTATGCTTAAATTAGTAGTTTGTAAAAACCTAAACCAGTTATGAGCAACTATCCGGAAAGACCGACAATCATCGACTTCGTCGAAAAGTACAGCCGCAAGTTCGCCGACAACGTCTACCTCAGGGAGAAAGTGGGCGACAAGTGGAATGAAATAACCCAGAAACAAACACGCGAAGAAGCATATCGCATCGGAGCGGGCCTTATGGCGCTCGGTCTGGAGAAGGGAGACAAGATAGCGCTCCTTTCCGAGAGCCGTGCGATGTGGATAATGGCAGAGCTCGGCGCGATGTACGCAGGGGCTACTGACGTTCCCCTCTCCGTCAATCTCGGTGACGGCAACGACCTCCTGTTCCGAATACACCATTCAGAAACAAAATGGATACTGGTGTCTGCCAATCACCTGCCCAAGATACGCGCAATCATCGGCCAGTGTCCCGCAGTGAAGAAAGTCATCGTCTTTGATGACACGGCATTCTATGTCGACAGCCTGCAGGAAGGTGAAATAAGGATGTCGGAAGTCCAGAAGATGGGAGACGAATTCCTTGCCTCGAACCGCCAGGCCTTCGTGGACCGCTATTCCTCAGTCGGCCCTGATGACTACGCCAACATCAGCTATACGTCCGGCACTACTGCAGACCCGAAGGGCATCCTGCTGACCCACCGCAACTATACCGCAAACGTGGCGCAGGGAAGTTCAGTCATTTCCCTCAACGAGAATGAAGTGCTGCTCATCATATTGCCGCTCGACCACTGCTTCGCCCACGTGGCAGGAATGTACACGATGATGTACTACGGCGGCAGCATAGCGTTCGTGCCCATCGGCAAGAACGCCCTGGCCACCCTCAAGAACGTGCCGACGGCCATCAAGGAGACAAGACCCCACGCAATGCTTTCGGTGCCCGCCCTCGCCCGCAACTTCAAGAAGAACATCGAGAGCGGCATAAAGGCCAAGGGACCGAAAGTTGAGAAACTCTTCAATTTTGCAGTGAAGAACGCCATAGCATACAATAAGGAGTACTATAACCGCGGCGGATTCCTCAACTGGTGGAGAAAGCCGCTGATGTGGTTCTTCGACAAGCTTATATTCAAGCAGGTGAGGGAAAGCTTCGGCGGCAGGATGCGCTTCTTCGTGGGAGGCGGTGCACTGCTGGACATCGAGCTCCAGAGATTCTTCTGTGCAGTCGGAATGCCTATGTTCCAGGGATATGGCCTGACTGAGGCAACCCCCATTATTTGTGCGAACTCGGAAGGACACGCCATTTTCGGCTCTTCAGGCCGCATAGTGAAGCCGATGGACTGCAAGATCTGCGACGAGCAGGGCAACGAGGTCCCCGTCGGCACCAAGGGAGAGATCGTGATCCGGGGCGAGAACGTGATGGCCGGCTACTGGAAGAACCCCGAAGCCACTGCGAAGACCGTGATAGACGGCTGGCTCTACACCGGCGATATGGGCTACATCTGCCCCTGGGACACCGATTATCTCTATGTGGTAGGCCGTTTCAAGTCGCTGCTGATTTCTGCCGACGGTGAGAAATATTCACCCGAAGGATTCGAGGACAGCCTGCCCGAAGTGTCGAAGTTCGTTTCTCAGGTTGTGCTCCACAACAACCAGTCGCCCTACACCATTGTGCTGATAGTTCCAGAAAAGGACAATCTGGCCGAATACGTGAAGGGCAAAGGGCTAGACCCGGCTTCGCGCGACGGCAAGGTGGCAATGCTGCAGAAGATCCAGGAAGAGATTGACAGTTACCGCAAGGGCAAGGCCCACGAAGGTCTGTTCCCTGAGCGCTGGCTGCCCGCTGCCGTTGTGATTTGCGACGAGCCGTACACCATCGCCAACAAGATGATGAACTCCACAATGAAGATTGTCCGCGGAAAGGTAGAGGAGCATTACGCCGACCGCATCAAGTACGCATATACACCCGAGGGCAAGAACCTCCTGAACGAGAAAAACATAGCCTCCCTGTAGCGAACCAAATCCGGGTAGGCGCCGCATAATATGAAGTGTCGTTGTCTTACCATCATCGCCGCCGTAGCGGCCATCCTGCTGACTGTTTCCTGCAAGGGACCGGTCCAGAAATACACTGACTGGCTTTATCAGTATATGCCTCTACCCGACAGCCTGCATTATGGCAGGGACTATTGGGAGAGCAATGTGGTCAAGACGCTGGAGGTGCGGAACCGTATGGCCTGGAACATCCCGGAGCGCGAGTTCCGCCATTTCGTGCTGCCGCTGAGGGTCAACAACGAGACTCTGGATGATTTCCGTACGAAATATGCCGACACTCTCTGCGCGCGTGTAGCGGGGATGTCGCTGGCTGAGGCTGCGCTCGAAATCAACCACTGGTGCCACGAGCAGGCCACCTACCAGCCCTCTGACGGCCGCACCGGCGGGCCGGAGTCTATTATTCTGCGCGGCCTCGGACGCTGCGGCGAGGAGTCTGTCCTGGCCGTGGCCGCCCTTCGAGCCGCAGGCATTCCTGCCCGTCAGGTCTACACTCCGCGCTGGGCTCATACTGACGACAACCACGCTTGGGTTGAGGTGTGGGTAGACGGCAGCTGGCACTTTATGGGTGCCTGTGAGCCGGAAGCCGTGCTGGACCGTGCCTGGTTCAACGGTGCGGTGTCACGGGCGATGATACTTCACACCAAGGTGTACGGTGACTACGACGGCCCTGAGGACGTAATCCAGCGCACTCCCTGCTATACTGAGATAAACGTTGTGCGGAACTATGTGCCTGTGCGCCGCACAGCAGTGACGGTGATGAGTGACGGGGCTCCTGTGGAAGGGGCAGCCGTGAGCTTCCGAATCTACAACTACGCCGAGTTCTACAATGTGGTGACATACAAGACCGGGGCTGACGGCCGTGCCGCTCTTGACACTGGCCTCGGTGATATGTTCGTGCTGGCCTGGAAGGACGGCCGCTTCGGCTATGCCGTGGCTTCGTCCGAAGAGACGGTGGTCGAACTGAACCACAGTTTCGGAGAGGTGTTCTGCGACGAGATTGACATTGTTCCGCCGGTGGAAGATCCGCTGGCCGGTGACATTGATCCCGCGCTGGCTGCGGCTAATGCTGTGCGGCTGGCTGCTGAGGACAGCATACGCCTGTCACACGACCATACCAATCACGCCGTGGCTCTCTTCCGTGAGGTATACCCGGGCAGCGCAGAGAAGGTGTTGGGCCTTCTTTCCGAGAAAGACCTTGCAGACGTTAGCTATGACGTTCTGGAGGACGCCATCATCGGTGTGGGGTCACAGCGCGTGGAACTGGAGCATCTGCGGCCGTATCGTGCCGAGATCCTGGCTTCCGGCGAACTGGATGGGCTGCGCGATGCCGAGGCTGTGCGTCGCTGGTGCGACGAAAACATCACCGTGGTGGAGGGTCGCAACCCGCAGAGCCTTCGGACTTCACCCATAGCTGTCTGGCGGTCCCGCAAGACCGACGGACTCGGCCTGAAAATATTCTATGTGGCTCTCTGCCGGGCGCTTGGAATAGAAGCTGCCTATGACCTGGTGACGGGTGAGGTGGAAACAGTGGCTCCGCAGGCTCTGCTGCATCCTGCTTCTGACATATATTTCCGCGACTACACGCTGACGCAGATAACGCCTGAAGGCGACACGAAACTGCTGGACTATGAAAGCGGTCTGCCGGAAGTTATGAGCGTAGACGAGGGTTATTATCTCCTGACTACGGGACTAAGGCTGTCGGACGGCAGCGTGCGTGCCCGCCTTGAATTCTTCAATGTCGCAGGCGGTGAGGAGCGGGAACTTGTGCCTGTGGTGCGCAAGTCAGCCTTGCGGCCGGCTGTGCTCGGAAGTATGGATCCGGAGGCGCTGTTCGTGCCGGATGGGACGGGTGCCGGTGACGGCGCGCAGGCAGGTGGCCAGAACGTACAGGCTGAGCCGCAGTCCCTTATTTCCGCAACCGGGCGCGGATGGTTCCTGCTGGCATTTATGGGCCATCGCGACGAACCTACAAGCCACGCCCGCACCGAACTGGAAGCTGCGGCCCGGACGCTGAATGACTGGGGCCGTCCTGTGGTGGTGCTGGGCCAGGCTCACCCGTCAGGTTTGCAGAATGCCGTCTTCGGGAAGGACGTGTCCATACTCGAAACCCTGCCGGGAGAGCATAAGCTGCCTGTGATTGCCCTCTGCGACAGCTTCGGCCGCATAGTCTATCTTTCCGAAGGCTATAATACTTCCCTTGCCGCCGACCTGGAGCGTATTGTGCCGTTGCTGTAAGTCGGACTGCCGTTAAACTTCTTATGCTCCTGTTGTAACAATGCCTGATAACGCTGTGAAACCTTTCCGCGAAGTATGCTGCCCGACCATCGAAGCCGTCTCTAAGGCTGTCGCCGCCGGTGCCGACCGCATCGAACTCTGCGAGTGGCTGGAAGTCGGAGGCGTGACTCCGTCGGAAAGATTCATCAGAGATGCTCTGGCTATAGCAGGTTCAGTGCCGGTAAATGTGCTTGTCAGGCCCCGTGAAGGCAATTTCGTTTACAGCGAAGAGGAGGCAGAGAAGATGCTGGAGTCCATAGCGCTATGTAAGGTCATCCGGGCCGACGGAGCCGCAGCCGGTGGTGTGACCAACCCGGGCGTGAACGGCGTGGTCATCGGTGCCCTGCAGCCCGACGGCTCAGTGGATATGGCCCTGATGCGACGGCTGGTAGCTGCCGCACGGCTGCTGAGCATAACCTTCCACCGTGCATTTGACGAGTGCCGGGACCCCTTCGAGGCGCTGGAGGACATCATCAGCCTGGGCATTGACCGGCTGCTCACTTCCGGCCATCGCGCCAATGCCTGGGAAGGCCGATTCATCCTGAAGGAACTGGTGGAACGCGCCTCCGGCAGGATAGTGATAATGCCCGGTTGCGGCATAACACCAGCCAATCTGCCTGAAATCGCTGCCATCACCGGCGCCACAGAATTCCACGGCTCCCGGATCCTCAATTGATTTTGTCCTTGTACTTGCGGGAAACCGGCAGTTGTCTGTCACCGACCAGAACGGTCCCGGCTTCGACAGAGGATATGGCCGAGCGGTTGACCAGATATGACCTGTGAATTCGGACGAACTTGTCGCCGAGAGAGGCTTCCCATTGGGAAATGGGGGTTTTGTTCCTGAATTCCCTCCCTTCTGTGGCAAAGACAGTAGTGACGGAATCATTCGATTCAATATAAAGAATCTCGGTTTCTGAGAGAGATACCGGTTTTCTGTCCGACAGAAAGGTGACAGCCCCGGGGCTTGAAGGATACTTCTTGTCAAGCCATTTCTCGAGAAGGACATTCAGGACGGAAAAGGCGCCGATCATAATTGCAATGAAAACCGGATTGACAAGAAGCTCCGGTACCTGCGGCCATTCGTAGATGTCAGGTGTGTCAGCCCTCATCTTGCATATTGTCCAATGTGCCAGGATGAACAGGAATATTTCTCCTGCTATCACGCCCAAAGTGATGAAAACACAGTTCTTGATTCCTTCAGCCCTGTTGCTGAAAGACACTTTGCTGAAAAAGTACTTGACTGCAAGGGCTCCCGGAAGGAACAGCGCACCGATGAAGACCGCTTCGGAAAGCCTGTATCCGATGCTGACAAGGACAGATGCAATCATAGCGATTGCAAGAATCCAATAGAGTATGATGATTGCCCGCTTCATTCGCAGACAAATATATCATTAGTTTTTCAATGACCGGCGTCCCTTAATGGAGAAGATGGGGTTTTGACAATCGTCTATGGGGATTTGACTTAGTAGCCTGCCGTGGTGAGATGTATCTTTGCAACAGAATTTCTAACCAATTAATACTTACTGCTATGTTTAGATTATTCATTGAAGGCGGTCCTGTTTTTATGTCGGTGCTCACCGCTCTCTTGGTTGCAATCTTTTTCGCTGCGTGGAAGGCTCCCCGTTGGGTGAAGGAAATCGGTGCGTTTGCAATGGCGTTTGGATTTCTTTCGTTACTGCTGGGCCTTCGTCAGATGTTTACTGCATTACAGGAAGTCGCTCAGTTTCAAACTGAAACGGTTTCCAGTATTTACGATCTTGTTTCCCCTGATGTCCTGCTCGGCGGATGGAAAGTGGCGATGATACCTGTCATCTATGGTGTCATAATCTATCTCGTTTCGCTGCTCGTCTGCATTATCCAGAAGCCGAGGCTATAACTTCTACTCGTTTTGTTCCTGCCATACGTGGAAGTCTGCAAGTATATCTAATGATAGGTATGGAATAAACAACAAAGCAGAACAGGATTTTGTATTGCCCCGTTCTGCTTTTATCGGTGACCTAAAAAAACAAATTGCTAGCTATATCCTCGGTTTCTGGATGACGCGGATTACAAGGGAGATGAAGTAGACGATAAGGCCGTAAAAAGTGCTGATAAGACACACTTTCATACCGCCGCACACGACTGAGAAAGGAACGTCCCCAAATCTCTGGATGGTATCCAATGCCTGGGCAAAGCCGAGCAGACTCCAGAAGACGGACACTACCAGTGCGCCTATGCCTATTTCCTTGACCCAGCGGGGAGCTTTCCACGCTGCGATAAAAAGTGCAATCAGAAGGAGCGTGATGACGATCATTCCGGCAAGGCCACCATCTACGAAAAAATGAGTGATAGGCTCACTTGCCCTTTCAATAGTTTGCGGATGACTCACACCCAGTGAATCCACAACATAGATGATTTCTTCTTTCATGGCTTAACTGTTTTGGTTTGATGCAAAGTTACTGCAGGCTATACGTATGAGCCAAAGTTGAAACCCTTTGCAGACCTGTCAAAACCTCCTGTAACGAGTTCCTGCTTGCAGACGCCTATGGAAATGTCTATTTTTGTCTTGCTATGAGAACACTGGGACGCATCGCATACTGGCTGGCTGCTATAGTTTTATTGGCCGCTATCCTTATGAGTCTGGATTACACTCTTGTCCAGGCAGTTTTGCTTGGACTGGTTTTCTGCCCTTGTTCGCTTGCACTTGAATACCTTATGCCTAAGGCTCGGAAGCCGATGGACAAAATATATTTGTCGCTGGCTGTTGTCGTCGCCGTAATCCTGCTGATTGTCGTACTGCACTATTCCGTTTTGGCTACCATCATTGATGGGGGAATGGGGCATAGCGGAAAAGAAGTATCTCCGATGCTGATTAATCCTGCTTTCCTGGGACTCATACTGACGGCTCTTTCCTTGGGAGATTATGCCTGGACCAGATGGCTTGACAAAAGATACAAGTCCAAAGACCGTAATATCACTTTCTTCTCAGACAGGAAAAGTGTCACACTTAACATGGCCGATATTGCGTATATCGAGTCTAACGATACCGAGGTGCGCATCATAACTGTGACTGGAGAATCATACCGTAACAAGACTGGAATCAGCCAATGGGAGAACCTGCTGGGTGAAGATTTCCTCCGGATTCACAGATCTTATCTGGTCAATATCAATCATATTTCTTCGGCCGACACTGATGCGGTTTCCGTAGGCAGTGCGAGCCTTCCGGTGTCTCGAAAGTATAGAGAAGCAGTAAGCCTTGTGCTGAAAACGTCAGAATAGGGTTGCGTGTTGTGTTCCCGCCAGACGGGAGGATCGATTTTCCGCCAAAGTGTGGAAGGCGTAACCGCGCTGGAGTATGCTAAAACGGGGTTCGCCCTTCCACACCGGCCTTGGAACGGGCACTGTGGAAGGACAATCGGCCTCCTGCGCTATCTGAGCCACATCCTCCTTCCACACTTTGGCTGGCATTCAGAACACATCTTGGCAGTAATCCTGAAATATTGGAGAGTAGTGGAAAATGAACAAAAAAAGACGTATTTTTAAGTTTCTTGCGTTTATATAGTATATGAATCCGATCCTCTTCCGCGCATTGCGAAACAATGAGATAAGAGTTCACGAACTCAACTATCTCTTCTGGGAGTGCACCACACGGTGCAACTTCTGCTGCCGTCATTGCGGAAGCGACTGCGGGATAGCTGAGCGGGAGAAGGATATGCCCCTGGCGGATTTCCTTGCTGCCGTGGATACAATTCCGCAGAAGGAGCGCGCAAAGAACTTCAATGTGGTTCTCACCGGAGGGGAACCGCTCCTGCGCCCGGACATACTGGAGATAGGAATGGAACTGCGCAAGAGAGACCTGCTTTGGAGTCTGGTCTCGAACGGCTGGCTTTATGACGATGCGCTGCACCTGAAGCTGGTTGAGGCCGGGCTTGGTGCAGTGACGGTGAGCCTCGACGGCCTGGAAGCATCCCACGAGTGGATGCGTGGAATTCCGGGCAGCTACTCACGCGCGCTGCGGGCCATCAATGCCTTTGCCCGTGACCCGCGCGTCAATGGCGACGTGGTGACCTGCGTCAACAAAAGGAACATCGGCGAACTCCCCGGGATGTACGACCTCCTCAAGGCCACTGGCCTGAAGCAATGGCGGCTGTTTACTGTCATCCCCATCGGGCGCGCTGCCAGCGATCCGGATATGAAACTGTCTGACGCAGAGTTCAGGACCCTGATGGAATTCATACGGCAGAAGCGGGGAGAAGGAGGAACGATGAACGTAACGTTCAGCTGCGAAGGCTATGTCGGCCGCTACGAAGAGAAGGTCCGCGACGGCCGCTTCTTCTGCCACGCCGGCGTGAACATCGCTTCGGTGCTCATCGACGGCCGCATCTGTGCCTGTCCGAACATCGACCGGGACCGGTTCTCGCAAGGCAATATCCGCGAAGACAGTCTCTGGCAGGTATGGAACGACCGCTTCCAGCCTTTCCGTGACCGCAGCTGGGCACGGAAAGGCCGCTGCGAAAAATGCCCGCAATGGCGCGACTGCCTCGGAGGCGGGATGCACAACTGGCACGGCACTTGTCTGGATGCCCTTCAGTGCCATTATTCCCAAACAATTCATTAACTTTACATAAAGTCTATCAGCTATGAAACTTTTCAGGAATTTACTCAAAGGACTGTCGCTCACCAGTGCACTCTTCGTGGTACAGGCCTGCTACGGCACCCCTCAGCCTTCGATGTTCGGTGAAGGAGGGGAGGCTCCGATGTCATTTTCCCTGGTGGCCGAAGATACCGGAGAACCGCTTGAAGGCATAGTCATCAGCGCGAACCGTGTCGAGGGCCAGAACAAATATGAACTGGGAATCACAGACGCCGACGGAAAGTGCCGCACAACCATCCCTTATATGAGAAATCTCGAAGGTCCGTTCCTGAAGTTCGAAGATCCTGAAGGAAAATACAGCGCAAAAGACACTGTCATCGCCGACCTCCGCGACAGGGAGATTCTCATCAGGCTCGAGCAGAAACGATGAAAAAACGTCTTGCATTGGTTGCGGCGCTACTGTGTGCCGTCACTGCTGCATTTGCCCAGGAGCGGGAAGATGCAGTAAAGTCATTCTCCGTTGAGGTCGGCACAGGAATATCCCCGCTGTATATGAGCGACACTCCCAGCCGCTCCGTCCAGCAGCGGCTCGCGCAGAAAAGCCTGGTCGCCAATGATGAAGACTGCTTCCATCCTGTAGTCACTCTTACCGGAGTATTCCGCATAAATGCCAAGTCGGAACTCACCGTAAGCGCAGGGACTTCCTGGAACCATAACAAACTGATAAAATGTCCTGTCTTCGGTGTCGACCCCTCAGGACAGCCGAGATTGAATATTGAAGAAGGCCAGCCTGCCGGCACTCTGGAGTCATCCCCGGAATTTTCTATATTGTTCCAATACCGTCATCTCTGGAATCCCCAGAATGCCGTCCTCTTATACAGCGGTTTCGGAGCCGGCCTTTCCACTGCCATGGGCTTCATGCCGGTGCCATCGCTCACACCCATAGCCCTCCGTGTCGGAGGAGAGCACGTCTACGGTTTCGCCGAGGCGACCGTCAGCATCCTGGCTACTTTTGTCCACGGCGGCCTTGGCTGGCGCTTCTGACTTTTTCGTCACGGCGCCTTGGCTGGCGCTTCTGATATCTTTCGTCAAAGTGTGACTCGCGGCCAGCCCGGCCAGGTTCCCCATCAGGTCTGGTTTTCCACCAAAGTGTGGAATGCTGAGCCTGTCTGCAGGCATCTCCAGAGCCTGTGACCCTTCCACACCGGCCTCCGAAAGGGCACTGTGGAAGGGAGACCGGCCTCCTGCGCCGTCTGGGCCGCATCCGCCTTCCACACTTTGGCGAAAAAACCTAATGAGGCGGGACGGACGCCATTGGTAGCAAAAAAAATCAGAATGAAAAGACGTATCCGGCACGTTTGTGTGTTTTAACAGAAAAGAAACGTCAAAACAGAAATGAAAAAGTTATTTGTGATAATGGCGGCGCTGCTCCTGACTTTCGGCGCCGGTGCGCAGGACAAGGAAATGAAAGGCTTCCAGTTCGGCGTCAACTACAGGGCTGAGTTCGTAAACATGATCCACTCCCAAGAGTCGGCAAACCTGTCACTGGGCTATCGTATAAACAGGGGAAACTATGTCGGCCTGCAGTCGGGATATGTCTTCAAGGGCAGCACGTGGATCGATGCCGATCCGGGTGAATATGCTTACCGGGGCATCCCTCTTCGCGCCGAATACACTCATTACTTCGGGCTTGGCAAGACCCGCAGGCATTCAATCTATGCAGGAGCCGAGGCAGGAGGCATGTTTGTCAACTATTACAATGGTTTCGGGATGATATTTGATGGCGATGCCCAGATACCGGCCTCCCTTGCTGTCAACAAAGTCATTCCCTATGCCGGAATCAAGACAGGTCTCGACTTCAACATTGCAGACTTCACCCATCTGCAGCTGGGAATTACGATCAACTACATAGGTTACGGCGTTTCAGCCGGCTTCACGTTCTAGAGGATTCCGGCAGGCCGTCGCGAAGGTCTAATCCTTGTACAATCCTTCGCGGGACAGGAGGCGATTCAGGTTGGCAAGGTCGTAGGCGGTGACAGCCTGCATCACGGCCGGGTGGTTGCAGTCCATTGAGAAGCACGCATGGTGAACTGCTTGCTGGACGCAGATACGGAAAGGCTGTCGTTATCGCTTGCATTCAAGCAATCATATCGTGACATCGTGCTTAACTCCCCGAAGCAACAGCTCTGGATCAATAGACGTCAGCCTGTTTGTATCGACCCTGATATAAAAGACTCAGATCATATCCAAAGTGGCGAAGATAGCACCTGATGGTGCTTTGGATGTGCAGATTCCTTCCGGGAAACGAAACCGGGAGCGCAAGCGTCTTGCACTCCCGGTTATTCATCTCGCCCCCATCAGAACGCCAGCACGGGGCGGACGTAACAATCCCAATAAGATGCTTTTGAAGAGTTTGTTATGACTAAGCCTTGTTGACCGCCAGATATTGTCGGCGAAACATATATTACCGTGGCTGCTCCAGCGGTAGTCTCTGAACTTGACCAGTATTGTCTGTAGTCATCAGCCATGCCGTCGTAGGCGGTACCTTTATCCCCGGCTTTCGTCATCGCTGCTTCCAAATTATGGATTGTTGTCAGGCTGGGGTCTTTCCATGCCCGCCATGCAATGTCACCTCGCTCATACCGCCGAGGGCGGTCAGCATCTTCACCCACTGTTGCATGCTGGGCATGAACCAGCCCGTGGTTGTGGCGGGGGCAGTGAGCGTCGAGTAGTTCCAGACCCGATAGGCGGCGGGATAGTTATTCGCGGCATCCGCCTTCTCCGCCAGGAACTTCGTGTTGGTGTAGCCGCTGACGTTGGTAGTGCGCGTCAAGTCACCGCTGTCATCCACAATGGCTTCAGCATGGAAGTCAATCACAGTTGCCGGCCCGCCCTCAAGCTGATTTTTTCTCCAGTTCACGTTTGCGATGTCTTTCAGGCAGAGCACCAGGCCGTGGCTTTGGAGCGTGGTCGCGCCGTCGCGCAGGGTGGCACCGTTCTCGCTGAATACATCCGTGCCGAGATAGGCAATCACGCCGATGGGAGTCTTGCCCGCTTCAAGCGTGGCACTGAAGGTGCCATCGCTGTAGTAGAGGTCGCCAAGTGTCGCCAGCCTTGTCATCTTCACCCCGATGGCGTAGTACTTGCCATTCTCGAAGGTAATGCCCATCTTCTCATAACCGAAGTTGCCGTCGGCACTGGTGGCGGAGAGTGTCACGGTCTTGTTTGACTTGCGTGGAATGGCGACGAAGATGTCGCTGGCAGGAGTGTCGAGCGTCACGTTGTAGGTCGAGGTGCCATACTTCACCGTGAGGCTAGTGGCGGCAACGGGCGTGGTACCGTCGGGCCGCTTCAGCGAGAACTTCACGACTGCCTGCTGGTTCTCAAACGAGGCGGCAGTGGTTGTGACATCGCCGTCGGTGACATCGGTGATGGTTGCATCGGCCACGGCATAGTCGCAATTGGCGGCGATGTAGTCGAGCGTGCCCTCCTGCGTTGTATAGTCGGGCTTGTCGTTGAATTTCAGCCTGAGCTTCGCGCCAACCGTAGGGGTGTAGCCCTCGTCGAACGTGCCAGTGAGCGTAGTCGTAGCGCCGCTGCCCTGTGCGGTGAGCGTGCCTACGGGTTCTGCCGATTCACTCTCGCTATAGCCTTCGCCTGTCACGCTATAGACGCTGACCGTCTCGCCCGCCGCCCACGTGGCGTTGAGCGTCGTGCCGTCGAGCGAGAGAGCCTTGGTTGTATCATCATTGCCTTTCGTGGCGGTCACGACCAAAGTATATGACTCAGGAGCCTCTTCGACAATTGTTTCCGGAAGGGGTTCATTGGTGCAGGCGGCAAGAATGGCAGCCAGCATAAACATTGTGTACTTAATTCTCATATTCTTGCTCTCCATTATTCCCATTCGTCTTCAATTGCTTCACCATATCCATTGCGTGTGCCTCCCACGCCACCGGGACTCTGGCAGATAACGCCTTCCTGCACCACCTCGAAGACCAGCGTCGAGGGTGCAAGGTATGTTTGTTTGTGTTCTGTGTTCATGTAAACAAGGATTTAGCAAAGTAAATATACACACTTTCAATGAGATGGCAAAATGAACAATCCCCTTGGAACAATCCCGGAGGCCCGCCATGTACAGGCCTCAGCTCGGGAACGACGACTTGCTGCCTGACTGGAATTTCTCCCTGACTGGTTTTCCCCTAACCGGTTGGGTCCATTTCTCTGATTCCAGCCAAAGTGTGTAAGGCCTGACCGCGCTGGAGTGTGCTGCGACGGGGTTCATCCTTCCACACCGGCCTTGCGAAGGGCACTGTGGAAGGGCGACCGGCATCCTGCGCCACCTGAGCAGCATTCGCCTTCCACACTTTGGCGAAAAACCCTAAAGAGGCGGGACGGACGCCATTGGTAGCAAAAAAAACAAAATGAAAAGACGTATCCTGCACTTTTGTGTGTTTTAACAGAAAACAAACGTCAAAACAGAAATGAAAAAGTTATTGGTGATTATGGTGGCGTTGCTCTTCACTTGCGGCGCTTTCGCACAGGACAAGGAAGTGAAAGGCCTCCAGTTCGGAGTGCATTACAGGACGGAATTCGTGAATCTCGTTCACTCCCAGCAATCAGCAAACCTGTCGCTGGGCTACCGTATAAACAGGGGGAACTATGTCGGCTTGCAGTCGGGTTATGTCTTCAAGGGCAGCACGTGGATCGATGCCGATCCTGGTAAATATGCTTACCGGGGTATCCCTCTCCGTGTCGAATACACTCATTATTTCGGGCTCGGCCAGACTAAGAGACATTCAATCTATGCAGGAGCCGAGGCCGGCGGCATATTCGCCAACTATTACAAAGGATTCGGCTGCACCTGGGACGATGCGCATAAACAACAGATCTACAACACCACACCTGTCAACAAGGTGATTCCCTACGCCGGCATCAAGGCCGGCCTGGATTTCAACATTGCGAACTTCACCCACCTGCAGGCAGGAATAATAATCAGCTATATGGGCTACGGCTTGTCGGCCGGTCTGACTTTCTAGTCTTTGTAGAGTCCTTCGCGCGACAGAAGGTGGTTCAGGTTGGCAAGGCCGTAGGCGGTGACAGCCTGGATCACTGCGGAGTGTTCCATATAGGCCGGGATGAGCTTGTCATACAGGTCATCCTCGGTGTGCCAGATGTCGCGGTAGATGAAGTCCATTCCGAAGACGTCGCTCTCCCTGAATGAAATGGCGGGAATGCCGTTCATCGCGAAATAGGCGTGGTCGGAACCGCCGGCCTGGGTGGGGCGGGGCTGAGGGTCGCCTTCACGCTTGATCACAGAGAAAGGTATGTCGGGATTGTAGTCGAACAGCGGCTTGCAGGCGGTCACGAAATCGTCGTACATTGCCGGAGGCACGGTAACGGAAGTTGCAGCCAGCGGGCCGCCGTCGCGGTTGAAGTAGTTGGAAATCTTATTCCAGGGCACAAGCTTGCTCTCAACGAAATATTTTGAACCGAGCAGGCCATACTCTTCACCTGTCCAGATGCAGAACATTATCGAGCGCAGAGGTTTTGCTCCGGAGGTGGCCAGCAGGCGCGCTGCTTCCATAGTCACGCAGACACCCTGCCCGTCGTCGGTCGAACCGGTGGCGATGTCATAGGCATCCAGATGGCTGCCCATCATCACATATTCGTCAGGATATTTGCTGCCGCGGATGATGCCGAGGATGTTGTGGTATTTCATCGGGCCGGGGAAGAAGTGGTTGCGGATGTCGAACTCCAGCTGGAAATCCTGACGGTCCACCACTTTCTGCTTGATAATTTCGAACTGATGCTCGTCAAGCAGGATGTCGCAGGCCTTGGGCAGATTGTCCATAGTGAGGTCGAAGCAGGTGGCGCGGTTGTAGAGCACCTGCATCGGAAGCTTTGACGGGCGGATGAAACCGAGTACTCCGGCTTCCACCATCTGGCGGTACATCAGCACCGAACCTTCCTCGCCGGCGGCGAGCTGTGCGGCACGGGTAGAGTCAGCCTTGGCGCTGGCGTCGATGGCAAGTCCGCTTGTCGGGCCAGTCTCCAGCAGAACCCAGGCTCCTTTGAGTGCGCCCTTCACGCGGTCGAAATCGCGCTGGTTCTTGGGCTCCAGAAGCACACGGCCTTTCTGCGGGCCACGGGTGCCGGCAGTATATGCAGGAGTGCCGAAATGCAGCGTCATTCCGTCTTCAGAGAGCATACGGCCGAACCAGGGGCCGCGGTCGAAACCGACATTGATGGTGACGGCTTCCTGAACGACGACTTCCAGCCCCCAGGAACGGAATTGCTGGGCAACCCAGTCTTCGGCGTGGTTGAGCATATGCGAGCCGACGATGCGGCCGCCGATGTTGCGGGCTATATAATCCGCGTGTTCCATCGTGCGGTTGTCGTTGTGGCCTGCTTCAAGCACGGCCTTGACAACCTTGTCCTGTGCAGTGGCCGTGAAAGCCAGTGCCAGCATAAGCAAAAGGGGCAGTAAAGTCTTTTTCATTATGGTACGGTGATTAATGGTTGATCGCGTTGCGTTTCACGCAGATGTCGGCCCATTTCGGAGCGCGGTCGAACATATCCGCAAGTTCGGCGAGGATGTCCGGAATGTGGATGCCTTGCGGGCATATCTGCGCGCAGGAGCCGCATTTCAGACAGGCGTGCGGAAGCTTGTCTTCCGGAAGGCTCTCCAGCCGCATCACGGGGGTAAGTGACACCTGGACCTTTATGTCGTTGTATTCGGAAATCAGAGAGGGAATGTCAAGACCTGCTGGACAGCCTTCGCAGCAGTAGCGGCAGGCTGTACAGGGAACTGAGCCCTTCAGCCCTTCTGCGATTTCAGCCAGAACGGCACGCTCACGTGCGGACAGCGGGTCCGGATGTTCGAAAGTCTCCGTGTTTTCCTTCATCTGCTCCAGGCTGGACATTCCGCTCAGCACGACTGAGACGCCGGGAATGTCGTGGAGCCAGCGCAGCGCCCAGGAAGAGTCGCTCCTGGATGCGCCCATCTCCTGCAGCCTTGCGTGGGCTTCTGGGCTGAGATGCGACAGCTTGCCTCCGCGCAGCGGCTCCATCACTACGATCGGAAGCCCGTGGTCGCGGATGATCTCGCACTTGCGGCGGGCATCCTGCAGGCTCCAGTCAAGGTAGTTAAGCTGGATCTGTACGAATTCTATGGCCTGGCCGTAAGGACCGTCCAGGATGGACTGCAGGTGGTCGGCCGTGCTGTGGGAGGACATACCCAGATGGCGGATGCGCCCTTCCTCGCGCTGGCGTACGAAATATTCCAGAATGCCCCAGCGCGGATCCATATAGTCGGCGATGCTGTTCTCGCAGACATTATGGTAAAGGTAGAAGTCGAAGTAATCCACTCCGCATCTTTCCAGCTGGCGCCTGAATATTCTTTCAGGGTCGAATGTCTTGAAATGCTGGTGCCCGGGAAACTTGTCGGCAAGGTGCCATTTCTCCCTTGGATGACGGGCGAGGGCTGCACCGAGCACCTCTTCTGAATGGCCGTCGTGGTAGGGGAAGGCAGTGTCGAAATAGTTGATTCCTTTCGAGATGGCTTCATCGACCATTGCGAAGACAGTGTCGCGGTCTACGCTGCCGTCTTCAAGCTGCGGCAGCCTCATCGCTC
Source organism: Bacteroidales bacterium (assembly GCA_017519185.1). Classification (GTDB taxonomy): domain Bacteria; phylum Bacteroidota; class Bacteroidia; order Bacteroidales; family UBA932; genus Equibacterium. Next base: position 38,112 of record JAFWSX010000024.1, on the reverse strand, counting down.
CGAACCCGAGCGCAGAAAGCCTTGTATCTTTGATCGAGTGATAGAACATTCAAAGAAGTTTATTCTCAGATAATCTTCGCTATAGCGTTGATGTAGGCTTCGGCGGCTGCGGTGATGATGTCCGGGTTTGCCGAGTAGCCGTAGTAGAACTGGCCGTTGTTCTCCACCTGGATGTGCACGATGCCGTTGTCCTCGGTGCCGCGGGTGATGGACTGCACCAGCATCTCCTCGAGGTTGATGCGGCGGTGCACAAGGGTGCGGATGGCAGTGAATGCTGCATCCACCGGGCCTTTGCCGCTGCTGGTTGCGTTGCATTTCTCGCCGTCGATGATGAGCCCTACGGTGGCCATCGGAATGGCGTTCTTGCCGCAGACTACCTGGAGGTAGTCGAGCTTGATCTTCTGGACTATGTCATCCTGGCTGATGCCTGAGATGGCATACAGGTCGTTGTCTTCTATCTCTTTCTTGCGGTCGGCAAGGTCAAGGAACTTCTTGTAGGCTTCGGCGAGCTCTTCGGTGCCGAGCACGATGCCCAGCCTGCGCAGATGGTGGTCGAGGGCGGCCCTTCCGCTGCGGGCGGTGAGGGTGATGGTGCTGTCATTGACTCCGATGTCCTGCGGGTCGATGATCTCGTAGCTCTCGCGGTTCTTGAGCACACCGTCCTGGTGGATGCCGGACGAGTGGGCGAAGGCGTTGCGGCCCACGATAGCCTTGTTTGGCTGGACGGGCATCCTCATAAGTGAAGACACCTGATGGGAAATCTTGGTTATGTTCTTGGTGAGTATGTCTGTGCGGACAGGGAACTCCTTGCGGCTGCGGATGGCCATCACGACCTCTTCGAGGGCGGTGTTGCCGGCACGCTCTCCGACGCCGTTGACGGTGACTTCCACCTGACGGGCACCGTTCATCACGCCTGCCAGGGTGTTGGCGGTGGCCATACCAAGGTCATTGTGGCAGTGGGTTGAGATGATGGCCTTGTCGATGTTGGGTACATTGTTCATCAGATAGGCGATCTTGGCGCCGTATTCTGCGGGGAAGCAGTAGCCGGTGGTGTCGGGAATGTTGACCACTGTGGCACCGGCGGCGATCACGGCTTCGATGACCCTCGCAAGGTATTCGTTTTCGGTGCGGCCTGCATCCTCGGCGTAGAACTCCACGTCATCGACATATTTGCGGGCGTACTTGACGCAGGCGACGGCCCTCTTGAGGATGTCCTCGCGGTTGGAGTTGAACTTGTATCTGATATGGTAATCCGAGGTTCCGATGCCGGTGTGGATGCGCTTCAGCTCTGCGAAATGCAGGGCTTCGGCTGCAGCATCAATGTCTTTCTCGACGGCTCTGGACAGGGCGCAGATGCGCGACGAGGTCACGACTTTGGAAATTTCGACAACGCTCTTGAAATCTCCGGGACTGGAAATGGGGAAGCCGCACTCTATGATATCTACTCCCAGAGCTTCCAGCAACTTGGCAAGCTCTATCTTTTCAATGGTATTAAGCTGGCATCCGGGGACCTGCTCTCCGTCGCGGAGGGTAGTGTCGAAAATATATAATTTGTCGTTCATATTGACAAAGGTATGGATAATTGCTCATAATCTAATAAAATTTTGTGAATTCTGCAAAAAGAATTTTAACTTTGCACTCAGAACCGTTAATCAAGGATTCACAATGCGAAACGCAACCATCAGCATCATCCGACTCGTCCTCACCCTAGATCTGCTGGTGCTGGTCGTGAGCACCCTGTAAGCAAGAATCCACAACGGAATTATAATATGCAGTTTCACTTGTTGGATTCTTTCCGATGAGTGAATTTTTTTTTATGTGGGAATATGAAATTACGCAGCAGTGTAACTTTTGAAGGAGCCACGATGGCTGGCGCGAGAGGTCTTTGGAGAGCCAACGGAATGGACGACCGTTTTGTCGGCAAGCCGATAATCGCCATCGTCAATTCCTTCACTCAGTTCGTTCCTGGCCATATGCATCTCCACGAGATAGGCCAGATTGTCAAGAAGAAAATCGAATCGCTCGGCTGCTTTGCGGCAGAGTTCGACACCATAGCAATCGACGACGGCATAGCGATGGGTCACGGCGGAATGCTCTATTCTCTCCCGTCACGAGAGATAATAGCCGACAGCGTTGAATATATGTGCAACGCGCACTGTGCGGATGCAATGATATGCATCTCCAACTGCGACAAGATAACGCCGGGTATGATGATGGCTGCTATGAGGCTTAACATTCCGGCGGTTTTTGTATCAGGAGGCCCGATGGAAGCCGGCAACGTAGACGGCAAGGACTGTGACCTGATCGACATAATGGTGAAGGGTGGAGACCCCGCAACGCCTGCTGACGAGCTGCTGCGCTATGAGAGGGCTGCCTGCCCGACCTGCGGCTGCTGCTCGGGAATGTTTACTGCCAACTCGATGAACAGCCTCACCGAGGCACTGGGAATGGCACCGGTGGGCAACGGAAGCATCCTTTCTACCCACAAGTGCCGCCGCGAACTCTTCGAGAAAGGCGCCGAGTTGATTGTGAAGCTTGCCAACGACTACTATTTCAAGGATGACGAGAGCGTGCTGCCGCGCGCAATAGCCAACAAGGCTGCCTTTGAGAACGCAATGTCTCTCGACATCGCAATGGGCGGCTCGACCAATACCGTTCTTCACCTTCTGGCGATTGCACACGAGGCCGGAGTCGACTTCACAATGGCCGACATCGACCGTCTGTCACGCAATGTTCCGGTTCTCTGCAAGGTGGCTCCTAGCTACCATTACCACGTGCAGGATGTGAACAGGGCAGGAGGTATTATGGGTATCCTCGGCGAACTGGCGAAAGGCGGCCTGCTGCACACCGACGTGAAGAGGATTGATTATCCTTCTCTCGCTGCTGCCATAGCCGACAACGACATAACTGCTGCAGCCGGTCAGGATGCTTCAGCATTTGTCGCAGCCCATCCCAATGCCGCCAAATATCTGGCCGCTCCGCTCAACCAGCGCACCGGAGTGCTTGGCGGATGTGACAATCAATACAAAGAATTCGATCTCGACCGCAAGGCGGGCTGCATCCGCAGCATCGAGAATGCATATATGAAAGACGGCGGCCTCGCAGTGCTCTACGGCAACATCGCAGTGGATGGCTCTATAGTAAAGACTGCAGGTGTAGACGAAAGGATCTTCAAGTTCAGGGGTCCTGCTGTGGTCTTCGAAAGCCAGGAAGATGCAGTTGCAGGAATCCTCGGCGGCAAGGTGAAGAAAGGCGACGTGGTGGTGATCCGCTACGAAGGCCCGAAAGGCGGCCCCGGAATGCAGGAGATGCTCTATCCGACTTCATTCCTGAAGAGCATGCACCTCGGCGCCGAATGCGCCCTTATCACCGACGGACGCTTCTCTGGCGGCACCAGCGGCCTGTCTATAGGTCACGTTTCGCCTGAGGCTGCAAGCGAAGGCGCCATCGCACTGGTGAAAGACGGCGATATAATCGCAATCGACATTCCCGCCAGGTCAATGAACGTAGAGCTCAGCGACGAGGAGCTTGCCGCCCGTCGCGCCGCAATAAAAGAATACAAACCCGCGCACCGCGACCGCAAGGTCAGCAAGGCCCTTCAGGCATATTCGATGCTCGCAGGTTCTGCAGATAAAGGTGGAGTAAGGATGATATAATATGGAAGAGAAAATGATCACAGGCGCGGAAGCGCTCATTCAGACCATAATTGAAGAGAACGTCGACACAATCTTCGGATATCCCGGAGGCAGCATCATTCCGTTCTACGACAAGCTTTACGACTATACAGACCAGCTTCGCCACGTGCTGGTACGCCACGAGCAGGGTGCCGTCCACGCAGCTGAAGGCTATGCACGCGCCACCGGTCAGGTGGGTGTATGCGTGGCGACCTCGGGCCCCGGTGCGACCAATTTCGTGACTGGCATAGCCGACGCTATGATGGATTCCACTCCGATAGTCTGCATCACCGCCCAGGTTGACGCAGCCCAGCTCGGAACGAACTTCTTTCAGGAAGCTGATATGGTGGGCATAACTACCCCCATCACCAAGTGGAACTACCAGATATCTCGTGCCGAGGACATTCCCATCGTAGTGCCCCAGGCTTTCCATATTGCCCGCAGCGGCCGTCCCGGCCCGGTGCTCATCAGCGTCACGAAGAACGCCCAGGTGGAAAAGTTCCGCTACCGCTATGACCTCAAGGCTGCTCTCGACCGTATGGTCTACGTACCCCGCAAGGTGAACCTGGAGAAGCGCGACCTGAACATCCAGAAGGCCATCGATATGCTCAACAATGCCGAGAGGCCTCTGATCATCGCAGGTCAGGGCGTACTCATCTCCGGTGCCGAATCTGTTCTCGCGGAATGTGCCAACAAAGGCTGTATCCCCGTAGCTTGTACGCTGCTCGGCCGCAGCGCGATGAACTTCCACGACCATTACTATATCGGAATGGTGGGTATGCACGGCAATATGTCTGCGAATGCAATGACTCAGCAGGCCGATGTAATCCTGGCAGTGGGTATGAGATTCTCTGACCGTGTTACAGGCAAGCCCAGCGGATATGCGCAGAACGCCCAGATTATCCATATCGACATAGACAAGACCGAGTTCAACAAGAATATCCAGGTTGACCTGACAATCCACGGCGACGCCCGCCAGATGCTCGAAGCTATCTGCGACGGCCTCGTGTTCAAGGACCGCGAGTCTTGGAGACGCTTCGGCTACGAACAGTATGACAAGGAGAAAGAGAACGTGATCGGTCCTATGCTGCGCAGCGAGAAGCTCAATATGGCTCAGGTTGTGGATGCCATCAACAGCCACTATATAGAGAAAGTGAGCACCAGCGAGAAGAGCTACGGCAGCAACGTGGTGCTCGTAACCGACGTGGGGCAGAACCAGATGTTCGCGGCCCGCTACCTGAAACTCACGATGAAGACGGGCTGGATTACTTCAGGCGGACTGGGAACGATGGGATTTGCGCTTCCTGCCGCTATCGGAGCGAAGTGCGGACGTCCCGACGCCCAGGTTGTGGCAATCGTCGGTGATGGCGGCCTGCAGATGAACATCCAGGAACTCGGAACCATTCTCCAGAACAACATAGACGTGAAGATAGTGCTGCTCAACAACTCGTTCCTCGGAATGGTGCGTCAGTGGCAGGACCTCTTCTTCGACAAGCGTTTCTCCCACACTATGCTCGTCAATCCTGATTTCAGCAAGATATGCGAGGCCTACGATATCGAGTATATGAGGATTTCGAAGCCTTCGGAGGTCGAAGGAGCCATCGAGCGTATGGCGGCCTCGAAGGGTGCCTTCTTCCTCGAGGCAGTGGTTGACCCGACCGTCAACGTTTACCCGATGATTCCGGGCGGCAAGACATTGAATGACCTTATCATAAGATAGATATTATGAAATACAGACTTGAAGCGACAGTAAGTGCGCGTGTTGATATCCTGAACCGCATAACCACACTCTTCATACAGAAGGGACTTCCCGTGGAGAGCGTCAACTACAAGGTGATCGACGGCCGTCTGGCAAAGGTCGAGCTGATATGCTCCGATGCCGACGACATCCGTATGGACCGAATCATCAACCAGGCCGACAATCTTGTGGATATCGCGCAGGTACAGTACTTTAAAATGGATAAATAACGAACTAAAAACACATACTAGAATGGCAGAAATGAATTTTGGCGGCATCGTAGAGCAAGTTGTGACACGTGCCGAATTTCCACTGGAAAAAGCTAAGGAAGTATTGGCTAACGAAACCATCGCAGTCCTCGGATATGGTGTCCAGGGCCCTGGACAGAGCCTCAATCTCCGCGACAACGGCTTCAACGTTATCGTAGGACAGCGCAAGGGCGGCAAGAGCTGGGACAAGGCAGTAGCTGACGGCTGGGTTCCGGGTGAGACTCTTTTCGAGATCGAAGAGGCTTGCAAGAAAGCCACTATCATAGAATTCCTTCTTTCAGACGCTGGCCAGATCAGCGCCTGGCCCACAGTCAAGAAGCATCTGACTGCCGGCAAGGCCCTCTATTTCTCACACGGCTTCGCCATCACCTATCAGGACCGCACCGGCATCATCCCTCCCAAGGATGTAGACGTAATTATGTGTGCCCCCAAGGGTTCAGGTACTTCACTGCGCCGTCTCTTCCTGCAGGGCAGGGGAATCAACTCTTCATATGCCATCTTCCAGGATGCTACCGGAAAGGCTTATGAGCGCACCATCGCCCTCGGCGTAGGTATCGGAAGCGGCTACCTGTTCGAGACCACTTTCAAGAGAGAGACCTACAGCGACCTTACCGGTGAGCGCGGAACTCTTATGGGTGCCATCCAGGGAATCTTCGCAGCCCAGTACGACACTCTTCGTGCACACGGCCATACTCCTTCAGAGGCATTCAACGAGACAGTTGAGGAGCTCTCACAGAGCCTTCTTCCGCTGGTTGCCGAGAATGGTATGGACTGGATGTACGCCAACTGCTCGACTACAGCTCAGCGTGGCGCCCTCGACTGGTGGAAACGCTTCCGCGACGCTACCAAACCTGTTTTCGAGTCTCTTTATGAAAGCGTTGCTACCGGCAACGAAGCCCAGATCTCAATCGACTCCAACAGCAAGCCCGACTATCGCGAGGGTCTCGAGAAAGAACTCAAGGAGATGCGCGAGAGTGAAATGTGGCAGGCCGGCAAGGTCGTACGCACTCTGCGCCCCGAGAACAACTAATTATTCTGAAAGATGAAAGAACTGGATTGGAAAAATATCGGATTCGGCTACGTAAAGACCAACTGCAACATCCGTTGTGAGTACCACGACGGAAAGTGGGGCGAGCCGTATCTCACTTCGGACGAATACCTGCCCCTGCATATGGCAGCAACCTCGCTGCACTACGGTCAGGAAGTGTTCGAAGGTGCCAAGGTTTTCCGCGGAGTGGACGGCAAGGCCCGCCTGTTCAGGATCGAAGAGAATGCCAGGCGTATGAAGGCTTCGGCAGAATACCTGCTGATGGCCGCTCCTTCAGAGGAACTTTTCATCGATATGTGCGAGAAAGTCATCCGTGCCAACGCTGACTTCCTGCCTCCTTACGGAACCGGAGCGTCTCTTTATGTCCGTCCTCTGCTCATAGGTACTACCGCTGAGGTCGGCGTGAAGACAGCCCGCGACTATATGTTCCTGATATTCGTGACTCCGGTGGGCCCGTACTTCAAGAACGGATTCGCCCCGATCGACGTTGTTCTCGAGAAACTTCACGACCGTGCCGCCCCTCGCGGAACAGGTCAGGCCAAAGTCGGCGGCAACTATGCCGCCAGCATCCAGGCCGGTGCCTTTGCCCACGAGAGAGGCTTCTCGAATGAGCTCTATCTCGACGCTGCAGAGCAGAAGTACATCGACGAGTTCGGCGCCGCCAACTTCTTCGCGATCAGGGACGGTGCCTACATCACTCCTCTGTCAAGGTCGGTGCTCGGTTCCATCACCAACAAGAGTTTGCGTACGCTGGCCGAGGATCTCGGCCTCAGGGTTGAAGACCGCAAGATCGAGTATGAGAAGGAGATTGCTACTTTCGACGAGGTGGGAGCCTGCGGTACTGCAGCCGTCATCTCTCCAGTCGGCCGTCTCTATGATCCGAACAAGGACAAGTGGTATGAGTACGACGCTCCCGGCAAGTACAGCACCATGATGTTCCACGCGCTTCAGGATATCCAGTACGGTCGCGCTGAAGACAAGCACGGCTGGACACGTATTATAGAAGGTATTTAATTTGTTTGCACGAATCTGTTGCGATTGAGGACCCTGTCCACCCTCGGACGATAGAGGGAGGACTATAGAATGGAATCGTAAAACTCGCAGGGCGAGGCCGCGAGCGACCGGGCAAGCTGCTTGACCGGTTCCGTGAAAGCGGCGCTTGAATAGAAACTGCAGAAAGGCGTATCATCGTGATGCGCCTTTTTTGCGTAAAGACGGTCAGCCTGGCGGGCGACGGCGGGGGCAGGGTTTACAATCTTTGCCCTGCCGGCAACAATCTTCTTGATGGTGTCCTGCAGGAAAGGGTAGTGGGTGCATCCGAGCACTATATGGTCGGCCCCTTCTGCCAGCATCGGCTCGATGTATCCGCGCAGCAGGCTTTCAACTTCGGGAGAATCAAAGTCTGCCCGCTCGACGGCTTCTACAAGACCTTCGCCGACCCGTTCTATGACTTTGACGTCACCTTTGAAAGTCGCGAGTGTGTTGAGGTACAGCGCTCCCTTGAGGGTGCCTGCGGTGGCAAGGACACCCACCACTCCGCTTTCGGAACGCAAGATGGCAGGCTTTATTGCAGGCTCCATTCCGACGAACGGCAGCTTGTAGTTCTCTCTGAGATGCTTGATGGCAGCGGCTGTGGCAGTGTTGCAGGCCACGACGATGATGTCTGCGCCCTTTTCGATGAGGAAGTCGGTTATCTGGCTTGAACGTGCCTTGATGAACGGGGCTTCCTTGGGGCCGTAGGGGCAGTTGCGGCTGTCGCTGAAATAGACATAGCGCTCGTTGGGCAGAAGCCTTGTGAGCTCCCTGAAGACGGAGAGACCGCCGATGCCCGAGTCGAAGATACCGATCATCGTTGTGAGTTATACTTTACAAAAATACGCATTTTTTGAATACCTTTACGGCGTTTTTCTTTAGATGATATGGCTATAATAAGAGAACTCAGGGGCTTTACGCCCAAGATCGGCAAGAACTGCTTCATTGCCGAAAACGCTTCGATAATAGGTGACGTGACGATGGGGGACGACTGCAGCATCTGGTATTCCGTGGTGCTTCGCGGAGATGTCAACACAATAAAGATAGGGGACAGGGTCAATATCCAGGACGGTGCAGTGCTCCATACATTATATAATAGGTCGGTGGTCGAAATCGGCAACGACGTGTCTGTCGGCCACAACGCGGTGATCCACGGTGCAAAGGTCGGCAACAATGTGCTCGTGGGGATGGGCGCAATCCTTATGGACAATGCCGTCATACCAGACAATACCATAATAGCCGCCGGAGCTGTGGTGCTCAGCAACCAGGTCCTCGAACCTGGTATTTATGCTGGAGTGCCTGCCAAAAAAGTGAAAGACGCAAGCGAAGCGATTGCCGAGGCTGCGCACAAAAATGCCCAGGGTTATCTCCTTTACAAGACTTGGTACGAATAAATCATTATTTTTTGGTGGCTTTTACTGCATTTTTGTAAGCTAATATATGTGAAAATTGCGATATTTTTAAGCGATATCGCCACTATTTATATAAATTTTCATTTCCGAAAGGGACGGGCGTTCCGCCCTGAAAGCGTCTGTAAGCCATATCAAGGCGTCAGATTCCTCTATAATATAAAAAAATTTTTGATTTTTTCAGCGAAAATTGCCATTTTTGTGGCTTAATTGTGTTATTGTTGTTTAACCAGAGAAAGGCTATTTCAAATTTTAACATATAACTAAACAACCTAAAAAAACAACAGATGAAAAAAATCAGACTTTTAATGGCAGCCGTTGCGCTTGTCCTTTCTGTCGGAATCGCTTCTGCGCAGAATGTACAGGTCAGGGGTACTGTCACTGATGCATCTACAGGTGAACCTGTTCCGTTCGCTTCCATCCAGGTCAAGGGAACAATGCAGGGTACAGCCACCGATGCATTGGGTAGTTACGCCATTTCCGTTCCCGGAAACGGTGTGTTGGTATTCTCTTCCATCGGTTATACGACATTGGAGGTTGCAGTGAACAACCGCGGCCAGATAAACGTATCTCTCGAGCCGGAAACAGAATTCCTCGATGATGTGATCGTAGTAGGTTATGGTACCGTAAGGCGTGAGGCCAAGACCGGTTCCATCGCTACTCTTGAGGCAGAGAACCTCGCCGAGGCTCCCGTCAACTCAGTCGACAAGATGCTGGCCGGTAAGATGGCCGGTGTGATGGTGACTTCACAGACAGGTCAGCCTGGTGCAAACTCAAACATCCGTATCCGCGGTATTTCTTCAGTCAATGCAGGAAACGAGCCCCTTTGGGTTGTCGACGGTATTCCTGTGATGTCAGGTGACCAGGGTTACTTCACCAATACTTCTAATGCGATGGCAGTGGTGAACCCTAACGATATCGAGTCAATCACTGTCCTGAAAGACGCTGCAGCCGCATCAATCTACGGTTCACGTGCTGCCAACGGTGTCATCCTGGTGACCACCAAGAGTGGTTCACAGGGCAAGGCCAAATTCCAGGTACGTGCCAAATACGGTATCTCTCAGCTTGCAAATGACAACAATTTCAGGGTATTGACTGGTTCCGAGCTCATCGGTCTCCGTCGTCAGGCCGCTATGAATGCAGGCATGAATCCTGATAATCCTACCAGCGCTGGTTACTATCCTCTCTCTCGCCTTACCGGTCCGCAGACCAACTGGCTCAAGGAAGTTACCAAACTCGGTAACATGCAGGAGTATGAAATCAATGCATCAGCCGGTAACGACCGCGGCAAGCTGTACTCTTCACTGTCATACCAGAACACTGAAGGTATCACTTACGCCAGCCAGTTCAACAAGATCGTCGGCCGTGTGAACACCGACTATAAACTCACCAACAGCTTGACTTTCGGTGCTCGCGTCAATATGGCTTACACCTACAACCGCGATACCGAGATGCAGGCTCTGTACTACGCAAACCCGTTCTTCGCAGGTCTCTCTATCCTGCCCTGGACTCCTCTGTATGATGAATACGGCAATTACAACGTGAACATCCCCGAGAACAGTAACACCAACCCTATGTACAATATGCTTAGCGGCGGTGAGGTTCAGTGGGAGAAACAGTTCCGCAACCAGGCATCCGTATATCTCGAGTGGCAGCCTGTGACTGGTCTGGTATTCAAGACCAACAACATGCTGGAGACCACAAACGGTGAAGGCCGCCGTTACTGGGGACCCGACCCGGGTTACACCGAAGGTACTCTTCAGGTAAGTACTTCACAGTATATCCGTATGACCACTTCAAACACCGCTACCTACAACACTACATTCGGCGATGCACATTCATTCCGTGCAATGATCGGTCAGGAAGCCATGAAGGAAACCTACCATTCATATTTCTCATATTCACCGACTGTTGATGACGCAATCCCTTATCCTACCACATCAATCGCAACAGATGACAAGATTGACTACTCATATTCTGCCGAGACTTTGCTGTCATTCTTCGGAAATGTGGATTACAGCTACGACCAGAGATACTACCTGCAGGGTTCAGTCCGTGCTGACGGAAGTTCACTCTTCGGCTCTGCCAACAGGTGGGGTCTGTTCTGGTCAGCCAGCGGTTCCTGGAACATCTCCAACGAGGCATTCATGAGCGGCATTGACTGGCTCAGCCTCCTCAAACTCCGTGCAAGCTACGGTGTCAACGGTAACAACAATATCGCTGCTTACAGGGCTTACGGTGTTTACGCATCTACCGCATACAACGGTGCATCCGGAATGCTTCCTTCTGATCCTGACAACCCCAACCTGTCATGGGAAAAGAACTACACCTGGAACGTAGGTCTTGATTTCGCTTTCTTCGATTCAAGAATCAACGGACAGGTGGATGTCTACTCACGTGACACCAAAGACATGTTGCTCAACAAGAGCGTTCCCCAGACTTCAGGTTTCTCAAGCAACTTCGTGAACATCGGAGCCCTCAACAACAAGGGTGTCGAGTTCCAGCTTAACGGTGACATCATCCGCACCAAGGATTTCAACTGGAACGTTGGTTTCAACTTGGCTTACAACAAGTCTACTATCCTCGATCTTGGCGATACCGATGAGTTGAACAATGCCGATTCACGTATCAAACACAAAGTCGGCAAGTCATTCTATACTTACTATCTGAAAGACTACTACGGCGTCAACCCTTCAACTGGACAGGCTCTCTGGCGTGCAGCAGATCCCGCAGATCCTGACAATGAAGACGCATTCATTCTTACCAGCAACTACAACAAGGCCCGCTATATCTATGCCGGCAGCCCTGAACCCAAGTTCACCGGCGGTTTCAACACCAGCCTCTCTTGGAAGGGTTTCGACCTGAGCGCTTTCTTCGAGTACAAACTCGGTAACAATGTGCTTATCGTCGAGAACCGTTATGTAAACTCAGACGGTAACCAGAACATGAACCAGACCTACAGGGCACTCAATTACTGGAAGGAGCCCGGTGATACTGGAGTTTTCCCGAAACCTTATATCGGCAACTCTTCAAACTCTTATGCTATGCCCAGCACCCGTTGGATGGAAAGGGGCGACTACCTTCGCGTGAAAGACGTTACACTTTCTTATACCTTCCCGACCAGAATCATCGAGAAGATCAAACTCGGAGGTCTCAAACTTTACGTGAGCGGACTCAACCTCTATACTTTCCACGATGTCAACTGGTTTGACCCTGAGCGTGGCGTGAATGGTATGGGTTCCGGTATCTATCCTATGACCAAGACCCTTGTGGGTGGTGTTGAAGTATCATTCTAATTAAGGGAGGATAATATGATGAAAAAATATTTTGCAATTATAGTTTTGGCCGTAGCAGTCCTGTTCACTACTGCCTGCAAGGATTTCCTGGTGGAAGAGCCTATTCTCAGCCAGAGTACTTCCCTTACTCTCAGCGATTTCAATGGACTGAACAAAGCCGTTGCTGGTGCTTACTCTCCTCTCGCTGACGGTCAATGGTACGGTGCGATGATGGTTCTCGAAAGCGAGATGCGTGCCGGCAACGCCATGCGTCCCATCAACTCTGACTTCACTTCAGGCCGTATGATGGTTCCCTACGACATGAGTTACAACGAAAGCAGCACTTCAGGTCTCTGGGGTTATGCTTACTATGTGATTTCAGCCGTCAACAACGTGCTTGACGTAATCGAAAAAGGTGAAGTCGAGCTTGTCAAAGACGGTGTAACCCAGCAGGATGTAGATAACCTTCAGGCAGAGGCCCTCGCACTCCGTGCTCTTGCGCATTTCGACTGCCTCAGGACTTATGCCCGTACTGACGGAAGCAACGACAGACTCGGTATTCCGCTCATTCTTACTCCTCAGTCTCCTGATGACCAGCCTGCAAGAAACACCGTTACAGAAGTTCTCAACCAGGTTGTCGCTGACCTTACCAAAGCAGAGAGCCTTATGTCTTCTTCATACGTAAGGGCAGGTGGCGTTTCATCAAAATGCTACATTACTGTCGATGTTGTCAGGGCACTCCTTGCCAGGGTATATCTCTACAAGAAAGACTATTCAAATGCCGCCGCATACGCAACCAAGGTTATCGACAGCGGCAACTACAAACTCTGGACTGCTAAAGAGTATCCTACTGTATGGAACAAAGACGCTGCCGACAAAGGCGGTGAGGTTATCTTCGAAGTATACGGTGCTACAAGCAACTCATACGACGAATACTGGGAAGGTCCTTCACATATGACCAACCCCATCGGTTATGGTGACTGCGCAGCCAGCTTCGACCTTATGGATCTCTTCGAGGACGGTGACGTCCGCGGTTCAAAGGGTATCCGTGGAACTGATGAAGGTAAAGTGATGTTCTGCACCGATCCTGACGAGAAGTCTCTCGGACAGATGTGGACTATGAAATATCAGGGCAAAGGCAAAGGTGATGCAGTCAGCACTCCTGATGTCAGCAATGTTATTGTCATCCGTCTTTCAGAAATGTATCTGATCCGTGCTGAGGCCTCTGCAAATGGTGCTGGCAACACTGCCGTATCTGACCTGAATGCAATCCGCAGCAACCGCGGCGCATCACTGCTTTCTTCAGCTGGTTCTGCAGCAGTAGCTCTGGAACGCAGACTTGAGCTCAACTTCGAAGGCCATACCTGGTTTGACCTTGCCCGTACGACAGCCACTCTCAACTATTCTGACGGTGTTGTGACACGCAACCTCACAAGCAGCAGCAAAGAATGGGCTCTTCCTATTCCCAAACGCGAGACCGACGTGAACGAGAACCTCGAGCAGAATCCCGGTTTCTAAACTATAGGAGATAAGGATAATGAAAAAGATATTTAAATATTTTAGTTTTGTAACTGTAGCCATTATGGCTCTGGCGTCTTGCCAAAACCTTAATCAGGATCCCGTTTTCGACGATGGTGATGCATTCGTTGCATTCGACATCGCTTCGAAGAGCATTTCTGAGGATGGTGGTCGCATTTCGATTCCCGTTACCCTTGCTTCAGTTGCTGGTGTCAATTCAACAGTCAGCTACGAGTTCGTAGACGGTACTGCCGCTCTCGGCAAGAACTACAAACCCGTAGACGAGTCTGGAATTCTGAATTTCAGTTCAAGCAACCGCACAGCCAACATTGAAGTAGATATCCTGGACAACCCCGGGGTGTTCACCGGTGACATTAACTTCACTATCAAGTTCAAATCTACCGGTTCTGTAAAGGCAGGAGCTGAGAATGCCTGCGTAATTACCATCACTGACAATGACCACCCTCTGAGCGCAATCCTCGGCAGCTACACTGCTTATCCTGCAGGAAGTGGCTCGGGTTATACTCAGTACGATGTTGAAATCGTCAAAGATCCCGACGACCTTACTATGGTTTGGTTCTACGGACTTGCACACTTCGCCGTAGCAAACGGTGCAAATCCCGGCATCTATGGTTATGTCAAGGTTGATGATAACGGAGTTCCTGTATCTATTACCGTTCCCAGCGACCAGCCTATCGGCCTGAGTGCATCTTCTGGTGACCTCGTTATCTATGGTATGGATGCTGAAACTTTCGCAGATGCCGAAAATGACGTACCGACCATCGAATTTGCCGTTACTGAAGGCGGTAAGAGAATCACTATGCTGAATGCATTCTATATTCATAACTATACTTACTATTATGATTATACGGATGCTCCTATGCCGATGATCAAGCAATAACTTAAAAAATGACTGAAATGAAAAAGATATATTCTGTCCTTTTGATTGCCCTGGCCGTTTTCACTGGCTGCCAGCAGTGGATTGAAGAGGATCCCATCGCCAAGGTTGGCACAGTGGATCCCTCCATCACCACTTCAGCCGTCAGCGATTCAAGCTTTACTGCTACGATCAGCGGCGTTGACGGTGTGACATATTATGCTTACGCTATCCTGAAAGGTGACAAGAAAGACGTCAACGCTACCAAACTTTTCCAGAAAGGTCTCGGCAGCGACCTGGCCGAAGCTGTAGTCAACTATTCTGACAAGCCCAGCACCACCGTCGTACTTAATGATCTTACTCCCAACACCAAGTATACCGTTTATGCCATCGCTGCCAACAGCCAGAGCATTACCGGTAACGTGGTTAGCGCTACTGTCCTTACTTCTGACAACCTTACTCCCGAGTTTACAAAAGCTTCTTCAAGTGACAGCGTATTCACTATCACTTACAATGAGCCTGTCAAGAAGGGTGAAGGTGCGATCACAGCTTATGTAATGGCCAAGAACCTGTCTTGGACTGAACCTGTTGAGACTATCGAAGTTCCTGCCGACAACATATCTGTCAAAGGCAGCGTGATGACCGTCACTGTTCCCGGTGCTCCCGCAGGTGCTTATGTAGTCCTCGGTTTCGAAGAGGGTGTAGTAACCAATATGGTCGACACTCCTTCTGAGGCATACAGCGCTCTTATGGAAGGTGCCTATGAAGACTGGGAAGATGAGGATTTCGAAGAGAATGAGTATGTATATGATATCTATTCTCATATGAGCAACGACACTTGGGAGTTCGAATGGCTGGATGAAAATGCAGAAGGTGATACCCTCATCTATATCGCTCCTGGAGAGGCAACTTCTACCTATGTAGTGTTTGACTGCGAAAGGACTCCTGCAAATATGCCGGAAATTGAAGACGAATATCCCGTCAGGATGACTTATGTCGACGGTGGCAAGGTTTCTTCTATTCCTGCATCTTGGGACGTGGAAGCTACAGACGACGGAATCGTATTGTATTTCACTATGCCCGAAGATCTGCCTGTTCTCGCTACTGCATCGATGTCGATTGCTGAAGGCATTCTTGAAGATATTTTCGGCAACCCCAACGCTGCTTACGAGCGCGAAGATGCTTATAGCTGCCTGCTTATAAGTGACGGCATCGAGGGTGTATATAAGTACACCTTTGAAGATGCATGGGGTGAACAGTGGAGTGGAGAGGCTACCTTCGTCGAGAATGAAGACGGCAGCTTCTCAGTCTATGGCCTGTCTGGCTATTTCGCAGCAAACGGCTTTATGGGCCCTGTCACCGCTACACTCAATGAAGATGGTGAGCTCGAGATAGCTTCAGACCAGATGTACTTTGCAGCCAAAGATGTCAAGTTCTTTGCAGCAGAATTTGATGGAGAAAATGTGAATGTGATTGACCATGCCACGATGTCCGTACTTGAAAACGGATGGCTTGTCATGGAAGATGCTTGGGGCCTTGCAGCTGATCCCGAAGAAGGTTGGTGGGATCTGTGCCTCGATCCTGGCTATGTTTTCATTAAGATAAGCAACGATGTCCCTGAAGCAGAACCGACTGCTACTTCTCACTCAGTTGCTAATCTGCAGCCGAAGCCTTTCCGCAAGTAATATATACTGAATCCAATTAAAAGAGACACTCCCTGTGCGGAGTGTCTTTTTTTTTATAATTTTGTAGGCTAACACCAAAAATTGTTTAGAAATGAAAAAGATTTTGACTTCGTTCGCAATTTTCTTTATTGCACTGACCGTTTACGGACAGAATACAGTTTTGAGCACCTGGCCCTATTTGTATCCTGAGTTCGCCAACGGTACTGCCTATCTGAACGACGGTAAGAAATATGAGAAGGAGATGAACATCCACCTTGCCAAAGGAAGGCTTCATTTCATCGACAACGGTTTCATAAAAGAAGTTAAAACAAGTGATATTATTCTCGTGGACCTGAACGGCGAGCAGTTCACTGTCCTGGACGGTAATGTCGTAAAGGCTGTGGGCGATCTCGACAAAGGATATGTGGCTGTCCTCACTACGGTGGATTTCCAGCGTTTGAACGAGGCACAGGGTGCCTATGGCATCACGACTACCAACTCGGCCACTATGAAAATGTCCTCAGTGGACCTTGTGGGTGTCAATACCAATCATATGGAACTTCGCCAGAACAAGAATTCGGGCAGGGAAATCGCTCTCAAGACCGTTTATTACATCGTCGCCGGCGGCAATGTATATCAGGCAACGAAGAAAGGAATAGAAAGTAACCTTGACGCAGCCGGAAAAGCTGCTTTCAAGACTTTCCAGAAGCAACACAACATTAAATGGAAGGATCCAGAGAGCCTGCTGCAGCTCGTGGATTTCATCAACAGTCTACAATAAAATATGAAGATAAGAAGGATATTGGTTTCCGCTGCAGCGGCTTTGCTGCTGTTCGGTTGCCAGAAGCAGGATGTGAGTCTTATGCCTCAAAAGGCCGATGAGACTATAGTCAATCAAGATGGAGAAAAACTGAAAACATCGTCATTGGAGCAGGGCCATATCAGGCTTCAGTTGTCGGAGGAGATGACCGAACTGGCTGAGACCGACCCTGATGCATTCATCCAGCTCTTTGCCGAACTCGGAGTGAAGTCTGTAAGCAGGACTTTCCCTGATGCCGGCAAGTTCGAGAAAAGAACCCGCGAGGCAGGATTGCATCGTTGGTATGACCTCTATTTCGATGAGGAGATTCCGCTGACGAAGGCAGGAGAAGAACTGTCAGTGATAGACAATTTGGGCTATGTGGAATACAGGCCAAAGATGGTGAGGATCGCTTCAGAGGATGTCACTTGGAGAAGCGGTTCCCAGGCTAATTCCGGCAATATTGTCCAGACTGCCCAGACCGACATCTTTGACGATCCGATGCTGCCCAAGCAGTGGCATTACTATAACAACGGCAGCACATACGGCACCAGAAGCGGTTGCGACATCAATGTGATTCCTGTCTGGAAGAACAAGTCTACCGGCAGCTCTGACGTGATCGTGTCAGTCGTCGATGGCGGTATCGATTTCAATCACGAAGACCTGGCCGCGAATATGTGGCACAATCCTGACAAGACAGGACAGATGATATACGGCTACAACTTCGTCAAGAAAAATTTCGTCGTTGAGCCTGAGAGTCACGGTACGCACGTCGCCGGTACAGTTTCCGCCGTCAACAACAATGGCATCGGAGTGAGCGGCGTCGCAGGTGGCAATATGGCGAAGAACATCGCAGGAGTCAGGCTTATGAGCTGCCAGATATTCATCGAGGGCAGCAAGGAGAGCGGCAGCGGAGCGGAAGCGATCAAATGGGGAGCAGACCACGGTGCCGTGATATCCCAGAACAGTTGGGGATATGAGGATGAACAACGCACGACGGTTCCCAGGTCCGACAGGGATGCCATTGATTATTTCAACCAGTATGCCGGTGTCGACGAGAATGGCAATCAGGTCGGCCCGATGAAAGGCGGTGTAGTAATCTTTGCGGCTGGTAATGAGAACAGGGACTTCGGAGCTCCTGCTGCGTATGAGGGCTGCATTGCTGTGGCTTCTGTCGCGGCCAATTTCCGTCGTGCCGGCTATTCCAATTTCGGCGACTGGGTCGATCTTTCAGCTCCTGGCGGAGACGTGGAGACAGGTCCTGCTGTCCTCAGTACTCTCCCCGGAAACAAATATGGCTCATATCAGGGAACGTCAATGGCTTGCCCGCACGTTTCCGGCGTTGCAGCCCTTATCGTCTCAGCTGTCGGAGGCCCCGGATTCACCAGGGATATGTTGATAAACAGGCTTCTGAGCAACACCACGAGCCTTGTGAAATACGGTGTGAGGGACATCCCCGGGCTCGTGAATGCCTATGGCGCCGTCGCCGGTGCCAGCACTGTTCCCCCTGAGCAGGTTACTACCGTTGAGACATCTGTTTCAAGCAACAAGGTGCATTTCAAGGTAAAGATTCCCAAGGATAAGGATGACGGCTCGCCTTACGGCATATCAGCATATTACAGCACTGAGTCGTTCAAGACCGTGGAAGGTGTCGAGTGCCAGAATTTTCAGGTCGAGGACCTTGTTGCTGGCGATTTCCTTGAAGGAGACATTGTCGATCTGCAATTCAACAAGAAATATTACATAGCATTCGATGCGTATGACCTTTCTCTGAACCACGGTCCCATATCTCAAGTGATCCAGTTGACCACAGGGCCCAATGCCAAACCTGTGATTGAGTGTGACGTTCCGCTCGAGCACGTAGTGGTCAGGACTTTCGAGACCAAGGTGTTCAATATGTCCTATTATGACCCTGACGGCCACGATCTCACCGTGTCGTTCGAGGATAATTCTGGCGGAGCCGCTTCGTTCCACGAGTCAGGAAAGGCTGGTCAGGGCAGGATACAGATTGACGGTAAAGGCGCCCCTGACGGCCATTACGAGTTCAAGTTCAAGGTTGAGGACAGATACGGCGCTGCAGATTCCATAGTTGTTCCATACGTCATCAAGCCGAACACTCCGCCTGTCAAGATCAAGGATATCGACAATCTTGTATTCGGGGCCCAGAACGAGAACCTGACACTGAATCTTGCAGATTACTTCTATGACGAAGACGGCGAGCCCTTGGCCATCAAGTGCACGGTGAGCGACAACAATGTCGTCAACCTTGCCCCGACAACGAACAATACAGTTTTCGTGACAGCCTTGATGTTCGGAACTGCAGATGTCACCGTAAGTGTGACTGACGCTATGAATGAAACAGTGTCAAGTTCATTCAAGGTGCTTGTGAGGGATTCTTCACAGCCGTTCGACATTTATCCCAATCCTGTGACCGACGGAAACCTCTATATCCGCAGCGGGGATGCCACCAGCGCCAAGGTCGTAGTCTCAAGTCCTTCCGGTGCCGTGGTATTCAACGAGGCCGTCAGTACGGATGCATTCAGCCCTGCAGTCATCGACCTCAGCAAGTGTGCCTCAGGCGTCTACAGCGTGAAGATCATCGGCACTTCAGAAACGATTAATACTACAATAGTCAACATACACAATGATTAGAAGGATATTGGTTTCAGCGGCACTGCTTCTGTCTGCATTCGCAGCAGGGGCTCAGAGTGTGCCGTTCGTCAACATAGCGGACAATTCGCGCAGGATGGCTCTCGGCGGAGCCGATGCTGCCTACTCTGCATCCAAGATACTCGATGACAGCTATAAGGGTTCCGCAGATGCTACCTATATGATGTGGCAGCCGCAGGCCCTCGGCAACAATCTTATTCTTGCAGACGGCTATTTCAAGTTGGCTGACAAGTTCGCACTTGCCGCCGGAGGCAGGTTTAATATGTATAAGCCTATCGACGTTATGAACGAGCAGGGCAATCCTGGCGCCAGTTTCACTCCGTCTGAGTATATGGCTTTCCTTGGTTTCCATTTTGCCGCGGCTGACAATCTTGCGGTGATGGCTAACGCCAAGATGATATCGTCTTCGATTGCTCCCAAATATGCAGGGCAGGCTTTTGCTGCGGACCTCGCTGTGGCTTACGACATCGACGGACTGACCATCGCCATTTCTGCAAGGAACCTCGGTACCAAGCTTTCATATTCCAAGACTGTGCAGAACAATCTTCCGATGACTGTGCTGCTCGGAGCTGAGAAGACATTTGAATTCGGCGACAATGCCCTCGACCTGGCTCTGGATGCAGGCTATATGCCGCTCCACTCCTGCATGGTGGCAAAGGCCGGTGCTGAATTTTCCATCCAGCGCATTTTCGACATCAGGGCAGGCTATCACTTCGGCAGCAACAAGGCTGTTGAACCCAGTTATGCTTCGGTTGGTATAGGCGCCAACGTGAATGTCTTAAGACTCGGCTTCGCGTATTTCATCGCGGGCGGTGATTCTCCGCTCAAGAACACTCTTGCATTTTCTGTAGGAGCGAGATTTTAGGAGTTTTGCATGGCTTGTCGCATAGAGGAATCATATAACCAACTTATCATTCGGATTGACGCGGACGGGCGTACCGCATCGGAGCAAGTGCAAGCTCTCAATGATGCGTACGGTGAATATGTCCTGCGGGCTGCTTTGTCGGGTGTCAGACGGCACGAACTTCTGGGACGCTATTTTGCTCCGGCTGAGGATCTTCCATTTCTGAAAGGTTTTTCCTGCTCCGGACAGCTGCCTGCTGACGGAGGTGCCGCACTCTGGGTTATGTTTTCGGATGATGACAATTTTCTCTATACTCCGATCCTGTATGACAGGGAGGGAAAGGATTCTGCCGAGAATACTCAGCACATTTTCAACGATTATTCCCGCATCCTTGCCGAAAAAGGATTAACGCTAAAGGACAACTGCGTGCGCACCTGGTGCTTCGTCGAGGATATAGACGATAATTACAAGGGTTTCTACAAGACACGCACCTCATTTTTTTCTGAGCACGGCCTTACTCCCGCAACCCATTACATTGCGAGCACGGGAATAGCAGGCACTATGCCGGCAGGCTGCGGAAAAGTGGGGGTGGATGCGCTGGCCGTGAAGGATCCGGCAAAGGCTGACATCCGTTATCTCAAGGGCAGTTCGAACCTCGGCCGGACCGATGCCTACGGGGTGACCTTCGAGCGCGGAACAGTCCTTACTCTTGACGGCTTGCGCACTGCGCTGATTTCAGGCACTGCGAGCATCGATCCTGCAGGCAATGTGCTCCACGTAGGTGACATTCAGGCTCAGACCCTGCGTTCCTGGGAGAACGTGGGCGTGCTGCTCGAGGAGGCAGGTATGTCATTCTCCGATGTCACGATGATGCTGGTGTACGTCCGTAACCGTGAGGATTACGATGCTGTGCGCAGGTTGTACGACGAGCGCTTCGGCACTTCGATTCCCAAGTTGATTTTACACGCTCCTATCTGCCGTCCCACCTGGCTGATGGAGACAGAATGCATAGCTGTGAAACGATGAAGAATGTTTTCGCAAAGTACGAAAGATGGCTCTGGGCTGCGCTGCTTTTCGTAGTGCTTTTCCCTGTACTCGCTTTTGTTTTCAGGGATGTGCTGGCACGTTTCGGTGAGCTCAGCCTGTTCATATATGACCGTTCGTTCTTTGAGAAAACCGTGTTCAAGGCTGGAGGTTTCCTGGAGTACATATCGGCTTTCCTGGCACAGATACTCTATGTTCCCTGGCTCGGCGCGCTGATTGCCGTGCTGCTGTGGGAAGCTGTATACTGGCTGTCAATAAAGGCCTTCGACATTCCCCGAGGCTTCAGCGTACTGGCACTTGTGCCGGTGGCTATGCTTCTGCTCACAGTGATGGGCTACGGCGACAAGGTGAACATCCTGCTCCATCGCGACGTGTTCTATACGGCAACCCTCGGCTTCCTCGCAAGCCTTGCAATCTTGCTGTACAGTAAATGCATACGCAAATATGCAGTCAAGATGGTTGTCATAGCAGTTTCTGCAGTGGCTGGATATCTGCTCTTCGGTGCATACGGCCTGTTGGGCGCTGCCCTGGCGGTATGGAGCGAGGTCTCACATAATCGTCTTGCCGTCAAGGCTATCTATGGCTTTATCGACGTCCTTTTGCTAGCAGTGGTGGCTTTTCTGCCGATGGCTTTCGGCCGCAACTGGCTGGCAGGTGTCCCGGTAGTAGAGTTCTACAACTACGACAAGGTCAACGTGATGCCTTACATATTGCTGGCAGCCTGCGCTCTTCTGATGGCTATGTGCTTCAGGGGAAAAAACAATGAAGTGGAGGAATACAGGCGCGGCAGTATCGCTGCATCTTGTTCTGCACTGCTTGTAACCGTACTCGTCAGCTGCTTGCTATGGAAGGCCGGTGCAGACTACCGTGCCGAGACATCGATGTACTATGCCCTTGTCGGCCAGGACTATCAGAAAGTATTAAAGATCTACGACAAGGTTGTAAAGAGGGAAGATGCGGCCAATGCCAAGTCCTATGCGAAACTTATGAAACAGGTCAAGAACCTTGGCGGCGACGACCGTCGTGACCTGTATGCGAAATATTATTTTGAATCATACGAGAAGCCCTCGAGGCTGATGACGGAGCTCAGGATGATAGCCATCCAGTATATGGGCGAGTCCGGGAACCTGCTGTTCTCTGCACCGCAGGGCCTGCTTTCTATGGAAGATACGCCGTTCGTCAGCCAGTACGGCCCTACGATATACCGCTATTGGGGTCTGTTCAACAGTTCGTACGTATGGTCTACAGCAACAAGTATCCACGGCGGGTGGTCTTACTATGACTTGGAAGAGGCAGCCCTTGCGATGCTGCTGGCAGGCAATGACAAGGCTGCGGAGAAATACCTCGAAATCCTTGACAACACCTTGCTCCATTCCAGGTGGGCTGCCGCGCACCGCGGCTATTTTCTGGCCGACAGCGTGCAGCTGCCTGAAGTATATGCCGAGCATTTCAAGCTGGACTGTCCGCGTGAGAACAAGTTCTACTCCGAGAACGGAGAGATAGAATACAAGATGCTCGAGCATTTCGCACTTTTCGGACAGCCCGAAGTTGAGGTGATGACTCCAGAATACTCAGAGTGCTCAGTGATGTGGGCAATGCTTTCAAAGGATCCTGATGCCTTCTGGCAGGCCCTCGACAACTACTACGGCGTGAATATGCCGGAGAAACTGCCGCGCTACTACCAGCAGGCTGCCTATCTCTATTCCGTGCTTTCAGGCTCGGGGATAGCGGACAACCTTCCCATTGATGATGATGTGCGCCGCCAGTATGACTCCTTCGCCACCTATATGACCACCCATCAGGGTTCTGTCAATGAACTGCGCGAGGCCAGCTACAAGCGCTTCGGCAAGACATTCTTCTATTTCTTCTTCTTTGTAGACAATTACATCTAGCAGTCCGGTATGAAAGCCCTATATAGAATTATAACGATACTGACAGTCGTGGCTGCGCTCCAGGCCTGCGCAGGTGTGCCCCAGAAGGCTGAACCTGCCGGCAGGACACCTTCGGCGAATCCCGATTATTCGGGAGTGACCATTCCTTCCAACATAGCTCCGCTGACCTTTGCCTATGATGAGGGTGGAAGCCGCTATGTGACCGTCTTCTCTGCCGGTGACAACCAAGTAGTAGTGAAAGGGAAGGACAGGGCTGTCCCGTCAGCCAAGGACTGGAAAAAGCTGATGACCGGTGCCAGGCGAGTGGAAGTAGTGACATATATGCGCAAGGATGGCTCCTGGATGCGTTTTGAGCCCTTCTATTTCGACGTTGCAGGCCCGATAGACCAATACCTCTCATACAGGCTTATTCCGCCGAATTTCGAGAATTTCGAGCATCTGTCGCTTATGATACGCGACCTGACGGGTTACGGGGAGAGGGAGTTCTATGACAACCGGATACTTCACGACGGGGCTCAGGTGCAGTGTATGAACTGCCATCATTTCCGCAATTACGGCACAGACGAAATGCAGATCCACGTGCGTCAGTACCTGGGAGGAACAATGATCCTTCGCGGCGACGACGTACGCAAGATCAATATGAAGAATGACTCGACCATTTCTTCCGGAGTCTATCCTGCCTGGAATCCCAAATACAACTACATAGCATATTCCACCAACTTCACATATCAGGAGTTCCACAGCCATCATCGCAATCTGCTGGAGGTTATCGACGACAACAGCCAGCTGATACTCTACGACCTGGACAGGAACGAAGTGCAGCTGGTGTATGACGACCCGGATGCTCTCGAGTGCTTCCCCGCCTGGGCACCGGACGGCCGCAGGCTCTATTTCACTTCGGCTTATATGCCCTACGACGGCGAGCCGGAACAGAAGACCACTTATTTCTACGAGCATTACGAAGACATCCGATACGACCTGTACTACATTGATTTCGATCCTGACAACCGCAGCTGGGGCGAACCTGTGAAAGTCATTGACGCTTCGGCGATGGGGAAGAGCATATCCATCCCCAGGGTTTCGCCTGACGGCCGCTGGCTGATGTTTGCAATGGGAGAGTACGGAGTATTCCACATTTGGCACGAGGATGCTGACCTGTATCTTCTTGATCTGCAAGATGGCACTTGGCGCGCAATAGACGAAGTCAACAGCAATCTGCCTGAGAGCTACCATTCGTGGTCGAGCACAGGTGAATGGGTAGCTTTCACGACCCGCAGGGACGACGCCCACTACACACGCGTCTATTTTGCCCACCACAATGGTGACGGCACCTTCGGCAAGCCTTTCGCCCTGCCTATGAAGAATCCGAAGTGGTCGACATTCTTTATGTACTCCTTCAATGTGCCGGAATTCACCGTAGAGGACATTCCATACACAGCCCAGGAGCTCGCGAACCTCGTCCGCGACACCGAAACCGTCACCATCCCTGCAGCTAAATAAAAAAGGATTATAACCCGGCCAGGAAATCTACCAGCTGGAGGAGGCTGGCAGTATCCTGCCATTTGATTTTGTTCTGCTTCTGGAACGTTTTGAAAGCGGCTTTCCCTTCGGCATCCAGGCTGTTCTCGACAGCTTTTTTGGAAGCGTTAAGCACCTTGCCGCCGAATACGAGATAATAGTCATTCTTAAGTGGCAGCGAACTGCCCTCATTGCGGTTGCGGAGCAGTTCTGTGTAGCTGGCTGCGACACCTGTCAGTTCGAAAGTCGTCAGGCTCAAAGTGGCTCCGGCGTCGATTTTGGTGCCATACGGGCCATCGGTCTCGTTAAGCTTCTGGTAGTCTATAGATGTTCTCTTTGCCACGTAGCAGCGGTCCAGATCCCCTGAGACCTTGACGACATCTCCGTTCAGGACGGTAAACTGGTCGCCGTTCAGTTCGACCAGGTTGATTTCACCAGGATTTGCTTCCTTTATTGCACCGCCGTCCACGAAATGGAGCCGTCCCTTTGCAACGTGGATGTTCAGTTCCCTCTCGTATTTCTTGCCGTCGTTCATCCAGACGGTTCCTTTTGCAAATTCAGGGTAGAGATAGGGCCACGAAGACATCACGGCATCTTGTCCGGATGCGGTAAACACAAAAAAGAGAAGGGCGAATGCGGCTAAAAACTTTTTCATAGAATAAAAGTACAAAAAAAAGAGTCCGGAAGGAAAATCCGGACTCTCTTTCTTTTATGAGTGCCTGCTTATTCGGCAGGTTCTGCTGCAGCCATTGCACGGCCGACCATACGGTTGTAATCGTCCATAGACGCAACCACGAGGTTGTCGAATTCGCGCTGGCCGGTACCTGCAGGAATCAGGTGACCGCAGATGACATTCTCTTTCAGACCCTCGAGGTAGTCGACCTTGCTGCGGATGGCAGCGTCGCCGAGAACCTTGGTGGTCTCCTGGAATGATGCGGCAGACATGAAGCTGTTGGTACGCAGGGCTGCGCGGGTGATACCCTGAAGTATCTGGTTGGAAGTTGCCGGAACGGCGTCACGAGCCTCGACAAGCTTCAGATCCTGACGTTTCAGGACTGAATTCTCGTCGCGCAGACGGCGTACGGTAACGATCTGACCAGGATGAAGCTCCTGAGAGTCACCGGCATCGGTAACGACTTTCTTGTCGAAGATGCTGTCGTTCTCCTCGAGGAACTCCCACTTGTCGACAAGCTGCTCAGGGAGGAACTTGGTGTCGCCCGGATCGATGATCTGCACCTTGCGCATCATCTGACGTACGATGACTTCGAAGTGCTTGTCGTTGATCTTCACACCCTGCATACGGTAAACCTGCTGGATCTCGTTGACGATATACTCCTGGACGGCGATAGGGCCGAGGATGGATAGTATGTCGCTCGGAGATACGGCACCGTCAGACAGAGGCATTCCGGCGCGGACGTAGTCGTTTTCCTGAACCATGATCTGCTTAGACAGCGGAACGAGATATTTCTTCTCTTCGCCTGAACGTGCGCGGACGATGATCTCGCGGTTACCGCGGCGGTTGGCACCCATTATTACCTCACCGTTGATTTCACTTACAATAGCGGGGTTAGAAGGGTTACGTGCCTCGAAGAGCTCGGTTACGCGCGGCAGACCGCCCGTGATATCGCTCGACTTACCTGTAGCACGAGGAATCTTGAAGATTATGTCACCGGTGTGAACTTCCTGCTTGTCCTCGACATTGAGGTGGGCGCCCACAGGCAGGTTGTACTGCTTGAGTTCGTTGCCGTCCTTGTCCTTGAGGATGATGGCAGGGCTCTTTGACTTGTCGCGGCTCTCGATGATGACTTTCTCGTGGTGGATAGAGAACTCGTCGGCAGCTTCCTCGCGGTAGGTCATACCGTCGATGAGGTTGTCATAATAAGCTGTACCTGCCACTTCTGAGATAGCGAGGGCATTGTAAGCATCCCACTTGCAGATGAGGTCTCCCTTGTGTACCAGGTCGCCATCCTTGAAGAACAGCTCGGTTCCGTAAGGGATGTGATACTGGTTGAGGGTGATGTCGGTCTCGGGGTGGGCGATGATCATCTCACCTGTACGGCCTACGACGATAGTATGTTCACCTTCTTCGTCAACCTTGACGATGGTGCGGAGTTCTTCGAACTTCAGGACGCCTTCGTTCTTAGACTTGATCTCGCTTTCAGCTGCGATGTTCGATGCAGTACCACCGACGTGGAAGGTACGCAGGGTAAGCTGGGTACCAGGCTCGCCGATTGACTGGGCTGCGATGACGCCGACCACTTCGCCTTTCTCCACCAGACGTCCGGTGGCGAGGTTGCGGCCGTAGCATTTGGCGCAGACACCCTTGCGGCTTTCGCAAGTAAGCACGGAGCGGATCTCAACCTGCTCGATAGGCAGTGACTGGATGAGATTGGCGATGTCTTCGGTGATCATCTCGCCTGCAGAAAGGATCTTCTCTGCGGTGAGAGGGTTGTATATGTCGTGGACAGAGGTACGGCCGAGGATTCTCTCGCCGAGAGTCTCAACGACTTCGTCCTTGTCCTTGATGGCGGTTGCAACAAGGCCGCGGAGGGTACCGCAGTCTTCTTCGTTGATGATCACGTCGTGAGATACGTCCACCAGACGGCGGGTAAGGTAACCGGCGTCGGCAGTCTTAAGGGCGGTATCGGCCAGACCTTTACGGGCACCGTGAGTAGAGATGAAGTACTCGAGAACGTTCAGGCCTTCCTTGAAGTTGGCAAGGATAGGGTTCTCGATGATCTCAGCTCCCTGGCTACCGCTCTTCTGCGGCTTGGCCATCAGACCACGCATACCGCAGAGCTGGCGGATCTGCTCCTTAGAACCACGGGCTCCGGAGTCAAGCATCATATATACAGGGTTGAAGCCCTGGTTGTCGTTGCGGATCTGCTCCTCGACGATCTTGGTAAGACTGTTGTTGGTCTTGGTCCAGATGTCGATGATCTGGTTGTAACGCTCGTTGTTGGTGATGAGACCCATACCGAAGTTTTCCTGTACACTGGCAACCTCGTCATATCCTTTCTTCACGAGGTCGGTCTTCTGCTCGGGAACAAGCACGTCTGCGAGGTTGAATGAAAGGCCTCCGAGATATGCCATCTTGTAACCGAGGTTCTTGATGTCGTCGAGGAACTGTGAGGTACGGGCTACGCCTGTATATTTGAGCACTTCGCCGATGATGTCGCGAAGGTTCTTCTTCTTGAGAAGGATGTTGATGTAGGGAACTTCGTCCGGGATCACCTGGTTGAAGATGATACGGCCGGCGGTGGTCTTTACAATCTGAGTGCCTTCTTCGGGTTTCAGCTTATTCTTGGGCAGACGGACGTTGATGATTGACTGATGGGTCAGACGGCCTTCGTTGAGGGCTATGATGACCTCTTCAGGACCATAGAACGTCATTCCTTCTCCCTTGGCACCCGGACGCTCCTTGGTGATGTAGTACAGACCAAGCACCATATCCTGTGAAGGAACGGTGATAGGCGCGCCGTTGGCAGGGTTGAGGATGTTGTGGCTGCCGAGCATCAGCAGCTGGGCTTCCAGGATGGCAGCATTTCCGAGAGGAAGGTGCACGGCCATCTGGTCACCGTCGAAGTCGGCGTTGAATGCGGTACAAGCCAGGGGGTGGAGCTGGATTGCCTTACCCTCGATGAGCTTGGGCTGGAAGGCCTGGATACCGAGGCGGTGCAGGGTAGGTGCACGGTTCAGAAGAACAGGGTGACCCTTCATCACGTTCTCAAGGATATCCCAGATGACCGGATCCTTGCGGTCCACAATCTTCTTGGCGCTCTTGACGGTCTTCACGATGCCGCGCTCGATGAGCTTGCGGATGATGAACGGCTTATAGAGTTCGGCTGCCATGAATTTAGGCAGACCGCATTCGTGCATCTTGAGTTCAGGACCAACCACGATAACTGAACGTGCAGAATAGTCGACACGTTTACCGAGGAGGTTCTGACGGAAACGACCCTGTTTACCTTTCAAACTGTCTGAGAGAGACTTGAGTGTGCGGTTGGCCTCAGTCTTGACGGCGTTGCTCTTGCGGCTGTTGTCGAACAGAGAGTCGACGGCTTCCTGGAGCATACGCTTCTCGTTGCGGAGGATGACTTCGGGGGCCTTGATCTCGATGAGCCTCTTGAGACGGTTGTTGCGGATAATCACGCGACGGTAGAGGTCGTTGAGGTCTGAAGTAGCGAAACGGCCGCCGTCCAGGGGAACGAGGGGACGAAGATCCGGCGGAATGACGGGGATGACTTTCATAATCATCCATTCCGGACGGTTGATGTCCTTGGACTCGCGGAAGGCCTCGATGACGCTCAGCCTCTTGAGAGCCTCGTTCTTGCGCTGCATTGAAGTCTCGTGCTGAGTCTTGTCGCGAAGGTCGTAGCTCAGCTGGTCGAGATCAAGTTTCGAGAGCAGGTCATAGATGACTTCTGCGCCCATTCCTGCGATGAACTTGTCGGGATTGTCGTTGTCCAGTGACTGGTTGTCAGCAGGGAGCTTGTCGAGAACGTCGAGGTACTCGTCTTCGGAAAGCAGGTCATTGAGGTTGACGCCGAACTGTGAAGCGGCACCGGGCTGGGTCACGATATACTTCTCGTAATAGATGACAGCCTCGAGCTTCTTGCTGGGAAGACCGAGCAGATAACCGATCTTGTTCGGAGTCGAGCGGAAATACCAGATGTGGGCGACGGGAACAGTAAGGGTGATGTGACCCATACGCTCGCGGCGCACTTTCTTCTCTGTCACTTCCACGCCGCATCGGTCGCAGATGATGCCTTTGTAGCGGATTCTCTTGTACTTTCCGCAGTGGCATTCATAGTCCTTGGTCGGACCGAAAATCCTTTCGCAGAACAGACCGTCGCGCTCCGGCTTGTAGGTACGGTAGTTGACGGTTTCCGGCTTGAGAACTTCACCTGAAGAACGTTTCAGAATGTCATCCGGAGATGCCAGTCCGATACTGATGCGGTTGAAATTGGTTTTTACTTTATTATCTTTATTCATAATGATCAGCTAATTAATTAATCCAGGTGAATGCTCAGGCCGAGACCGCAGAGCTCGTGAATGAGAACGTTGAGCGATTCGGGGATGCCCGGAGTAGGCATCGGGTCGCCCTTGACGATGGCTTCGTAAGCTCTGGCCCTTCCTGTGACGTCGTCTGACTTGATTGTCAGGATTTCCTGAAGCACGTTGGCCGCACCGAAGGCCTCGAGTGCCCATACCTCCATCTCTCCGAAACGCTGGCCTCCGAACTGGGCTTTACCGCCGAGAGGCTGCTGGGTGATGAGAGAGTAAGGACCGATGCTTCTTGCGTGCATCTTGTCGTCAACCATGTGACCCAGTTTGATCATGTAGATGACACCTACTGTTGCCGGCTGGTCGAAGAGTTCTCCGGTTTCGCCGTTACGCAGATAAGTCTTTCCGAAACGAGGCACGCCTGCCTTGTCGGTGTACTTGCAGATGTCTTCGAGTGAGGCACCGTCGAAAATAGGTGTGGCGAACTTCAGTCCAAGTTCCTTGCCGGCCCAACCGAGCACGGTTTCGAAAATCTGACCGAGGTTCATACGGCTAGGCACACCCATAGGGTTGAGGACGATGTCGACAGGAGTACCGTCCTCGAGGAACGGCATGTCTTCGTCGCGTACGACCTTGGCAACGATACCCTTGTTACCGTGGCGGCCGGCCATCTTGTCACCGACTCTGATCTTGCGCTTCTTGGCGACGTAAACCTTGGCCAGCTGCATGATGCCGTTAGGCAGTTCATCGCCGATGGTAAGGTTGTACTTGATGTGCTTGAGCTGCGCATCCTGCTCCTTGTAGGCAATCAGGTAATTGCCTATGAGAGTCTTGATCATGTTGTTGGTGTTCTTGTCAGAAGTCCATTTCACAGGGCTGATGACATTGTAGTCGATGGCTTCGAG
Organism: Bacteroidales bacterium; assembly: GCA_017519185.1. Taxonomy (GTDB): domain Bacteria; phylum Bacteroidota; class Bacteroidia; order Bacteroidales; family UBA932; genus Equibacterium. The sequence continues at coordinate 6,929 of JAFWSX010000024.1, read as the reverse complement.
AGCCTCGCGGGTGAAGTCGGCACCCTTGGCGATGATCTCGACGTTGAAGAGGTCGATGACACCGGCGCTCTTCTTGCCCTCGGTGAGGGTGCAGAGCTTGTCGATGAACAGGGTGCGGAGTTCGCCGGTCTTGCGCAGGAACTCTTCTGTAGCAGCCTGTTCTTGGGCCTTGATCTGGGCTTTCTCTTTCTTGCCGGTCTCTTTCGAGTTGATGCGGCTGTAGAGTCGCTTGTCGATGATGACGCCCGACAGTGAAGGAGAAGCCTTGAGAGATGCGTCTTTCACGTCACCGGCCTTGTCGCCGAAGATGGCGCGGAGGAGTTTCTCTTCAGGAGAAGGATCGCTTTCGCCTTTCGGAGTGATCTTACCGATGAGGATGTCACCCGGCTCGACAGATGCGCCGATGCGGATGATACCGTTCTCGTCAAGATCTTTGGTGGCATCCTCGCTGACGTTTGGAATGTCGCTTGTGAGCTCTTCCATACCGCGCTTGGTGTCACGCACTTCCATTATGTATTCATCCACGTGGATAGACGTGAAGATGTCTTCGCGGATGATCTTTTCGCTGAGGACGATGGCATCCTCGAAGTTGTATCCCTTCCAGGGCATGAACGCTACCTTGAGGTTACGGCCGAGGGCGAGTTCGCCGTTCTGGCTTGAATAACCTTCGGTGAGGATCTGTCCGGGTTTCACCTTGTCGCCCTTGCGGACGATGGGAGTGAGGTGGATGGTAGTATTCTGGTTGGTCTTTCTCCAGAGAGGGAGTTTGTAGACCGTGATTTCAGGATCGAAGCTTACGAACTTCTCGGCTTCTGTGCGCTCATACTTGATGTGGATCTCGCGGGCGTCGACGAATACTACTTCACCTTTGCCTGTAGCGGTGATCTGCGTGCGGCTGTCGCGGATGACGGGGCCTTCGAGGCCGGTACCTACGATAGGAGCCTCAGGCTTGATGATAGGAACAGCCTGGCGCATCATGTTACTTCCCATCAATGCACGGTTGGCATCGTCGTGCTCCAGGAACGGAATGAGCGATGCGGCGATTGATGATATCTGGTTGGGCGCTACGTCCATCAGGTTGACTTCGTTCTTTCCGACAACGGGGAAGTCAGCCTGGAAACGGCAGCTGATGCGCTCGTCTGTGATGTTGCCTTCATCGTCAAGATGAACGTTGGCCAGTGCCACCTTCTTCTCTTCCTCTTCCTCGGCGCTGAGATATACGCAGCCTTCGTCGCTGAGGTCAACCTTGCCTTCATTTACCTTGCGGTAAGGAGTCTCGATGAAACCGAGAGGGTTGATGCGGGCGTATACGCAGAGTGAAGAGATAAGACCGATGTTCGGGCCTTCAGGGGTTTCGATAGGGCAGAGACGGCCGTAATGGGTGTAGTGCACGTCACGTACCTCGAAACCGGCACGGTCACGGCTCAGACCTCCGGGACCGAGGGCGCTGAGACGGCGTTTGTGGGTCATTTCGGCCAGAGGGTTGATCTGGTCCATGAACTGGCTCAGCTGGCTGGTGCCGAAGAAGCTGTTGATGACGCTACTCAATGTCTTGGCATTGATCAGGTCGATAGGAGTGAAGACTTCATTGTCGCGGACGTTCATCCTCTCGCGGATGGTACGTGCGATGCGGCTGAGACCTACGCTGAACTGGTTGGCCAGCTGCTCGCCTACAGTGCGGATACGACGGTTGCTGAGGTGGTCGATATCGTCGACTGCTGCTTTTGAGTTCATCAGCTGGATCAAGTATTTGATGATCTCGATGATGTCTTCCTTGGTGAGGACTCTGGTTTCGGCGGGAGTGCTCAGACCGAGCTTGCGGTTGATGCGGTAACGTCCCACGTCACCGAGGTCATATCTCTTGTCAGAGAAGAACAGTTTCTCGATGACATCCCTGGCAGTTGCCTCATCCGGCGGTTCGGAGTTGCGCAGCTGACGGTAGGTGTAGAGAATGGCTTCCTTTTCGGAGTTGCACTGGTCTTTCTGCAGAGTGTTGTGGATTATAGAATATTCGGAGCTGTTGGCGTCGTCCTTGTGGACGAGAATGGTGGCTACGCCAGAATCGATGATATCCTCGATGTCGGTTTCGTCGAGGATCTTCTCGCGGTCGACGATGACTTCGTTACGCTCGATGTAGACAACCTCTCCGGTGTCTTCATCCACGAAATCTTCGTTCCAGGTCTTGAGAACCCTGGCTGCAAGCTTGCGTCCGATGCATTTCTTCAGATTGGTCTTGTTGACCTTGATTTCTTCTGCAAGGTCGAAGATGTTGAGGATATCCTTGTCACTCTCGTAGCCGATGGCCCTGAGAAGAGTAGTGACAGGCAATTTCTTCTTGCGGTCGATGTATGCATACATCACATTGTTGATGTCGGTTGCAAACTCGATCCAGCTTCCTTTGAACGGGATGATGCGGGCAGAATAGAGCTTTGTGCCGTTGGCATGCAGGTTCTGTCCGAAAAATACGCCTGGAGAACGGTGCAGCTGTGACACGACGATACGCTCGGAACCGTTGATGATGAATGTTCCGCGAGGAGTCATATAGGGGATTGCCCCCAGGAAGACGTCCTGAATGACCGTGTCAAAATCTTCGTGTTCAGGGTCTGTGCAGTACAGTTTCAGCTTCGCTTTGAGCGGAACGCTGTAAGTCAGGCCTCTGTCAAGGCATTCTTCAATCGAATAACGGGGAGGGTCGACGAAATAGTCGATGAACTCCAGCACGAAGTTGTTGCGTGTGTCCGTTATTGGAAATATCTCCTGGAACACCTTGAACAAACCTTCGCTACGACGGTTTTCTGCGGTGGTGTCAAGCTGGAAGAAATCCTTGAAGGATTTGAGCTGCACCTCGAGAAAATCGGGATAGTCAAGGAGTGTTTTGGAAGTTGCGAATGAAATTCGCTGATTGTTAGACTTTTGAGGCATTTGTTAGAATAGTTGTTATGAAATGACTTTTATAACGACAAAAAGGTATAGGGCGTTTTATGACCCTATACCTAAATGCTTTAGAGAGCTCTTGCTGAAAAGCTGGTGAAATTATTTGATTTCAACTTCAGCACCTGCTTCTTCGAGAGCGGCCTTTATCTGTTCAGCTTCAGCTTTAGATACTTTTTCCTTGATGGTGTTAGGAGCAGCGTCGGTAAGATCCTTAGCTTCCTTAAGTCCGAGACCGAGGGCTTCCTTAACGGCCTTTACGACCTGAAGTTTAGCCTGACCTGCTGATACGAGAACAACATCGAATTCAGTCTTCTCTGCTGCGGCTGCTTCACCAGCTGCTGCAGGAGCGGCTGCTACAGCGACAGCTGCAGCTGCAGGCTCGATGCCATATTCTTCTTTGAGGACCTGTGCAAGTTCCTGAACGTCTTTAACAGTAAGGTTTACCAACTCTTCTGCCAATTTTTTAATGTCTGCCATAATTGTTGTTTATTTTTTAATTGTTTTTGTTCTATGTTTTTATTTTTCCGATAAGGTCTTGACAATACCTGCGATAGTCTGGCCACCTGCATTCTGGAGTGCAGAGATGACGTTCTTCATAGGTGATTGCAGCAAGCCGATGATATCGCCGATGAGTTCCTCGCGAGACTTGATGTTTACGAGAGTCTCGAGGTTTTCGGCGCCGATGTAAGCACATTCCTGGAGATATGCACCCTTGAGCTCGGGTTTGCCGAGAGTTGACTGCATTTCCTTGATGAGCTTAGCGGGAGCATTCACTACATCTGAGAACATCAGAGCGGTAGAACCCTTGAGAGTCTGGCAAAGTGACTTCTGTTCGTCGGTTCCTTTGTCAAGAACTTTCTCGAGGAGGGTGTTCTTAACCACCATGAGTTTGATGCCATGTTCAAAGCAAGCGCGGCGAAGGGCAGAAGTCTGCTCTGCGTTGAGGCCTTCGATATCCGTAACGTAAAAGTCCGGAGTGGCTTCGAGTTGTGCCGCTATCTGTTCAATGATTTGTTCTTTGAGTTCTTTCTTCATGATACAAATTGTTAATCGGCGACACCTACTGACTTGCTATCGACATTGATACCGGCGCTCATTGTAGAAGACATATAGATGCTCTTCACATAAGTGCCTTTGAGTGCTTGAGGTTTCAGCTTGATGATGGCATTGATGAATTCAACGGCATTGTCGTTGAGCTGTGCGGCAGAGAAAGAAACCTTTCCGATTGCTGAGTGCACGATACCCTGCTTGTCTACCTTGAAATCAATCTTACCGGCTTTAACTTCTTTGATGGCTTTGCCAACTTCCATTGTGACAGTTCCTGTCTTGGGGTTAGGCATAAGGCCACGGGGACCGAGAATACGGCCGAGTGCACCGATCTTGCCCATCACTGAAGGAGTACAGATGATGACATCAACATCGGTCCAACCGCCTTTGATCTTCTCTACATAGTCATCCAGACCAACGTAGTCTGCTCCGGCTTCCTTTGCTTCGTTCTCCTTGTCGGGAGTGCAGAGGCAGAGGACGCGGGTCACCTTACCGGTGCCGTGCGGAAGAGTCACGACGCCACGGACCATCTGGTTCGCTTTACGAGGGTCGACGCCAAGACGTACAGACAACTCGACAGAAGCATCGAACTTGGTGTAGGAAATTTCCTTAACCAGCTCGCAGGCCTCAGTCAACTTGTATTGCTTGCTGCTGTCAAATTTGGCAGCCATAGCCTGTTGATTCTTTGTTAACTTACTCATTGCGTGTGATCTTTAATTTACGTCAGCAGGAAATTCTCCCTCAACATAGATACCCATACTTCTGGCAGTACCTGCCACAAGTTTCATGGCTGACTTCTCTGTGAAGCAGTTGAGGTCAGGCATCTTTTCTTTTGCAATCTCACGTACCTGTGCCCAGGTGAGGGTAGCAACTTTCTTGCGGTTAGGCTCAGAGCTGCCTTTGTCAACCTTGGCGGCTTCCTTGATGAGGATAGCCATCGGGGGCTGTTTGACTACGAAAGAAAAAGACTTATCACTATAGACAGTGATAACAACCGGCAAAATCTTGCCAGCCTTGTCTTGAGTGCGGGCGTTGAACTGTTTGCAGAAATCCATGATGTTCACACCCTTTGAACCGAGAGCCGGTCCTACAGGCGGAGACGGATTGGCAGCACCTGCCTTGATCTGCAGTTTGATAAACCCTGCAATTTCTTTTGCCATAATTATTCTTTGGTTACTTGCGAGAAATTCAGTTCGACGATGGTCTTGCGGCCGAAGATCTTGACCATGACGCCAAGCTTGCGCTTGTCTTCCATGATCTCTTCGACAGTTCCGTCAAATCCGTTGAACGGACCGTCTGTGATCTTCACCGCCTCGCCGATAACGTAAGGAGTCAAAGTTTCTTCGTCCTGATCTGCCAAAGTGTCCACGCGACCAAGAATCCTGTTCAACTCAGATTCTCTGATAGGGACAGGTTTCTTCTCATTTCCTTTGCCGTTGGTCTTCTCAGAAAGGAAACCTGCGACGAAGGGAATGTTCTTGATCAAGTGTTCGATTTCGCCCGTAAGGTTGGCTTCAACGAGAATATAGCCGGGGAAGAATATCCTTTCCGCACTTACCCTTTTTCCGTTTTTGATCTCGAAATATTTCTCGGTGGGAATGAAGACCTGAGAAACCAGATGTTGCAATCCGTGGATCTCAATCTCCTTTTCGATATATTCCTTGGCTTTCTTCTCTTTACCGCCTGCGGTACGGACTACGTACCATTTTTTGGCTGTTTCGCTCATGGTTACAATTGGTAGATACCAGTCATGATGGTCTTGAAGACGAAGTCCATAGCCCAGATAACAACGGCGCAGACTACAGAAGCAACCATAACGATGATGGCAGAGCTCTGGAGCTTGTCCCAAGTGGGCCAGGTGACCTTGGTGGTCAGTTCTTTATAAGACTCTTTAACGTAAGTACCGAGTTTACTCATTGTTATTATTTTGTTGGCCTCGAAGGGTGGAAGCTTCCTTTCCGGCCGGTTAATAACATCCGGATCCGTAACTATCCGGCATTTGCAGGGGAAGCAGGATTCGAACCCACATCGACGGTTTTGGAGACCGCTGAACTACCCTTGTTCTATTCCCCTAGACCAGTATGGTCTTAGTCAAGCAGACCGATTACCTGACCTGCACCAACGGTACGACCACCTTCGCGGATAGCGAACTGGAGACCTTCGTTGATAGCAACAGGGTAGATGAGCTCGACTTTGATTTCTACGTTATCGCCAGGCATAACCATCTCGGTTCCTTCAGGAAGAGTGATTTCACCGGTGATGTCAAGAGTACGGATGAAGAACTGCGGACGATACTTGTTGTGGAACGGAGTGTGACGGCCACCTTCGTCTTTCTTCAATACGTAAATCTGAGCCTTGAACTCTTTGTGAGGAGTGATGGTGTTCGGGTGAGCGATTACCTGACCACGTTTAACTTCTTTCTTGTCAACACCACGGAGGAGAAGACCTACGTTGTCACCAGCTTCACCTGTGTCAAGGATCTTGCGGAACATCTCGACACCAGTAACGACTGACTTGCGAGGCTCTTCGCCAAGACCGATGATCTGAACTTCGTCACCAACCTTAACGACACCTGTCTCGATACGGCCGGTAGCAACGGTACCACGACCAGTGATAGAGAAGATATCCTCGATAGGCATAAGGAACGGTTTGTCGACGTCACGCTTCGGCAGCGGAATGTACTCGTCAACAGCGTCCATAAGCTGCATAACGACATCCTCCCAGTGAGGATCACCGTTAAGGGCACCAAGAGCTGAACCGCGGATAACCGGGCAGTTCTCATCGAATTTGTAGAAAGCGAGGAGTTCGCGGATTTCCATCTCGACGAGGTCAAGCATCTCAGGGTCGTCAACGAGGTCAACCTTGTTCATGAACACGAGGATTCTCGGCACGTTCACCTGACGGGCGAGAAGGATGTGCTCGCGAGTCTGAGGCATAGGACCATCAGT
>JAFWSX010000001.1 GCA_017519185.1 Bacteroidales bacterium | reverse complement strand
CCTTTGCAATCTTTTATAGACCAAGACCACCTTTGCCCCTTCGCGAGCAAAAGTTAATGCCGTAGTTGCTCCAATGCCCTGTGGATTATTAGCACCAGTAATCAGGGCAACTTTATCCTTCAATCCGTAGTTAACCATTTGAGCTCCTCTATAAATTCCGATTTATCTGACTGATAAAAATAATCATTATTCTCTAGAGATAGCAGAGCTTGATAGATTCTTTCGGTCACTTTCGGTCACTTCTCATCAAATTCGCCACTTTCGGTCACCATTTCCGAGAGTTATTTCAACCCACCGAATCAGAACCTAACATACGGTCTGTCAATACCTTAAATAGAAATTGACAACTCACGATAGCACCCGATATAGCAGTTCCGGCTCCGGGTACAGGAAAGACTTTGTAAGTTGCTGATTTTCAAGCACCATACAAAGTCTTCTTTTTTGTATCCCCCAGATTTGGTCACTTTTTGGTCACTTCTCAGTCTTTCCCACTGCACCGATACTCTGGGGCTACTTGTTATCTATCAAGATGATGCGGAGTGAGACAAATAAATTGGAATTTAGTGCTCTAATTACTTCATACCATCGATTCGGAGTTATTCCTGAAAAGAATACCCGAACCCAGCCTTGGCGACAAGAGTATCTCCATAAGGACCGATTTTCTTTCGAATGCGGGTTATGTTCACGTCCACCGTGCGGGGCGTGACTATGACATCATCCGGCCACACAGCTGACAGCAGCTGCTCCCGTGAAAACACCTTTCCCCGGTTCTCAAGAAAGAGTTTCAAGAGTTCATACTCGGTCTTTGTGAAGGAGACATCTGCTCCGTCCACGGTCACCTTCTTGGCATCAGTATCCATCTGGATGCCCAGATATCGGATTCCATTTCGGACCGCGCCGAGCCTGGCTTCCACGACATTGATGATGTAGTCTCCCGTCTTTTCGCATTCACTGACGAGGTCTGCATACACGGTCCCCTTGTCGTAACCGTAAAGATTGTCGTCCAGGCTATCAATATTCTGCTGTTTGAGTTTATTGCGGCAGGCATTGATCCTGCGTTCGATGTCTTCGGACAGCGCCAGGTCCAATTCTTCCTTGCGTCCGGAAAGAAGGACATTCATCCGGGAAAGAGCATCACCGACCAACGAGAACATCTCCTGGATACCTTTATTCTGCTGTTCGGTAAACTCAATCTTGTTGCTCCTTTTACGTCGAAGGATGCGGGCCAGATTAAAGCAGCTGTCGCCCACGGATTCCAGCTCTCCGATCTGTCGAAGCATCGCCCTGACCATCTCTTTCGTATCATCGGACAGATGGGCTGACCCGAGATCTCCCAGGTATCGGCCAATCTCGTTCTCCATCCGGTCGCTGCCTTCCTCTCCCTTCTCGATGCGATCATATAGTCTGGAGAAACTCTGCTCGTCTTTTGCAGCATAGAGTTCCCTCACCAGTGCAAACATATGCTGAGTCTTTTCTCCGTAAACGACAATCTCTTTCTGTGCTTGAAGCACGGAGATTTCCGGAGTCTTCATAATACCGCCGCGAATATAATGAAGGCGGAACTCATCTTCCTCGTCAGACTTCCTGGGCCGGACAATCTTGCAAACCAGTTTTTCAATCTGCGGAATGAACCAAATCAAGACAGCCGTATTGATGACATTGAATCCTGTGTGGAAAGCCGCCAGCGTAAAGGAAAGCAACGTGGTGTCCTGCTGAGGCGCCTCCGGGTCAAGCCCCACTATGCCACAGACCATCCTCACGAAAGGGAAAAATACAATGAGCATCCAGATGACGCCGAATACGTTGAACACCAGGTGAGCCATTGCCGTCCGTCGAGCCTGTGTGTTCGCGTTCAATGCTGCCAAATTCGCCGTGGATGTGGTGCCGATATTCTCACCCATGACCAGCGCGACACCCTGATAGATGGAAATGGCTCCCGTGGCGCAGAGGACCATCGTAATGGCCATCAGCGCGGCCGAACTCTGGAGAACAGCAGTAAGGATTGTACCGATGAGCAGGAACAGCAGTATGGTGGCGTAATTGGTTTTGAAACTTGAGAAAAACGCAACGACCGCAGGCTTGCTGGCCAGGTCCATCTCCACGCCGGTGTTCTTCAGAAGGACCATCGCATAGAGCAGGAAGCCCAGCCCAATCAGGAAGTCTCCGAAATACCGATGCCTTCCCATTTGAATGAGAATGATACCGACGACCAGGACAGGCCAGACGAGATTGACGATATTGAAGGAGAAGCCGGCCGACAAAATCCAGGCCGTAAGCGTGGTGCCGATATTGGCGCCCATGATAACTGAGATAGCCTGCGTCAGGGTAAGCAGCGCCGCATTCACAAAGGATACCGTCATCACGGTAGTTGCCGACGAGGACTGGACGGCTACAGTAATCAGGGCTCCGGTGGCCACGCCGGAAAAGCGGTTCCCCGTCATAGCCCCAAACAAATGACGAAGCTGGGGGCCGGCCATTTTCTGCAGGGCCTCGCTCGTCATTTTCATACCGAATATCAGGATGGCGATAGAGCCAAGGAGTTTCAATACAATCAGCATAATCAATAAAATTCAGTGTAAAGATACACTCCGGGGGCGATTCTCTCAAGGCGTCAAATCAATTGTAACTGAATTTTAACCGCATCAGATGCCATTGTAATCACTCCGAAACATCCATATCCTATCTTTCGGAAAACTTGATATAATATGAAAAAGATGCTCCTATTTGCTTTAGTCATAATGGCTTCCCTTTCCACGGGGTGCAAGCAGAGGATAGAGCAAGCTCCGGAAGAAGTCCTCAGTGCCTTTGGAACGATGTTTCCTGGCGCCATCGAGGTGGAATGGAGTAGACAAATCTCCACTTTTACGGCCGATTTCTATCACGATCAGCACGAAAAGTATGTTCAATTCGACAGTACTGGCACCTGGCTGCGTACCAGAACGAGAATGTCCATCTATGAGGTTCCGGTACCCGTTATGGAAACGGCACGCAAATATAGCAATCGTAAAATAGATGATGTCTACCTGTTTGAGCAATCAAACGGAGCCGCAGCATACTACATGGTGGAATACAAACAAGAAACACCTTTTTCCACCAAACAGATCAGCATCCTTGCAGATGGAACAGTTCTATCTGCACTTTAATCAGATGGATATTGTCCCGAGATATTCCGATTTATCTGACTGATAAAAATAATCATTATTCTCTGGACATAGCAGAGCTTGATAGATTCTTTCGGTCACTTTCGGTCACTTCTCATCAAATTCGGCCACTTTCGGTCACCATTTCCGGGAGTTATTTCAACCCACCGAACCAGAACCTAACATACGGTCTGTCAATACCTTAAATAGAAATTGGCAACTCACGATAGCCACCGATGCCTCTGCTCCGGCTCCGGGTACTAAAATAGCTTGGCTAAATGCCAAGCTATTTTAGTAACTGCGCCTACCGTCCCTAATTATGGGACGGCGGTAGCAAAAAGAGGGCAAAACGCGCCTGCCGTCCCAATTATTGGGACGGCGGGAACGGTCCGAAGAGACGTTTGTAATACGGACGGAAAGGATCTTCAATGACCACGCTGCTGGTCGAAGACGAGCAGGCGACGAAATACCCCACGGCATCCCCGCCCGTGATGTTGGTGGGGCAGTTGGCCGGCTGCGACTGCAGCATCGGAATCGCAGCACCGACAGTGCTCGACACGAATCCCATATAGAAATCGTAGTAGTCCTTGGGAATGGTATAGACATTAAGCGTGAACACGTCCCCAGTCTCAAGGAACTTGCTGCATTCGCCATACTGCTTCCTCATAGCCTCGGTCTGATAAAGAGTGGTTATGGGGAAGCATATCACTTTCTGTCCGTTGAAATACTTGTCGTCGATGGCCAGCGAAAGGTCCAGTGGGAAGACAGCCCCGTTCAGATCGGCACTGACATAGTAGTAGTTCGTCGATGCAGCGTCTTCGCCCCATACTGCTATAGTCCAGAGGCTGTCGAGCTTCATCGTGGCGTTTCCTGCATACATATAGTCCACGGCATCTACCCTGAATCCAGGCTCTTCCATCGTAGAAATGGCTTCGTAGTGATTCTCCTGACCGCCCACTTCAGCGTCGACTGATAGTTTGTATGTCACGCCGGGAGTGCCGTGCATCCCTTCGGGACCCAGATAGATGCCGCTCCCTGCCGGAGTCTCGGTAAAAAGCCAGGTGTCGCTGCCGTCGCTCACCGTCACCCTCGCCCGTGTCACGGCCGGCGGAAGTTCCTCCTCAAAATAATCCACGGACTCCGTGAGCTTTACGCGCTGGGGACTGTCGGGGCTGTCCGTCAGCATCGCCTCCACCACGAGATAGGTGCGGTCCATACTCTTGGTGTGGACGTCCACCTCTTCCGTGCAGCCCCAGAAAAGAACAGCACAGACAATCAGCAAGGCTAACGATATCTTCCTAGAAATAGACATTGAACGACACAGACGGTATTATTGTGAACAGATAAACTTTCATTGCCTGAGGACGGTCTTCCGTCTTGTTGTAGAGGAATGCCATCGACCAGGCGTTGTGGCGGGCATAGGCATTGTAGAACGAGAAGTTCCACTCGCTGCCCCACGGCTTTCCCTCAGCCCTGCGCCTGCTCTTCACTGTGAGCGAGAGGTCCATTCGGTGGTAGTCCGGCATCGAATCTTCGTTCCTTTCGGAATAGATTGAAGTATAGGTGCCTCCGTATGCAAAACGGCCGTTCGGGAAAGTGGTCGGTGCGCCGCTGTAGAAGACCCAGTCGGTGGACAGGGCGACCATCTTGCTGAAGTCGTACGACAGCACGAAGTTGACTGCGTGCTCGTGGTTGAGGGGAGAGCGGTAGGGCTTGCCACCGTTGAGCTCGGGTATGTCATACATTGCGCGGGACCAGGTGTAGGACAGCCAGCCGCCAAGGCGGTCAAAGTCGTAGCGCAGCATAAGCTCCGTGCCGAAAGCCCAGGACTTTCCAAAGCGCAGCAGACCTTCCCTGTCGACATCGTCGAACACGAAGCCAGGGTTCTCCTTGAAGTCAAGGGTGTTCTTGTTGTTCTTGTAGAACACTTCAGCGGAAAGCTCAAGCGCCTGGTTGGCGAACAAGGCGTTCACTCCTGCTGAGAACTGGTCGGAGCATTGTGGTTTGGTGTTAGGGGAAGCCATGAACCAGGCATCCACGGGGCTTCCGGAGATGCTGATGGGCACCTGCTGAATATATTGGAATGAGCGCGAATAGGCTGCCTTGAGAGACAGGTCGGGAGTTACTGAGAACGACCCGGAAATTCTCGGCTCCAGCCCCCAATGGGTATTGATAGCTTTGCCCTTGTCGAAATGTTCGGTCTTGGTGAGCTCGTGGGTGACTGGGTCGTAATAGCGCTGCTCCGCCTCGCCGATAGTTGTGAATGATGCCAGACGGAAACCGTAGCGTACGGTCAGCTTGCCGATCTTCTGCTCGTTCTGGGCATAGAACGCCGGCATAAGAGCGTGGCTCTGGGGCATATGAAGGGACTGGACTATGGACTCCTCATCAGAAGGATTCACATCTCCGGGATCCATCCGGTAGTAAGCGGCATTGACGCCTGCCTGCACCGTATTCGAGGGGTTGATATACCAGGTTACGCCTGCTTTCAGGCCGGTTTCCCTTATCGCCGTGAGATATTCGAAGCTGGTGCTGGGCATCTCGCAGTCAAGGCCGGCGTTGTAGCGGGAGTTGTATATCGAAGTGTTGAAGAACACCTTCGGCGAGAATTCGTGGCTCCAGTGGAGTGTCTGGGTGTTGTTGGCGAAGCTGAACTTCATCAGGTCGAGATCGAACTCCTCCATCGACATTCCGAAGACGTCGCGGCCGCTGAAGGCACTCAGATAGACCCTGTCCCTGGGGCTTGCCACCCAGCTGAGCTTGCCGTTGAGATCGTAGAAATACATCTCGGTGTTCTTCGGGACGCTGTCCCCGAACAGCGGGAGGAACAGGTCCATATAGGTCCTGCGGCCCGAAAGCATAAACGACAGCTTGTCCTTGATGATGGGACCCTCTATCATTGCCTTGGAGGTGATCAGGCCTATCGAGAAATTGCCCTTGTACTGGCTGTTGTTGCCGTCGCGGGTACTTACGTCCAGCACTGAGGACAGCCTTCCGCCGAACGAGGCCGGAAAGTCGCCCTTGTAGAGCTGGGCGTTCTTGACGGCATCTCCGTTGAACATCGACATAAAGCCCATAAAGTGACCGGAGTTGTAGAGCGGAGCCCCGTCCATCAGCACGAGGTTCTGGTCGATGGCGCCGCCACGGACGCTGAAGCCAGTGGAACCTTCACTGGGTGTCTGCACTCCAGGCATCATCTGGATGACCCTTATCACATCAGCCTCGCCCATCAGGGCAGGAAGCTTGCGGATGATGTCGCCGGTGACTGTTTCCTTGCCCAGCTGAGGAAGGGTTAGCTGCTCGCGCTTGCTCTTGGAGAAGACTTTGGCCGCTTCCAGCACTTCGCGGTCCTCTTCGAGGGCAAAATCATATTTGACAGGACCTTTCGGGTCGATGGTCACTTCTGCAGTGACATATCCTGCATAGGAGCATTTGATGACCTGGGCCTTTCGGTCCACCTGCAGGGAATAAAAGCCATAGTTGTTGGTGGAAACGCCTGCGCTGAGATCTTCGGTGAACACCACTGCGCCGATGAGCGGTTCGCCGCTGGACGCCTCCTTCACATAACCTGACAGCACGGCTTTCTGTGCCGCCGCGGGCAGGGCAACTGTCAGTATTGTCAGAAACGCTATGGCTATTTTTACCGAAAACTTCATCAGAGGCCTTTCATCTCAATAATTGCGCCAATGCGCAAAAATGAGCTACTCCTTTCTTCCGGCGTTCTTGAGCAGACGCTTTACCTTGCGGTTTCGCATTGACAGCCAGTGCTCGACCATCTGGTTCTCTATCTCGGGCTCATCCAGGACAATATCCTTGTCCTTGCGCCTTCTGGAGCGGCGCCAGCGGAGGTAGGCCCCTATATGACGCCTGCGCTTCTCGTGGTAAATGCCGTCGAAAGGTATGAGGATACCGGTGTCTTCTATGTTGTGCATAAGACGGTTCACGGCCGTGCCAAACATCATCATCTGGGAAGTGGAAGAAACATAGGCAGACACATTCGGCGGAATGTTCACGCCCCTCATCCTGACTGCCGAGCGGAGCAGTTTATAGTCTTCTATCAAGTCTTCCTTGTTGAGCACCAGATCCATCAGCCCGGGATCGGACTTGGGCATCAGCGCCTGGTCGTCCCAGGGGCGGACTAGCTCTTCCTTGTCCCCGAAATGCTTCCAGAGGAAATGGTAGATCAGGTCACGGGAAATATAGTCGTATGAAGGATAGACGGTGATCTTTCCAAAATAATAGAGCAGGTTCTTGCTCTTCATAATGATGGCGATGAGGCCGTCCCACAGGTTGTCCATCGCAAAGATGGACTTCGAGCCCAGTTTTGAACTCTGGTATTCCGGTGCCACGAAATTGCGGCCCAGCTCAATGGTATAAGGAAGATACTCATCGATGAACTTCTTTGAAAAACGGAACTGGTGAGAACTTGCCAGCATCGGCTGCCCGTTCTCGTCAAACGCGGCATCGGCTCCAAAAAGGAAGCGGTAGCCGCCGATGATGGCCTCGTTGTCCGGATCCCAGACGATAAGTTGCTTGTAGGGCTTCTCCATCTTGTCGTATTCATCGAGGTCGATGGCTTCGCCTGTAGAGCCGCCTGCCTCGCGGAAAGCGATCTCGCGAAGACGGCCTATCTCCGTGACGACATTGGGAGAGTCGTGCCAGGTGACGATATAAAGCTCGTTGTGGCCTTTGTTCGTGTCTTCCAGTTTCTTCGATTTGGTGAGTTCGGCTTTGATCAGCTCGATGGGTACGGGATCGATTATCTTTTTCATAGGACGGGAAATGTCATTCAAGACCGGAAGGCCAGGGGTTTGAAACAATGCCTGCCATATCAAGCATATTCTTGTGTGCAAGGTCGCGGATACGCGCTGTCTCATCTTTCCGCGGCGCGGTGGTATCTGGAACTATCGGGTCGCCCACGTGTATGGTGACCAGGGGCTCGCCCTTGCCGAACAACTTGCGCCATCCGGTGCGCGGCCTGAAAGTGATCATCAGTGGAAGGACCGGCAGGGAATATCTGTACGCCATATTGAAGGTGCCCATCTTGAAAGGCCTGAGCGGAGCATAGAATTTCCAGCTGCAGCTCTCGGGGAAAATGTGAAGCCACTGCCTGCGTTCGTGCAGTTCGTCCAGTGCCTTGTCAAACTCGCGGAATCCGCTGCGCTCCTCGGGGATCGCTATGTCGCCCACAGCTTTCATAATGAATCCGTCTTTGCCACGGAAAGGTTGGGCATACATAGGAATCCAGGGCTTGCGGAAACGCATAGCCTGCATCACGCAGATCATATCCCAGCGGTGCACGTGATTGCAGACGGTCATAACACCGTCGGCGAAGAGCTTGCGGTTGCGGCGGATCTTATCGCGCCCCTCGATCTTCAGTCCGAAACGTATGCGGTTCAACGGAAAAGCCACGAGGCAGGCGGCAAGATAGATTGCGCCCCGCACTATCTTGAACTTAAGGGATTTGTCAAGATAGGTATAGGTCCCGTCAAAGGTTATGTCCTTGAGCGTGCCTCGTATCGGCGCCATCCTGGTGAAAGGATTGTCTCCGGAAAAGTCGGCCACTGGCTCGGGAACATATACATCTTCCCGAACCTTGAAGTTCCTGTATGCGGGTCCGTATGAAGAATAGTCCTTGACCATAAGGTGCCCGGTTATGCGTTTGAATTGCTACTGGTACTGGCGGATGCGCACGTCGGTGTCGGGAAGCCGTGCCGGCAGCACGCTCACGTCGGTGTTGCTATAGTGATAGGGGAACGCTACTTTCGGCTTTATCACGTTCACCGCATTCACGAACTGGTCGGGAGTCATCGTGTAGGGCTGGTTGCACGGCAGATAAGCCACATCGATGTCCTTAATCTGGGACATCTCGGGAATGTCCTCGGTGTCACCGGCGATGTAGATGCGCAGCCCGTCGAGAGTAAGGATGAAACCGTTGTCACGGCCTTTCGGGTGGAACTGCTCGCGGCCTTCCGTGCAGTTGTATGCAGGAACTGCCTCGACCTTGATGTCATCGCGTAGCTGGAGGGCGTCGCCGTTAGCCATCACGGTGCCGTAGCCGAGCATCTCGGCGCAGCGGGCGTTGGTCACCAGCTGGGCCATCGGCATCAGGGCAAGCGCATTGCGGTCGAAATGGTCGCCGTGCTCGTGGGTAAGCAGCACATAGTTTGCCCTCGGAAGTTTCAGGTAGCTGAACGACTTCCCGCCTGAGCGGCTTACAGGATCAATGTAGATGTTCAGGCTGTCGTAGACCATATACATAGTGGCGTGGGCCATAGCGTGTACATATACTTCCTTGCCTGAATCGGTCTTGAATATGTCTACCTCATAGTTGTCGATGTCTACGATCGGCTTGCCTGCGTCGGCCCATTCAAGGATGCCGCCATCAAGGTCGAACACCTCATAACCGGCCTTTGCAAGCTTCTGGGCAGCTTCTGCGCTGCGTCTGCCTCCACGGCAGTATACTGCCACCGGAACGGAGGGATCGAGAGATGCCTTGCACTCGTCCATAAAAATGTTGAGGCGGCCGTCGATGTTGATAGCTCCAGGAATATATCCGGCATAGTATTCTTCTCTGGTACGCACGTCAAGGAGCTGAGCCTTGCCGTCTGCGATACGTGTTTCAAACTCCTCGGGGGGAACTGTCTCGAACCCCTTGCAACTGCTGAGTCCGACAACGGCCAGCAGACAGATTAGCAGATAGCGTTTCATATCAGTCATTTAAAGTACTACAAATATAATCAATTCAAGTTTCGCCACGTGCGAAACTTTCCAATTATAGAGCCCAAAGGGCGTTGGGCAAGTCCCTTCCCCGAGGGAAGGGATTTAGGGATGGGGACACGTAAAAGTGCTGGGTTACTTTGTTTCGCAACGCTCCAATGCTCGAATATACAGATAATTGGCATTTGCGAAACATGAGTAATCAACTATTTCCTATCTTTGTATCAATATGCAAGCTATCACCGAGATAATAGTCGAAGGAAAAGTTCTCAGCCGAGTGGTGTCAGGCACTGACCCGGCGGGTGTCGCCGGATTTCTGGAAGATTACCGCAAAGTATGGATGGTCTTTGACACGAACGTCGCCACCCACGCCGCCAGAATTGAAGATGCCCTCAGGCAGTCAGGAAAACTGGTTGCCGCACTCCCGCTGAACGTTTCCGAGGAGAGCAAGACCATCGAGACCGTGCTCTCGCTTGAAGACTGGCTGCTAGCAACCGGCGCAGACAGGGACGCGCTCCTGCTCGCCATAGGCGGCGGAATCACCACCGATATGGCAGGATTCGCAGCATCCGTCTACAAACGAGGCATCCGTTTCGCCTTCGTTCCGACCACGCTGCTTGCACAGGTTGATGCCGCAATCGGCGGCAAGACCGGAGTGAACTTTCACTCCCTGAAGAACATGTTGGGAGTCATCCGCCAGCCGGACTTCACATATATCTGCCCCGAAGTGCTGGAAACCCTTCCTGCAAGGGATTTCCGCTCCGGTGCCGCCGAGATGCTCAAGACCTTCATCATCGAGGACGGAGGCAACTATGAAAAGGCCGTAAGGGTGCTTTCGGACATAGCCGCAGGCGCAAGCATCGCCAGCCACAGAAACGAACTTCAGCAGCTCATTTCGGCAGCTGCAGCCGTCAAGGCCGGCGTAGTGAGCCGCGACCAGTTCGAAAGCGGAGAGAGGCGCAAGCTCAACCTCGGCCACACCTTCGCCCACGGCATCGAATGGAAGGCCCGTGAAGCCGGCAGCGACATCACCCACGGCGAGGCAGTGGCCATCGGCATCATCCAAGCCGCAAAACTCACCGACAAGGCCCTTGCCGGCAGACTCCAAAGCGATTTCAGCAAAGCCGGTCTGCCTACCGAACTTCCTTTCCCCCTCGAAAGCCTGGCCGACGCTATGCTCAAGGACAAGAAAGCTGAAGGCGGCAAGGTGCATTTCGTCCTTATAAGATCCATCGGAGACGTATATACAGAAGATATGACGGTTGCCGAAGCTATTGCCAAGCTATGATTTGTGTAAGCATACAGGGCAAAGACCTGAACGGTATCAGGATGGCTCTGGCCGAAGGGCTGGAGATGGCCGAAATACGTCTGGACCGTTGTCCGCTCTGCATAGAAGACATTGAGACTCTCTTCGCGGAGACAGACATTCCGCTGGTGGCCACCTGCCGGGTGGAGGAGTGTGGCTCGGAGGCAGAAACAGCCTGCAGACTCGAAACTGCCATACGCTCCGGAGCCAGATATGTCGACCTTGAGATCGAAGCCTCTTCAGCTCTTGCAGAAAGGATTGCAGAGATTGCCGCAAGCTACGGCGCATCATACATACGTTCGTTCCACGACTTCAAAGGGACACCGTCCGAAGCCGAACTCAAGGCCGTCACCAGACGCTGCTTCAACGAAGGCGGTGACATCGCCAAGATTGTAACGACTGCCGGCAACACCTACGACTGCCGCAGGGTGATGGACCTTTACGATGATGCCGATCCCGGCTCGCTGTTGGCATTCTGTATGGGGGAAGCCGGAAGGCAGACCCGTCTGGACTGCCTTGCCAAAGGAGCCCCCTATACATACTGCGCGTTCACCGAAGAGGAAGCCGCCGCACCCGGACAGTGGGCTTTCCGGGATATGGCCAAAGTGCTGTATGGAGGAAGGCATTTCCCCACCGCAAGCACACCCTTCAGCATTCCCTGCTCCAAGAGTTTCGCCCAGCGCGCCATAATAGCCGCAGCCCTGGCTGAAGGAGAATCCCGTCTTGAAGGTTACTCACCCTGCGGAGACAACGAGAGCGCGATTGCGCTTGCAAAGGCCCTGGGAGCAACTGTCGAAAGAGATGGCAGCCGCCTCACGGTCAAAGGCATAGCCGCAGTTCCCGGCAGCCTTCAACTTGACAGCGTGCACGTCGGCGAGTCCGGTTTCCTGACAAGGATGACCATTCCGCTGCTGGCCGCCCTCAACGACAGGGCAGTAACCGTCACGGGAGAAAAGACACTAGTCGGCCGGCCGCTCAAAGGAGCCGCAGAGGCTATGGACGCTTTCGGGTCGGTGCTGCTGAATGCCACGGATGCTGCGAACGCCACCATCTCGGTGCCGCTTGCCATCACCAGCCCGCTCAAGCCGTCGGAAGTATGCATTTCCGGCAAGGACGGCTCCCAGATCATCTCCGGACTGCTTGCCGCCCTTCCGCTGCTCGTAGGCGACTCGATAATCCACGTGCGCGACCCGCGCAGCGTGCCATACCTGCTTATGACCGTCGATGTGCTCAGGCATTTCGGCATCAATATAAAAACCGAAGCCGGCGATGGAAGCCTCTGCTTCGTCGTCAAAGGCGGACAGCGCTATAAGGCTGCCGACTTCCGCATAGAAGGAGACTGGAGTTCGGCCGCCAATTTCCTAGTTGCAGGCGCAATCTTCGGGCGGGCCTGCATCGAAGGGCTTGACATTGGCTCGCTTCAAGCCGACCGCCACATCCTTGAAATCATTTCCCTAGCCGGAGCAACTGTCTATATGGAAGAAGAAGGCCCGCACAAAGGCACAATCCACGTCCAGAAAGCCCCTCTGACCGCATTCGAGACCGACGCCAACGACTGCCCCGACATCTTCCCGATCCTTGCGGTGCTGGCGGCATTCTGCGAAGGCACGTCCGCCATACAGGGCACAGGCCGCCTCGCAGGCAAGGAGAGCGACCGCGCCAAGGCTATCCTCGAAATGCTGCATCAGATGGGAGTGACGGCTGCCATAGAGCAGGACACCCTGCTTGTCGAAGGTCATTCGCTTTCCACAAGACTTGCCGGCGGCAGGCTGCTCAACGGAGGCAGCTATACTTCAGGACACGACCACCGGATGGTGATGGCTCTCAAGGTCGCCTCCCTGGCAGCCGACGGTCCTATAATCATTGACGATACGGAATGTGTCTCAAAGTCTTTCCCCACTTTCCTCCAGCTGTTTGACAACTATATCAAGTAACTATATGAACACTTTCGGCAGAATTTTCAGAGTATCGATATTCGGAGAGTCCCACGGTGAAGCCATTGGAGCAGTCCTCGACGGAGTGACTCCCGGCATCAGGCTTTCGCAGGAAGACTTTATGGCCGACATCCTCCGCCGCAAGAGCGGAGCCCGGGGAACCACCCCCCGCATCGAGGCCGACACGCCCGAGATACTCAGCGGCGTCTTTGAAGGATTCACGACCGGAGCCCCCCTGGCAGTCATCTTCCGCAACGGCAACACCCGTTCGGCAGACTACAGCCAATTCAGGGACGTACCCCGTCCGGGACACGCAGACCGCACTGCAGCCGTCAAATGGAACGGCTTCAACGACCCCCGCGGCGGCGGACACTTCTCTGGCCGCCTCACCCTGCCGATAGTCGCAGCCGGCGTTGTTGCCAAGAAGATGGCAGGTGTTGAAATCAATGCTGAACTTGTGGAAGTAGGAGGCGTTGCGAAAGAAAATGCTCCCGACGGATGGCAGGAACTGCTGCAAAAGACGATGCAGGAACGTGATTCACTGGGTGGCATCGTGGAGTGCCGTACCGGTGCCCTGCCGGCAGGTCTCGGAGAGCCGTTCTTCGATTCTGTGGAATCGCTCATCTCACACGCAATCTTCGCCATCCCTGGTGTGCGAGGCATAGAGTTCGGCGACGGATTCAGGGCCGCAAGGATGAAAGGTTCCGAGCACAACGACCCCTTCTGCAATCCGGACAACCCGCAGGCAACCCGCAAGAACGGAGCCGGCGGAGCGAACGGAGGCATCACCAACGGAGCCCCGCTGGTATTCAGGGTGGCGTTCAAGCCCACTTCAAGCATAGGGAAAGCCCAGCAGACCTGGGATTTCGCGGCAGGAAAGATGACGGAGCTGGAGGTTCCGGGTCGTCACGACAGCTGTTTCGCACTGCGCACGCCTGTCATAGTGGAAGCTATGACCGCAATAGTGCTTGCAGACCTTCTCAAATTCTAGTCTTTCTCGAGGATTTCGTTCTGAGCTTGGACGGAAGCCGTGTGGATGGCGTTGTAGACCGCTGCCACGAATTCTTCCGGCAGTCCGTGTGCGGCACCCTGCTTCACCATCTCGTCCAGAATCTCGTCCCAGCGCTGAGCCTGCACGATGGCCACGTTGTGAGCCTTCTTGTACTCACCGATCTGGCGGCTGATGTCCATCCTGGACTGGAGCAGTTTCAGAAGCTCTTCGTCGATGACGTCGATGTTCGCACGCAGCTGCTGCAGATTCTCCGTGAACTCCTTGTCGTCGCTCTGTTTTTCGCGGACCCTGATCTCGCCGAGCAGTTCGTGAAGCTGGTCGGGAGTCAGCTGCTGCGAAGCGTCGCTGAGAGCACACTCGGGATTGCAGTGGCTTTCGATCATAAGGCCGTCGAGACCAAGGTCAAGGGCACGCTGCGAGAGCTCGAGGATAAAGCCGCGGGCACCGCCCATATGGCTGGGATCAGCGAAGAAAGGCAGTTCGGGATAGCGAGTACGCAGTTCCACGGCAATTTTCCAACCCGGATCGTTGCGGTATTTCAGCTTGCGGAACGAAGTGAAGCCGCGATGTATCACGCCCAGTTTCTTGATGCCGGCCATATTCAGGCGCTCGAGGGCTCCGATCCAGAGGTCGAGGTCGGGATTGACAGGATTCTTGACAAGCACCGGCATATCGGTGTCGCGCAGGGCGTTGGCGATTTCCTGGACCATAAACGGATTCGCAGTGGTTCGGGCTCCTACCCAGACCATATCGATGCCGTATTTCAGGCACTCATAGACGTGTTTTTCGTTGGCCACTTCGGTGCAGACCTTGAGGCCGGTCTCCTGCTTTACGCGCTGGAGCCATCTCAAGCCCTGGGTTCCGATACCCTCGAAGCATCCCGGATGGGTCCTGGGTTTCCATATTCCGGCGCGGAACATATTGATGCCCAAGGCACGCAGGCCTTTTGCGGTCTCCATCACCTGTTCTTCTGTCTCTGCACTGCAGGGACCTGCTATCACCATCGGTTTGGGGAGGGTGAAGAAGCCCCACTCTTCTACGGGTATTATGTCGAGTTGTCTTGCCATAGTCTTATTTGATTATTCGTTTGATGCGGTTCGCCTCTTCGATGAGGCTGCGGATGGCCGTTTCGTCCATTGCGTCGATGGCGTCCCTGAATTCCTGCACCTTCTGGATGAAGGCGTCGGTGACTCTCACTATGTTTTCCTTGTTCTGTATGAATATCGGAGTCCACATATCGGCGTTGCTCTTGGCGAGCCTGGCAGTTGAAGAAAAACCGCTGGACGCCAGGTCGAAAATGTGCTTTTCGTCTTTTTCCTTGTCGAGGACAGTATTGGCAAGGGCGAAAGACACCACGTGCGACAGGTGCGAAACATAGGCTGTGTGGACATCGTGGGATGACACACTCATAAAGCCTACCCTCATATTCAAGGCGTCATAGAGTTTCACCACCTCTTCCACGGCCTTGGGAGACGATTCCTCCTGGTCGGCGATGATGCACACCTTCGAGTCGAAAAGGTTCGGCATCGCAGCCCAGGGACCTGAATACTCGGTACCGGCCATAGGGTGCGTGGCCACATACTGCTTGCGGCAGGCGTGGTACATTGTAGCCTTGGCTATCTGTTCCTTGGTGGAGCATACGTCTATCACCACCTTGTCTGTCCACCCTTCTTTCTGGAAACGGTCAAGAGTCCTGCACACAACCTTCACGGCCGCACTGACGGGGACGGCAACTATGATGATGTCACTCTTCTCGATGCATTCGTCCTCTGTGACCAGCTCGTCCACGAGACCAATCTTCAGGGCGGCTGCCGCATTCACATTGTCACGGTCGGTTCCCACTATCCTGTCGGCAAACTTGCGGCGTCGAAGGTCAATCGCCATCGAACCGCCTATCAGACCAAGACCAATAATTCCAATATTCATATCGTAATGTTTTATATGGCTGCTTTGTATTCGCCGAGAATCTTGAGGTCCTCGATGAGCGGACGCACAGCCGTAAGCGCCTGCATATAATGCTCCCTGTTGTCGAACTTGATGTCTATGTAGAAGAAATACTGCCACTTCCTGCCCGGTATCGGGAGGGACTGAATCCTTGTGAGGTTCATTTCATAGAATGACATAATGGCCAGAATGTGCGCCAGCGAACCTGGTTTGTGGGGCAGAGTGAAGCATATCGAAGCCTTGTCGATCTCTTCTTCGGCAAGCTCTAGCCCATCGTCCAGCACGAGGAACCTCGTGAAATTCTCCTTGTAAGTCTCTATGCTTGGTGCAAGTATTTCCAGACCGTTCTGCTGAGCCGCAACGGTAGAAGCCACCGCACCGACACCCTTGAGCTGCTTCTGCGCAATCTCTATTGCGCTCGAGGCAGTGTCTTCCGACTCGACCAGCTGTATCCACGGGCAGTTCTCCTCGAAGAACTTACGGGTCTGGTTGATCGCCATATAGTGAGTGCGTATCTCGCGGATGTCCTCGATCTTCTGGCCGGGGAGGGCCATCAGGTTCTGATGGATCTGGAGGTAAATCTCCCCTTTGATGCGCTGGCTGTGCAGGCGCAGCAATTCGAAGTTGGGAAGCAGTCCGCCTGAAATGGTATTTTCGATGGCCATTATCGCGGCATCGGCCTTCCCGCTTTCCATTGCAGGATACAGCGAAGCGAAATTCGGACACTCGATGATCTGCGGCACATAACCTAGCCTGTTCAGATAGAAAGTCTGGGCCGCCTGGTCGTGGAAACTTCCGAAATGTCCCTGTATGGCTACGCGCTTCATCTGTCCTGTGTGATTATACGAGTTTTGCAACCCATTCGTCCCTGTCGCCCGGAAGCATATCCACCGGTGCGAGCTCAATCATAGTGTAGCAGCCGGGAGCCTGCCTTGTAGCGGCGCGGGCAGCGGCCACGAGAATCTGACCGGTAAGGGCCGGGTTGTTGATGTGCATATTGAACTCGAAGAGCTGGTCGTGGGTCTTGCCGCTGACACCCTTGCGGACGAGGTTCACTCCGTGGCCCATATCCTTAAGCGCGTCGACAGACGGCACTTCGTTGACATAGGTCTCGTCGTTTACGAAGTACGGGTCAGCCTTTATGGCTGCCGCAACCTTGGCAAAGTCAGCACCGGGGAGCAGCTCCACATACACCATACGGCGATGCACGCCTGTTCCCATAGGTATTGTCATCGAAAGGGCGTCTTTCACACCTTCTATCGCCTTGCAGGCAACTGAATGGCCCATACTCATTCCGGGGCCGAAGTTGGTATAGGTGATGCCCTTGGGGGCAGCAGCCTGAAGGATGGCGCGGACCATAGAGTCTGAACCCGGATCCCAGCCTGCGGAGATGACAGACACCTTGCCGGCCTTGCGGGCGGCTTCGCCGAGGGTGGCCCTCAGTGCGGGCACCTTGGTGTGTATGTCGAAGCTGTCGACGGTGTTGATGCCGAGAGACAGGGCCTCGAGGGCATATTGCTCGACTTTGCGGGTGGGAGTTGCAAGAATGGCAACCTCAACATCCTTGAGATCTTTGAGTGAAGAAACTACGGGAATCCCTGCGAGGGAAGCCGGAACGTCAGAGGCATTGCGGCGCACTACGCCGGCGATTTCAAAATCATCTGCAGCCTGGAGCGCTTCGAGCGCAAATTTTCCGATATTGCCATAGCCAACTACGGCAGCGCGAATCTTTTTCATATAAGGTTCAAGTCTTTCAATGTTTTTCTCATTAGTTCGGCTGTCGCTTCTGTCGCTTTGGTCAGAGGAAGCCTGAGTTCGTTGTGAATGAGTCCCATCTGTGCAAGAGCCTCTTTCACGGGGATGGGATTGCTCTCAGCAAAGCAGTTTTTGCAGAGGGGAAGCAGGGTACGGTACAACTCTCTGGCTGTCGTATAGTCATTGTCGATGATGGCGTTGCAAAGTGCGGCCATCTTGTCGGGGACGATGTTGGAAACCACGCTGATGACTCCGGAAGCTCCGGAAGCCATAAGCGAGAGTGTCTCGTCGTCATTGCCGCTGAAGACCTGGAAGCCTTCGGGTGCTCCGGCGAGGATGCGGGAGATCTGGGCATAGTTGCCGCTGGCTTCCTTGATGGCAGCGACCTTGTCGTGGGCGGCTATCCTGAGCGTTGTGGCATCGGTGATGTTCACTCCTGTGCGGCCGGGAACGTTATAGAGAACCACCGGCTTGGGGGAAATGGAGGCCACTTCGCTGAAATATTCATAAAGGCCATTCTGCGTGGGCTTGTTGTAGTAGGGCGCCACGATCAGGAAAGCGTCGGCCCCGTGGGGAGCCAGCAGATCGATGTTGCGCAGCGTGCCGGTGAGCGAATTTGTTCCGGCACCGACGAGCAGCGTGAGCTCGGGAGCGTGGGCGCGGACAAGCCTGAGGATCTCCACCTTTTCTTCGTCGCTTAGGCACGGAGTTTCAGCCGTGGTCCCGAGCGGCACCAGGAAGTGGATGCCCGCAGCAACCTGCCTGTCTACCAATGCCGCAAGCGCCTCGTAATCCACCTTTCCGTCCTTGAAAGGAGTGATCAACGCAGTGCCGCAGCCTTTTATGTCAAGTCTTTTCATATTTTGTCGGAGAACATAAGTTCCTTGAATTCATAGACGCCTTTTACCTTCTGGGCCATAAGGGCGGCCTCGATGGCTCCTGCTGCAAGTCCTTCGCGGGAGAAAGCTTCGTGGCTGAGGGTAATCCTGTCGCAGGCACTCTCCAGTGTGAGGATATGCGTGCCGGGCACCTCACCGATGCGCTTCGACTCTATGGGAGTCTGGCAGCCCATCTGGGCATCGACTATAGCGGCAAGGCTCTTGGCAGTGCCGCTCGGTGCGTCCAGCTTGTGGATATGGTGGATCTCCTCGATGGCGGTCTTGTATCCGCCGAAGCGGGCAGCCATCTTGGCGAGGTTGTCTGCTGCCGCAAACAACAGGTTCACTCCTATCGAGAAGTTGGATGCATAGATGAGCGTAGTGCCCTGCACTGCGAAATACTGCTTCACATCCGCCTCGATGTCGTTCCATCCCGTGGTGCCGATCACAGCCGCACCGAAATTCTCGGCGATGAAGCGGTAATTGGCCCTGATGGCATCGGGGGTAGTGAAATCTATGCATACACAGTTCTTGGCCACGTCGGCGGGAGTTTCGGTCACAGCCTCGCTCCAGCCGGCATAGGGCAGGCCTCTCTCCAACACCATCTTCTCGATGATGTGGCCCATCTTTCCGTATCCGCTAATTAAAATTTCCATCTTCGAATATTTTCCTGTGAAGTTTCTTGAGCACGTCGGCCATCTCGGGACGGTCCACGACGATGCTGAGGTTTAGATAGGTGGTATCTTGCGATATCATATATATCTTGCTGTCGATCACGGCGTTGAAAACGGTTGCAAGAAGGCCGCGCACTCCGATGATGTTCTTGCCGATGATCGATATCTGCGCCTTGTCGCGGTCTACGGTAACATCAGCGAAGGTAGAAAGCCCCTTGACGGCGCCGTCCACATTCTGGCTGGCGTCGACTGTCACGGTGATGCTGGCCTCCGAAGAACTCAGCAGGTCGACTGAGACGTTGTGCTTGGCGAAGGTCTTGAACACTTTCTCCATAAAGCCGACCGTATTGATCATCTTCATAGAGTAGATGTTTATGACGCGGATATTCTCCTTGTATGACAGGGTCTTTATGCCGTCGAACACGCAGGCGCGGCTCAGCACGGCAGTACCCTCGTTCTGGGGATTCATCGAGTTGAGCACATATACCGGGATGTTCTTCTTCTGCGCGGGCTCGAGGGTCAGCGGGTGAAGCACCTTGGCTCCGAAACGGGCCATTTCGGTGGCTTCCTCATACGAGAGCTTGTTCAGACCCTTGGTGTTGCTGACGATGCGGGGGTCGGCTGTCCTCACGCCGTCCACGTCGGTCCATATCTCGATGCGGTCAGCATCGATGGCCATTCCTATCAGAGATGCGGTATAGTCCGAACCTCCGCGGCCCAGAAGGGTGGGTTTGCCATCCTCGGTGGCTCCGATGAAGCCCTGGGTGATGATCGTGGAAACCTTGGCATATGCTTCCCTGACAACTACAGGGGCATATTCTTCAAGAATTTCCATCCTCGGGTTTGCC
Source organism: Bacteroidales bacterium (assembly GCA_017519185.1). Lineage (GTDB taxonomy): Bacteria > Bacteroidota > Bacteroidia > Bacteroidales > UBA932 > Equibacterium. The sequence continues at coordinate 121,624 of JAFWSX010000001.1, read as the reverse complement.
TTGAGGTAGTCGTCATCGGTAATGACCATTCTGCGGGCGTCGACCCAGTTGGTCTTGGTGCCGCGCATATTCATCGCGTAGGCAATGATGGTCGAAGACAGGTATTCTCCGGAAGAAATGATCAACGCCTTGTCGCAGTCGCTCATATTCCCTTCTCCAAGATGCTCCTTGAGAGTGGCGAAGATTCTGTCGATCTTGCCGCGGACATCGCGGTCCTTACGCTCGTTGACTGAGGGCAGGGTGGCGTTGATGTCGTCGACTATTCCCATATGGCGGGCCCTGAGGGCGGCGATGGCGTCGGAAGCCTCCTCCTGCTTGCAAGCCTCGGCCAGGCTTATCACGTTGTAGAGTGCGTCAGTAACCTTGGCACAGGCAGAAACCACCATAACGGGTTTCTGGTGAAGCTTCGATTCAACAATCGATATGGTCCTCAGCATTGCGGTCGCATCAGCTACGGATGTGCCGCCGAATTTCATTATGATCATAAGAGGGCGAAAGCTATTCTTACAGCATTAGTTGCAGCACCGATACGCAGGTTGTCGGCGGCAATCCACATATTGAGACAGTTCTCGGCAGAGAAATCCCTGCGGAGCCTTCCCACCAGCACGTCATTGGTTCCGAAAGCGTCCAGAGGCATAGGATATACGTTGTGAGCGGGGTCGTCGCAGAGTACGCAGCTCGGAGCCTTGCTCTCAGCGTAGATGGCCTTCACCTCGTCGAGGTCATAGTCTTTCTCGAACTGCACGTTGATCGACTCGCTGTGGCCGCCGGTCACGGGCACGCGGACGGTGGTCGCGGTGACCTTGATGCTGTCGTCACCGAAGATCTTGCAGGTTTCGTTGACCATCTTCATCTCTTCCTTGGTGTAGCCGTTGTCGAGGAACACGTCGATGTGGGGAAGGATGTTGCGGTCGATCTGGTGAGGATATGCATTGGGAAGGTCAAGAGCCTGCTCACCACGCTCGCGGAGCATCTGGTGGATGCCTTTCATACCGCTGCCGGTGACTGACTGGTAGGTCGAAACCACGATCCTCTTGATCTTGTAGCGCTCGTGGAGCGGAGCCAGCGCCAGCACCATCTGGATAGTAGAGCAGTTGGGGTTGGCGATGATCATATCCTTGGGGCCGATGGCCGAGGCGTTGATCTCGGGAACTACCAGGGGAACTGAAGGGTCCATCCTCCAGCAGGAAGAGTTGTCGACAACCCTGCAGCCTGCGGCGGCGAACTTCGGAGCCCACTCCTTTGAAACGCCGGCTCCTGCCGAGAACAGTGCGATGTCCGGCTTTGCCGCAACGCCGTCCTCAAGGCTGACTACGGTGTATTCCTTGCCCTGGAAGGTAACTTTCTTGCCAACTGATTTTTCTGATGCGCACGGAACGAGTTCGCTAACCGGGAAGTTCAGCTCTTCGAGCACTTCTCTCATCTTCGTTCCTACGAGGCCTGTTGCTCCAACAACAGCGACTTTGACTTTTTTCATAATATGATGGTGTATTTCTTAGTTATCGACATTCACAAATATTTCCATATACGCCTTCGGCGGTGATTCGGGCTCCGGCTCCGGCACCCTTGATGAAGATGGGGGTCGGATAGAGCTTGGTGCTGAGCGATACCGCTGCATCGGTGCCTTCGCAGTTGTAGAACGGGTGTTCCGAGTCTATCTCCATAAGGCCGATCACTACGTCGTTGCCTTCGATCTTGGCCACATACCTCAGTTTGGCGCCGGCCTCGAAAGCTTTCTTCCTCAGGCCGCTGAAATAATCTTCATTCTTCTTCAGAGCGGCGAAGAAGCTGTCCACATCGCCCTTGAGGCACTCCTCGGGAAGGAAGCCTTCAATCTTGATGTCAGACTCTTCGACTTCCGCTCCGGCTTCGCGGGCCATGATGATGGCCTTGCGCAGCACGTCGGTACCCTGCAGGTCGGTGCGGGGATCAGGCTCTGCATAACCCAGTTCCTTCGAGCGGCGGACGATGGTTTCGAAAGTGTCCTTGCAGCCGTCCTTGCAGTACTCGCTGAAAATGTAGTTCAGGGTGCCGGAAACGATGGCTTCGATCTTCTCCACCTTGTCGCCCGATGACTGCAGCAGGCTTATGGTTTTCAGGATGGGCAGGGCCGCACCCACGTTGGTATCGTAGTAGAAAGGCACCTTGCCGCCCCTTGCCGCTGCGCGGATGCGGTGGTAGAGGGCCATATCCTGCGAGTTCGCTATCTTGTTGCAGGTGACCACTCCGATGCCGCTCTGCAGAATGCCGGGATAGAAGTTGGCAAGAGCCTTGTCGGAGGTGCAGTCCACCAGCACCGAGTTCGGCAGACGCATCTCGATGGCGTCGTTGATGAAGTCGTTGATGTTGGTGCGGCGGTCAGACTTGGCTCCGAGCACTTCTGCGATCTTGTTCACGTCCACGCCTTTCTTGCACATATAGCGGTTGCGGGTGTTGCAGATGCCGGCTATGTTGATGGCCTTGCCGTTCTGGTTGATCACATCGATGAGCTGGCGGCCCACATTGCCGTAACCGATGATGAACAGGTTGAGAGGCTTCTGGCTTTCATAGAAGAACTCGTCGTGGATGGCCACGAGGCTCTTCTCCACGTCGTCGGTAGCCACGATTGCGGAAACGTTCCTTTCTGAAGATCCCTGGGCGATGGCTCGGATGTTGATGCCTTCGCGGCCGAGAGCCTCGAACATCTTGCCGCTGGCTCCGGCGTGGTTCTTCATATCGTCACCCACAAGGCTGATGATGGAATAGCCGGTCTCCACCTTGAGTGGCTCCAGCTTGCCAAGGCTGATCTCGTATGCGAAACGCTCGTCGACAGCTTTCTTTGCAACCTCAGCATCCTTCTCTGAAATCACAACAAGCATAGTGTGGACCGAAGAGGCCTGGGTGATGAGGATGATGTTGATGGAATTGGCGCTGAGCACTTCGAAGAGCTTGCTTGAATAGCCGGGGACGCCGACCATTCCGCTGCCTTCCATCGACAGCAGGGCGAGGTTGTCGCTGTTGGAGATGCCTTTTATGAAGTTCGACCCCTCGGGCGGGTTGCGCTCGATGCGGGTAGCCTTGCCGTGCGGGTCGAAAGTGTTCTTCACTATGATGGGAATACCCTTGCTTACTACTGGCTGGATGGTCGGAGGGAAGATGACCTTGGCTCCGAAGTGCGACAGCTCGAGGGCTTCGCGGTAGGAGATGTTCTCGATGGTCATCGCTCCGGGCACGATGCGCGGGTCGGCGGTCATCATACCGTTGACGTCGGTCCATATCTCAAGCTTGCGTGCAGACAATGCCGCCGCTACGATTGCGGCAGTGTAGTCTCCGCCTCCGCGGCTGAGGGTGGTCACGCGGCCATCCTTGTCGCTTGCCACGAATCCGGGCACGATTATCAGCTTGGCGCGGCAGCCCTTGAACGCTTCGTTGATCAGCGATTCTGTCATCTCCTGGTCCACTACGTTCTTGCTGCCGTCATAGTCGGTCTTCACGACTTTGCGTGCATCCAGCCACTTGCAGTTGATGCCTACAGAAGTGAACTTGGCTGCAAGTATCTTGGTTGAGAGCAGTTCTCCGAAACTCATAATCCAGTCCATAGTGGAATGGCTGATTTCACGGATGTGGAACACGCTGTCGCAGATTCCGCGCAGCTCGTCGAAAAGTTCGCCGAGGTCAGCCATCAACGCTGTGCCGAAATCCTCCATCTGGAGGTTTTCGACTATGTCGTAGTGCTCTTTCTCGAGCTTTGAAAGTTTGTCCTTGTAGCAGATGTCGGCTGCTGCGGCTTTGTTGCCGATTTCGATAAGGGCGTCGGTAGCGCCGTGGATGGCTGATGATACCAGAACGGTCTTGTCGTTCTCGAGTTCTCCGAGGACGATCTCGACCACTTTCTTCATATTCTCAGCATTGGCGACTGAGGTTCCGCCGAATTTCAGAATCTGCATATATGTGTCAATTAAAAAGTTCGTACTGTTTCCTTATGGCCTCGCCTATCTGCTGATACTCCAGCAGGAAGCCGTCGTGGCCGAAGTCGGAGCTTATCACCTCGAGCACGCCGTGAGGCACGCCGTCAGCAATGCGGGCGCTCTCCTCCACGGGGAAGAGAATGTCGCTGTCGATGCCGATGCACAGGGTGCGGGCCGTAATCTTCTTCAGGGCTTCTTCGATGCCTCCGCGGCCGCGGCCGATGTTGTGGGTGTCGACTCCGAGCGTAAGTGAAAAATATGAGTATGCGTCGAAACGGTTCACGAGTTTCTGGCCCTGGTACTGCTGGTAAGTCACCGCACGGTGCGCCAGGAGGAAATTCTCGTCGGTTTCGAATTGTGTGGCTACATATCCTTCGTAGTTGCGGTATGTTGTGAGAGCCATGCTCCTGGCTGCAGCCAGACCTGCCGCGCCGCCGTGAAGGTCTTTCTGCTCGTCGAAGGTGGGATCTGCAAGGATGGCCATCCGCTGCGCCTCGAGGGTTGCGGTGCACCAGGGGCTCACCACGGCGCTGGTTGCCAGCAGGCAGAGGTTCCTGACCACCTGGGGATGGCTGACCGCCCATTCTATCGACTGGAATCCGCCGTTGCTGCCGCCCACCAGGAAATCGATCGTCTCGATGCCGAGATGCTTCCGGAGAAGCTCGTGCGCAGCCACCAGGTCACGGATGGTCACCAGCGGGAAACGCCTCATCGGAGCCTTGGCATAATTCGACGGACCGGTCGTGCCGTAGCAGGAACCAAGGATGTTAGCGCAAATGACGAAGTACTTGTCCGTATCGAACAGCAGGCCGGGACCGCAGAGAGTGTCCCACCATTCAGACGGGTCGGAATTGGCCGTCAGGGCGTGGCATATCCATATAACCTTCTTGCCGACAGGGCTTTCGCAGCTTATGTGATACCTAATGTTGATATCCTCAAGCTCGCCTCCGGCTTCAAGATTTAATTTGCCTTTATGGATATAATTGCGTTCCAGCATTTGAATATTTCAGATTGAATGGATTGAGGGAATGGTTCAGAATTTTTCCGGGGGCACTCCCGACCCCGCAAGGATTTGGTATGAGGGAAGCGAAAGCATCGTTTAGCGATGCATTCGCATGGGCTTTATGAAGACTGAAATATTCACTGAATTGTTCATAACCGGGTGCAAAGATAGAAGAAAAACTTGATATGATACAATATTGACGCGATTTTTTACCTTTGCGGAAACTGTTTATAACGTGTCTATGAAAAAGGAAAACAAAGGGTTCAGCCCCGACACACTTTGCCTCAAGGCAGGTTGGGACCCCAAGACGGGAGAAGCCCGTCAGATGCCCATCTATCAGACCACCACTTTCAAGTACGAAACCACAGCCCAGATGGCCGATCTCTTCGACCTCAAGACCAGCGGCTATTTCTATACAAGACTCCAGAATCCGACCAACGACTTCGTCGCAGCCAAGATAGCTGCCCTGGAAGGTGGCGTGGCAGCTATGCTCACCTCATCCGGCCAGGCAGCCTCGTTCTATGCCATTTTCAACATCTGCGAAGCAGGCGACCATTTCGTCAGCGCCTCCACCATCTACGGCGGCACCTTCAACCTCTTTGCAGTAACCATGAAGAAAATGGGCATCGACGTGACCTTCGTCGACGCCGACGCTTCGGAAGAGGAGATTGCAGCAGCCTTCAAGCCCAATACCAAACTGCTCTTCGGCGAGACCATCACCAACCCTTCAGTCAACGTGCTTGACATCGAGAAGTTCGCCCGCGTGGCCCACAGCCACGGCGTTCCGCTCATCATAGACAACACCTTCCCCACGCCCATCAACTGCAGACCTTTCGACTGGGGCGCCGACATCGTCACCCACGCCACCACCAAATATATGGACGGCCACTCGTCTTCAGTGGGAGGTGCCATCGTCGACAGCGGCAACTTCGACTGGATGGCCCACGCCGACAAGTTCCCGGGCCTGACGAAGCCCGACCCGTCATATCACGGACTTACCTATGCCGAAGCATTCGGAGAAGGTGCCTACATCACCAAGGCCGTCACCCAGCTGATGCGCGATTTCGGAAGCATTCCTTCGCCTTTCAACTCATATATCCTGAATCTCGGCCTCGAGTCGCTGTCAGCCCGTATGGAGCGCCACTGCAAAAACGCCCTCAAGGTGGCTGAATACCTGCAGGGACGCGAAGAGGTGGCCTGGATCAAGTTCCCCGGCCTTCCCGATGACAAATATCACGAACTGGCAATGAAACAGAGCCGCAACGGCTACACCACCGGCGTGATGTGCTTCGGCATCAAAGGCGGACGCGACCGCTCTATAAAATTTATGGACAGCCTCAAGCTCATAAATATGGAGACCCACGTGGCTGACTCCTGCTCCTGCGTGCTTCACCCTGCAAGCCATACCCACCGCCAGCTCACCGATGAGCAGCTGATAGCCGCAGGCGTGCAGCCCGACCTCATCCGTTTCTCAGTAGGCCTTGAAGACCCCGCCGACATCATCGCGGACCTGGACCAGGCTTTCGAGGCGATCAGGTAGAGTGCCACGGTCCCTCTTTCGGGACGGCAGGCGCATCTACGGCTGATGAAATTCCAGTCAGCTGCCGCCACTCTTGCCGGTAAACTATCTGTCGATGACGATGTCGATGAAATAATTGAAATAGCCATAATGGGGAACGTGGTCTATACCATGGCGGGGAACGAGTCCTTCGCCATCAAATGATGCCCTTATACACTGTGGAAATTGCTCGAAGGACCAAGGCAGTTCAGGGCTGTATGGAACTGTTGAATCATACGACCAAAAGGTATCCAGTTTGTGTGTTGTACTGTCACCAAATATGGTAGGACACGCCAATTTAATGACAAGGCTATCTTGTTTGAAATCTTGTGATGCTAACAGTTTACTGACAGATAAATAATACTTTCCATCGATTTCTCTCATAAATAAAACTGGACCTTGATGATCTGACCGAACGAGGCCATCACAACTAAAGGGGATGGGAGGATTTGAGTATTCGACTTCAATAGTATACTTGTCAGGATTAATAGTGCCATGCCAATCTGAATCCAAATTGGTCATACGCCATCGTTCTTCGCCTAACGGAGCTACTAAATCTTTCCCTGACGAATCTGTAAAGCTAATCTCGATATTATATCTATAATAAGGCGGTTCGACATCTGAAATCTTGTCACAAGCTGTCAATACAAATAATGCTGATATTATTATCAATGATTCTATAACTTTTCTCATAGCACAAATCTAATTACTGTGTCACGCTTATATAAAAATCCTTACGTAAGTATTGGTAATTGCCAGATTGCCCAGTATCTGCTAAGTTGTTTGATGTATACCACCCATTAAAATCCGTATCACTCCATCCCCAATTCCTGTGATATAAATGGCATACTATTCCACCCACTATCCCTGGGTTTGTATATGTATACATTCCCTGAGTAAACATGCCTGCCCCATATGGTTGATTCTCAGTGTAAAAGGTTATTTGATCATAGATATTTTCTTCAGCTCCATCACATACCCAGCAATGACCAGAGGCTATTTTATACCCTGTCATAATAACAGGCCTACGGTGGTTGAATATTTCATTTCTTACGGCCTGATCATTATGATCATCCATTGTAGGATTAAAACCTATCGTTTCCAGTGCATCATAAATGTCACTGTTTGAAGATGATGCATCTGTTCCCGTCAGCCCCAAATGCTGGCGTACAAGCATTATTAATTGTGGATGCTGATAAATAGGAGGATAAACATCTTCATCAAAAACACAAGGTATGTTATTCCAGGATAAACCTCCTGGATTATTCGGAAACGGCAGACTTCTCATTACCTGCGCTATTGCAACAGTAGCACACCCAGCAGCGCAATTGCCTTGACATAAATAGTTATATGGATATCCCTGATGCCATTCTGAAGATAGAAATGGTCCTTCTGACTGATAGATTGGAGCATTTTTATACCCAATGACCGTCTCATTCAGCGCAGAGTGATTCTGAGCGGCAGAATAGCAGATATCATCATAGTAACTTGACAATCCGGCATCCTCGAATATCTGCTCTGCTCCGCTTACTGTCGTGAATGTCCACCCATCACTTCCATACTGCGCTTGTAATGCTTCTATCCGCGCCCAGCAATAGTCTTCACCGGTGCTGCGCGTCTGGGGTCGGCGGGCTGCGGCTATTTCTTGCGCCGGATCTACGTATGTGCCGTCATATCTCGCCCAGAGCTGCTGCATCTGTACCTTTGTCGTCTCATCCAGCGAGCCACTGTTCTTGATGCTTACTTTCGTCTCATCCAGCCAGACATCTACCGGACCCATATCGTCCTGGAGAACGAATGAACCTTTGTCCGAATAGGCAAGTATCGGATAGTAGTTTCTCGTTGACCCTACTATGACAAAGCCTCCTCCGTCATAATTGAATACGTACATCAGATCCTGCCCGTCTTCACGGACAGTCGCTGTCGTACTGACACGTTTGGACTGAGCGTCGGAACTCTTTGTCGCAACCATACCGCCGCCGGCATCGGTCCGCAGGAACGCTTCCGCGATCCCGGCAGCTTCGCTCCGGCTGACGCTGACGCTTCGCGACGCTTCCGCCTTCAGCACGACAGGGGCAAAGCCTGCATCCAAACCGGTCTTCTCGATCCCGTTGCAGGCAGTAAGCAGTATGGCCGTCATCAGCAATGTTGCAAGTGGTGTTTTGCTTCTTCTCATACTGTTTTTATTTAATTGTTCACTATATATAACGCAACATTTGTCAAAATACTGTTTCAAGTTGCAAATTTTTTTCTGCCAAGTGCTCCCGCCGTCCCATCTTTCGGGACGGCAGGAGCATTTTACCCCCCTTTTTGCGCCTGCCGTCCGTAATTTCTGGACGGCGGGAGCACCTATGGCTGATGTATTACCGGTCAGCTGCCGCGAAAGTCGAGGACGGACAATGCTTATGTGCAATTGCTCACATCTTGAATTCCGGGCAGAGGCTGAGACCGATGCGGATGTAGTGCTGCGGCTTCAGAGGCGTGCCTTCTGGGAGGAACTGGTGCTGCTGCTCGAGGCCGTAGCCGTACTGTATCATATAATATACATTCTCGAAGAGGCTGTAGTACGGACGGTAGTGCAGGTCAACCTGGACGGCGCAGCGGTCGAAGTAGTCGTAGGGAGTTGCCTTGACGCGTATCTTGAAGTTCTCGTCGGCGCTCTGGAACCATAACCCTGCTGAGAAGTAGCCGTTGTAGCGGTAGAAGTTGCGGATGCTGGAGACTTCTTCGATGTAGCCATAGCCGAAAGCGGTCTGGATGGCAGCCGAGAAAAGAGCACCGTTGCGGAAAGGGAAGTCGCGGTAGAGCGCAAGACGGCCGAAGGTAAGGCGGCGCGCATACTCGTCAGGAGCTCCGTTGAACTGCAGCTCGGCACCCAGCACAAGCCTTGCTGACGGATTCATCTTTATGGTAAGTTCGGCCCCGGGGGCGAAAATGGTCTCGGAAATCGGGCGAGTGTACTGGTATGTTTCCCAGAATGAAGTCTGTTCGTATTTGACAAGCAGGGTAGCGTTGTCGTCGTTCACGAAAGTATATTGCAGGCCGATGTGGAACTTGTCATTGAAGTCGGTTTCGCGGGAAGTCCCGGTCTTGTTGCTGTAGCCGGTCAGATAGTATTCCCCGCCATACACGCCGAGACCCAGGTTGTCGCCCATACTGTATATCTCCGCATATTCATCTTCATCAAAATCGTACAGTTCCGGTTCGTAAACTTCCTCGACGGAGGTCGTATCGGTCTGGGCCTGCACAGCCAGGCAGGCAGCGAAAAGTGCTGCCAATGTCAGGATACACCTTTTCATTTCAACATATTTGTAAGTTCTATGAACTGCTCCACGCTGAGCTGCTCGGAACGGAGCTGCGAATACTGCTCAGGCACGTTCTCAGAAATAGTGCGCAGGGAATTGCGCAGGGTCTTGCGGCGCTGGTTGAAGGCAGTCTTGACCACTGCCTTGAACTTGGCGGGGTCGCATCCGAGGTCCGAGCGCCTGTTGCGACGCAGCCTTATGACGGCCGATTTTACCTTGGGCGGCGGCACGAAGGCGCCTTCGCCGACGGTGAAGAGATATTCTATGTCGTACCAGGTCTGCAGCAGCACCGACAGGATGCCGTAGGTCTTGTTGCCGGCGGGAGCGGCGATGCGCTCCGCAACCTCCTTCTGCACCATACACACCACCTGTGGGACGCTGTCAACGCAGTCCAGCACCTTGAAGAATATCTGCGAAGAGATATTGTAGGGAAAATTGCCGATGATGCAGAACGGCTTCTCGGCGTAGAGTTTTCCCAGGTTCAGCGCAAGGAAATCTTCCTGGTAGAGAGATGGCGTGAAGCCCGGGAAATTCTGGCGGAGATAGTCCACCGACTCTTCGTCGATCTCCACGGCCCGCAGGCTGATGTCGCTGCGCTGGAGCAGATATTGCGTGAGCACTCCCATTCCCGGCCCGACTTCCAGAACTTCGGCGGGCAGCGCGAAGCCTGCGGTGTCGAGCGACGCCACTATGCGCTTCGCCACTTCCTGGTCTGTAAGGAAGTGCTGTCCCAGATATTTCTTGGCTCTGACTTGCATTATTATTTCCCGATAGGTGTTTGTAAAGATACGCTTTTTCTCCATTTTTCCGTACTTTTGCGTATATGGCAAGCACCAAATCCACGATGTCGCCGCTGATGCAGCAGTACTACCAGATCAAGGCCCAGCACCCTGACTGCGTAATGTTCTTCCGTGTCGGCGACTTCTACGAGACATTCGGAGAGGATGCCATCATCACCAGCAAAGTGCTGGGTCTGGTGCTCACCCGCAAGGCCAGCGGCGGCGGAGCTTTCACGGAGCTTGCCGGAGTGCCCCACCACGCCATCGACGTCTATCTCCCGAAAATGGTCAAGGCCGGCTACAAGGTGGCTGTCTGCGACCAGCTGGAAGACCCGAAACTCACCAAAACTCTTGTCAAGCGCGGCATCACCGAACTCGTGACTCCCGGAGTCAGCTTCAACGACGGGCTGCTCACCGGCGGCGAGAACAACTGGCTCGCTGCCTGCTACTTCGAGCAGCACAAGGCAGGAGTGGCTTTTCTGGACATCTCCACCGGCACCTTCAAAGTCGCTGAGGGAGACCGCCAGTACATCGACATCCTGCTCTCGGACTTCGCCCCCAAGGAAGTTCTGCTGCAGCAGGACATCATCCGCAATTCCGACAGCGAATTCGCACCTCTTGTGGAGCACATCCGCCACTCCCGCGCCTGCATAACGCCGATGCAGGAATGGGCCTTCAGCTACTCCAGCGCCCGTGCCCGTCTCCTTGCCCAGTTCAAGACCAGCAGCCTGAAAGGATTCGGCATTGAAGAACTGCAGTTCGCCACCGTGGCGGCATCGGCCATACTTTCATACCTTGAACTCACCGAGCACACCTCGCTCGACCATATACGCAGCATCTCCCGCATCGACCGCGACAATTTCGTGTGGATAGACCGTTTCACCTTCCGCAACCTAGAGATTTTCGCGCCACTGGTGCAGGAAGGCACTTCGCTGCTTCAGGTGATGGACCGCAACTGCTCTCCGATGGGTTCGCGCCTGCTCAGGGAGTGGATTGCGATGCCTCTGAAGGACACTGCCGCCATCGCCCGCAGGCAGGATGTCGTCGAGAGCCTCCACGACAATCCCGACACGCTGTCAGCAGTCAGGGAAGCCCTCGCAGACGTAGGCGATCTGGAGAGGATGATTTCAAAGGCAGCCGTGGGCCGCATCAGCCCCCGCGAAGTTCTCGCCCTGTGCAACGGCCTTCGCAGAATCACCGAAATCACGCAAATCACCAGCCGTCTTGAGAAAGTGGCCGCCCTCAGTTCCGGGATGGACGGATGTTTACCCCTGTGCGACCTTATCGAAAAGACCGTCTCCCCGCAGGCGGCAGCACAGCTCGGCAAGGGCGACGTGATTGCCGAAGGGGTTGACGAGGAACTGGACAACTACCGAAACACTCTCACCCACAGCAAGGAGATACTGCTCGACATACAGCAGACCGAAAGGGAACGCACCGGCATCAGCAGCCTCAAGATAAGCTACAACAACGTCTTCGGCTATTACCTCGAAGTGCGCAACACCCACGCCGACAAGGTGCCGGAAGACTGGATCCGCAAGCAGACCCTGGTCAACGCCGAGCGCTACATCACGCCGCAGCTCAAGGAATATGAGCAGACGATAATGGGTGCCGAGGAGCGCATCCTGGCCATCGAAACCCGCATCTACGGCGAACTCGTGGCGCAGATCCAGCAGAATGTGGCCGCAATCCAGCGCGATGCGCAGCTCGTGGCCCAGATCGACTGCCTTGCCAGCTTCGCTTTCCTCGCCTCAGAGAACAACTACTGCCGCCCCGTCGTCGACAACTCGCTCGACATCGAAATAAAGGCCGGCCGCCATCCCGTCATCGAGACGATGATGGAGCCCGGGAGCGAATATGTGGCCAACGACCTCTCTATGAGCAACGACGGCCGACAGATAATCATCCTCACCGGATCGAATATGTCCGGAAAGTCGGCTCTGCTCCGCCAGACCGCCCTGATAATGCTGATGGCGCAGGTCGGCAGTTTCGTGCCGGCAGCCAGCGCCCGCCTGGGCTATATCGACAAGCTGTTCACGCGGGTCGGAGCCTCCGACAACATCTCCCGCGGTGAATCTACCTTTATGGTGGAGATGAGCGAGACGGCCACCATCCTCAACAACCTGTCGCAGCGCTCGCTGGTGCTGCTCGACGAGATCGGCCGCGGCACGAGCACCTACGATGGTATGTCCATAGCCTGGGCCATCGTCAGTTACCTGCATGAATTCCCCGGAGCGCCGAAAACCCTTTTCGCAACCCACTACCACGAGCTCAACGAGCTTGAGAACATCTACGAACGCGTAGAGGACTTCCACATTGCCACCCGTGAGGCGGCCGGGCAGGTGATTTTCCTGCGCAAGCTGACCCCCGGCGGAGTGGCTTCGAGCTTCGGTATACACGTGGCAAAGATGGCCGGAGTTCCAGCGCCCGTAGTTGCTATCGCAGAGAAGAAGCTCAAGACACTGGAAAGCGCAGAAAAGACGATGCAGCCGGCTGACAACAGCACCGTGCTCGAAGAACCTGCAGCCGCTCCGATGCAGCTGTCGCTCTATCAGCTCGACGATCCGCTGCTGGCGGAAATCCGCGACATACTCGAGAAACTTGACCTCAACAGTATGTCACCCCTCGATGCGTTCGACACCATCAGGACCATCAAGGGTAAACTCAAAGGAAACAACTAAACACTATATATGAGAAAACTATTCATTGCGGCCATTGTCCTTATGCTGGCCACGACCGCTTTTTCCCGCGAAGTCATCGACCTCAGAAAATGGGATTTCCGGCTTGATGCCGAATCTTCCTGGAGAACAGTCACAATACCCCACGATTTTCAGATGGATCTGCCCTGGGAAGAGGAAGCCGGAGGTGCGAGAGGCTTCAAGCGTATGGAAACCGGCTGGTACAGCACTACTTTCAAAGCTGAGGCAGGATGGGAAGGACAGAGCGTGCTTCTCGATTTCGAGGGTGTAGGCATGGAAGCTGATATCTGGGTAAACGGACAGCCTGTCGGAGAGATTGACTATGGCTACATCGGCGGATGTTTCGACATCAGCGGCAAACTGCAATACGGAAAGGAGAACACCATACTTATCAAGACCTTCACAGGCAAGTCTGAAGGTTCCCGCTGGTATACCGGGGGCGGTCTTTTCCGGCCCGTGCACCTGATAGTGAAGAGTCCTATATCCATTGCCGAAAAAGGCATCTACATCACTACCCCGATGATTTCTCCCGAAAAAGCTGAAGTCAACCTGCAGATAACGATGGACGGCTACAGGGCCAGCACAGTCCCTGTCGATGCCGTCGTGGAAATCTTCGATCCGGACGGCAAGCTGGTCGCAGAGACAAGGCACGCAGCCCCGATGCGCAACAACCTGCTGCACGTCGAGTTCAACATCTATCCGATATTCGTTGCCGAACCGAAACTGTGGAGCTGTGAGGAGCCCTGGCTGTATACTGCAAAAGTCACCCTTCTCAACGGCACCCGGGAACTGGACTGCGTCAGTGAGCATTTCGGATTCCGCACTATAGAGTTCGACCAGGAATATGGATTCAGACTCAACGGCAAGAAAGTCTTCCTGAAAGGCATAGCCAACCACCACGACCTCGGAGCCCTTGGTGCTGCAGTCTATGACGGGGCTCTGGAGCGTATGATAATCCGCCTCAAGGAGTTCGGCTTCAACCATATCCGCACGTCACACAACCCTTACTCAAAATCGCTGCTGGACCTGGCTGACAAATATGGCATCCTAGTGGTGGACGAGCTCTACGACAAGTGGATGACAGAACCCGGTCAGTGGTGGATCGGCCGCTATCCTTTCACTGCGAGCTGGTTCAACCACGAGAGGGAATGGATCAAGAGAGACCGCAACCATCCCTGCGTGATTGCGTGGAGCCTGGGCAACGAGACGCAGAACGAGGAACGCCGCACCGGATTTCCGGGCACTTCGGACTGGGGTGTGACCACTTGGCGCGTGATGAAGACCTTCGGACAGCGATATGACGACACCAGACCATACACTGCTGCGATGCATCCCACCAGACGCGGCGGAATCTACAAGAACGACGACCGCTTCGATGTCGAGGTGTATGCTCCCGAGCTTGCCTGCGCCACCGACTTCGCTTCGTTCAACTACCGCCATATGAACTACCAGCAATATCTTGAACACGATCCCTATCTGAACATCTATCAGAGCGAGGCTACCACGAGCGAGCTTGCAGTTCCTTTCTTCAATATGGATTATGACCATATGATAGGTCTGGCCTACTGGGGAGCCATCGAATACTGGGGCGAGTCTGACGGCTGGCCCAAGAAAGGATGGAACTATTCGTTCTTCAACAGCGCCCTCGAGCCCTATCCTCAGGCATATCTCATCAAAAGTGCTTTCAGCGACGAGCCGGTAGTGCACATTGCCGTCATCGACGGGGAGCGGACGTCGATCGAATGGAATGACGTGCTGTCTGGCAAGACTCCGATGAGTGAATCCTGGAACAAGGATAAGGGCAGCCTTCAGCAGATTTACACTTTCACCAATGCCGACGAAGTGGAACTGTTCGTGAACGGCAGGTCTCTCGGCAGGCAGAAGAACGACCGCAGCAGCCTTGAACGCCGCAATGTCATCTTCTGGAAGGATGTTCCATACGGCAACGGAGGGAATGTCGTCGCAGTCGCCCGCAACGACGGACGGGAAGTAGCCCGGCACAGGATAGAGACCACCGGCAAGGCAGTCGCACTGAAAGCCGTAAGGGAACATCTGCAGGGAGAACTCGAATATGTCAGGATATACGCCGTGGATTCAAAGGGCCGGACTGTTCAAGGCGCTGACGTACCGGTTCTCTTCGAACTGACAGGTTCGGGAGAGATTGTCGCCATCGACAACCAGGACCACTATACCGACGAACTTTTCGATGTAAACCCGAAAGCGCTTTACAGAGGATTCGTGATGGCAATCGTGCGCAAAGGCTCTGGGCCTTCGACACTCAAGGCTTCCGCAAAAGGGCTAAAGCCCGTGACAGTGAATATAGCAGATTAGGCGAGTTCGAGGGCGACCTGGGCCATATTCATAAAGCCGCTCTGGCGCTCCTCCACAGGGATTTCCTCTTTAGTGATGACACTGTTCGAAATGGTGCAGATGGCCAGGGCTTTCTTGCCGCAGCGTTGCGCCATCAGGTAGAGTGCCACCGCCTCCATCTCTATTCCAAGCAGCCCGAGCTCGTTGCAGATAGCCACCTCGTCATTGTCGGCATAATAGGTGTCGCTGCTCATTATGTCTCCGCAGAAAAACACATAGTTGCCGGCCTTGCAGACCTCCACGGCGCGCTCAAAGAGCTCTTCATCGGCAGAGACATAGCCGGGGGCGTTCCCGTTCTTCGAATAGAAGTTCATGAAATTCGTGTTGGAATAGGCCCTCTGGCCGATGATGAGGCTGCGCAAGGGAACTGCTTCGCTCACTCCGCCCATTGTGCCGACCCTGATGATCTGGTCCACGCCGTAGTAGTTGAACAGCTCGTATGAATAGATGCCTATTGAAGGCTGGCCCATACCGCTGGCCATAACAGTGACCGGCTTGCCCTTGTAGGTGCCGGTGTATCCCTGCACTCCGCGGATGTTGTTCACCAGCACAGGATTTTGGAGAAACCTGTCGGTAATGGCCTTGCTGCGGAGCGGATCTCCGGGCATTATCACGGTCTTGGCTATCTGACCTTCTGCTGCTGCAATGTGCGGGGTAGGTATCGGCATAATAGTATGGTTTTATTGCTGCTTGATGTGGACGTCCATCTGGGGGAACGGGAACTGGATGCCTTTCTTGGGCAGCTCGGTGTAGATTGCGTTGTTGACGTCGAAATATACGGACCAGTAATCTTCGGTTTTCACCCAGGCACGGGCGATGAACTCGATGCTGCTGTCCTTCATTGCTGAAAGGCCTACGAAGGGGTCGTCAGCGTGGGTTGTGGTGCTGTCGAGGATGCGGCCGTCGGCCCTTATCAACCTCATTATTTCATCCCTGACCTGCCCGCTGTCGCTGCCGTAGGGCACATTGACGGTCCATTCCACCCTCCTGGCATTCTGTGCCGAGTAGTTGGTGATATTGCCGTTCGACAGGGCGCCATTGGGGATTATTACAGTCTTGTTGTCGCGGGTGAGTATGGTCGTGGTGATGATGTTCATCGAGGTAACGGTGCCAGTGGTACCCTGCGCCTCGATGTAGTCACCAGCCTTGAAGGGTTTGAACACAAGCAGTATGATGCCGCCGGCAAAATTCTGCACCGTGCCGCTCAGGGACATTCCGATGGCCATTCCACCAGCTGCCAGAAGAGCGGCGATGCTGGTGGTGTTGATGCCGAGGGCGCCTATGCAGATCACGATCAGAAGCACCCAGAGTATTATGGCCACAAGACTTTCGGTGAATGTCAGTACGGTCCGGTCCGGATACTGGCGTTTCATCATACGCTTGTGTACGGCTTTGCGTATCTGCTTTATGATCCAGGCACCTATTATGAATATAGCAAGCGCCGCCAGCAGCTTCAGGCCGAAGCGGACTAGGACATCCGTAAGAGAATGCAAGATTTCATCGGGAGACTTGTTGATGAGAGTTTCCCTGGCCGCTTCGGCGTCTGCCGCCAGTGAATCGGCGAGCGCCTGGGCCGCTGCATCCTGCAGAAAAATGAAATGGAAGATTGTCATAGGTACAAAATTAGGCAATTTTTAGCGGAATCTTTTCATAACTTTACGCACATAAATAACGAAAATACCCTTGACAGCTATGCGTATCAAAAGATTTCTTCTGGCAACCCTTGCCTTGACCGTCGCATTTTTCTCAGCACAGGCTCAGAAAGTGCATAACCCCGAATACGAAGCGTTCCTGAGAGAGAACCCTTTCCGTTCGGGCATCAATACCGACGGCTACGAGGGAGGTCCCTATGCCAACACCCCTGCCCCTAAGGGCTACAAAGCGTTCTACATCAGCCACTACGGCCGCCACGGTTCCCGTTCGAACTGGGATGAGGCCAACTACAAGGCTCTTATCGAGTCTCTCGAGAAGGCAGATGCCGCAGGTATACTGAAAGCTGACGGAAGGACAGTGCTCGAAAGGGCAAGGCAATGTCTTGTCGCCCACAACGGAATGGACGGCCGCCTGACGCCTCCCGGTGCACGTGAGCACCGCGGCATTGCCGAAAGGATGTACAAGCGCTTCCCCGATGTGTTCAAGAAAGGCAGCAAGAACATCCGCGTCATATCCAGCACCGTACCCCGCGTGCTCATCAGTATGACCGCCTTCACCGACCGCCTCACTGAGCTTGACCCTAAATTCGAGATTTCGTGGGATGCCGGCGAGACCTACCAGAAATACATAGACCCCGAAGTAGAGAGTTTCAACAGGGAGATGTTCCAGGAGATGGCTAAAGTGGAGATGGACCGCACCGATTCTACCGCTTTCCTGGCAAGGTTCTTCACAGACACGAAGAAGGCTTCCGAGATTGTAGGCCGCTTCTCACGTTTCGAGAGCCAGGTCTTCGCAGTGGCAAGAATCACGGCTTCTTTCGAGCTTGAAGACATCTTCCCCCTGCTGCCCGAAGAGAGCATCTATAACAACTGGGCACGCAACAATATCTCGCTCTATCTCGGCCAGGCCAACTCTAAGGCTTTCAGCCATAACCGTATGCCGCCGGCACTGCTCACCGTGAAAGATATCGTTGACAAGGCCGACGAGGTTCTCGCAGACACTTCGAAAGACGCTCTCTGCGCCGACCTGCGTTTCGGTCACGACTATCCTTTCATCGCAATGTGCTCAGCAATGGGCCTTGAAGGAATCGGCCAGCAGCTCGACACCGACGAGATAAACCTCAAATGGTTCGGCCCGTGGTACACTCCTTTCGCAGCCAACCTCCAGATGATTTTCTACAAGAACAAGAAAGGAGGCGACATCCTCGTAAAGTTCCTCGTGAACGAGCGTGAGACAGGCCTTATGGGTGTCGAGCCCGTCAGCGGTCCCTACTATCGCTGGAGCGACGTGCGCAGGAAGTTCACTTCGCTGAAGTACTAAACTGACTCTGCCCGGAATTCAAGATGTAACACAAAAAACAAAAAGGGCCGGCAGATGAAGCCGGCCCTTTTCATTTCATAAGGACGGATCCTACTGAACCTTTGCAAACTCTACGTCGGTAGCGGCGCGGTTGGCAAGCTTGCCGTCAGCAGAAGCAGACCTTATCTCTGACTGTGCTGCATTGGCATTGCCGCGGCGGGCTGCGATGATGGCACGCTCATATGCCGCAACGGGCTCCTTGCTGTCCTTGAGGACATTGGCAGCCTTGTCAAGCTGGTTTGCAAGGATGAAGGCAAGACCTTCGTTGGCATCACCTGTACCCTCAAGTTTCTGGGCGGCCTGTGCATAGCTGCCGTTGAGGATGTCGATGATGGCAGAATTGCGTTTTGCGTTCGGGCACTCGGTGCTTGCGAACAGGCGGGCTGCCTCAGTGTAGTTCTTGTCACGCAGTGCGAGGACACCCTTGAGGTTGGTCACGCAACCCTCGTCGCTCTTGACTGTTGCGAGAGCTGCTTTTGCTGCTGCGAGGTCGCCAGCATCAAGATAGGTGACTGCAGAGTTGAAACGTGCGCGGTCGCTGTCGTACTTCTGGATGGCCTGACGGTAGATGGCCTGTCTTGCGACGGGGTTGTCAATCAGAGTGGCTGCGCGGAGGAGAGCTTCTTCGTCAAGGACGTCGATGTTGCTGCTTACGAGAGCTGTCAGTTCCTCGGGAGTGTAGTTCTTGAACTCGACGTTGGTGATGAAACGTGCACGGCGAAGTTCAGGAAGCACGTTGTCAGCAAGAGTCTTGTAGATTGAAGACATATTCTTGATCTCCCTCTCGCGGACGTTGGGGTCGCTGTACATAGAAAGCACGCGGAGGATGAGATCCTTGTCCTGCATATTGGATGCGCTTACCAGCTCCTTGAAGCCTTCCCAGTCCTCACCGATGCTCCTTGCTGAAACGTCACCGGTCTCGAGATTCTTTGAGACTGTCTTGAAAGCCTTCTCGGCAGAAGCCTCACGACGGGCAGACAGAGCGTTGTTCTTTGCCTCGGGGCCATCCGGAGATGCATAGGCGACGATGTCGGTGCCGGTGATGGTGCGGCGGTCGTCGTTCATCACGTCGGCGACTGCAGCCTTGTAATTCTTGATGCCGGCTGAGTTGAGCTGGTTTGAACGGACGTCGGCGCTGTTGATGAGGTAGAGGATCTGGGCTTCAACTTCCTCGGGAATGACTTCCTGGTAGTTGTCGGCCATCAGATGGTATGCACCGCTCTCATTGACGAGCATATAAGTGGTGTTGGCTCCGTCTGCAATCTTGATCTCGCCGGGGAACTCATACTCCCTGCCTTTGTAGAGAACTTTGGCGCGGGCTACGAGCTCTGACTTCTCCATACCTTCTACATACTTGAAATTGACGTGTTCCCTGATGGATGCGCCATTCTTGGAAACCATCTTATAGTTTTCAGTAACTTTCTGGCCCTGATACTCGAACGGGGTGCCGGCGACTTCGCCGCCCATATATTTAAGAACGGGAACAACTGTCAGCCTGGCTTTCGGAAGGAAATAATCAGCCGGGAATTTCACTGTCACATCTGCATCGATGTTACCAGCTACGACCTGAAGCACTTCCGGGTCACAAGAAATCTTAACCTGCTCGGCAAGTTCAGCCATCTTTGCAGCATTGTTGCAGGATACGAGGGCGAATGCAGCAACGGCAAAAGCCAAAATGTTTCTTAAAAGTCTTTTCATACAAATATTGTTTACAATTGTTTATTACGGCGTATATGTCTTACAAAAGTAACATTAATAAGCAAATAATTCAAATTTTTATAACTTTGCCAAATATGGATTTGACGCAGATAAAACAGCGTTTCAGCATCATAGGAAACAATCCTGAGCTGAACAGGGCCATCGAAGTTGCATGCCAGGTGGCACCCACCGACCTCTCCGTTCTCGTGACCGGAGAGAGCGGCGTCGGAAAGGAATTCATACCCCAGATAATCCATTATGAAAGTCCCCGCAAACACGGGGTCTACATCGCTGTGAACTGCGGTGCCATCCCTGACGGCACAATCGATTCAGAGTTGTTCGGACACGAGAAAGGCGCCTTCACCGGAGCTACCGAAGCCCGCAAAGGCTATTTCGAAGAAGCCAACGGCGGCACGCTCTTCCTCGACGAAGTGGCTGAGCTTCCCCTGTCCACCCAGGTCCGCCTGCTCAGGGTCCTGCAGACCGGTGAGTTCATCAGGGTGGGCTCGTCCAAAGTGCACAAAACAGACGTGAGGGTAGTCGCCGCCACCAATATCAACCTGCGTCACGCAGTGGCCAACGGCCGCTTCAGGGAAGACCTCTTCTACAGGCTGAACACGGTTCCCATCAAGGTTCCGGCACTTCGCGAGCGCAAGGAAGACATACACCTGCTCTTCAAGAAATTCGCCCTTGACTATGCCGACAAATACAACGTCCCGGCCGTCCGGCTCGACGAAGACGCAGTCCGGATGCTGCAGAACTACCGCTGGCCTGGCAATGTCCGCCAGCTGAAGAGCGTTGCTGAGCAAATCTCCATACTCGAAAAAGACCGCCACATCCACGCCGAAGTACTGCAGAAATATCTTCCCGTGGAGCACGATGACAATATGCCGGCACTGACAGGCGCTCAGAGTGCCGATTACCTCAGCGACCGCGACATCATATTCAAGATCCTTTTCCAGCTGCGGCAGGAAATCTCCGAACTCAAGGAAAGGGTCGACTCAGTGCAGCCTTCCGCCATTCCGGTCCAGACCAAGCACGCAAACGAACGCCTTGTGATCGACGACATCTCCGACATCGGGGAGCCGCACGACTACCAGCCTGGAATCAAGCCGGAAGAGGTGCAGCCCGAGGAAGTCCAGCACGTTGACCTCACCCCGAAGCCCAAGACTCCGGTATCCCTGCAGGATGCCACCCGCGATATGATAATCCAGGCTTTGGAACGCAACGGAGGGAAGCGCAAAGCTACGGCCGAAGAGTTGGGAATCTCGGAAAGGACGCTTTACAGAAAAATCAAAGAATTGGGACTGGCATGAGAAGGACAGCCATTATATTTTCGATGCTCCTGTGTATCGCAGCCTTGAGCGGCTGCGGCATCTATTCGTTTTCAGGCACATCCATCAAGCCGGATGTCCAGACGATAACCATCGAACCGGTGGTCAACAACGCCCTCAAGGTCAACCCTACTCTTGCCAACTCATTTACTGAGGCACTGAAAGACAAGTTCAAGAAGCTCACCAGCCTCAAGGAAGAGGAAGAGGACGGCGACCTGCAGCTGATAGTGACCATCGAGTCTTACGACGTAAGGGCCCAGGCCATCACCGCCGACGAGGTCGCAGCGCAGAACAGGCTCACCGTCACCGCCAACGCCACTTTCATAAACGTCCTCCACCCCGAGGAGAATTTCGAGAAGAAACAGTTCGCCGCCTATCAGGACTACAATTCCGAACTGTCCCTCGACGCTGTCGAGGCTTCGCTTTGCGACGACATCATAGAAACCCTGGTCGAAGACATCTTCAACGCTTCCGTAGCACAATGGTAAACCGCTCCATGCAGCAGACGCGCGACATAAGAACCCTCGACATCCACGCGCTGGAAGAAACTATGGACAGATATCCGTGGTTTGCCGCCGCACGCGCAGAATATTTTTCAAGGATGGTGGCGATGGACCGCGAATACATCCGCCCTGCTGCAAGGAAAATAGGTCTTTATGTTCCTGACCGCTGCAGGCTCTACGATGCCGTGGTGCTGGGCCTAACCCCTGCGGACCAGCCTTCACGCAGGCGCACAGGACTGCGCGCTGACGTACGCCCCGATGAGGACCACCGCGACGACGCCCCGCTGGAGCTGCCCGTTCAGAAACCCGAACGGACGCCGGAAGTGCCGGCAGCCCGTGACCATACTGAAGTGCAACCCTCCGCAGCCCCCCGCCGGAGAGTTCCCGGAGGCGATTATTTCTCAAAAGAGGATTTCGAGGAACTGGCTGAAGCCGGGCAATCCTACTCAGATCTCCGCTTCACACCTAAGAGCAACCTGAGCACTTCGCTCGACCGTGCCGCCGGCATTCTGGCAAGCGAGGCGCGCCCCAAAGCCCCCGATACCGACGAGGTCTGCACCGAAACTCTGGCCGGCATCTACTATTCCCAGGGCTTTTATCGAAGAGCCATAGATATTTACAAGAAACTTATTTTGTTTTATCCGGAAAAAAACACTTACTTTGCAGCCCTCATCGAAAGATGTAAAGAAAAAACAAAACAATAACGACATGCAAGCAGCTTATATAACCGTTTCGATCATCATTATGGTGGCAAGCATCCTTTTGACTCTCGTAGTATTGGTACAGAACTCAAAAGGCGGCGGACTGGCAGCCAACTTTGCTTCAGGCAACACAACTTTCGGCGTTCGCCAGACAGCAGACTTCCTCGAGAAGACAACTTGGGTACTGGCAGCAGTCATCATGGTTCTCTGCATCGTGGCAACCTTCGTTATTCCCAACAGGAGGTCCTCAAGAGACACCGTCAGAGAGATGATTGAACAGTCAATCCCTGCAGAAGGCCAGCCTTCACTTCCGAGCAACACTCTTCCCCTGGAAGACGCATCTCAGAATTAACGGCCCACGCCTCAAGGGACGGACACGGCTTCGCACTGCGCGAAGTCGTTTTTTTATGCCCTGGGGCCACCGCGCTGCCGGTGTCAAATAATGTAATTATTTGCTATCTTTGTGGATTGTTTGTAAAAATCCGGGATATGTCTTTAAAATGCGGAATAGTAGGGCTTCCCAATGTCGGGAAATCGACTCTGTTCAACTGTATCAGTTCATCAAAGGCACAGAGCGCCAATTTCCCGTTCTGCACGATAGAGCCCAACATCGGCTCCACCAACGTGCCTGACCACAGGCTCGAAGAGCTCGAAAAACTCGTCCACCCCAAAAGAGTGGTTCCCGCCACTGTCGAAATCGTCGACATAGCCGGCCTGGTGAAAGGTGCCAGCAAAGGTGAAGGCCTCGGCAACCAGTTCCTGGCCAACATCCGCGAGACTGACGCCATCCTTCACGTGCTCCGCTGCTTCGACGACGGCAACATCGTCCACGTCGACGGAAGCGTGGACCCCGTCCGCGACAAGGACGTCGTCGATATGGAACTGCAGATCAAGGACCTCGAGACAGTGACCAACCGCATCGAGAAGGTCCGCAAGCAGGCCACCACCGGTGGTGACAAGAACGCCAAGAAAGCCTGGGAGATGCTTGAACGCTACAAGGCAGTACTTGAGCAGGGTCACAACGCCCGCGAGGTGATTCCCCAGAACCCCGACGAGGAAAAACTGGCAAAGGAGTTCTGTCTCCTTACCTGCAAGCCCGTCCTCTATGTCTGCAACGTCGACGAGAACTCGGCGGCTACAGGCAACAAGTACACTGAAGCCGTGGCCGAGGCCATCAAGAACGAAGACGCCAAGATGATGGTCATCGCAGCCCGCACCGAGAGCGAAATCGCCGAGCTCGACAGCTACGAGGAGCGCCAGATGTTCCTCGAAGAAATCGGGCTGGAACACTCAGGCGTGGAGCGCCTCATCCGCGAAGCCTACGCGCTTCTCAACCTCCAGACTTATTTCACCGCAGGAGAACCCGAAGTCCGCGCCTGGACCATCAACAAGGGCGACAAGGCCCCCAAGGCGGCAGGAGTCATCCACACCGATTTCGAGAAAGGGTTCATCCGCGCAGAAGTCATAAAATATGAAGATTTCATCCACTACGGCAGCGAAGCAGCCTGCAGGGCGGCCGGCAAACTTGCCAGCGAAGGCAAGGACTACGTCGTAGGGGACGGAGACGTAATGCATTTCCTCTTCAATGTCTGATAAAATAACCAACAATATGAGAAACAACCTTACACTCTGCACACTGGCCGCAGTGGCCGTATTGATGATGACGTGCAGTTGCCAGACCAAGACCAGACTCGACAAGGTGCCTGAGCCCACTTGGTACGATTACGAGAATTATTTCATAGAGAAGAATACCATTTTCTCCTATCTCCCGATAGATCACGGAGACATCGTGATGCTCGGCGACGAGATCATCGACTTTGGTGAATGGTCCGATTTCTTCCAGGATACCAGTTTCATCAACCGTGGTATTATGTTCGAGGGCTCTCCCCACACACTCTACAGGGTAGACGACATCGCCAAGGCAGCTCCTGCCAAGATTTTCGTCAGCACTGGCCTTCAGGACATCAAGAGGGCTGCCGAGGGAACAGCAAACCTCGCCGCAGACACAGTCATTGCCAACGTGAAGGAGATCTTCAGGCGCGCACACGCCATCTCTCCTGAAACTGAACTTTACTACATCAGCATCCTTGCCGACCGCCAGGTCAGCGATGAAGGAGCAGTGGCAATCGCCAAAGCCAACAAGTACATCAGGGAAGCAGCAGAATCCGGCAATGTCTTCAAATTCGTCGACATAACCAATATGGCCGATGCCAGCGGAAAGATGGCAGAACAGTATACTTTCGACGACCGCAGCCTCAACGGTCTCGGTTACGAGAAAGTCGTCGAGAAGGTTCTCGCCAACCTGCCTACTACATACAAGCAATACAACAGGGCCAACGACCACAGCTATCCCGAGATCAGCCCCGCACACCACAACCGCGTGTCTGAGTTCAACTCTCTTCCCGAGAAAACCCACAGCGTGATCTTCCTCGGCAACAGCATCACCCGCCGCGGTCCCTGGCAGGAGCTCTTCCCGTTCCTCCGCGTCTCCAACAGAGGTGTAGGCGGCGATGTGCTCAAGGGAATGTACAACCGTCTTGACGACGTTATTGCCAATGAGCCTGTCGCAATCTTCCTGATGGGCGGCATCAACGACATCCCTAATCCTTCCAGGACCGTCGATGAAATCTGGAAAGACTATGAAAGACTTCTCGACAAGATTAAGAAAGAGATTCCTGATGCCTTCCTCTATGTGCAGTCTACCCTGCCTGTCACCGCCGAGCACGACAGAAACAACACCATCAACCCGAAGGTTGTCGAACTCAACAAATATCTTGAAGCCGCTGCTACGAAATACAATTACCACTATATCGACGTAGCGTCAGCCCTCAGCGATGAAAATGGATTCCTGAAATCCGATTACAGCCTCGACGGCCTCCATCTGGCAGCTGACGGCTATTTCGTATGGAGCACCGTGCTTTTGCAGCAGAGCTATATGATGATTCTCGCCAACAGGCAGAGAACTATTACAAACTAATAAGAACTAACGAAACTGACACTATATGTACAGAACACATACCTGTGGCGAGCTGCGTCTTGAGAACGTCGGCACAACCGTCACCCTTGCCGGATGGGTACAGAGAATCCGCAAAATGGGAGGAATGACATTCGTAGACCTCCGCGACCGTTATGGCATCACACAACTCGTGGCTGACGCAAACAGCGCTCAGGCCGTTTCAGACGCAGTGGCATCTCTTGGCCGCGAATTCGTCATCCAGGCCACAGGTCGCGTGGCAGAACGCCAGAGCAAGAATGCCAAGATGGACACCGGAGACATCGAGATCCTTCTCGACCAGGTCAATGTGCTCAACCCGTCCGACATCCCTCCGTTCACCATCGAGGACGTCAGCGATGGCGGCGAGGAGCTGCGAGCAAGATACCGCTATCTCGATCTGCGCCGCAACCCCCTCAAGAACGCCCTCACGCTCCGTCACCGTATGGCCCACGAGGTTCGCAACTATCTGGACGCCCAGGGTTTTATGGAGATCGAAACTCCATTCCTCATAAAATCCACTCCGGAAGGAGCCCGCGACTTCGTCGTGCCCAGCCGTATGAACCCCGGAGAGTTCTACGCTCTGCCGCAGAGCCCCCAGACCTTCAAGCAGCTGCTGATGGTGGCAGGCTACGACCGCTATTTCCAAATCGTACGCTGCTTCCGTGACGAAGACCTCCGCGCAGACCGCCAGCCGGAATTCACCCAGATAGACTGCGAGATGAGCTTCGTGGAGCAGGAAGACGTCCTGAACCTCTTCGAAGGAATGATGCGCCACCTCTTCAAGACCGTTGTCAACGCCGACATAGCCAATCCCATCCCGAGAATGAGCTGGTACGACGCAATGGACCGCTACGGCAGCGACAAGCCCGACATCCGTTTCGGTATGGAAATCCACGAAGTGACTCCGCTGGTGCAGGGCCACGGCTTCTCAGTTTTCGACAGCGTGGAATATGTCGGAGCCATCGCCGTTCCCGGCGCAGCCGGCTATACCCGCAAGCAGACCGACGAACTCACTGAATGGGTGAAACGCCCTCAGGTGGGTGCCAAAGGTCTTGTATATATCAAGATGAACGAAGACGGCAGCGTTAAGTCGTCTGTCGACAAATTCTATACTGAAGACCAGCTCAGGGCCGTTGCCGCTGAAGCAGGTGCAGCCAAGGGAGACCTCGTGCTCGTGCTCTGCGGAGCGAAGCGCAAGACCCAGACAATGCTCGGCGTGCTGCGCATCGAGATGGGCAACCGCCTCGGCTTCCGCGACCCCAAGGTGTTCGCACCTCTTTGGGTTGTGGACTTCCCCCTGCTCGAATGGGACGACGAGACACAGCGCTTCTATGCGATGCACCACCCCTTCACCGCACCGAAGCCGGAACATATGGAGTGGTTCAACTCCAACCGCAAGGAAGACCTCGAGAGAGTGTGTGCCAACGCATACGACTTCGTGCTGAACGGCACGGAACTCGGAGGCGGCAGCATCCGTATCCATCAGGCCGACATCCAGAAGAGGATGTTCGAAGTGCTCGGCATCAGCTCTGAAGAGGCTGACTACAAGTTCGGCTTCATCATCAATGCGTTCAAGTTCGGAGCACCTCCTCACGGAGGTCTTGCATTCGGCTTCGACCGTATCTGTGCATTGTTCGGAGGCCAGGAGACCATCCGTGACTACATCGCATTCCCCAAGAACAATATGGGCCGCGACGTGATGCTTGACGCCCCCAGCGCCATCGACGACACTCAGATGGAAGAGCTGTTCCTCAAGAGCGTGGCTCCTGAAAAGAAATAGTATGAAACAACGGATTCTTGACGTCCTCGGCGGCGTCATACATCCCGCCTATCAGGAAAACATAGTCCGTCTCGGACTTGTGGAGAACCTCAAGGCGGATGACAAGACTATATCCTTCCAGCTGGTATTCACCCGCAGGGACCCTCTCGCAGGCAGCATCAAGCAGGCCTGCACCGAAGCCCTCAAAGAAGCCTTCCCGCAGCACGAAATCCAGATACTGGAACTGGTGCGCGAGAAGAAGGCAAAGAGCAGTTCGCCCGCTGACCTCGGAATGGAAGAACTGCAGCACATCGGCAAGATAATAGTCATCGCATCCGGCAAGGGTGGCGTTGGCAAGAGCACCGTTGCAGTGAACCTGGCCGTGTCTCTGGCCCGCAGGGGCTACCGCGTAGGCCTGGCCGACGCAGACGTCTACGGACCGTCCGTTCCCAAGATGACGGGAACCGAAGGAATGATGCCCCAGGCTCTTGAGCGGGAAACCGAAGAAGGTACTCAGCAGCTCATACTCCCCCTGGAGAAATACGGAGTCAAATGGATGTCCATCGGCTACTTCGCCAGCCCTGAGCAGGCCCTTATCTGGAGAGGTCCGATGGCGTGCAACGCCCTCAAGCAGATCATCCTCCAGGTGCAGTGGGGAGAGCTGGACTATCTGCTCATCGACCTGCCTCCGGGAACGGGAGACATCCACATCACACTGGTCAACGACATTCCGGTGGACGGAGCCATCATCGTGACGACTCCCCAGGCAGTGGCGCTTGCCGACGTGGAGAAGGGCATCAATATGTTCCGCAACCCGAAAATCAACAAACATATATATGGTATAATAGAGAATATGGCGTGGTTTACGCCGGCCGAGCTTCCCGACAACAGATATTACATCTTCGGAAAGGACGGAAGCAAGGCCATCGCGGCCAAATATGGCATCGATATTCTCGCACAAATTCCGCTTGTTCAAAGTATTTGCGAAAAAGGTGATGAAGGAGCTCCCGAGGCTCTCAATCCCAACAGCGTGATTTCTAAGGCTTTAGATAACATAGTACTTTAGTATCAAAAATATTTTTAAAATTTTTGGTACTTTGTCTTGCAAGGTATTGGTTTTTTTCTATATCTTTGCATCGTAAACATCAATGCAAAGAATAGTACTAATAAAAAACTAATACTACGATGAAAAAGACTATCAACGCTGGTATCGGAAAACGCAACTTCGTAATTGACGAAGATGCATACGCAAGACTGGACGCTTTCCTCAACCACTTCCGCGCTCGCCTCAACGTCGGTGACAAGAAGGAAGTGATGGAAGACCTTGAAGAAAGGATCGCCGAACTTTTCACTGCTGAGACAGCCGGCGGCGTTTCAGTTGTAGACATCAATCTTGTAAACAAGGTCATCGCCGAGATCGGCATGCCCGACGGCACCGACGAGTATGCTTCCACCGGCACCGCAAATGCGCAGCCCGAAGCAAAAGCCAAGAAGAAACTCTACCGCAACCCTGACGACAAGTTTCTTGGCGGCGTGTGCGGTGGCCTCGCTGCTTATTTCGACACCGACCCTGTCATTATCCGCATTCTCTTCGTAGCTCTGTTCATCTGCGCCTCTGCCGGCCTGTGGGCTTATCTCATCTTCTGGCTCGTGACCCCCAACGCTGTGACCCCTGCACAGAAATGCGAACTGCGCGGTCTTGCTCCTACTATGGAGAATCTCTCAAAGTTTACTAACTCTTCAAAATAATGCGCGCTATGGAAAAGAACGTCAACACCGAGAATGTCCGCGCACAGATGCGGAAGGGAGTCCTGGAGTATTGCATTCTGCTGCTCCTCGCCAAGGAAGATGCCTATGCATCCTCAATCATCACCAAACTCAAGGAAGCCAATATGATAGTAGTCGAAGGCACCTTGTACCCGCTGCTTATCAGGCAGAAGAACCAGGGCCTGCTCCAGTACCGCTGGGAAGAGTCGCCTCAGGGCCCGCCCCGCAAATATTATGCGATCACCGACAAAGGCCGTGAGCAGCTCGAGGAGATGAACAACGCCTGGCACGAAATCGTCACTACAATCGAGAACATCAAGAACTAAGCGGCTATGAACAAAGTTGAAAAAGTAAGCATAGGCAAATGTGCCTTCTCTCTCGACGAGAAAGCCTATGCCACCATCAAGGAGTATCTTGATTCCCTGAACCTCTATTATTCAAAGATGGACAGCGGCAAGGAAATCCTGGAAGGGATTGAGGAAAGAATGGCCGAGCTGCTTCTCGAAAAGACAGGGAACGGCATCAACGTCGTGTCTTCTGATGTTGCCAATGAAGTCATCGAGATTCTCGGCAGACCTGAAGTCATCGAAGAAGATTCTGCTGCCGGCGACGGTCCAAAATACAACAACGAAGGCAAGAAAAGGCTCTACCGCGACCCGAGCAACAAAATCCTCGGAGGTGTCTGCAGCGGACTCGCAGCCTATTTCAACACCGACACCGTGCTCATCAGGGTTCTGTTCATAGTCCTTACCCTGATTCCCGGATTCCTTACCTGGGGCCACGGCTCAAGCATCGCTCCCATCCTGTACATCATTGCGTGGATAGCAATGCCAAAAGCCGATACCCTGCGCAAGCAGTGCGAGATGAGAGGGCAGAGCTTGAACATTGCCGACATCGAGCAGCAATACAAGGACGGCTCGGCTTTCGTCAAAGACAACAACTCTGACTTCTGGAGAGTCTTCGGACGCATTATCGCCATATTTGTAGGCATCATACTGCTTATGATGGGTATCTCCGGCCTGGTGGCCGGCGGCCTGGCGGCTTTCGGCACTACAGCCTTCTTCCATCTGGACTCGCAGCTCTTTATGAACGCCATCCAGGAGATCTTCGAGACCTTCGGCTCTTCATACTACAGTTTCAACGCAGGAATCACTACAGTGACAAGGATTCTGCTCATAGTGTTCGGCTCGCTGGTCTACTTCCTGCCGTGCATCGGCCTTATATACGCAGGCATCCACCTGATCTTCAACTTCAGGTCACCTTCCTGGAGACCTGGACTGGTAGTCTTCATCATCTGGCTGCTCTCTATTGTTGCATTTTTTGTGATGCTGATAATCGCCGCTTCATCTGTTGCTATTTTTAAATCGACGGTTACCGCATTCATTCCTTCTTTATTCTGACCAGGACGGGGAGGTGGTCACTCACCCCTCCGTTGTAGCGCGGCCCGACGAAGGTACGTTTAGGCTTCAGCCCGAGAAAAGCCTTGTCCGGCTCCTGCAGGACGGCAGCGTCGAAAATGCTGAACTGCGCACCTTCGCCAGCAAGCCGCTGAGACACTATCGCCTGGTCTATCAATTCCCACTTGCCTTTGTAGCGGATGGAGCCCATACCCTCCCGCCACAGAGGCAAGGCCATATTATGCAGGCCGCAACTGCGGCATAGTGACGTCAGGGACTCTCCGTCAGGGGTATCGTTGAAATCTCCGACAAGCAGGATGCGGGCCGCAGGGTCTTCCGCCTGCAGAGAATCTATCTTCACGCGGAGACGTTCCGATACAGCCTCACGCCTCGAATCCGACGATGAGGCACCGCCGCGCTTAGACGGCCAGTGGTTCACGAACAGATGCAGCACATCTGCTGCCGAATCCACTGCTGACCTCAACCTGCAATATAGTATCTCCCTCGTACGGAAACCTTCAACGGCCAGAAACTCCACAGCCTGAGGCACGACTCTCGACGGATCGTAGAGCACAGCCACGTCGATGCCCCTGGCATCGGGACTGTCGCGATGCACTATCCGGTAGCCAGTCTTCGCAAGAGGTGTGTTCTCGGCAAGGTCGCCAAGGACCCTGCGGTTTTCAATCTCCGCAAGTGCTATGACAGCCGGCATCGAACCGAGACTGTCGGCAGTTGCCATCAGGCCCTTCGCTATGCTGTTGCGCTTGGCAAGATACCTCTTCCTGTTCCAGTGATAACTGCCTGACGGAGTGAAATCATCATCGTCGCGGTCCGGGTCGTCGTGAGTGTCGAAATAGTTCTCGACATTCCAAAAAACAACCTGTGCGCTGACTTCAGCAGCCGCACACAGGAGTATAATCGCTATCGCCACAATCTCCCGCCTCATCCCGAATAAGATTTAAATCATCAGTCCAGCGTCATTTCGTTGAGCAGGTAACCTGCGCCTCCGAACTTGTCGATGATGAACAGGACATAGCGGATATCCACGCATATGCAGCGCTGCAGGTCAGGCTCGAAGATGATGTCGCCCGACATTGCCTCCCAGTTGCCGTCGAATGCCAGGCCGGTGAGCTGGCCCTTGCCGTTGAAGACGGGGCTGCCGGAGTTTCCGCCGGTGATGTCGCCGGTCATTATGAAGCAGTTGGGCATAGAGCCGTCAGGGTTTGCATAGCGGCCGAAGTCACCTGCATAATAGAGATCTTTCAGTTTCTGGGGAACTACGAACTCCCAGTTGTCGGGGTCTTCCTTCTCCATCACGCCCTTCACGGTAGTGTAATATTTGTAGACCACACCGTCCTTAGGCTCGTATGACTTGACCTGGCCGTAGGTAAGGCGCATCGTAGAGTTGGCATCCGGATAGATCGGCTTGCCGGCATTCATCTCCAACTGGCCTGCGATGTATTTCTTGCGTGCGGCGCTCAGTTTCTCCGAGAGAGTTGAATATGCCATCTGCTCGGCAATGCCGACGGCGCGGTAGTCCTGAACGAACTTGTAGGCAGGATCGTCCACGAAGCTTATGCGGCCCGAAGCAGCCTTGGCGGCTATGACAGACGCAGCTTTTTCCTTTGATGAGAATGCTGTCGTTTCGAACAGGTCGTCGACGAATGCGTCGATGTCGCCGGTGAACTCACTGTCAATGACCTCGAAGTATTCGGGCAGAAGCTCTGCGGGAAGCTTTTCCTTGGCCACCTTGAGCATTTCCTTCGTAACCTTGACGTCGGTAGGCATATTGTAGTCCTTGTAGAATGAGTCCATATAGGTATTGACGCCATCCAGCATTTCCTTGCGGGCTGCCTCGTCGGCAGTGTCGTAGTTGCGCAGGCGGTTGGCCACATTATTGGCGACTGTTCCCAGTTCAACCCTGCCTATAGACTCTGTCAGATAGGTGAGGTTCACGTCGTGCTGGGTCATCTTGTCCACCAATGAATAGATTTCGTCGAGCACGCCGGCGTATTTCTTGTTGCGGCCGGGCTTGGCAGCTATCCAGTTTCGGAAGGCATTGTCGTTCTCGTAGCGGCGCTGCTCAACGTTGAGGTTGGCGATCTGCTCGTTCATTCCGATCCAGTTCTTCCAGTAGTTTGAAGAACTTGAATACTTGCTGGCATACTGCAGCCTTACTGCAGGGTCAGCAAGCATATCGGCCATCAGCACATCCTGACGGTGTCCGCGGCAGTAGATACCGGCTTCGTTGCCAGCCCTTACCATTCCGATTTCGGGACCGGTGAGGTAGCGGTTGGTGCTGCCGGGGTAGCCCATGATCATCGAGAAGTCACCTTCCTGGATGCCTTTCAGAGAGATCGTCAGGTGAGTCACAGGATTGTAGGGAACGTTGTCCGGAGAGTATTCTGCGGGGTTTCCGTCCTTGTCTGAATATATGCGGAACATAGAGAAGTCGCAGGTATGGCGGGGCCACATCCAGTTGTCGGTGTCGGCGCCGAACTTTCCGATCGAGCTCGGGGGAGCGCCCACGAAACGCACGTCGCGGTATGTCTTGTAAACAATCAGGTAGTAATAGTTTCCTCCGTAGAGTGCAGAAACTGTAGCTGTGAGGAACTTGTTGTCACCGGTGGCCGCAGAGATCATCTGCTGTGCGGCAACGCTCATCAGGCTGTCGCGCTGGTTTTCGTTCTTTGCCTTGCGGGCAGCTTTCTCGAGCTGCTTGGTGACGTCTGTCATGCTCTGCATGAAAGTGACTGTCAGGCCAGGGGCCGGCAGTTCCTCGCTGAAGTTCATAGCCCAGTATCCGTCGGTGAGATAGTCGTGCTCCACGGTGCTCAGACGCTGGATGACACTGTATCCGCAGTGGTGGTTGGTCAGCAGCAGGCCCTGCGAAGAGACCACTTCTCCGGTACAGCCGCCTCCGAAATGCACGACGGCATCCTTCAGTGATGAATGGTTGATATTGTAGATGTCAGCGGCGGAAAGTTCGCAGCCCATCTGCTGCATCGTCTTGATGTTCATTTTCTCCAGCAGGGGGAGCAGCCACATTCCTTCGTCGGCCAGGGCCGGAACGGAAATGAGCGCCACTGCCAGTGCGATGACAATACTTTTGAGTGTTTTCATGTCGTTTTTGATAGTTTTCACAAAAGTAACAAAATGCCTTTAAAAATAGGTGTTTGGTTTTGTGTTATTAATTACCTATATTTGTCGGCTCCAGAAAAAGCGGTAAATATTAAATAATCAAATAATTAATACCTGATAATGAAAAATTACACTACTGACAAGATTCGCAACGTCGTACTCATAGGTGGAACCCGCAGCGGTAAGACCACTCTCGCAGAGGCGATGCTGTATGAAGGCAAGGTCATCGACCGCCGCGGTACTGTCGAAGGCAAGACCACCGTTTCCGACAACACCGAGGTTGAACAGCTCTATCAACGTTCAATCTATTCAACTCCGCTCTATGCAGAGTTCAAGGACCACAAGATCAATTTCATCGACACTCCGGGTGCAGATGACTACATCGGTGGTGTGATTTCAGCCCTCAACGTGTGCGACTCAGCCATCATGACCATCAATGCAGGTCAGGGTGTCGAGGTCGGCACAGAGATTATGGGCCGCTATGCCGAAGAGCACAAGATGCCGATGATCATCGCAGTCAACCAGCTCGATACTGATAAATCAAACTGGGACAACACCATCGACAGCCTGCACCAGGCTTTCGGCGGCAAGCCCACCATCTTCCAGTTCCCCGTCAACGCAGGTGTTGAGTTCAACAGCTTCGTAGACGTCCTCAAGATGAAGATGTACAAGTTCAGCGGCGAAGACGGCAAATGCGAAATCGTCGACGTTCCCGCTGACCTTATGTCTAAGGCCGAAGATATGCGCGCCGAGCTGATGGAAATGGCAGCCGAGAGCGACGAGGCCCTTATGGAGAAATTCTTCGACGCAGGCGAGCTCACCGAAGAAGAGATGCACAAAGGTCTCAACATCGGTTTCGTGAACGGCACCCTCTACCCTGTCTTCTGCGTATGCGGCAAGAAGGACATCGGCGTTCAGCGTCTTATGGAATTCCTCACCGAGGTGGCTCCCGCCCCGAAGGAAGACCCCACTGGCAAGACCTCTCTGTTCGTCTACAAGACCGCTCTCGAGCAGCACCTCGGCGATGTCGTATACTTCAAGGTTCTTTCTGGCAAGGTAGGTGAAGGTGAAGACTTCATCAATATGGCCAACGACTCAAAGGAGCGCATCACCACTCTCTACGCCGTAGCCGGCAAGAAGAAAGAGAGAGTTACCGAGCTTGCAGCCGGTGACCTCGGATGTACCGTGAAGCTGAAAGCCGTCAAGAGCAACCAGACCCTCAACACTCCTGGTTACGACAACGTATTCCCGCCCATCGAGTATCCGCAGAGCAAGTATCGCTGCGCCATCAAGGCTGTCGACGAGAAAGACGAGGAGAAGCTCGGCGAAGCTCTCAACCGCGCCGGTTCAGAGGATCCTACAATGCGCATTGAGTATTCTAAGGAACTCCGCCAGACCATCATCAACGGTATGGGTGAGCAGCACATCAACATCCTCAAATGGCATATCAACAACGACTATAAGATCGAGGTTGAGCTCTTCGCTCCGAAGATCCCTTACCGCGAAACCATCACCAAAGTCGCCTACGCCGAGTACACCCACAAGAAACAGTCAGGTGGTGCAGGTCAGTATGGCCGCGTAGTTCTCCTCGTGGAGCCTATCGTTGAAGGTGTCGAGCCTACAGGCCGCTTCAAGATTGACGGCAAGGACACTCAGCTCACCATCAAGGGTAAGGAAGAAGCCACTCTCGACTGGGGCGGTAAGTTCGAATTCGTGAACTGCGTCGTCGGTGGTGCCATCGACGCCGGCTTCATGCCCGCCATCAAGAAAGGTATCATGCAGAAGATGGAAGAAGGCCCTCTGACCGGTTCTTACGCCCGCGACATCCGCGTATATGTATATGACGGTAAGATGCACCCGGTTGACTCTAAGGAAATCGCCTTCATCATCGCAGGCCGCAACGCTTTCAAGGATGCCTTCAAGCAGGCTGGTCCGAAGCTTCTTGAGCCTATCTACCTCGTTGAGGTTATGGTTCCCGGCGACTGCATGGGTGACGTGATGAGCGACATCCAGAACCGTCGTGGTATCATCGAGGGTATGGGCAGCGAGAAAGGCTTCCAGATCCTCAAGGCCCGCGTTCCTCTGGCAGAACTCTACAAGTATTCTACTACCCTCAGCTCACTCACATCAGGCCGCGCTACCTTCACAATGAGCTTCATCGAGTACCAGCAGGTTCCGATGGATGTTCAGGAGAAGCTCCTCAAGGCTTACGAAGAGGAAGAGAAAGACGAGTAGCAGTGCGATTCAAGCAGTTCTCAGTGGACGACGCGCGGTGCGCGATGAAAGTCGGCACCGACGGAATCCTCCTGGGAGCCTGGGTCTCCTGCGAAGGAGCAGGCAAGCTGCTTGACATAGGCACAGGATCGGGACTGATCGCCCTTATGGCATCACAGAGATGTGCAGCCGGGGGCGATCGCCGTTTTCATATCACTGCCATCGACATCGATGCCGAGGCTGCGGCACAGGCTGCGGACAATTTTGCAGCATCACCCTGGGCAGGACAGTTGGAGGCTCTGCCGATGAGCCTTGACCGCTTTGTAGCTGACGGGCACGGCGGCGAGTTCGACGTCATCGTGTCGAATCCCCCTTATTATATTGCCGGAAAGAGCATCATTCCTGCCGGGGAACAACGAACTGCGGCACGCAGGGATGCTGACCTTACACTTGACGACATCCTGCAGGCTTCCGCAAAGCTGCTTGCCCCGCAGGGAAGGCTGTCGCTCATACTGCCGACGGCTCGTGAGGCTGACCTGGAAGCTGCGGCGGCCTCTGCCGGACTTCACTTCA
Organism: Bacteroidales bacterium; assembly: GCA_017519185.1. Lineage (GTDB taxonomy): Bacteria > Bacteroidota > Bacteroidia > Bacteroidales > UBA932 > Equibacterium. Next base: position 84,869 of record JAFWSX010000001.1, on the reverse strand, counting down.
TCCGTCGCTGTCTTGTGCGCACCACCGAACGCAAGGCCCCCTCAAGGCTGCTTGCAGAAATAGCGCGCCGGGCTGCGGAGGCTCCGGCAACCTCAACGCTCACCATAGGCAGCGAAGAATTCAAGAAACTTACAGGGGATTACTACCTCTGACAATACGGTCATAGTCGGCAAGGACTTCCCTTGCACGGTCCGAGTCGGAACCGCCGAGAGCTTTGAGGCGGTTGAACGCATTTTCTGCGATTCTCCTCACTTCGGCAGGGTTTTCCAGCAGGAAGGAAGCCTTTTTCACAAGGTCTTCCTCGCTGCGGAAATAAACGCAGCACTCGTCTTCCGGCCAGAAACTGTCCATATCGGATGTATATTCACTGAGCATTACCGTCTTGGTGACCGGCAGCTCGAAGCAGCGACGGGTGTAGGTGTCATTGTTGACCTTGGAGAAAAAGACCAGGGAAACCTGGATGCGGTTCAGCAGTTCATTGTATTTTTCGCCGTATACAGCTCCGTGGAAGCAACCCTGCAGCTGAGGCCATAAGCTCGATTTCGACCAGCTGGCAGCCTCTCCGTAGAGTTCAAAGGGCAGGCCTGCATCCAGCAGGGCCTTTATCATCCTGTCGCGGCCGTCATCCTCCCAATGACCTGCGAAAGCCAGCGGAATGTCTTTCTCGCAAGCCATAGGATAGTTGCGAGTCTCCATATAATACGGCAGAAGCACCTTGGCGTTGTTCACTCCGATTCGGGTGAAGTCTTCGACATTCTTGCGACGGTAGACGTAGTTCAGCTTGCAGTAGCGCGCAGCCTCGATGTAATATGACGGATTGTGCTTGTCCTTGCGCCTCTCAAAGGGGTCGTCGTTATCGTATGAAAATACTGTCGTGTGCTTGCTGATGTCCCGGATGGCTGAGGGGTGGAAGAAATAGCAATGGTAGAGGAATACAAGGTCGGGCCTGAAATCGGACACTTTTCTTCTTAGGACTCCGTCGGAATAATTGATGGACGAGCCCACCAGCCACTGGTGTTTCATTTTCTCGACCACGCTGCCGAAGGGGCCTTTGGCCACGAAGTCTTCGGTGTCTAGTTTGAGCACATCGTGGCCCATCCTGCGGAAAGCCTCATAGAAGGCTTTAGCGTAGGTCTCATACCTGAAACTGCCTGCGACGAGTATCTTCATTTCTTCACTTTTTCAAGGTCGATCCAGTCGCCGAAGGTATATTCCCATTTCTCAGGGTAGAAGTGGTCGAAGCCGCTCCAGTGGTAGAAGGTATATTCTCCGAAATAGATCTTGCCGTCGATGTTGTAGAAGTCCATACGCACGTGAGGGAATCCCTGGGCCATAGTCTCGGCAAGCTCCACCATCTTCTCGTAGTTCTTCGGCTTTGCAGGAGTGACAGCCGCATTGTCGTGGTTGTCGTGCATATCCAGATGGTTGAAGTCGCGGTCGTAGAAATCGAACTTCGTGTGGCCGCTCTGGCGGTCTGTGGCTACGAACATAGCCTTGCAGACGCCGTCGAAGCAGAAGAACTTGTAGTCCGTCAGTTCGCCGGTGGCTTCATCCACAAGGTAGGGCTCGGCGATGATGCGGGGCTTCAGACTGCGGTAGGGCCATTCGCGGGATTCCCAGAAGAAATTACGCTTCAACGAGCGTGCAAGGATTTCTGGACACTTGGTGAGATCTGCTGCGCTGCGGTCGGTGACGATGAATGTGCCGCCGCTGTCGTGGGTGCATTTGAGCACGAACTTCTCCGGCAGGCTGCCGAAGTCGATGTCTTCCCAGCGCTCCCACACGCCGAGGGTGGGGATGAGATATTCCTCGCCGATGATGCCGGCCACGTGGGCCTTTACTTCGGCCTTGTCGACCAGGGTGCAGTAGAGCGGCTGGCGGTCGTGCAGTTTCAGCCAGTTCAGTTTCTCGTTGTACGTACGCGGATTCCTCCAGTTCAGTTTCTTGTCGAACTTCCACCGGTAATACAGGCTGTTGTAGGCCTTGTCAGACAGCAGATGATCCGCGTGCAGCCTCCAGGACGCCACAATTATATATTTACTGAGTTTAGAGAGTATACTCATAACATTTGTCAACTATTGCGAAGGACACGGAAGAAATACTGCATCGTAGCGAACATCTCCACCCCCGGAGCGGGCAGGGGGAGGGGCCCGCTGGATGCGAGTTATCGCTCAGCGATGACGAAGCAGACAATGGGAGGGGACGGAGCGAACGCAGTGAGCGCAGCTTCGCCGAGATGCAGTATTTCTTCCGTGTCGTCATAGTTATTATTTTCCTTTCAGCTTCTTGAAAGGAAGATATAAGGTATGGACTATCTTTCCGATGAAATTGTACTGGAAGCCCCAGTCCTTCATAGCAGCCGGGTACAGCACATCCTCGATCTCCTTGTCGGCTGCAATCGGACTGCGCCGCACGTCTGGCAGGTGGTCGTTGAACGGATATTCTATATAATGTCCGAAATACTTCATCCACCTGTTGTAGTTGGTCCCTCCACCGAGGCCTGCATTGTGCACCAGTGTGCGTGTCGGTGTCAGGCAGAAACCGTGACGCTTGTGGATCTCCACGTTCCAGCAGATATCCCACATCGGCGACTGCTTGTCAAGCCCCTTGAGAATGGGAAATACCCCGTGGTACTGAAGAGCGTCGATTTCTTCCGGAGTCATACCTTCCAATGCTTCTTCGCGCGAACTGTAGTGGCGGAAATACTGCCAGCGGTCCGCCCAGGTAGCCCAGCCCCATATCTGCGCGTGAGGGCTGAAATAGACATCGCCCTTTTCCGGAATGTCCAGCTGCGTGTGCCCCCCTATCATCATCACCTCCTTCTTGTCCTCATATTCCTCCAGGGCATTGTTGGCATACTGCAGGAAGAAAGGCGAAGTAACGATGTCATCCTCGATGACGATCACCCTGCCGCAAAGGTTGACAACCTCGGTAATGCCCGAGATAATGTTCCTGTTGAGCCCGAAATTGTTGGGCCTCTCCACTATATGCAAAGCCTTGAACGACCCGTCGGGAATATCGTGCAGCCAGAGCCTCACGGCAAGCACCTTCTCTACGTCCTGCGGGTTGCGGGCAGCGTCGCAGAAGGCGTACACCTCTGTCTCTGCCGCTCCTTCGTTGCGGATAAGCGCTTCGATGGTCTGCCGGGCGGTATCGAGCCTGTCATAGCAGAAAAAGGCCACAGGTGCATATTTCTTTTCAGGGGTCATAGATGTAAAGATACGCTTTTTCAGCAAAAATCCGTAACTTAGGGATTCGCATCCAGCCATTGGCATATTAAATGCACGATGGCCTTCAGCCCTTTAGCATCAGGAAATGGCAACTGACGACAGCAGGATATTGGAATTATACCGCAGCGGCGAGCGCAACCAGGCATTCAACCTGCTGGTGCGCCAGTACGGCGAGCAGCTCTACTGGCACATCCGCAAGCTTGTCGCAAACCACGACGATGCGAACGACCTGCTTCAGAACACCTATGTCAAGGCCTGGAACGCTATGGACACCTTCCGTGAGGACTCCAAGCTCTACACCTGGCTCTACCGCATCGCCACCAACGAAGTGCTGACCTTCCTCAACCGCAAGAAGATCATAGGCTTCCTTTCCCTGAACGCAAATGAAGCCGCGTTTGAGCGCAAACTCACCGCCGACGAGAATTTCAACGGCACCAAGGTGCAGCTCTCCCTGCAGAAAGCGGTGAACAAGCTGCCTCCCAAGCAGAAGGTTGTTTTCTCGCTCCGCTACTGGGAGGAAATGAAGTACGAAGATATGGCAGAAGTGCTCGACACCTCCCCGGGAGCACTCAAGGCATCCTACCATCACGCCTACCAGAAGGTGGTCGATTACCTGAAAAAAGATTTGGATATAGAAAATTAAACCTTTGTTTTTACTGATAGTCTAAGAACACGAGCAATGAAAAACAACAACGACATATTGCAGAGGGAAGAGTTCCGCCAGAACCCCTTCACCGCGCCCGAGGGATACTTCACGTCGCTGGAAGATTCTCTGCGCGACAAGGTGTTCGCCACAGAGAAGAAGCCCGCAGGTTTCGTCGGTGTCCTGAAGCCCGCCCTGATGATGGCCTGCTCGTTCGCAGTCATCCTCGGCATCGGTTACGGCATACTCTCGATGACCGGAGGCCTGGCATCGCAGAATGCCCAGATGTCCGAATATGACGAGATTGCCGCCGCCGTCGAGAATATGGATCCCGCGATGTTCGAATATCTCGACGAACTGGATTTCGAAGGCTATCAGGCCCAGTTCACCCCGTCTGAAGAAGAGATTCTCCAATATTTCGCCACTCCTTCGACAGACGCCGCCCTCTATCACTATCTGGCATCTATCCAATAAGATATATCAAGACTGAAATGAAAAGACTATTTGCAATATCATTTGCACTGTGCATACTGTCCATCGCCGCGTTCGCCCAGTGGATGCCCCAGGGAGGTTCCGACCAGGACCGCCGGCAGGGTGCAGACCGCATCAACGCTGCCAAAGTGGCTTTCTTCACCCAGCAACTCGACCTTTCGGTGGCTGAGGCAGAAAAGTTCTGGCCGATCTACAACGAGTACAACAAGGATGTGGAGCAGGCCCGCGCAGGCATCAGGGGCGCTATGATGAAGATGAACGACCCCAACAAGAAAGCTGACGAGCTCAAGGCGGCCCTCAAGGAATACACCGACTCCCAGAAGAAAGAGGCCCAGCTCACAGAAAACTACATCACCAAGCTGCTGCGCGTGATGCCTGTCGAGAAAGTTGCCAAAGTATTCACCACAGAGGATATGTTCCGTATGCAGCTTCTCTACCAGTTCCGTCAGGGAGGTCCCGGAGGAAACAATGCTCCCGGCCAGGGAGGCAACAATCCCGGAGGAAACAACGGCAGCAGGAACCCCTGGCAGAGGGGAGGCAACAACAATAACAATACAAAATAACGTTTTTCATAAGTAGTTCCCAATAAAAAACCACCAGCCCAAACGGACCGGTGGTTTGTTGTATGGCAGGCCGTCCTGCTATTTCAGCATAGCCTTCACCTGGTTGTAGACGTTGGCTGCGGTGAAGCCGAGCTTCTCGTCGAGCACCTTGTAGGGAGCAGAGAAGCCGAATGAGCTCAGGCCCCAAACCTTTCCGCCGGCACCAACAAGACCTTCGAGGGTCACGGGCAGACCTGCGGTCATACCAAATTTCTTCTTGTTGCCCGGGAGGATGCTGCGCTGGTAAGCCTTGCTCTGGCTGCGGAACAGACCTTCTGAAGGCACGCTGACGATGCGGCACTTGATGCCGTCGGCGCGGAGGAGTTCTGCACCTGCCACGAGGGTTGAAACCTCAGATCCTGATGCGAGAAGGATCACGTCGAAGTCAGGATCTGAACCTGCTACGATGTAAGCACCCTTGGCTGCCTGGCTGTAGTCGTTGCCGGCAGGCAGGGTCTTGATGTTCTGGCGGCTGAAGATGAGGCCGGTCGGAGAAGTGGTGTTCTCCATCGCGAGCTTCCAGGCCTGTGTGGTCTCGTCGCTGTCTGCGGGACGGAGCACGAGCATCGAGTTCTTGCCTTTGTGAGTCTTGAGTTTCTCCATCAGACGGATCTGTGCCTCCTGCTCTACGGGCTCGTGGGTCGGGCCGTCTTCTCCTACGCGGAATGCATCGTGGGTCCAGATGAACTTCACGGGAACTTCCATCAGGGCAGCCATACGTACTGCGGGTTTCATATAGTCTGAGAATACGAAGAAGGTACCGCAAGCAGGGATGACACCGCCGTGAAGGGCCATACCGATGCAGCAGCAAGCCATCGTGAGCTCAGCCACGCCAGCCTGGAAGAACGAGCCGCTGAAGTCGCCCTTCACCATACTTGTGGTATGCTTCAGGAAACCGTCTGTCTTGTCGGAGTTGCTCAGGTCGGCGCTTGCGCAGATCATATTGGGCACCTGCTGTGCCAGCTGGCTGAGGACTGCAGCCGATGCTGAACGGGTTGCGTCGTCTGGTTTCTGCTCAACCTTGCTCCAGTCGATGACAGGGGCTTTGCCGCTGAACCACTCTTTGAGGAGAGCGGCCTTCTCGGGGTTGGCTTTTGCCCATTCTGCCTTGCGGGCATACTTGGCGTCCATAATCTTGCGGAGCTGTTTTGCACGGTCGGCATAGAGCTTCTTTACCTCAGGGAAGATCTGGAAAGGATTCTCGGGATCTCCGCCGAGAGCCTTGATGGTGTTGACGTAAGCGTCGCCGCCCAGAGGAGCTCCGTGAGTCTTGCAGTTGCGCTCGTAGCTGGTACCGTCGGCCTTGAGGGCGCCCTTGCCCATAATGCACTTGCCGATGATGAGGGTCGGCTTGCCATTGGCGTTCTGAGCCATTGTCAGCGCACCGCGGATCTGGTCCACGCAGTTGCCGTTGATTTCATATACGTTCCAGCCCCAGGCGCGATATTTGGCCGCGGTGTCCTCTGAAGTAACCACCTTGGTCTCGGTAGAAAGCTGGATGTCGTTGGAGTCGTAGAACATAATGAGGTTGTCAAGGCCGAGGGTTCCGGCGATGCGGCCTGCACCCTGGCTGATCTCCTCCTGGATGCCTCCGTCAGAGATGTATGCATAGATCTTGTGGTTCATCACCTCTTCGCCCAGAAGGGCTGCAAGGTGCTTCTCTGCGATGGCTGCACCCACTGCGAACACGTGTCCCTGACCCAGGGGGCCTGAGGTGTTCTCAATTCCGCGAACCACATCAAGCTCGGGATGGCCGGTGACAGGTGAGCCCCACTGACGCAGGGTTGCAAGCTCTTCGAGGCTGTACTTGCCTGTCAGTGCAAGCTGTGAGTAGAGCATCGGGGCCATATGACCGGGATCCAGGAAGAAGCGGTCACGTCCTTCGTACTTCATATTGCGGGGGTCATACTCCAGGAACTCGCTGAAGAGCACGTTGATGAAATCAGCGCCGCCCATAGCTCCGCCGGGGTGTCCCGATTTGGCCTTTTCAACCATAGAAGCCGCCAGAATACGGATATTGTCGGCAGCTCTGTTCATAATCTTGATGTCGTTCATATTCAGTTGATGTTTTGTGATTTGCATTTAATTTTAGCGTATCTACAAAAATAACTCTTTTTGATTAATTATCTTTGCACACAGTATGAGGAACATTAGGAATTTTTGCATCATAGCCCACATCGACCACGGGAAAAGCACATTGGCAGACCGAATGCTGGAGTGCACGAAGACCCTTGATGAGCGGGAAATGGAAGATCAGGTGCTGGACAGCATGGATCTCGAGAAGGAGAAAGGCATTACCATCAAGAGCCACGCCATCCAGATGAACTACTCCCGCGACGGTCAGGAATATGTCCTCAACCTCATCGACACTCCCGGCCACGTGGACTTTTCTTATGAAGTGTCCCGCGCCATAGCTTCCTGCGAAGGAGCCCTCCTGGTGGTCGACGCCACCCAGGGCATCCAGGCCCAGACCATCTCGAACCTCTATCTTGCCATCGAGCACGACCTGGCCATTATCCCGGTTCTCAACAAGATCGATATGGACGCCGCGATGATCGACGTGGTCCGTGACCAGATCGTAGACCTCATCGGCTGCGATCCCGACGACGTGCTGCTGGCCAGCGCCCGAACAGGAGAAGGCGTTCCGGCCATCCTCGATGCCATAGTAGACCGCGTGCCTGCCCCCAGCGGCGATCCCGACGCTCCCCTGCAGGCCCTCATCTTCGACTCCGTATTCAACCCCTTCAGGGGCATCATAGCATATTTCAAAGTAGTCAACGGCAGCATCCACTGCGGTGACAAGGTCAAGTTCGTCCACACCGGGCGCTCCTATGACGCCGACGAGGTGGGTGTGCTCAAGATGAAACTCTGTCCCAGGGACGAAATCCCCTGCGGCAGCGTGGGCTACATCATCTCCGGCATCAAGACTGCCGTCGAGGTGAAGGTGGGCGACACCATCACGCACGTGGAGAACCCCTGCAGCGGCCACATCGCCGGTTTCGAAGAGGTCAAGCCGATGCTCTTCGCCGGTGTCTATCCCGTAGAGGCCGACGAATACGAAGACCTGCGCGCTTCGTTGGAGAAGCTCCAGCTGAACGACGCCTCGCTGGTGTTTGAGCCCGAGAGTTCGCTGGCCCTCGGCTTCGGCTTCCGCTGCGGTTTCCTCGGCCTGCTCCACCTCGAGATCGTTCAGGAGAGGCTCTACCGCGAGTTCGATATGGACGTGATCACCACCGTGCCCAACGTGTCCTATAAGGTCTACACCACCCAGGGCGAAGTGGTCGATGTCCACAACCCCTCCGGACTTCCCGCGCCGACGCTCATCGACCATATAGAAGAACCTTATATACGCGCCCAGATCATCTCCAAGAGCGATTTCTTCGGGCCGATAATGAAGCTGTGCCTCGACAAGCGCGGCACCTTGGCAGGACAGCACTTCCTGACCTCGGACCGCGTGGAACTCAACTACGATATGCCGCTTGCAGAGATCGTGTTCGACTTCTATGACCGCCTGAAGTCCATCTCCAAGGGCTATGCATCGTTCGACTACCACGTCACCGGATTCGACAAGGCCGACCTGGTGAAACTCGACATCCTGCTCAACGGAGAGCCTGTCGACGCCCTATCGTCGCTCATCCACCGCGACCACGCCTACGACTTCGGCCGCCGTATGTGCGAGAAGCTCAAGGAGCTCATCCCTCGCCAGCAGTTCGAGATTGCCATCCAGGCTGCCATCGGCGCCAAGATCATAGCACGCGAAACCGTCAAGGCCGTGCGCAAGGATGTGACTGCGAAGTGCTACGGAGGCGACATCACCCGCAAGCGCAAGCTGTTGGAGAAGCAGAAGAAGGGAAAGAAGCGTATGCGCCAGATCGGCAATGTTCAGGTGCCCCAGAGCGCATTTATGGCTGTTTTGAAACTGTAACTACATTCTCGATATGAAACAGTATCTGGATTTACTTCAATACATCAAGGACAACGGCGTGAGCAAGGGCGACCGCACCGGCACCGGCACCAAAAGCGTGTTCGGCTACCAGATGCGTTTCCACCTTCAGGACGGATTTCCGCTGCTCACCACCAAGAAAGTCCATCTGCGTTCGATCATCTATGAGCTGCTGTGGTTCATCAGCGGCAGCACCAACATAAAATACCTCAACGACAACAAGGTCACGATATGGGACGAATGGGCCGACGAGAACGGTGAACTGGGTCCTGTCTACGGCCACCAGTGGCGCAGCTGGCCCACTCCCGACGGAGGGCACATCGACCAGCTGGCAAACTTGATGGAGCAGCTCAAGAAGAATCCTGATTCTCGCAGGCACATCATCTCTGCCTGGAACGTGGCTGAAGTGGACAAGATGGCCCTGCCGCCCTGCCACACCCTCTTCCAGTTCTATGTGGCCGAAGGCCGTCTCAGCTGCCAGCTCTACCAGCGCAGCGCCGACGTCTTCCTCGGCGTGCCGTTCAACATAGCTTCGTACGCCCTGCTGACACAGATGGTCGCACAGTGCTGCGGCTATGAGCTCGGCGACTTCGTGCACAGTTTCGGCGACGTGCACATCTACAACAACCATTTCGAGCAGGTTGACCTTCAGCTGAGCCGCACTCCGAGGGCCCTGCCCGTGATGAAGATCAATCCTGACGTAAAAGATATCTTCTGTTTCAAATACGAAGATTTCCAGCTGGAGGGCTATGACCCCTGGCCTGCAATCAAGGCTCCGGTGGCCGTGTAGGCAGATTTCCATACAACCAGTTTTCTCTGCAATGCAACCCGAACAGATCATCAACATAATAGTGGCCGTGGCTGACGACTGGGCCATTGGCCGTGAAGGCGATATGCCCTGGCACATTTCCGAAGATATGAAGTTCTTCAAGGCCAAGACTATGGGCGGAAGCCTCATTATGGGGCGGCGCACCTGGGAGTCCATCGGCTGCAAGCCGCTGCCCGGCCGCGAGAACATCGTGGTAAGCTCCCGCCTGGCCGAGGAAGGGCTTGGATATGAGAACACCGAAGGGAGCCCCACCAGCGCCGTCGCTGTTGAGTCGCTGGAGCGTGCCCTGGAGGTTGCTTCCCGCCCCGATGTGTTCGTGATGGGCGGCGGGATGATCTACCGCCAGGCCATCGACATCGCCGACCGTCTGTTCGTGACCCACGTCCATACCCTAGTGCCCGACGCAGACACTTTCTTCCCGGCCATCGACCCTGAGGTATGGCAGCTGTACGAGCGCAGCAATACTTCAGAAGACCCGCGCTGCGGGCTCAAATATGAATTCAGAACCTACTTGAGGAGAACTTCCGATGAGTAATCAGACTTCCGCCAAACGCGACGGTTTCGTCAGCAGCCTGGGCATCCTCCTTGCGATGACCGGTTCTGCAGTCGGCCTCGGCAACCTCTGGCGCTTCCCCTACCTTGTCGGTGAGAATGGCGGCGCCACCTTTATCATCTTCTACCTTGTCTGTGTAATATTCATCTGCATGCCCATTATGGTGTGCGAGTTCATCATCGGGCGCCGCAGCCAGGCCAATGCCTTCGGTGCTTATAAAAGGCTCGGCGGCGACAAAGGATGGAAAGTGGCCGGCCTGCTCAGCGTGCTCGCCGCTGCATTCATACTGTCGTTCTACAGCGTGGTAGGAGGCTGGAGCATCCGCTATCTAGTGCTTGCCTGCGGACTGAAGTTCACGGCGGCAGGGGGCATCCAGCCCGAGACGATGTTCAACTCTTTCGTCACGTCGACCTGGGCACCCATCATATATACCCTGATATTCCTTGCTTGCACCGGCATAATCATAGTAGCCGGCGTGAAGAATGGCATAGAGAAGTTCACCAAGGCACTTATGCCCGTGCTCTTCGTGCTGATGGTGATTCTGGCTGTCAGGTCTATGACTTTGCCTGGAGCCGGGGAAGGCGTCAGGTATCTTTTTAAGCCCGACTTCTCAAAGTTCACCTCCTCGTCGGCCATAGCTGCTCTTGGACAGGCATTTTTCTCGCTGTCGCTGGGCTGCGGAACAATACTTACCTATGCTTCCTATGTGCCCCGCAAGGAAAACATCCTTAAGTGCAGCGCCGAGACAACCGCTCTCGACACTCTTTTCGCACTCATTGCCGGCTGTGCAATAATGCCGGCCGTCTTCGCCTACGGCATCAGCCCCGGACAGGGTCCCGGCCTGGTTTTCGTCACGCTGCCCGCTATCTTCTCCGAGCTGCCTGCCGGAGGATTTGCGGCCATATTGTTCTTCGTGTCGCTGTTCCTGGCTGCGCTGACTTCGGCCATCTCCCTGCTTGAGGTTGTCATCGCTTTCCTCATCGAGGAGTGCAATCTGCGAAGGCCGGTGGCAGTAGGAGTTTCTATGTCAGTGTTCGTTGTGCTGGCAGTGCTCTGCTCACTTTCGCAGGGTGCGCTCAGCCACGTGAAGATATTCTCGCTGAACATCTTCGACCTGTTTGACTATGTTTCGGCAAATGTGCTGATGACGTTCGGTGCTCTGCTCGCCGTACTCTTCGTCGGCCACAAGCTCAAGCGTGCCGACATTCAGGATGAACTCTCCAGCGGCGGCATCTACGGTGTTCCCCGCGGCTTTTTCAAGGCTCTGTACTTCATCATCCGCTGGGCCGCTCCTGCCGTCATCATCGCCATCCTCATCGCCGGACTCATCTCGTAAGACCGCTGGACTTCCTACATTCCGGCACGGCGGATGGCAAGCCGTATTGCCTCAGGATGTGCAGCCGCAAAGGCCTCGGCATCTTCAACGACGCACGCGAGGTATCCGCCTCCGCCGGCACCAGGCATCTTCCAGGCCAGCACTCCAGGCTCTGAGCTGTACTTGTCGATCACCTCTCGCACGCCCGGCTGTATCATCGCCGGAAATATCGCCACCTGAGCCTCGAACGAAGCGCGGTAGGCCGCAGCGAAACCGGCAAGGTCACGTTCAAGAATCGCGTTCCAGCAAGCCTCGGCAGCAGAAGCCAGCGCCTGCACCTTCACAAGCGTGATATCCTTGCCTTCCACTACGGAACATCCCGGCCGGCGCGGCTCCATCGGAACCATCGCCAGATGCTCCTCCAGCCAGCGTAAAACTGCCTCATCAGAGCATACCTCGATTGTCTCGGGCCAGAAACGCCCGTTATAATAATGCCTGCACAGCCCAGGCACGCAGATGCCGATGGCATCCTGGGCACCACTGGTAATGCCGTCGGAGCGCTCGGGGTCGTTCTCGAAGCAGAACACCAGCTTGGCCAGCATCTCGGGATCCATATTGGGCAGCTGGTAGGGCCATATCTTGCGGATCATATTGCGAGTGGACGTTGCAAGCCCGCAGCGCTCGCGGATCTCGAACGTGGGCTCCAGCGAAATCGTGATGGCCCAGCCCGGTGCAAAACACGACACGTACGGCTGGTCTATCCAAGTCCCGGCCAGGTCCAGACGGGTCGGCACCATGCTGGACACCTGTTTGAGCGCCGTGGATGAACGCGCCTCCAGCCCTTCGGACGGCACACGCTGCAGCACCACATACTCCATCCCACGCTCGCGACACAACTGCTCCTTTTCGGCTGAGCCGCCATCTTCGTTCACCACCAGTATATCCGGCTTCACTATGTCCAGCGTGGGAATGAAATCCAGCACGCCGCTGCCTGCATTGATGTATGCATCCTTCACGTAGCGTATGCTCTTGACCATAAACAGCCGCTCCTGCTCGCTGTAGACGGTTTTGTGGTGCTTGTAACCAAGAATCGTGGCGTCGCTGCCGATGCCGACATACAAGTCCCCATATTCCGCCGCCTGACGGAAAAACTCCACGTGCCCGCTGTGAAGCAGGTCATAACAACCGGAAACAAATACTTTTTTAGCCATATCGAACCCCAAATTACAGATTATTCAGCAGATACGCGAAAAAACCAAAGAAAATGTTTATCTTAGAATGCCCAAGAAGAGCATTGCTGACAAACAGCCTGACAGAACTATATAACATCATATGAAAAAACTCATCCTCCTGACCACTGTAGTCGCCTGCCTGATGGCCATCGGCTGCACACGGAATCTGCCCCCGCAGGTATTCCTCCTGAAAAACGAATCCAAGATAACTGAGCTGATTTCCCAGATGACTCTCGAAGAGAAAGTCAATATGCTCCACAGCAAGACAAATATGTCTTCTGCAGGCGTGGAGCGCCTTGGCATCGCCGATATGAACTACGCTGACGGCCCCTTCGGCATCCGTGAGGAAGGCGTTCCCAACGGATTCCAGTCAGCTGGCTGGACCGTGGATTCAGCAACATATTTCCCTACAGGCAGCGCCCTTGCGGCTACCTGGAGCGAAGAGTTGGCATACAAGTACGGCACCGGAATGGGCAAGGAAGCACGTCTGCGCGGCAAGGACATCATCCTCGGTCCGGCAATCAACATCCAGCGCCTTCCTGTAGGCGGCCGCAGCTACGAATATCTCAGCGAGGACCCCATCCTCTCCGCAGCCCTCTCACTCTACTACACCAAGGGCGTCCAGGACCAGGGAACGGCAGTCTGCATCAAGCACTTCGCCCTCAACAACCAGGAGACCAACCGCGGCAGCGTCAATGTGGTTGTTGATGAGCGCACAATGCGCGAAATCTACCTCAAGCCCTTCGAGCGCGCAGTCGTTGAAGGTGGCGCTATGAGCGTGATGCCGGCCTACAACAGGGTCAACGGCGACTACTGCTCAGAGAACGAGCACCTGCTGAACGAAATCCTTCGCGGCGACTGGGGCTTCCTCGGAATGACCGTCTCTGACTGGGGCGGCACACACAGCACTATGGGAGCGATGCTCCACGGCCTCAACGTGCAGATGACAGGTTCCAGCTATCTTGGCCCGGCCGTGATCGACTCAATCAACACCGGAGCCCTCACTGAGGCCCAGGTCGATGAGAAGGTACGCCAGATCCTGCGCGTACGCTTCGCCATCGAGCCTGTTCCCGCCGACCAGGCCAACCAGGCAATCACCTCTCAACCCGAAAGCCAGGCAATCGCCCGCCAGGTGGCTGAGAAATCCATCGTCCTGCTGAAAAACGATGGAGTGCTGCCCATCAAGTCAGGCGTGAAGAAAATCGCCGTCATCGGCCAGAACGCCGTGCTCAAGACCCAGAGCGGCGGTGTCGGCGCAGGTGTGAAGGCACTCTACGAAATCACTCCCCTGCAGGGCATCCAGAACCGTGCAGGCAAGAACAATATCGAAGTGGCATACGCTCCCGGCTACAAGAACTTCCCGGGACGCCGTTGGGGGAATGCTCCAGCCAATCCTGACCCGCTGGTAGCCACAGCCATCGACGAGCCTGCAGACCCCGCCCTTATGGCAGAGGCTGTCGAACTTGCAAAGAACTCCGACATCGTGATCTTCTTCGCCGGCACCAACAAGAGCATCGAGACTGAAGGCTCAGACCGCAGCGACATCAAGCTCCCCTGCGGACAGGAAGAACTCGTCTGCGCACTGCGCGAAGCCAATCCCAATCTGGCGACTGTCATCATCTCAGGCGGTCCCACCGACCTCCAAGTGCTTGAACCCGCCTCACCTGCCATCTTGCAGGGTTGGTGGAACGGTATGGAAGGCGGCACCGCACTGGCAGAAGTCCTCTTCGGAGACATAGCCCCTTCTGGCAAGCTTCCTTTCACCTTCCCCGTGAAACTTGAGGATTCTCCCGCATATGCAATGGGCAACTTCCCGAACGACACCAAGGAAATGGACCTTTTCACTTCACTTTACAGGCCTGATATGACTCCTGCGGAGCGCCAGGCACTGAACGCCAAGAGGCCCATCCCCCAGAGCCCCTACACAGAACGTTTCTATGTCGGCTACCGCTGGTTCGACACCAAGAACGTGAAGCCTATGTACGCCTTCGGCCACGGCCTTTCATACGTCACCTTCGGCTATGGCGACATCAAGGCCAAAGCATCTGGCAAGAGCGTCAAAGTTACTTTCACACTTAAGAACGAAGGCGGTATGGACGCCGACGAAGTAGTACAGCTCTATGTGAAACGCATAGGCTCGAGCGTGGAATGGCCTGAGAAGGAACTCAAGGCATTCAAGCGCGTAAGCCTCAAGGCCGGACAGACGAGCAAGGTTACCCTTGAGATTCCGCTCAAGGACCTCCGCTACTGGGATGAAGCAAAGAACGGCTGGGCTCTGGAGCACGGCAAACTGCAGCTCCTGCTCGGCAGTGCATCAGACGACATCCGCCAGACCGCTGAAGTAACCATCTAAGCATATACAGATGAAAAAGATACTGACAATAATATCTCTCTTCCTTCTGGGTGCGGGCCTCAGCGCTTCCGCTCAGCAGGCTCTCGGCCCAGGTTCGGGCATAGTGTCGCCCGAAATCAACCCCGACCACAGCGTCACTTTCCGCTTGAGGGCACCCAAGGCCGTAAAGGTGCAGGTGCGCGGAGATTTCGCCGCACGGCCCTGCGATATGACAGAAGGCGAGGGCGGCATATGGACCTTCACCACCGAGCCGCTCGAGGGCGAGCTCTATTCCTACAATTTCGTAGTGGACGGCCAGCGCACTCTCGACCCTTCGAACGTCTATATGAACCGCGACGTGGCCACCTGGACCAACATTTTCACCCTCAGCGCAAAAGAGGGTGACAAAGGATGGTTCTATGAGGTTCACGACGTTCCTCACGGCAGCGTTTCCCACGTCTGGTACGACAGCCCCACCCTGGGGATGAAGCGCCGCCTGACCGTCTACACCCCGGCCGGATATGAGGACAACCCCAAAGCCAAATATCCCGTGCTCTACCTTCTGCACGGTTCCGGCGGTGACGAGGATGCCTGGAGCGACCTCGGCCGCACAGCGCAGATAATGGACAACCTCATCGCCGAGGGCAAGGCCAAGCCGATGATCGTGGTTATGCCCAACGGCGTATATTTCAACCAGGCCGCACCCGGAGCAGCCATCAATATGTTCCAGCCGACGATGGCCAACAGCCGCAGCCAGTCCACCATCGAAATCGAGAACAGTTTCCCCGATGTTATGAATTTCGTGGAGAAACATTACCACGTGGCCAAGGGTGCTGCCAACACTGCAGTGGCTGGTCTTTCTATGGGCGGACGCCAGTCAGCGATGCTGTCGCTCCACTATCCCAAGTCTTTCGGATATGTCGGAATGTTCTCCGGAACAGCCACTGTCGAGGATAATGAGGACGCACTTGCAGCCCTTTTCGCAGCCAAGCCCAAACTCTTCTGGGTAGGTGTGGGCAAGGATGACACCGGCATCCGTGCAACATCCCTCAAGCTCAAGGAATATTGCGACGCACACGGCTATCCTATGACCTACTACGAATCGGACGGCGCCCACATCTGGCGCAACTGGCGCGTATACCTGACTGTTTTTGCACAACAACTCTTTAAATAAACCTTTATCTACATTTTAAAACACTAATTACTCTATGAAAAGAATATTTGCAGCTATTGCAGCTCTGTTTCTCTTCGCAGGCGTACTCAACGCTCAGGAGCTTGCCAACTTCAGCAGAGGAGGCGCCCCCGTGGTTTCTCCTGACATCCAGGGCGACAGCGTGACCTTCCGTCTCCGCGCCGACTATGCTACCATCGTACGTTTCAGCGGTTCCTGGCTCACAGGCGGTCCCGTGGATATGAGACGCGGCGAGAACAACGTATGGTCAATCAAACTCCCTTGCCCCCGTCCCGAAATCCACACCTACAACTTCATCGTTGACGGCGTGGCTGTAAACGACCCTCAGAACATCCTCGTACAGCGCGACGGTACCCGTTACCTGAATATGCTCATCGTTCCCGGCGAGCGCAGCGAGAACTACTACTCAGCCAACAAGCGCGGCACAGTGAGCCATCCCTGGTATGACAGCAAGATCCTCGGCAGCAACCGCCGTCTGACTGTCTACACTCCTTACGGCTATGAGGCCAACCCCAAGAAGAAATATCCGGTGCTCTATCTGCTCCACGGTGCAGGTGGTGACGAGGAGGCGTGGACCAGCATGGGCCGCACCGCTGAAATCCTCGACAACCTCATTGAGAAAGGTCTTGCAGAGCCTATGATCGTGGTTATGCCCAACGGCAACCCCGGACAGCAGGCAGCAGGCACCCTGAAGCTCCCCACCAAGCAGGTAAGCGAGCCTGACGCTTATGTGAAGAGCCTTGTGACCGAGATTGTTCCTTTCATTGAGAAGAACTATCGCGCTATCCCCAAGAAATCTTCACGCGCCATCGCAGGTCTGTCAATGGGCGGCGGCCACACAACCCGTGCCACCATCCTCTATCCTGACGTATTCGACTACATCTGCCCGCTCAGCTGCGGTATCCGCGAGAGCGCAGAGCTCGACGCTCAGCTCCAGGGCATCAAGAAAGCCGGCTACAAACTCTACTGGGTAGGTTGCGGTACTGAAGACTTCGCATGGCCCGGCACCGAGGTTCTTGACAAGGCCCTCGAGCGCAACGGTATGCCTCACACCATCTATGCTTCTGACGGTGGCCACACCTGGTTCAACTGGAGGCTTTACCTGAACACTTTCGCACGCCTGCTCTTCAAATAGCAGACAGCATAATGCAATAAAAAAGCACTGACCCGCTGGCCAGTGCTTTTTTATGTAAGTCGTTCCTGTTACTTATAGAATACGCTGTCGAAGAATTCCTGCATTTTCTTGGCGTAGGGAACGCCGAATTGCGCGAAGGTATCCTTGGTACGCTGATCGGGTTTCCAGTCGAAAAACGCGTGGCTTGCGCCTTCTATGAGGTGATATTCAACCCTCTGGCCTTTGTCCTTGAGGAGTTGCACATACTGCTCCATCGGTTCGCGGCCTACGGTGCGGTCGAGAGTTCCGAGTGTGAGGAACTGAGGGATTGCGCGCTTGCGTACCTCAGGGACATTGTCCATAGGCACGATTGCCTTGGTTTCTTCTTCGGAGAGACCCTGTGCAAAGCGACTGAGCGACTGAGCGTCAAACACACCATAGCTTGGAGCTGCCGCCTTTATGCCTTTAAGCCACTTGCGGGCGCGACACATCCACATTCCTTTGGGCATATAGGTCGGAACGAAGCCTTTCTTGCCCACGCGCTCCACAGCGTCGGCAATGAGTGAAGACAGATGTCCTCCGGCACTGTCGCCTGTCACCGCAATCTTGCGACGGTCCAGGCCGTATTCCTTGGCGTGCTTCTGGATATGCAGGACGGCTCCGTAGCAATCATTTACAAGGTCGGTCATCGTATTCTCTGTTTCGTCGCCATCTCCTTTACCGATGAAACGGTAATCTACGCTGAAAACGACATATTTTCCACCCTTGACGAGCTCACGGGCAAGTCCACGCATAATGTCTTCGGTGTTGGAAGACCAGCCGCCTCCGTGGATAATTACTACTCCGGGGAGATTCTTGGCTCCGTCTGGAATGAAAGCATCGTATTTGAGCGGTTTCACGCCAGGCTGCGCATAGACGATATCCTGGATAACTTTGTATCCCTCTGTGCGGGAAGCTTCCATTATCGATGCACCGAGACCCATAACATTACCAGTAACTTTAAAGCTGAACTCAGGCACCATAGATTCCTGGTAGACAGGCCAGCGCACTGCACCGCCCATCATAAGATAATAACCGCTGTCGAAAGCCCAGCCGGGTTCAATGTCGCTGATCTTGACATTGAAAACAGTACCTGCGGGCACCATTCCGTCCTCGGGAACTGCAGGAGAAACAGTCATCTTTGCGTGCTGGGGCTCCTGAACGTTCACACGGAACATATCCTGGGCTGAAGCAACGGTAGCGACACACAACATCGCTACGACAAAATAATGTTGAATTTTCATATTGGAACTAATTGGTATTGACTTTTCACAATAAAGGTAAGTACATTTATAGGAAAATAAAAAGCCGGCTGGAAACCAGTCGGCTTTTATCATTATCTATGCGCGAGCTTAGAATCTGAATCCAAGTTTAAGTTGCGGGTACTTGAATACTGATACATTATGGTTGCTTGCGTAGTAAGGTGTCTGTCCGTTAATCTGCAAGTGTATGAGAGTGTACTGATAGAGCACCGGTGAGAACTCAAGACCAAGGATAAGACCTTCCATCAGAGAGTATTGAACACCGAATGCAAGACCGCCACCGAAACCAAGCATCTGACCAGCCCTTCCGAATTCACGGAAAGTTTCAATGGGAAGATTTTCACCATAGTGGTCGGTAATGCCAGAATTAGCGTTCTCATCAGTTATCTCGTCTACAATGACAGTCTGTCCTGTATATGCAGGATAGAATGCATTGATGCGTGCCCACTTAACCTGGCCATAAATACCGATGTAAGGGTTGATACGCTCGTTGGGAACAGTGAAGTAGTAGTTGCTACCAAGCTGGCCGATGGCGGCGTTCTGCACTGAAGCAAGGATTGCCTTATGCGCAAATACATCACCTACATCGTACTTGCCAGTTTCAGGATGGAATCCAACATTCTCAGTGTTGCTGCTGGCCAGTCCGTAAACTGTTCCTTCCACGAAATCCTTACCAGGCTGAATGTTGACATTGTATGCGCCCATAAAGTTCAAGTCAATCCTGTTAGTCAGGAAATAACGGGCCTGCACACCAATCATATTAGCCAGATTGTTGGTATTCAGGAAGCCAATGTTAATGGTTTTTGTCAGGTCAGTAGTAAGGTACGCTGCATCATCCTTTACCGAAGTACCGATGGTAGAGCCGAGAGCTTCACCATAGCTGTTCGGAAGAAGGGTAGTGCTGAGCCTTGCCTCGTTGCCGAAGAACTGATTTTGTCCCATGACAAGATCAAATTCCCACTGGCCTGCACGCGGAGCAAACATACACTCACAACTTTCCTCAGGTTGTGCCATTGCTGGCACAACCATGAAGATAGTCAGAAGTATTATGCTTAACTTTTTCAACATATCGTTGTTTTTAGTCGTCGATGTATTGATTGATTATTCAGGGATCTGAATTCTTGCGATAGCAGCTTCGTAAGCAGCCTTCCAGTACTCGTACCAGTAAACAAGGTCTGCAAACTTCTCATCCTCGAAGCCGTTGATGATTTCACTGAGTTCGTCGTACCATTCAACAAGCATTGCAAGAGTCTCGTCCTCGATTCCACTAGGCTCACCGAAGATGTCGCCATCAGGAACTCCGATACCATCGAGTTTTTTAAGAGCAATCTCGAGTTCAGCGATGTATTCAGCGAGGTCGCCGCTAGCCTTCATAGCATTAGTATACTGGTCCCAGAGATACTCCTGGAGATCTTCAGGAGCAGTCTTACCTTTTGCCCAGAGAGCGTAAGCACCCATCAGGCCGTCATGCATCTTCTTGAAGAATTCATACTTAGCATAGTACTCTTCGAATGCAGCACCGCAAGTTTCTTCCATGATCTTGTCATACTCGTCTTTAGCAGCCTTGATAGCATCCTTAGCGGCCTTCTTGGCATCCTTGACAGCCTTATCGTAAGCACGGAGAGCCTCGTTGTAAGCTGCAACCTCGGCTTCGTTGGCAGCGACATCAGCCTCAACAGCGTCGATCAGTTCATCGAGAGCAGGTTTAACCTTATCTTTCAGCATTTCGCCGAGAGCTTTCCAAGTTGCGCTGAATGCATCAGTGTTCTTAGAGAGGTATACGAGGTAATCAGCAGTGATCGACTTGAATGCGAGTGACTTCTCAATACCGAAGGCGCCAGTATCATACTTCTTGGCATCATACTTAGTACCATCGAACTGGGTAAGGTTGTTCTCGATTGAATTCAGAACGAAACCATACTGGTTTGAAGTGTGGAAGATAGGCATTGAAGTAATACCGTTTACATTACCCTTAGCGTCCTTGCTGTATTTAGGAACGGCAGTGTAGATAACAACATTGGTGGGTTTGGTGAAGGTTTCCTTGACGAACCATACACCCTCGCCGAAGCTGCCGAAACCATCCTGACCGAAGAACTTGTAGCAAGCGTCGAGCCAGTTGTAGAGAGCCTTGCCTTCAGCTGACATCTGTGAATACTTCTTGAAAGGATCCTTGTTGTAATCACGGAAGTAGTCGAAGCCAACCTTATTGAGATTATCAGTCTTATACTGTTTTACAAAGTCAAGATATTCCTGAACGCCTGAAGTAGCCCAAGTGAATTTAGCGTCATTAGCGTTATAGAGAGTTGACCAAAGAGGAGTACCCTCTACGTAGTGCAGGAAGAGATCCATCACGTTCCTCAAACCACTGAAGTATTTAGCGGGCTCGGGAGTTACATCGGGAGCAGTGAGACCCTTGTTGTCATAGAGAGCTGCCTTCTTGATATCGTTCATTTCAAGATATGCAGTGGTCTTCTTAAGCTGAACACCTGCAAATTCCATCTTGTCAGCCCTGATGCTGTCGATGAAATAGGTAGCACCGTTATCCTTGGTAGCCATGAATTTCAGATAAGGAACGGCTTTGGCGTTGATAGCAGCAATCTTGGTGAAGAAATCCTTGATAGCGTTGAAAACTTCCAGAGAGTCAGCCTGAGTAGGAGCAAGAGTCAGGTTGGTAGAAGCAAGTGTCGGAAGGAATTCAGAAGTAGCGTCAGCAAGTGTGAAGTCAGTAGGATCAGATGCGGTGATCTGAACTTTACGATGCTGGTCTACACCATAATTGTCATTAGCCTTGTAGAGAACCTTCGGACCTTTGAAGTCACCGGCAGATGCATCGTGATACTGATAAATATTCAGATCGGGATCACCGTCAAAGTTCATGTCGTCCTTCACAATCTTAACGAGTTTGTCAAGATCTTTAGCAGCAGCTTCAACCTTGTCAGCCCAAGCTTTCAGAAGAACGCTTGCATTGTGCTCTTTACCAGCCTTCAATATCTTGAGGATAGAGTCATATTCGTTCTGGACTTTCTTTGCATAAGCCTCAAGAACCTTGGCGTCGTCCTGAAGTTCCTGGCTGTTGATGTCATACAGATAATCCCTTGAGAAATCGTTGTATGCTGACCAGAGACCGATAGTGGTAGCGGTGTGAGAATCATCTTCCTGAACACCAGCCCACATATCGTCTACGAGAGCCTTGTAGTCATCAACATCAGTGATTTCGCCTTCAGCGATCTTGATCTCAAGAATATCCTTACCATCTTTGGTAGTGAATGTGATATGACTGTCATATTTATACCAAAGGCTATTGAGGTAAGCCTCATAAGTAGAGATGAGGTCACCGGCTACGTGGTCGGGAAGAACGAAAGCAGTGTCGATAGCGAAGTCAGCTGAAACCTTAGCGGTTGCAGTGTCTTTCTTGATATCGGCTACGTCCGGAGCGTCAGCGGGCTCGTTAACGTCGTCTTTGATGTCCTCAACTGCATCGTCAAATGCGTCTTTTGCATCCTCGAGAGCTTTGTCGCGAGCTTCTTCTGCTGCTTTGATAGCCTTGTCGCGGATAGGACCGTAAGTGTTGGCTACGAGAACTGAGTCACGGAGAAGGTCAGCGAAAGTAGTAGCCATTTCGTTGATTGAATCCTGATAAGCTTCAGCTTCTGCAAGATAATCAGCGGCCATGTCTTCCATAAGACCTTTCCAGAATTCAGCGGCCTTCTGCTGGTAAGCGAGGTCAATTTCGCTAACCTTGATGTCCTGCTCGATGGTAGCTTTGATGTATTCAATGCTAGCTGCATCGATGATACCGTCTTTTACAGAAGCGAAGACAATCGGATAGATACTCTCGATGATACCCTGCTGATTTGAATAGTAAGATTCGAGCTCATCGAGATAGCTCATATAGTTATCACGGATCGCGTTGATAGCATCAAGTTCCTGCTGTGAAAGGGAAAGCTTCTCGAACTCGATGGCAGAGAGGAGATCCTCAAGGTTTTTCTCAGCGCGGGCAAGTTCTCCGAGAAGACCGTCCATTGTGATCTGATGCTGAACTTCCTGCTCTTCCATTTCGTCAAGAATCTTGGCGATTTCCTGCTCGTTCTGAGCTGCAGTAAGTTCATTGATGAGTGCAAGAGCCTTAGCTTTCTCCTGCTCCTGGGCTGCGATGCCCTGCTGAACAGCTGCGAGAGCCAGTCTCAAAGTAGCCTCTGCCTGCTGAACCTGAGCGTCAGCTTTGCGGAGCTCTGCCAAAGCCTCGAGGTAATCGGCATGAGCATGCCTGATCACGTTGATACCCTCGGGCTCGACGTTTTCAATACAAGAAGTGAAGATGCCGCCCATAAACAGCACCGCCACCAGTGAATAAATAATCTTTTTCATAAAAAAATTGTTAAGTGTTTGTATTTGGTTAAACATTAATGCCAATAAATCGTTTCAAATGTAAAGATTAATTTTTTAATAAACAAATATTTTTTGTTGATAAAGTTGTTCATTAATAAAATCTTGCACGGTTGTCGTGTACGTCTGCCTCTTCAGCAAGAACGGTGCTGAGATACTGCTGGCGATACTGCGCTTCCTGAGAGGTGCGGAGTTTCACGTCATCCTCGGTGTAGTATGCTCCGGCTTCATTGTCAAGAACTTCGAACAGATAAACACCGATCTGGCCTTTCACAGGACCGCAGATCTTGCCCTTGGGGGCAGAAGCAACCGCTCCGATGAAGCTCGGATCGAGGCCACCTCCGGTGGAACCGAACGAAACGCCGCTCTGATGGCTCACGGTAGTTCCCAAAGCCTCTGCGATCTCTTCAAGTGTACCGAGACCCTTGACTTTCTCGCTCACGTCAGCGGCAGCGGCATCCAGACGTTTCTCAAGCGCCAGGACACTATAGATATCATCACTGACCTCACTCAAAGGCGCATAGCCTTCCTTGCGGGCCTTGGTCACAGCCGCAACAAAATAATACTTGTTGTCGACAGTGATCACGTCGCTCACTGCTCCCTCCTTGGAGTCGAAAGCCCAGGAAACAACCTCACGGGCGTTGTCTACAGTACCGATGCGGCGGGTTCCCTGCACTATTCGGGTCGCAGGAGTGACAGGCAGATCTTCTTCCTTCACTGCAGCAGCAAAGTTTTCATACTTGCCGTCAGACTTGTCGGCGAGCGCTGTCGCCTTCATAAGGAAGTCGCGATATGTTTCGTCGCTGGGAGTTATTATTTTGGTGAGTGTAGCAAGTTTCACGCGCTCGGCAGGTTTGGTGCGGTCGGTCACCTTAAGCACGGCGATTGCCTGCAGGGCGGACATACGCACGGCGACTGCCTTGTTGAGGGGCACGTCGAAAGCGGCATTGAATTCGCCGAAGTTGTTAGCCTCAGTGAACTGCTGGGTCATCCAGCCAAGTTCACGAAGGTCTTCATAGTCGCGGCCTGCATTGAGGACGGCAACTACGGAATCAGCCTTGGCAGCATCGGTCAGGTCGAAAAGGGTATACCATATATATACTGAATCCGGCATAACCTTACGGTCGGCAACGCGAACTGCAGAAAGAACATTGTCAGCCTCTGCGATTTCGCTTACAGGGCCGACGGTCACGCCTCTTGCAGGGAATGCATAATCAACGAATGCAGCGGGGATGTCGTCCGGACCGAGATAGGTCTCGCTCCAGCGGCTGTCAGAATTGAGGGAAATGAAGTTGCGCGGGTTCTCGCTGTCAGCAAACTCTTCAACCAAAGTGGCGAACTCCGCCTTCTGGTCGTCGATGTCCTGCTGAGAAGGAACCACCTCGAACACCACGTACTCGATGTCGCGGCTGGCGCTCTGCTTCATCTGTTTCTTATGCTTGTTATAATATTGCTTGATCTCGTCGTTGGTGATGTTGAGCGTGCTGTCAGCAGCGAAACCAACAGTAGCCATAACAAAATCGACGTCGCTGGTGAGGTTGTTGGCCTCAACGGCGAGATTGGTCTGCAACGGGTTGTAGATAGAACTGTTGTAGAGCAGTGCATCGTACTTGCTGTAGAGCTGCTGCTTGTAGATCTGGTCGCGCAGATAGTTCCAGTAAGCTCCGTAAGTTCCGGTAGCATCGTAATCGATGTTCTGGATGAACTGTGCGAGGGCCTCGTGGCTGAAATTGCCATTCTCATCGAGGAAGGCGCTCTGTGCACTCAGCACCGGAGAGATGTTGGAACCCTGAGTGAGTTCATACATTTCCTGGTCTCCTACTGAAAGGCCTGCGGCAGCAGCCTTGGGCTCGAACACGAAGCGGTCGAAATAATTCTGCCAGGTGTAGTCGCGGACTTCTGCGAGCTGCTCCTCTGAAGAAAGGCTCTGGCCATAGAGAGACTCGAACATGTTCTTGTTCTGCTCAACTGCAGTATAATAATCTTGATAGGTAATGTTTTTGCCGTTCATCGAGCCCACCTTGTTGTCTGAAGACATTCTCTGGAAAGTGGTGGAAAGGGTTGAAGGATCTACAATGAACGATAATAGCGAGATCGCTATTAGGATTGTTATAAACACTCCGAGCTTGACACGGATGTTTTCAAGTACAGCCATTTATTGTTCAGTTTAAGTTTTAATATTTTTATTTACAGATACTTACGGCCTTTTCTTACAGCAGCGACCGCCCATACAAGGACGCAAAAGTAAACAAAAATACCTTATGTAGATGCGTAAAAGACTAAAAACGTTGCAGCGGTCCGACAAAATTTACACTGTCGAAATAAAAATATGTGCTGTCGCGGTCTATTCCGTATGAATCGAAGGGGTGACGGATGATGGCATTGTCGGCCTTTTCGTTGGACTCCATGCCGTAGCCCTGCATCAGCCCCTGGGGAGAATACATCTGTATGAAACAGTCTGTATATATCATCTTCCGGTCGCGGTCCCAGTAGAGTGTGTCGGTGAGGGAATGTTCTCCCTTGATGAGATTCTGGATGTGAACGTTGCCATAGGCAAGCCACTGCTCCTGCCCGGTAACGGTATTGTGGCGGGCTCCGTCGGAATTGATCTGTGTCTCGAGCAGACCGTCGGCCGTGTAGCCGAGCATCTCAAAGCCGCCGCTATATATCTCATAGGTATGCTGCACCCCGGACGTGTCTTTGTAGTCATAGCGGTCCATACGGCCAGCACGCATATCATATGTGAGGTTGGCCCACTGGAAGCGGCGCGCAACCATACCTTCCACCGTCTGCACCGGAGTCACGCTGAAGTCGATGGGCGGAATATCAGCATCGGTGCCTTTGCACGAAGCAAGGGCACCGATGACGATAAGTATGAGAAATGATTTTTTCAACTGTTATTTGAGTGTGCGTACTGTAGTGGTCTCGCGCAGGCCGCCGCAACCGGCGGTGTAGGCCTGACCGTCCTGCACGTCATACATGAAGGCGTCTGCCTGCTGAGGGAAATACCTGCGGTACTGTCCTGCGAGCTGGTCTGCTTCAGAAGCGAGGCTCGGATCGGCTTCGCGGGCTTTGCTCATATAGTCCACTGCAACCCAGTATTTGGCGCGGCGCTCAAGCTCGTTGCCACCGCAGTTTACGCTTGCCCAGATGGTACCGAGAAGCAGGTAGCACTTGCCGGCGAGCTTGGGGTTGAGGTCGATTGCCTTCTTGGCGGCGCTGGCTGCATCAGCATATTTCTGCTGTTTCTTGAAATAGAATGAACCAAGCTCGAAGCAGTAGTCAGCTGCTTTGTCGACATCGTCACCGCAACGCTCGATGGCGTCAACCAGTGTGGCTGCTGCATCGTCGTTCTGGTCGCGTGATGAATAGAGCTTGTAGAGGTAGTAAGCAGTATTTGCTGAAGGCTCCATACCGTGCAGCTTCTCCACTGCTGACAGATAGAGGTCGCTGTCGAGGCACTCGCTGTTGCCGAGAAGTTTCACGATAGTGTTGAGAGTAGCCTTGTCATCAGGATTGGCCTGGTAGCGGGGGGTGAAGAGACCCACAAGGTTGTCGCAAGATGCAACACCTGACGCTCCAAGCATTTCCTCGATGTCCTGCTTTGCGCCTACCATCTGGCCGTCTGCATTCTCAGCAAGAGCTGCGTCTGCATAGCCGGCGATGTCTGTATAGGTATTCATCAGGCTCTCAGCCTCGAGCAGTCCATTCTTGTAGAGGTCTACGCCTGTCTGCATATAGTTGGCAAGAACCATCGGAGAACTCTTTGAAGCAGCCATGTCAACGATCTTCTTCAGTTCGGCAAAAAGCGTTTTGGGATCGTCGCTCTTCCATTTGTAGTTGAGCATATCGATAGCCTTGTTGTTCATTGCAGTCACTGCATTCTTGGGATATGCCTCGGCGCGAACGTCATAGAGCATAAGCAGAGAGTCGAGGACTTCTGCCCTGCGGGCTGCGTCCTTGGCCTGTGAATATTCCCAGCGCATCAGACGGCAACCGTCGATGAACATATTCTGGCTGGCAGAAGCCGGGCATTTCGCGATGGCTTTCCTCCAAGGAGAGATGGCGTTGGCCATATCGTTCTGTTTGAGATATTCCCTGTAGTAAGAAAGGTTCACTACGCAATCGACACTGTCCTGTCCGCTACCGTACTTACCCTGTGCAAGTGCGGGAAGGACTGCTACGAGTGCCAGGATTAATGTTGCTACTTTTTTCATCTTCGTTATGGTTATTTGACAAATTTATAAAATAGTATCAGTTGTACAAAACTTTCTGGAACCATATGTCAAACAGGTTGACGCCCAGAGAGAACTTCACGTAACGCTCCCGGATGTTGCCGGGGGTAGTGATGCTCGGGGCTCCCGCCAGCGATGTCTGGCCGAGATCCACGGCGAATGAAACCGAGGTACGGCGGTTGTAGACCGGAAGCGCAAAGCCCAGCGTGATGCCGTTGGTGGTCACCGGCTTTCCGTCTATCATAATGTACTGTTTCTTATGGTATGCACCGACACGGTATGTCACCGTGCGCAGGTAGTATCGCACGTCATATCTGTTGGGGATGATTTCGAAACCGGCATTGAACGACTCGGCGAGACCAGACGAGAAATTGACGCCGGGAGTTGCTTCGAACACGCTGCCTGCCCAGTCCTGACGGGTATAGTCAAGACCGAACATCCACACACCGCTTTTGCGCAGGGTAAAGCCGGCTGCGATTTCCTGGGGAACACTGTATGAAACATCGCGTTTCACGTTGATAGTGGTGTCGGAATAGTTGCCGCCAGAAACGTAAGCCAGGTCGCTGAATTCACCCTTGAGCTCTGCGCCGAGCTTATATGTAGCACCTACCGTCAGAGAGAGTGTTTCCCCAAGGGGCTGCTCGTACTGGATGCCGGCCTTTGCTGAGAAGCCGCGCATCACAGTGGTCCAGTTGCGTGAAGCCGTGCGCTGGAAACTGTTGGTGGTGAAATAGGTCGAAGTGTTGCGCTTGATGGTTCCCAGGTAGAAGATGCCGTCTGCACCGAGGCTCAGACGGTCGAAGAGAGTGACACCCGCTCCGGCGAACACCTGGTTGATACCTCCCTGCCCTGCACGGAAATACTGCACGTCACCAAGAGTGGACAGCACGAGATCATCGTCCTCGTGGAAGGTAAAGGCATAGCCGGTGTTGGTGAACGGCATTATGCCGACCCTGAAGGCAGAGTGCTTGTAGATGGGGAAGGATGCTACTATGTGGTCGATATTGAAAAGGTTCTTGGCGCTGCGGGCAAGATTGCCGTTGGCGTCAGCACCGGCAAAAATCATATTTGACTGCTTGAGGCCGAAGTCCAGCATGAAAGCGTCGGCGTCACGCGCCGTCACGGCTGCAGGATTGAGCAGGTTGATAAGGTTGGGGTCGCGCAGGCCCAATCCGATACCGCCCATCGCGGCCGTGTTCTGGTCACCCACGGACTCAAGCTGCCCCAGACCGAAAATAGAATAGGGAGTATAGGCAGAATAGGCTTCCTGTGCCGCTGCGGGCAGCGTCACAGTCAGAACTGCAATCAATATGAAAAACTTTTTCATCATTTTTGTCATAACAATTCCAAAATTGCCTCCAAACCTATCAGGACCAGGTCCTGCTCCACTGTCGCCTTTCCGTCCAGCCCTTCGGCAAAACGGGCTGAGTTTCCGCCGGTAAGGATAAGTTTCCTTTGGGGATGAGCGGCGACGTAGCCTTTTATTTCAAACATTATGCCGAGAATATTCCCTGCCGCAAGGGCGGTGTCCAAATCATATCCCACGCTATCAATGGAATTGATGTCGTGGCTGTCCAGGAAATCGTCCGGATTGAGGTACGGAATCTTGGCTGTATAGTGGCTGAGCGCGCGGTAGCGTGTGCGCAGGCCGAGGGAAATCGAACCACCCCTGTAGTACGGATAGACCACTGAAGGGTCTTTTTCATCTCGTGCCGCATCGATGAACTCTACCGTAGTGGCTGTGCCGAAATCGAAGACCAGCTTGTCCTGAAGCGGATAGAGGACTTCTGCGCCGAAGATGGCAGCCATACGGTCTGCTCCCATTCCCAGCGGCATATGTGAGAGCACGGTCAGAGGATCCGACGGAGCAGGCTTGATTTTCCCGATGAGGTCTTTCACGAAATCCTCGTCGAAATTGATGAAGTTCCCGCACTTACGCTCCAGCATTTTCTCCAGATAGAGGCTGCGGTTACGTACGTTGCTCAGCACTATGTTATCAGCCTTGTGGCGCTCCAGACGGTGACGCACATAGGAAATCGACTCCTTCTGGGTGGCGAAACGCATCACGTCTGCTCCGGCCAGACGCTCTGAGGGGTGAGCCGGGCAGAAAGCCACCTTGCAGGAAGTGTTGCCTATGTCAATCAATATGTTCATATTTTGGCAATGAACCACAAATATAAAGATTTTTTATATCTTCGCTGCAAATGACCGAAGGTCAGAACACATTTTCGCAGGCAAACTACTTTGTCAATCTCGAAAACGTCCGGGGTGCAGTCTCGGCGAAAGCCGTTTATTTCTCCAAAATTGCAAAACAACTGAAAAACAAAGCCTTGCATCTTGTCGTAATGGAAACAAAGAAGCAAGCCTTGTTTTTCACGAGCGACATTTACAATTTCTTCGAAGAGGAAAATGTCTTTTTCCTTCCTCTGTCCGGCGGCGAGCGTTCAAAGGAATCGCTCAAGGGTGTGTCCGAAAAAGTGCAGCGCACCTCCGCCCTTACTGCAATAGAGAGTTTTTTCAGCAAAACAGCCTGCGACGACCTGCCCAAGGTCCTGGACGCCTGCCGGTCTGTGGACATAGGCGATAATCTCCGTGACCGCAAGGCCGGCAAGGACCAGACAATTGTGGTATGCTACCTCGATTCGCTGCACGAAAAGGTGCTCAGGAAGAAAACTACGCGCGACAGCGTCATATCCCTCAGCACCGGGCAGCGCATAGGCTATTCCTTTCTGAAGGAAGTGCTGCAGGGAATAGGCTTCACCAAGGCTGATTTCGTTACAAGACCCGGAGAATTCGCCCTTCGCGGATCGATCATCGACATATTTTCGTTTGCTGACAACCTGCCCTACAGGGTTGACTTCTTCGGTGACGAAGTGGAGAGCATCTCCCATTTCGAGGTTGACAGCCAGCGGAGCACCGACAGTCTGCAGCAGGTGGAGATTTGTCCCGACCTCTACAGCAACTTCGAAGAGAAAGATTATGTGGGAATAGAAGAAGTGCTGCCTTCGAAAGCCATCGTATGGACGGAAAACGATTTCGTGGAGCAGCAGCTGGGTACGGCCGGATATGAGAAGCGGCTCCAGCCCGTCGAAGTCAAGACGCTGCCGCAGCCGGTATTCAACAAGAATTTCGAGATACTGGTGCACGACATCGCAGAGAAACAGGAAAAGGGATACAAAGTCAACTTACTTTCCATCAATCCCAACCAGATATTCCGAATGCAGCAGGTCCTGCGTGAATTCTCATCTTCTCAGGCGGTCATTCCTCCTGCCTTCATCGACATTTCACTGCACGAAGGCTACGTGGACTGCGTTTCGAAGAACTGCTATTACACCGACCATCAGATATTCGAGCGCTATCACAAGATCAAGGTACGCCGGGAGGTTGCTCCTGCTGAAAGGTTGACCATCAACGACCTGATGAGTTTCAACATAGGCGATTATGTCGTCCACATCGACCACGGAATCGGACAGTTCGGCGGACTTGTGAAAACCATCATCGGAGACAAGGTGCAGGAAGCCGTCAAACTCATCTACCGCGACGGTGACGTCATTTTTGTGTCAATACACGGTATCCACCGAATCAGCAAATACAAATCTGCAGACGGAACTCCGGCAAAAGTAAACAAACTCGGCACCAAGACTTGGGAAACTCTCAAGCACAAGACCAAGTCTAAACTGAAGGACATTGCCGCCGATCTCATCAAACTCTACAGCGAGAGAATGAGTTCACGCGGTTTTGCATACAGTCCTGACAACTACCTGCAGCAGGAACTGGAAGCATCCTTTATGTATGAAGACACTGCCGACCAGCAGAAAGCCACCGTGGCAGTAAAACAGGATATGGAGAGTCCTCATCCGATGGACCGCCTCATCTGCGGTGACGTAGGCTTCGGCAAAACCGAAATAGCTGTGAGGGCCTCTTTCAAAGCTGTCTGCGACAACAAGCAGGTGGCCCTGCTTGTGCCTACCACTATTCTAGCCTTCCAGCACTACCAGACTTTCAGCGGCCGTCTAAGGGACTTTCCCTGCAACGTTGAATACCTGAGCCGACAGAAAACCGCACAGCAGGTAAAGGAAATCGGCGAAAAACTTGCAGCTGGAAAAATAGACATACTCATCGGCACCCATCGCATCCTCAACAAGAATCTGCATTTCAAGGATCTCGGTCTGCTCATAATCGACGAGGAGCAGAAATTCGGCGTGTCGGCGAAAGAAAAACTACGCAGCCTGCGCAGCAACGTCGACACTCTTACGCTTTCCGCCACTCCCATCCCCCGCACTCTGCAGTTCTCGCTGCTCGGAAGCCGCGACCTTTCCATCATCAACACTCCTCCTCCCAACAGGATTCCAATATCCACCGAACTCATCGATTTCAACGAGGATACAATCCGCGACATTATTATGGCTGAGGTGGAGAGAGGCGGACAAGTTTTCTTCCTGCACAACAAGGTTGAAGACATTCTTTCTGTAGAAGACATAATACGCCGTATCTGTCCAGGTGTACGCACTTGCGTAGGCCACGGCCAAATGGACGGCGAAGCCCTGGAAAAAACACTGCTTGACTTCATCGACGGTGATTACGACGTGCTTGTCTGCACCACTATCATCGAGAATGGCATAGACATTCCAAATGCCAACACCATATTGATCAACCAGGCGCAGAACTTCGGTTTGAGCGACCTGCACCAACTTCGTGGACGTGTGGGACGAAGCAACCGAAAAGCATACTGCTATCTCATCGTTCCTCCTATGACTTCCATATCCGACGATGCACGCCGTCGCCTGAGGGCCATCGAAACATTCAGTGACCTGGGCAGCGGTTTCAACATAGCAATGCAGGACCTCGACATCCGCGGTGCAGGCAATCTCCTCGGTGCCGAACAGAGCGGTTTCATTGCCGAAATGGGCTTTGAAACATATCAGAAGATACTGCAGGAAGCATTGGTAGAAGCACGCACGGAAGCAGGCGTCTACGAAGAATACGAAAGGGCACTTGAAAAGGCGACTGCCGCTGATACCAGCCATAAGAAAAAACATCAGGTCCGCACGGAATTCATCTATGACTGTCATATTGATACCGACATACAGGCTCTTATACCAGATACATATATCAACATTCCTTCTGAAAAGATAAGGCTTTACAAGGCTCTTGATTCGATGAAGACCGAAGAAGAACTCAAGGGTTTCAAGGAAGAAATGGAAGACCGTTATGGTCCTATTCCTTCCCAGACGTCTGAACTTATGGATATCATAAGACTGCGCAGTCTGGCAATTGCTCTCGGATTTGAAAAAATTGTCCTCAAGAAAGGCATTATGCTGGCATATTTTGTCAGCAACCAACTTTCCGCATACTACAAATCTGATGTTTTCGAATCTATTCTGAGATATATACAACTGCCGGGACGCAAATATTCTCTTACGGAAAAAGACAATAAACTGTATATAAAGTCTTCTCCGGTGAAAACTATTTCCGAAGCAGTATCTCTGCTGCAAGGTATCAGCGATAATATCTGATTGTCAGAAAAGGTCGCCGCTTGCTTCCCTTGAGCAGCGGATGAGTCCAAGATGTGAATATGCAAGGGCAGTAGCCTCCCTTCCCCTCGGAGTACGGTTTATAAATCCTTCCTTGATAAGGAAAGGCTCATAAACTTCTTCAAGAGTGCCTACATCTTCACTGATTGCAGTGGCAATTGTTCCGGCTCCGACAGGCCCGCCGTTGAATTTTTCTATTATTGTAGAAAGAATTTTGTTGTCTATGGCATCAAGACCACGCTTATCTATGTTCAGAGCATCAAGAGTAATGCGGGTGATGTCCAGATCTATCTTTCCATTGCCTTTCACCTGAGCAAAATCACGCACACGGCGCAGCAGGCTGTTGGCTATTCGTGGCGTACCACGGCTGCGCATAGCTATTTCTCGGGCTGCTGCAGCATCTATTCCTATTCCAAGGATATCTGCACTGCGAACTACTATGTTTGAAAGAATGTCGCTGTCGTAGTATTCAAGATGTTCTTGTATTCCGAAACGTGCCCTCAGCGGAGATGTAAGCAATCCGCTCCTGGTTGTGGCTCCGATAAGAGTGAAAGGGTTGAGGTTTATCTGTACGCTTCGTGCACCTGGTCCTTTGTCTATCATTATGTCTATCACATAATCTTCCATTGCGGAATACAGATATTCCTCAACTACTGGACTCAGACGATGTATCTCATCTATAAAAAGAACGTCACCCGGTTCAAGTGAAGTAAGAAGACCTGCAAGATCGCCAGGCTTGTCAAGCACGGGACCTGAAGTAATTTTCATATTAACTCCAAGTTCATTGGCCACTATATGTGCAAGAGTAGTTTTTCCTAGGCCTGGAGGCCCGTGAAATAGAATATGGTCAAGTGCTTCACCCCTCATCATTGCAGCTTTCACATATATAGACAACTTCTCTATGATTTGCTGCTGTCCGTGGAATGAAGTAAAGTCCTGTGGCCTTATCTTGTTGTCAAAGTCCTTGTCCTTAACCTGAGACTCCTCCCTCGGATTATAATACTCGATGGCCATATCTGATAGATGTTGACAGACAAATTTAAACAATAATTATCAATACATTTATTTAAAAAACCTATGATGATTATTATTGGTTGTTGATAGTGTTTATAAGTATTTAAAATGGCTGTGGAGATATGTAGAGGTCATTTTTTATAGATAGTTCGTGTTGATTTGAATGTTTATAAAAACCAATAAATAGATTTTAGAATTCAGAGGATATTTTTATGATGTTGAAAACTCTGGATTTGTATAAGAAAATATTCACAAGATATCAGCAAAGTCTAAACATTTAATCAACGGAAAAGGCGGGAATTAACCCGCCTTTCCAACATAACTATATAAGAGCGTAAGTATCTTAGTCTTTGAACTTTGCCTTCAGGAATTCCCTGTTCAGACGAGCGATATGACTCACGCTGATCTTCTTGGGACACTCCATTTCGCAAGCCCTTGTATTGGTGCAGGCACCGAAGCCAAGTTCATCCATTTTGGCAACCATAGCCTTGGCACGTCTTGCACCCTCAACCTTACCCTGAGGAAGAAGAGCCAGAGAGCTGACCCTTGCAGCCACGAACAGCATTGCAGAACCGTTCTTGCAGGTTGCAGCGCAGGCACCGCAGCCAATGCAGGCGGCAGCGTCCATACTTTCCTCTGCATTATCCTTGTTTATAGGAATAACATTGGCATCGGGAACGCCACCTGTGTTGACATTGATGAAACCACCAGCCTGCAGGATCTTGTCATATGCACGACGGTCCACAACAAGGTCTTTGATAATGGGAAAACCGTTGTTGCGCCAAGGTTCGATGGTGATGGTACTGCCATTCTTGAACTTGCGCATATACATCTGGCAGGTAGTCACACCGCTCTCAGGACCATGGGCACGGCCGTTGATATAGAGTGAGCAGGCACCGCATATACCTTCACGGCAGTCGTGGTCGAAACTGACGGGACCTTCCTTGCTCTTGCAACCCTTGTCGAAAGATACGGGATCTATATCAGCGTTCACAAGTTTCTCGTTGAGAATATCAAGCATTTCGAGAAACGAAGTATCAGGCGAGATGCCGTCGATATTGTAAGTCTCGAAGTGACCTTGTGACTTGGCGTTTTTCTGACGCCATATTTTCAATGTGAATTTCATAGCTTAATCTTTATAGTTACGGGTTGCAACAGTGCAATATTTGAATTCAAGAGGTTCCTTGTGGAGTTCAGGCTCTTTGTCTTCGCCCTTGTATTCCCAGGCAGCGACATACATGAAGTTCTTGTCGTCGCGTTTGGTCTCTCCGTCTTCGGTCTGCATTTCCTCACGGAAGTGTCCGCCGCAGGACTCTTTACGGTTGAGAGCGTCGATAGCCATCAGTTCGCCGATCTCGAGGAAGTCAGCGACGCGGAGAGCTTTCTCAAGCTCCTGGTTGAAGTGAGAATTTTCACCGTCTACGAATACGTTTGTCCAGAATTCCTTCTTGAGGTCACGAATCTTCTGGATAGCAGTCTTCAGACCGGCTTCGTTGCGGGCCATTCCTACATATTCCCACATAATGAGACCGAGTTCCTTGTGAATGCTGTCGACAGTGCGTTTTCCTTTGACAGAGAAGAGTTTGTCGATTCTCTCGCGAACCTTCTTCTCAGCTTCGGCAAATTCGGGAGCGTCAGTATTGACTTTAGGCTCCTGAATCTTCTTGGCCAGATAATCTCCGATTGTGTAAGGAAGAATGAAATAGCCGTCTGCGAGGCCCTGCATAAGGGCAGATGCACCAAGACGGTTTCCACCGTGGTCAGAGAAGTTGGCCTCGCCGATAGCATACAGGCCGGGGATTGTGGTCTGCAGGTTGTAGTCAACCCAGAGACCTCCCATCGTATAGTGGATGGCGGGGAAAATCATCATAGGTTCCTTGTAAGGATCCACGTCGTTGATTTCCTCATACATCTGGAAGAGGTTTCCATATTTCTCTTCGATATAGGCCTTGCCTTTCTGTTCCATGCAGGTCTTGAAATCAAGGAACACAGCCAGACCCTGTTCGTTCACGCCATAACCGGCGTCGCAACGCTCTTTGGCGGCCCTTGAAGCCACGTCGCGCGGAACGAGGTTACCGAAGGCAGGATATCTTCTCTCGAGATAGTAGTCGCGGTCTTCTTCTGCAATGTCGCTAGGTTTCTTGGTGCCCTTGCGGATGGCGATCACATCGTCCATCTTCTTCGGAACCCAGATGCGTCCGTCATTACGCAGCGACTCTGACATCAGAGTCAGTTTGCTCTGCTGGTCGCCGTGCACGGGGATGCAGGTCGGGTGGATCTGAGCGAAGCAGGGGTTTGCAAAGCAGGCACCCTTGCGGTAGCACTGCATAGCTGCAGAACCGTTGCTGTTCATAGCGTTGGTGCTGAGGAAATAGGTATTTCCATAGCCACCGGTGGCAAGAACCACTGCGTGGGCGCCGAAACGCTTGATTTCACCAGTAGTAAGGTCGCGTGCGATGATGCCTTTGGCTTCGCCGTTGATAACTACCAGATCGAGCATTTCGTGACGCGGGAAACTCTGCACCTTGCCTTTTGCTACCTGGCGGTTGAGGGCTGCATATGCTCCGAGAAGCAGCTGCTGGCCGGTCTGGCCACGGGCATAGAAAGTACGGCTTACCTGAGCACCACCGAACGAACGGTTGTCAAGCAATCCACCGTAGTCCCTTGCGAAAGGAACGCCCTGAGCTACGCACTGGTCAATGATGTTGTTGCTCACTTCGGCCAGACGATATACGTTGGCCTCACGGCTGCGATAATCACCGCCCTTGATGGTGTCGTAGAAAAGACGGTAGATGGAGTCGTTGTCGTTCTGGTAGTTCTTGGCAGCGTTGATACCTCCCTGTGCAGCGATTGAGTGGGCGCGGCGGGGAGAGTCGCTGATGCAGAAAATCTTTACGTTGTATCCAAGTTCTCCAAGGGTAGCGGCGGCAGATGCGCCTCCGAGTCCGGTACCGATGACGATGATGTCGAGTTTCTTCTTGTTGGCAGGACTGACGACTTTGATGTGCGCCTTGTGGTTAGTCCATTTCTCAGCCAACGGGCCATCGGGGACTTGTGATTTCAATTCGATCATTATGGTTAGTTTAGTTGGTATTTCGATTCTTACAAATATCCTAACTTTTTTTGAATAATTTGTAATTTTGCGGCGATAAAAAAGACCAATATGGAATTTTTTGCTACAGCCGGCAACGTTCCCGTCCACATCAACGACTCAGGCAAGGGAGACAAAACCCTGATTCTGCTTCACGGTTATCTTGAAACCATGTATGTGTGGAATGAATTTGCCGATGCTCTCAAGGATTTCTGCAGAGTCATAACCATCGACCTTCCCGGCCACGGCCTTTCTTGTGGTGCTCCTGTCAACACAATGGATTTTATGGCCACGACAGTCAAGGGAGTGCTTGACAAGTGCGGTGTGGAAAAAGCCTTCGTCGGGGGCCATTCAATGGGAGGATATGTGGCTCTGGCATGCTGCAGGATATTTCCCGAAACTTTCGAGGGATTGATGCTGATCAACAGCAACCCTTACGCAGATCCGGTTGAAAAAGCTGCCGACAGGGCCCGTGAAATAGAAGATATACGAGCTGGAAAGCTGATGTCGA
Source organism: Bacteroidales bacterium (assembly GCA_017519185.1). GTDB lineage: Bacteria > Bacteroidota > Bacteroidia > Bacteroidales > UBA932 > Equibacterium. The sequence continues at coordinate 47,320 of JAFWSX010000001.1, read as the reverse complement.
TAGCTGAGGCCGCCGTGCCCAAGATGTATTATTCTGAGAACCTCAGACGTTGCGACGACAAGATAATAGAGACGATAGAGCTTTGCGACACCCACGATCCGGAAGGGATAATATCTTGCCTCAAGGGTATGATGGAGCGTCCCGACAGCTGCGCCCAGATGGAGAATCCTGCAATGCCGGTTATGGCCATAATGGGTGACCACGACAACTTCATGCCGATGGAAAAGATTATGTCGATGAAGGAGTCGTTCCCCAAAGTGCGTTTCGAAATCGTTGAAAACTGCGGTCACAACAGCTTCATAGAGCAGGCGGACAAAGATGTGTCTCTGGTGCGTGATTTCATGAAAATATAGTTCTGCGCAATGGATACAGGTGTTTTAGCTGCGGTAATACGTGACAAGGACAGTGAGCGCACTGCGACCGAGTACCTTGATGAGCTTGAATTCCTTGCCATGACGGCAGGGGTTACCACTCTGCGCCGCTTCACACAGCGCCTGGACCATCCCAACAACCGCTTCTATTTCGGCACCGGAAAACTCGAGGAAATCAAGCAGTACGTCCAGGAAAACGAAGTAGACTATATCATTTTCGACGACGAACTGACACCTTCTCAGATGCGCAACATCGAAAAAGAGACCAAGGTGAACGTCATTGACCGTACCGGCCTCATCCTCGACATCTTCGCGCAGAGGGCAGCGACAGCCTATGCCAAAACACAAGTAGAACTCGCTCAGTATCAGTATCTATACCCTCGTCTGACAGGTATGTGGACACACCTCGAGCGCCAGCGCGGAGGTATCAATATGAGGGGTCCCGGAGAGAGCCAGCTGGAGACGGACCGCCGTATCGTGCTCGATAAGATCACTCGGCTCAAGGAGCAGTTGCGCAAGATCGACCGCCAGATGGAGTCACAGCGCGGCAACCGAGGTTCGATGGTCCGCATATCGCTGGTAGGCTATACCAATGTTGGAAAGAGCACCTTGATGAACCTTCTGGCCAAGAGTAATGTATTCGCCGAAAACAAGCTGTTCGCTACGCTTGACACAACTGTCCGCAAGGTTGTCATAGAGAATCTTCCATTCCTTCTGAGTGACACCGTTGGTTTCATACGCAAACTGCCCACACAGCTGATAGAATCTTTCAAGAGCACCCTCGATGAGGTGCGCCAGAGTGACATCCTGATGCACGTGGTGGACATCTCACATCCAGGCTTCGAAGACCAGATAGCCACCGTGGAGCGCACCTTGCGCGACATAGGGGCCGGCGACAAGCCCTGTCTGATGGTTTTCAACAAGATAGACGCCTATGAACACGAAGAATACGACGAGTTCAGTCTTGATGAGAAGACGATGCGAAACTACACTCTGGAGGAGATGAAGAATATGTGGATTGCAAAAGAACATACTCCCTGCATATTCATCAGCGCCAAGGAGAAAACCGGCATCGACAAACTGCGCAACGACCTCTACAAAATGGTTGCTGAAATCCACGCAGGACGCTATCCTTTCAACAATTTTCTGTGGTAAAACCACAAAAAAAGAGGCACATTTCTGCGCCTCTTCTTCATATCGTATTGTAACGTATTAACGGAGCTGGAAGATCACCGGGAAGGTGTAGGTTACGCGGACGGGTTTGTCGCGCTGCATACCCGGTTTCCATTTCGGTGAAGCTGAAACCACCCTGACAGCCTCTTTGTCAAGAGATGAGTCTACGCCACGGAGCACTTTCACATCGCTTACGGAACCATCGGTGTTAACTGTGAACTGAAGAGTCACACGACCCTGGATACCGTTCTCCTTGGCAATCTCAGGATACTCGAGCTGTGAGTTCACCCATTTAGAGAACGTGTTTGCATCACCGCCCTGGAATGTCGGCTTGTTCTCTACCAAAGCGAACGGAATGGCCTCTTCCTCAACCTCTTCCTCTTCTACGGTCTCGATATAGTCCATGATTTCCACACCAAGGGTGGCATCGTCCTCGAATGAGAACACAGCGTCGTCCACCTGGATATTGTCATCGACGATGTCGATAGCGTCTGAAAGGACGGGGATTTTGGGCATCTCAGGCGGAGGAGTCTGCTCTTCCTGAGTGATAGGGATGATTTCTTCCTCGATGATTACAGATTCCTGCTGGTCGAAGATAGATTCTTTCTTCTCTTTGCTCTGCCATTCAAAAGCAAGCAGAACGAGGCCCAGAACAATAATAAAGCCGATTTCACGGAACAGAGTCACTGTCCTGGAGAGGTCTGCCTTAGGTGATTTTTTAACTTCCATCGTATGTTATTTTTTCTCTTTCTAAGATGTACGGTGTGTAAAGTTAGAAAGAAATATTTTTTCAACAAAAAAATTGTTAATAAAATCGGTTAACAACTTTTGTTGAGAAGTTATACAAGATTCATGCCCTTAAGCACGTCGTTGGTCTTGGAAACAGCGGCAGCGCTTTTTTCGAATGCCTCTTTCTCAGCTGCATTGAGCTCAATTTCAACCACTTTCTCCACACCGTTCTTGCCGAGAACTGCGGGTACGCCGATGCAGATGTCGTTCTTGCCGTATTCGCCTTCGAGAGCTACGCAGCAAGGGAATACTTTCTTCTGGTCAAGGATGATAGACTTGGTCATCACTGCTGCAGCAGCACCGGGACCGTACCAGGCGCTGGTGCCGAGAAGACCGGTGATGGTGGCGCCGCCGACCATTGTATCGGCAACAACCTTGTCGGCTGCTTCCTTGCTGAGAAGTTTGGTGATGGGCTGTGACTTATAGGTAGCCTTGCTGATCAGAGGGATCATCGTGGTGTCGCCGTGACCGCCGATCACGATGCCTTCAACATCGCTCGGAGCTGCGCCGAGAGCCTGGCTGAGGTAGTATGTGAAACGGCTGCTGTCGAGCTGTCCACCCATACCTACGACTTTGTTCTTGGGCAGGCCTGAAGTCTTGTAGGTGAGGTAGGTCATGGTATCCATCGGGTTGGCGATGATCATGAAAACAGCGTTGGGAGAATACTGGAGGGCACTCTTTACAACAGTGTTCACGATGCCGGCATTCACGCCGATGAGCTCTTCACGGGTCATACCGGGTTTGCGGGGAATACCTGAGGTGATGATAACGACATCAGAATCAGCAGTTGCTGCATAGTCGTTGGTTACGCCCTTGATGCGGCTGTCGAAGCCGTAAAGCTTTGCGGTCTGCATCATATCGATGGCTTTACCTTCTGAAAGACCTTCCTTGATATCAATCAAAACAATGTCGCTAACACAATTGAGGTGTGCAATAGCGTTTGCGCAGGTGGCACCCACATTACCGGCGCCGATTACAGTTACCTTTGACATTTCAAAAAATTTATACTTGTTTTTATTACTTTTGCCTTGAATTATACTAATTCAGAATGGCAAAGGTATAAATTTTATCCAAAGTTTAAGCAAGTTAAATATGATCTGTTTTTTTTCGGAAGATATTACTTTCAATCTGCAATCAAAAATGATTGTCAAAAAGTGGTTGAAGCAAGTGGCGGAAGGTGCCGGATACAGCATCGGAGACCTTAACTATATATTCTGCAGCGACTCATATCTTCTCGAAATGAACAAGCAGTATCTCGGCCACGACTATTTCACAGACATCATAACCTTCGACAATCGTGAAGATCCCGAATCCAGGAAGGTTGACGGCGACATTTTCATCAGTGTGGACACTGTCCGGGCCAACGGGGAGGAGTACGGAGAGGGTTTTGACCGCGAACTGCACAGGGTTATCGCCCACGGACTGCTGCACCTTACCGGTTATGACGACGGCACAGAAGCCGAGCAAAAGCAGATGCGCGAGGCGGAGAATGCTGCACTTGCCCTCCTTGCCACACTTCGCGGACAATAATGCACTTTGACTACGACATAATCGTTGTTGGCGCCGGACACGCCGGATGTGAGGCCGCAACTGCAGCGGCCAGGATGGGTGCGTCGGTACTGCTGGTGACGATGGATATGCGCAACATCGCTCAGATGAGCTGTAATCCAGCCATTGGCGGTATTGCTAAAGGTCAGATTGTCAGAGAAATAGATGCCTTGGGCGGATTTTCTGGAATAGTGACTGACCGCAGCACCCTGCAGTTCCGTATGTTAAATATGAGCAAGGGGCCGGCGATGTGGAGTCCCCGCGCCCAGTGCGACAAAACTCTCTACACATTGAACTGGCGTCAGGTGCTCGAAGACACTCAGAATCTTGACATATGGCAGGATGTGGTGACGAAACTCGACATCCGTGACTCCAGGATTTATGGCGTCGAGACCCAGCTCGGCACAACTTTCAACGCCAAGGCGGTAATCATTACAGCCGGAACCTTTCTCAATGGCAAGCTTTTCATCGGACAGCAGACCACAGTGGGAGGACGCATAGGAGAGCTGTCGAGCTTCGGACTCGGCGAACAGCTTGCTGCAGAGGGTATTAAGGTGGCTAGAATGAAGACAGGCACTCCACCGCGCATTGACACCCGCTCCATCGACCTGAATGCTCTCACGGTGCAGGAAGGTGATGAAAATCCTGCCCGCTTCTCGTTCCTTCCGGTTCCTTCGGCCATTCAGGAAAAAGGCGTCCAGAAAGATTGTTATATAGTCCACACCAACGAAAGAGTACACGAAATCCTGCGCAGCGGCTTCGACCAGAGTCCTCTTTTCACTGGCAAGATAGTCGGCATCGGGCCGCGCTACTGCCCGTCGATCGAAGACAAGCTCCGCACTTTTGCAGGGAAGGACAGCCACCAGCTGTTCCTCGAGCCTGAAGGTTGGACAACCAATGAGTATTATCTTCAGGGTTTTTCTTCTTCGCTTCCTTTTGATGTTCAGATCAGGGCTCTGCGGGAGATAGAAGGATTTGAAAATATCAAGGTGTTCCGACCGGCATATGCTGTCGAATATGACTATTTCGACCCGGTGCAGCTCCACGCTACTCTTGAGAGCAAGGTCATTTCCGGGCTTTATCTGGCAGGGCAGGTAAATGGTACTACTGGCTACGAAGAGGCTGCCGCCCAGGGACTTATGGCGGGTATAAATGCCACTTTAGCACTCCAGGGGCGCGGTGAATTCGTTCTCAAGAGAGATGAAGCATATATCGGAGTGCTTATCGACGACCTCATTACAAAGGGTGTTGATGAGCCTTACAGGATGTTCACCTCAAGGGCTGAATATCGAATCCTTCTTAGGGGAGATAATGCTGATTTCCGTCTGACTGCGAAAGGTTATGAGATTGGGCTTGCAAGCAGGGAGAGGTATGAGAATATGGTCTCGAAGTACAATGCAGTCGACCGGCTGAAAGATGAGATTTGTAAGACATCGATTCGTCCGGAGGATGTCAACCCGTATCTCGAGAGTGTGGGCTCTGCTCCTATCGAGAACAGGAAGAAGATTGCCGAGATTCTGACGAGACCTTTTATTAATATAAAGGACTTTGAGGAAAAAGTTCCACGTGGAACATTTGTGGATATTGACGGTGTCTTGGATTCTTGCGGTATCGAAGATGGTCGTCGTGACGAGATTGTAGAAGCTGTCGAGATTGCCGTGAAGTATCAGGGTTATATTGACCGCGAGAAGAAACTTGCCGACAAGATACTTCGTCTGGAAAATATTAAGATTCCTGAAGACTACGATTTCTCGAAGATAACTGCGTTGTCTATTGAATGCCGCATCAAGCTCGACCGCTACAGGCCGCGTACCATTGCGCAGGCTTCCCGCATTTCCGGCGTTTCCCCCGCCGACATCTCAGTCCTCCTCGTCCACTTCGGCCGGTAATCACGACGAGCAGATAGATGGAAAGCAAGGTCTTCGGGAAGCTCGTTCGCTAAAGCTCACTCGTACCCTCCTACTGTCTACTTCGTCCTGCTTCGCAGAACTCGTATCCAGCAGGCAACCTCCCTCTATGTTACTGACTTCGTCAGTTTCCTCCTTCTCGCTCGAGAGAGTTGAGCAAGCTCACTCTCTACTCACTCGTGCGTCGGTTCCTTGGCCGGGGTGGCCATATTCCCTCAGACCTTCTTTCACACTATCTGCTTTTCATAGATAAAGTATTCCCTTTAATATATTGAAAGACATAGGTGGCAAGGGAAACGACGTAGGGAGCATTGCGGGAGGGCGGAATCAAGGATGAACTGAGGACACCGCCCGGGAGCGATGATGTCTGAGCCACGTTAGGGCTGGATTAAGCTTGAGTCAGACATGGCTGCGAAGCAGGCAATGTCTGGCAAAAGCGCAAGACAGGACTATAAGGGCGAGTTCGTCGAGACAGGTGGCCGAAGTGAAATCCGCCGCCCGGACGCACTCTGCTCCCGGAGGCGTTATCCCGTCAGCCACCAATAGTCAGTATACTTATAATAGGTACGGCTTGCCGCGTTTCCAGGCGACCGGAGTCTTGGAGATCTCCCAGCTCCGTGCGGCATTGTTGTAGCCCTGGTAGAAAAGCCAGGTGCGACCGTCCGAGTCCTCGAAGATGTCAGGATGACCGGACTCCATCTCATTCCAACAGCCAGGCTCCCCATTGCGGAGGAACGGTACGTCCGACATTCGCTCCCAGTGGACGCCGTCCTTGCTGGTGGCAACGCCGATCATCTGCGGCGAACGGTTATATGCCCCTGCATAAAACATATAGAGAGTCTTGCCGCGGACAATGGTCGTTGCACCTTCGATGCATTTTCCTTCCCAGTCAAGCTCAGGCTTAAGTATCGGCTCGTCGAGCTGCAAAGTCCAGTCACCGGCGTGAAGACCGGAATGCTTGTTGGCAGCAGCCACTCCCTGGAACTGGATCTCCTGTGCAGGGTCGCGTGTTGCGAAATACATAAAGTACTTGCCGCCAAAATCCACCACCTCGGCATCGATGGCCCTTCCGCAGTTCCACTCACCGGTAGCAGTAAAGACAGGATTGCTCGGGTCGTGTTCGAAATGAACTCCGTCTACCGAAGTAGCGTGGCAGATGGCTTCGGTTCCGAAATTGCCGTACGACTGATAGAAGAGGTGAAGTGTGTCGTTGCGGATGATAGCACCCGGAGCGCAGATGGCATTAGTCTCTGCTTCCTGCTCAGGAAGAAGTTGTGATATTCTCTTCCAGTTCGTCAGATCGTCGCTCTCTGCGATTCCGACACAAAGACGGTTAACGCCGGCACTGTCGGGGTAGTATGCAGAGTAATACATAAAATATTTGCCGTTGAACTTGACAATGTTCTCGTCCTTGGCAAAAGGATCTTTCGTATACGCAGTGTCTATGAAAAGCATATCCCCGTCGCGAAAATCGGGTCTAGAGCTGCATCCAGAAAGGTTTATTAGAGATACAATTGTAAACAGCGTGGCGATCAAAGTTCCACGTGGAACAATTCTAAAAGACATTATTGATAAATTTCTTTTATGGTATCCTTGTATTTTGCGTAGATGTTGGCACGCTTCAACTTCAATGTCTGACTGAGCATCTTGTTGTCAACTGTCCACTCGTCGTTGACGAATTGTTCGCGTTTGATCTGCTCGTGAGGGGCGAGAGTCTCATTGACCTTGACAATCTGGTTCTGGAGCAGTTTCTGGATTTCAGGCTTCTGGAGCAGGTCGTCATTGTCAGTGAATTTGATCTTCTTGTATTTGGCGTATGATGCAAGCTTGCTGAAAGAAGGGATGATGATGGCAGATGCGAATTTCTCGTTCTCTCCTACTACCATGCAGTTCGAAATGAAGTTAGAAGTTTCCTTCAGTCTGGTCTCTATGGCCTGAGGAGCCACATATTTGCCGTTCGAGAGCTTGAAGATCTCTTTCTTGCGGTCGGTGATCTTGAGGTATTTGTCATCCTGCAGATAGCCGATGTCTCCGGTGTGCAGGAAGCCGTCCTTGTCAATAATCTCTGCGGTGAGCTCAGGAGCCTTGTAATAACCGAGCATTACGTGAGGTCCTTTGGTGAGTACTTCCCCGTCGCTTGCAAATTTCAGCTCAGTCCCTTCGATCGGAGTGCCTACGGTGCCGATAACCTGGATGCGATGCCTCGGGTCACCAACAGCAATGACCGGAGAAGTTTCCGTCATTCCGTAACCTTCATAGCACTGGATGTTGGCTGCAGTGAAACAGCGAAGAATGCGGGGCTGGATGGAACTGCCGCCGGAAATTACCTGCATTTCCTTCTGTCCGCCAAGTTTTTCGCGCCATTTGCTGTATACAAGCTTGTCAAACATCCTGCGGCGCCACTGGTACAGGGCACCGTCGTTGTAGTTGTCATAGTTGTTGGCAAACTTCCAGGCGCGGCGGTAGATGAGAGCCTGGACACCTTTAAGGCTGGTGCGGGCAGCTTCGAGTTTGCTGTAAAGCATCTCCAGAACCCTTGGAACGGCACAGAAGCCGTCGGCTCGGCTGTCCTTCAGGTCTGCTGCGAAAGTTCCGATTTCAGAATAATAAATGCTTATACCGCGCTCCTGGTAATGATAGTTCATCGAACGCTCATAGGTGTGGCACAGCGGCAGGAATGAAATCATCTTGTTTTCCTTGCCCAGATACTGACGTACTGCGTGGCCGTGAGAATTGAATATCAGGTTGTAATGGCTCAGCATCACTCCCTTCGGCTGTCCGGTAGTGCCAGATGTATATATGAGTGAGAAAAACTCGTTCTTGTCAGTGTTGCGGATATTGTCGCTGATGACCGCTTCGAGTGCTTCTTTGTCCTTTTCGCCTTCAGCCAGGAACTGCTTGAAGCAGTAGATGCTGTCACTTTCGTCAATCAGCACCACCTTGGCTGGCTTGTCCATCTGCTCGACAACCGGAAATATCTTTTTATACAGCAGTTCATTGCCGATGAAGATGACTTCTGCTTCAGAGTGGTTGAAGATGAACAGGTAATCATCGGCACTGAGGGTAGGATACACAGGAGTGTGCACCATCCTTGAAAGGGCGCAGCCCATGTCGATGAAGTTCCATTCGGGGCGGTTGCTAGAAATGCTTATGATTCTCGTGCCTGGCTTCAGCCCAAGCGCCAGAAAGCTTCTTGCAGCAGCGTGGGATAAACGCACATAATCCTTGGTGCTATATTTAACCCATTGATTATTAATGCGTTTAGCCAGCATATCCTCTTTGTTGGGACATATTTGTTCCAGGTTGGTGAGGAGATCGAATACGCGGGTTAGTTCCATTGTTAGTCAACCATTAGCGCGGCAAAGGTAATAAAAAACACAGACTGTCGTCAAGACAGCCTGTGTTTCGTTCTTCTGACAGTAATATTGATTACTCTTTGGTCTTGTCAACGATTTCTGCAGTCGGGGCATTCTTCTTTACAGAAGCGATACCGTTCTCCATGTTGGCATTGTTGGAATACATTTCGCTGGTGCCGATCACCTGACCGTTGGTAGCAACCAGGTTGAAGTAAGGTTTGCCGTTCTTGGCCTGTTTGCGCTCGAAACGAGCATCATCAAGGCTGTTTTTCTTTACAGAAGCGATGCCGTTGAGGCAACCGTCCATTGATTTGTAGCCCTGGCTGGTAAGGATCACCTGGCCGTTGGCGGCCTTGAGGTCGAACTGAACGTCTCCGTTTGTGCGGAGCTTGATAACGAATTTGCCCATTTGTTTAGTTATTTAATTGGTTAGTTTATAGTCGATTTCTACAAAATTAAAAAACAAATTAGTTTTTAACAAGCAAACTGGTCATCGAAGTTTGGCTTTGCAGGATGCCGTGCAGTTTGTCGATGGCGACGCGCTCCTGCCTCATACTGTCGCGTTCGCGGATGGTGACGCAGTTATCATTCAGTGTATCGTGGTCTATGGTGATGCAGAAAGGAGTTCCGATGGCATCCTGGCGGCGGTAACGCTTGCCGATAGAGTCTTTTTCGTCATACTGGCAGTTGAAGTCATACTTGAGGATGTCAAGTATTTCACGGGCTTTCTCGGGCAGGCCGTCTTTCTTTACAAGAGGGAGCACAGCAGCCTTCACGGGTGCCAGGGCGGCAGGAATGCTCAGCACTACGCGCTCTTCGCCGTTCTCCAGCTTCTCCTCGTGGTATGAGCTTGAGAGCACTGCGAGGAAGCAGCGGTCCAGGCCGATAGAAGTTTCGATGACATACGGAGTGTAGTTTTCGTTCTTCTCAGGGTCGAAATACTGGATCTTGCGGCCGCTGTATTTCTGGTGGTTGCCGAGGTCGAAGTCGGTGCGAGAGTGGATTCCCTCAAGCTCCTTGAAGCCGAAGGGGAACTCAAACTCGATGTCTGTGGCTGCGTTGGCGTAGTGAGCCAGCTTGTCGTGGTCGTGGAAGCGGTATTTCTCGTCTCCCAGACCCATAGCCTTATGCCATTTCAGACGTGTTTCCTTCCATTTTGCGAACCAGTCGAGTTCGGTGCCGGGCTGGATGAAGAACTGCATCTCCATCTGCTCGAATTCCCTCATACGGAAAATGAACTGGCGTGCTACTATCTCGTTGCGGAAGGCTTTTCCTATCTGTGCGATGCCGAACGGAATCTTCATACGGCCGGTCTTCTGCACGTTGAGGTAGTTTACAAAGATACCCTGTGCAGTCTCGGGACGCAGGTAGATGGTGCCGTCCTCGCCGCTGATGTTGCCAAGCTGGGTTGAGAACATCAGGTTGAACTTGCGCACTTCAGTCCAGTTTTTGGTGCCGCTGATCGGGCAGACGATGTCACTGTCGATGATGATCTGCCTCATCTCGTTCAAGTCATTGTCGTTGAGGGCTTTGACCATACGGTTGTGGACTTCGTCCCATTTGGCCTGGGTACGGAGGACATTGGGGTTGGTTGCAAGGAACTGAGCCTCGTCGAAGCTCTCGCCGAATTTCTTGCGGCCTTTCTCCACTTCCTTCTTGATCTTGTCTTCCAGTTTGGCGAGATATTCCTCGATCAGCACGTCAGCGCGGTAGCGCTTCTTGGAGTCGCGGTTGTCGATCAGAGGGTCGTTGAAAGCAGCTACGTGGCCGCTAGCTTCCCAGATGCGGGGGTGCATGAAGATGGCGCTGTCGATGCCCACGATGTTCTCGTGGAGGCGGGTCATTGCTTCCCACCAGTATCTCTTGATGTTGTTCTTGAGTTCTACACCATTCTGGCCGTAATCGTATACGGCGCTCAGACCGTCATAAATCTCGCTGCTCTGGAACACGAAACCGTATTCTTTGCAGTGAGCTGTCAGGTTTTTGAAAACTTCTTCTTGTGTCATATTTGTTTAATTGATTATTGTCGGTATTGTGAATTTTTGAAGGATCTGGTTCACAAAAGGGCGCTGGAACACCTGTTTGTGAGGAATTGTGAGGTCCGGATCGTCCATCACCAAACCGTTCAGGTGCAGGATGTCGATGTCAATGATGCGTGGTTCGTAGATGCGGCGTCCATCGGCGTCATAGCAGGCCTTGTGGGGCTTGCGACCCATCGCAACCTCAACCGCCTGGCAACGGTGCAGCAGGTCATATGGCTCGAAATCACAGTCGAAAGCAACCGCCTGGTTGAGGAAGGCAGGACCGTCGAAACCGAAGGCTTCGGTCTCAAGCACACCCGAGCACATCAGTTCCACTCCGAGTTCCTTTGCGAGAAGTTCCCTCGCACGTCCCAGATTGGCCTGTCTGTCGCCCATATCCGTTCCCAGCAGCAGATAAATCATAGCAATCCCAACTCCAGCTTGGCTTCGTCACTCATCATATCCTTGTCCCATTCGGGCTCGAACACCAGTTCGATGGCCACGTCAGTGACCCCGGGGACATCGCGCACTGCAGTTGCCACACTTTCCACCACAATGTCGGCGATGGGGCAGTTAGGCGCCGTGAGCGTCATCTTGATGTCGACCTTGTTGTCTTCGTCGACCTTTATTTCGTAAATCAGCCCCAGATCATATACATTGACAGGAATCTCCGGGTCATAGACCTGGCGGAGAGCCATAACGATATTGGCTTCAAGGACCGTTTTATTTGTGTTCATCTTCTTCTTTCTGCAAAAAGGCAAGCGCATAGGCTTTTATTTTCGTTATCATCGAGTGCAGACCGTTGGCGCGGGTGGGCGACAGGTTGTCGCGCAGCCCGATGGCATCGATGAAGGAGAGATCTGCTGCCACGATGTCTTCGGGCTTCTGTCCGTCGAACACCCTGATCAGCAGGGAAATGATGCCCTTGGTGATGACGGCGTCGCTGTCAGCGCTGAACCAGAGTTTGCCGTCTTTCTCCTTGCAGTCCAGCCAAACTCTTGACTGGCAGCCTTCTATAAGGTTGTCTGTGGTCTTGGCCTCCTCGTCGATGGCAGGCAACTGACGTCCGGTCTCGATCAGGTACTCATACTTGTCGAGCCACTCGTCGAACACCGAGAATTCCTCAACGATCTGTTCTGTTATCTCTTCAATAGTCATCGTCTATCTCAACATTTTTACAGCACGCTTCAAGGCGGTGATAAAAATATCTACCTCTTCTGGCGTGTTGTAGGGCATAAGCGAAGCACGCATCATTCCGTGTTCGGAATATTTCCTTATCAGCGGCTCGGCGCACATAAAACCGGTGCGTACGGCCACTCCCATCTTGTCCATTATCTGCGCAGCGTCGGCCGGATGCACACCTTCGATGCAGAAGCTGAATATGCCCCTGCGCAGCGGATTGGCAATACTCGGACAATACAAGCCGTCTATCGTGGCGAGCTGTTCGGCCATCTTGCGTTCGGTGGCCTCGGCGGCGGCCTGCAGAGCGGCGTTTTCCTGCACTTCCCGTGCCAGTTTCATCGCCGGTGCCAGGCAGGCAGCTGCAGAGATGTTCTGTGTGCCGGCCTCGAACTTCAGCGGCAGCGGACCGTAGGTCGTCTTTTCGAACGAAACTCGGTCTACCATATCACCTCCGCCCATATACGGCGGCATCTGCTCGAGCAGTTCGCGTTTGCCATAAAGGATTCCGATGCCGGTCGGAGCATAGATCTTATGGCCGGAGAAAGCATAGAAGTCGCAGTCAAGGCTCTTCACGTCCAGACGGCTGTGGACTATGCCCTGGGCGCCGTCCACAAGAACTACGGCTCCGGCAGCGTGAGCAGTGTCAATAATCTCGCGCAGCGGATTCTCCACTCCAAGCACGTTGGTCATATGGGCAACTGCCACCAGTTTCACGCCGTTTTCGAGCTGATGGCGGAAAGTCTCCATATCGAGAGTACCGTCTTCGGCCAAAGGTGTCACTATGAGGTTTATACCGTAGATGTCGCAGGCCAACTGCCAGGGTACCAGGTTAGAGTGATGCTCACCCTCAGTGATGAGGATGCTGTCACCCTTTTTCAGGTTGACGCGGGTATAGCAGCTTGCCACAAGGTTTATGGCGGCAGTAGTGCCGCTAGTGAAAATCACTTCGTCGGCAGGTGCGCCGATGAAGGCTGCCGCTGCCTCGCGCCCGTGTTGATAAAGGTCTGTGGCATCCAGGGCCAGACGGTGTACGGCACGGTGAACGTTGGCGCAGGCCTCGGCGTTCATTCTCTCCAGCATCTCGATGACACAGTCAGGTTTCTGGCTGGTGGCCGCATTGTCGAAATAGACCAGCGGCTTGCCGTAGACCTGTTGGGAGAGTGCCGGGAAGTGGCTTCTGAAGTTTGCTGTGGCTTTATCCATCTGTCTGGCGTTAGGCGAGTGTTGCCGTAATTCCGCAAAAATAATATATTTTTGTGTTAGAATGTTTTCATAACCATTATTAAACGTTTATGTACGATTATGTTAAAGGCCGTCTGGAAGAACTGAACCCGGCACAGGCGGTTGTCGAGGCAGGTGGATTCGGCTATCGCATACTCATCAGCCTTCAGACCTATTCCGCCCTCGAAAGCAAGGTGGGATCTGAGGTCAAGGTATACCTGTACCACTATCTGCGTGAAGACGACGAGGGATTTTTCGGCTTCAGCACAAAGGACGAGCGTAGTCTCTTCGAGCTTCTGATATCGGTGAGCGGCGTCGGTCCGTCAACCGCGCGTATGGTACTCTCTTCGATGACAAGCGACGAACTCAGCGCAGCCATCGTGGCCGAAGACATAAACAAAATCAAGAGCATCAAAGGCATCGGGCTGAAAAGCGCCCAGAGGATGGTGCTTGAGCTCAAGGACAAGATAGTCAAGGGTGGCGGCAAGGATGCAAGCTTCATAGGGGCACAGGGCAATCCGAACCGCGAGGAAGCAGCCACCGCACTCGTACTGCTCGGCTTCCCGAAAGCTGCTGTAGAAAAGGTTCTCGACAAGATTGTCAAAGACAATAAAGACGCTTCTTTGGAGGAATTGATAAAACAAGCGTTGAAAATGCTTTGATAATAAAAACTTTATTATTATATTTGCTCGGTACAAGCGATAAATGCTAGACATGAACATTCCTGAGACACTGAAATACACTGAAGACCACGAGTGGGTTATGCTCGATGGCGATGTAGCCACAGTCGGTATCACCGACTTCGCGCAGAGCGAGCTTGGCGACATTGTTTTTGTAGACATTACCACGGTCGGCGAGACTCTCGCAAAAGGTGAGAAATTCGGTGACATAGAGGCTGTGAAGACGGTTGCGGAGGCATATATGCCGATGAGCGGTGAGGTGCTGGAGTTGAATGAAGAGTTGGAAGGCGCTCCCGAGCTGGTCAACAGCGATCCCTATGGTCAGGGATGGATGATTAAGATCAAATGCTCCGACCTTTCGGAATTTGATAAGCTTCTGAGTGCTGTTCAGTACAAGGAAATAATCTGATTTTTTAATCAAATGTGATGTGTGTTTAGGGCCGCTCTTAACCAACAAGAGCGGCTCTTTACGTTATTGCCCATCGAAATTTCATATATTTGCGCCAAATTACAGTGATAATATGAAAAAGTATATTGTTATGCTTATGACAGTGTTGCTTGCAGCCTCTTGCGGTCCTAAAGTACAGTTCAAACTTGCCGCAACCGACCAGCCTCTTGCAACATCCAAGACTGATAAAATAGTAAATGCCCTATATGACAAGATGACTCAGGAGGAGCGCATCGCCCAGTTGTACGGCATCCGTCCCGGCGAACTGATGGGTCCTGACGGCCATCTTGACCCCGCCCTCTGCGAGGAAAAAATTCCCGATGGAATCGGCCATTTCTGCCAGTACGGCAGCGGTGACGTCCGCGATCCCGAAAACCTGCGGGATATGGTGGCTGAGCTTCAAGACTGGCTGATTCACCACACACCGAGCGGCATCCCCGCCCTCTTTCACGATGAAGTCATCAGCGGTATAGCTACTATGGGCGCGACTGCATATCCCCAGCAGATCTGCTATGCGGGTTCGTGGAATCCCGAGCTTGTGGAACTCAAAACCAGACAGACTGCAGCGGATATGCGCAAGATCGGAGGTTTCCTGGCACTCTCTCCTATGCTTGACGTGGTGCGCGACCCGACCTTCAACCGTCTTGAAGAAGGTTTCGGAGAAGACTCATATCTGACTGCCCGCCTTGGCGTCGCATTCGTGCAGGGTCTGCAGAACGGCGGACTTGAAAATGGAGTCGCAGCGACCAGCAAGCATTTTCTGGGCTACGGCGGTGGCGGAAACAGTGAGCAGAAAGAACTTATGGAAGAAATACTGCTGCCTCACGAGGCCGTGATCAGGATTGCCGGCAGCAAATCGGTAATGACCGGCTACCACGCCGTGCACGGAGTCAATTGCGTTGCCAACAAGGAGATAATGGGCGACATCCTGCGCGACTATGTCGGCTATGACGGAATGTTCGTCAGCGACTACAGTGCAGTGAACCAGATTCCGCTTGAGCGTGGAGACTATGTAGGCAAGGCGGCCGCAGCCATCAATGCCGGCACTGAAGTGGAATTCTCTGAAGGAACCTGCTTCTCACATCTGCAGGCAGCCATTGACAGCGGCCTGGTGAGCATGGAAACCTTCGAAAAGGCAGTCAAGAGGGTGCTTACGATGAAGGCCCGCACAGGTCTTCTCGCCGAGAATCCCAAGTTCTGTGAAAAAGGCCGGATAGTTTTCGACACTCCTGAAGAGCGCCAGACCGCATACGACCTTGCCGCACAGTCAGTGGTTCTGCTCAAGAATGACGGCGTGCTGCCTCTCAAGAACAATCTGAAGGTGGCTCTGGTCGGCCCCAATGCCAATTCGCACTGGGCTATGCTGGGCGACTACACATACCACAGTATGAAATATTTCTGGAACAGGGTTGACATAGAACCCGTGAATCCGGACATAATAACCTTGCTTGCAGGTATGCAGAGCAAACTTCCTGCAGGTATGAGCCTGACTTACAACCGCGGCATCGACTGGGTGGCTGAAACAGCTCTCGACGAGAACGCGGCCGGAGATTCAAGGGCCGCTGCGATGTTGAGGTACTTTATGCGCCGCCGCGTGGAAAGTCCAGATGAGACTGACTACGCCAAAGCTCTGGAAGCTGCTGCTGAAAGTGATGTGATAGTGGCTGCAATGGGTGAGAACGTGCTGCTGTGCGGTGAGAACCGCGACCGTGGCGGCATCCGTCTTCCCGGCGACCAGGAAGCTTTTGTGGAAGCCCTCGTGGCAACTGGCAAACCGGTTGTCCTCGTGATGTTCGGCGGCCGTGCGCAGGTAATCGGAGACCTCAAGGACAAATGTGCGGCCATCATCCAGGCCTGGTATCCGGGTGAGGAAGGTGGAAATGCAGTGGCCGATATCCTTCTCGGCAAAGTTAACCCTTCAGGAAAGCTCACCGTCAGCTATCCTGCAGTGGAAGGTACAGGCCCTCTTTGCTACAATTACTCCACCGAACAGAATCCTGATGTGGCCTGGCCTTTCGGTTTTGGCCTGAGCTACACCAAATTCGAGTATTCCAACCTGCAGGTGACCCGCAAGGCATCTACTTCTGCGAAAGCCATTGAGATCAGCTTCAATGTCCGCAATGCAGGAGATGTGGCAGGCGACGAAATCGCCCAGCTCTACGTCTCTCCCACTTCAGACGCACAAGAACTCAAACCCATACAGCTCAAGGGTTTCCAGCGCATAAGTCTGCAGCCTGGAGAAATGAAGACCGTCAAGATGATAATGTCTCCACAGCAGTTTGGACATTTCGATGACTGGCAGTGGGTCATCGCTCCCGGCAATTACGTCGTGAAGGTCGGTTCATCTTCTATGGACATCCGCCTCGAATCTGCTGTCAAACTCACCGGAAATGCGGCAACTATGCCGATACGTACCGTTTATTTCTCTGAAACTTTGTAATGTTCAATATTATGAAAAAAACCGTAGCCATCTTACTTGCCTGCTTGCTGTCAGTGACGGCGTTTGCGCAGAAAATATCTCAGAAATACATTCCCGAGAAGGACAAGCCGGTGCTTATGATTTTCACTGCAGACTGGTGCGCTCCTTGCGAGGCAATGAAGCAGAATGTCTTCACGGTAGATTCAGTTGCTTCGGCTATGAGCAACTACAACGTTCTGCTGGTGGATGTCGATACTCCTCTTGGCGCCACTTACCAGGAGCGTTTCTGCAAGAGAGAGACACAGATTCCATACTTTGTTGTGCTGGACCGCAGCGGTTTTGTCAGAAGCCGCCATCTTGGCGCAATGCAGCCTGGTGAGTTCATTCATTTTCTGGTAGAAAGCGGTACGCTTGCCGGCAATTCGCAGGCTCTTGGCGGCGTTAAATATATTAACGTTCCTGACCGTGAGAACTTCAAGAAAGGCTGGGAGTTCGAAAGTGCTCTTGGTGGAGCCATAACGTCTGCAAGTGACACTGCAGCTGTGAAGCCAGGTATCGTGATTGCCGGATCGGCAAGATATCGTGCCACCAAGTTCGTGGCTTTCCGCACAGGTGCTGAAGCAATAATCACTCCGGGCGCTGCGGGATACATTCCTTCTTTCACTCTGGCCGTACCTCTTGATCTGGAACTCTATCTGCTGGACAACGGATACGGATTCGCAGGTACTTTCTGGGGTTACCACAGCGCTCCGAAGGTCAAAGGTGCCGGTGACATCGGCTTCCGTTTCGGTGCTGGCTACAAGATCAAGGACTTTGACATCCGCCTCACCTACAATCTCGGCATCCTCAACCTCAACAAGGGTGACATTGTGAACCGGGTGTCGACTAATGCGCTGACCCTTACGGTCGGATACTGCTTCTGAGATTTACAGTGTCGCTGAAATGTAACGACTTGTATTTCAGTAGATAAAGTAAAGTCACCCTCCCGATATCGGAAGGGTGACTTTCGTTAGAAAGCTTGTATCCAGCGAATTACATTTCAGCGATACAAATATGTCGGGATACTCCGACTCGAACGGAGGACCCCTTGGTCCCAAACCAAGTACGCTAACCAACTGCGCCACATCCCGAGCGCGACAAAGGTAGCGCTTTTTTTGATTTTACAATACGGGGCCTCACCCCTCACCGGGGATTTCGTCGGCCTTGCGGCCTACCCCCTCACCGGGGATTGTGCTCGGGCACTGCGTGCCCTGCGCATTCCCCACCTCCTCGCCGGAGGGGCTCTTGCAAAGCTTCAGAACTGCATATCAAGCCTTTCTGGCTCTCTGTGCTTTTTTGCTGCACTGCCCTTACGAAAGCAAGCTTTCGACGGGCAGCACAACAAAAAAGCACCGCAGCTAACGCTGCGATGCCATTCTTCCGCTTTGCGGTGAGGGGGGGATTCGAACCCCCGGTACGGTAAACCCGTACGTCAGTTTAGCAAACTGGTGGTTTCAGCCACTCACCCACCTCACCAAACACCCTCAAATCGCGGATTCCCACGTAGGGGACTGCAAATATAGGTAAATTATCCTTTTGAGCAAAAATAATTACTTCGGCGATCTATCGCTACTTCTTGGCGATGTTCTCGCGCATATCTGTGTCGGCCTGGATGTTCTTGAACTTGTAGTAGTCCATAATGCCCAGATTGCCGTTGCGGAAAGCCTCGGCCATAGCCAGCGGAACTTCCGCTTCGGCCTGGATGACCTTCGCACGGGCTTCCTGAGCCTTTGCCTTCATTTCCTGCTCCTGAGCCACGGCCATTGCACGGCGCTCCTCGGCACGGGCCTGGGCAATGTTCTTGTCGGCGTTGGCCTGGTCCATCTGGAGCACGGCACCGATGTTCTTACCTACGTCCACGTCAGCGATGTCGATGGAGAGAATCTCGAAAGCAGTACCTGCGTCAAGGCCTTTCTCGAGCACGACCTTTGAGATGCTGTCGGGGTTCTCGAGCACTTCCTTGTGGCTGGCCGCGCTACCGATGGATGACACGATACCTTCACCTACACGGGCCAGGATGGTCTCCTCACCTGCTCCGCCGACCAGTTGCTTGATGTTGGTGCGCACGGTCACGCGGGCCTTGGCGATGAGCTGGATGCCGTCCTTGGCGACAGCCGAAACAGGAGGGGTGTTGATCACCTTGGGGTTCACGGACATCTGTACAGCCTCGAACACGTCGCGGCCGGCGAGGTCGATGGCGGCAGCCATCTTGAAGTCGAGGGAGATGTTGGCCTTGTCTGCGGAAATAAGTGCGTTGACCACCTTTGGAACGTTGCCCTTGGCCAGATAGTGGGCCTCGAGTTCATTGGCGTTCAGCTTCAGGCCGGCCTTCGTGCCGGTGATCATCGCCATTACGATGACTCCCGGGGGCACCTTGCGCCAGCGCATCAGGATGAGTTGGATGAGGGAAATCTTCACTCCGGAGATCAGGGCCTGGAACCACATTGTCACAGGGAACAGCCAGAGCAGGATCAGCAGGCCGACGAAGCCTATTGCAATCCAGAAGGGTAGTGATAACATATCAGTGTATTTAAGTTTGATTATTTTTCTTCCTTGACGAGCTTCACGAAGATCTTTTCTTCATCTATCGCTGCAACTCTTACTTTCCTGCGTGATTCAATCAGGCCGTCGAGCGAATGCACTTCCACTTCCTCTCCGTTGTCGAAGCGGACGCGGCCCATCGGGTTGAGGCGCGTGGCGGTGACGCCGGGCATTCCTACGGCGATGCCTTTGTCTTTGGGCTTCTGGTCCACTGTCGAGCCGATCTTAGTCTCAAGAGTAGCTCTCTTCCAGGTCTTCGAACGAAGGATCCACACCATAAAAGCTGCTGCTGCCAGCACGCAGATGATGATTGTGACGATGCCTCCTGTGTTTCCGAAATTCACGAAGCCGAAGTAGCAGGCCGCAGCGAGCGAAAGCACTCCCAGAATGCCTGTGAAGAAGAAGCCGGGGAGCAGCAGGGTCTCCACGAGCAGCAGGATAAGTCCGAGCAGGATCAGTAGTATTATGGGTCCCATATCTTTTTTTATTTAATGGTATCGGTTGAAATGCCCTTTGCCCCAGCCGCCCTCAGTTTGGCCACGAGGCTATCGGCTTCGGTCTGGCTGTCAAAAGGTGCTATATAGTAAATGACTTTACCTTCATCGGAGGTCCGGCGGGCTATGTCCTTGCTGCAGTTTGCCCTGATGACCTGCATTATTTCTGACGGAATGCCGTCCGGATATTCACTGAAGACGACCTGGTAGCGGTCAACCCCTGCAGCCTCTGCCTTGCGGGCGTTGGCCACGGACATACTCTTTCCGTCACGGAAGGCAACGATATATGCAGAACTGAAAAATCTCTTCACAGTGGGAAGGGCCTTCTGAGCATCAGCATATCTCGAGAATTTCCCGACGCAGTAGATGTAGCGGCCGTTTGGCTGGCGTTTTTCGAACACCGGGCTCAGGCCCCGGAGCTGCCGCAGGGCGAGTTTCGAAGAACCTGAAACGATCTGTATCTGATATACCAGTCCTTCATTCAGCACGTCGTTGTTCTCTGCGATGACGGCTTCGTCCAGCACCCGGAAGGTATAGTCCATCTGCTCCTCAGGCACTTCGAAGACGGCAAGCAGGCGCGACGGAGCCGGAAGGCGGACGAATTCGTAGCCGGGAAGCTCCGGAGTGCCGCCGTCATCCTCTTCGCGGGGCTTCTCGAAAAGTGAGGGATCGACGGCCAATCCTTTCTTCAGGCATTCCATTTCGGCCGCCTGAACTTTTGCCGCTGCGGTGCGGAGCTGCTGCTGGAGCGTGAACATAGTCTGTTCGGCAGTGGCCAGGTTGCGCTGGAAAAGCCCTTTCTCGGACTCGTCGCTGCTGGAGGCGTAGCGGCTGCGAAGATCCTGCTGCCTTGCCGAGACGCTGGCGATGGAATCTTTCAAGTCGCTGTATTCGGCCATTGCAGCAGCATATTTAAGCTGCAACGGATCGGCATTGTCAAGTATGTCTTCTTTCTCCCCGGTAGCCTGGGGCGACGGGACTGTCCGGACTTCGAGCCTTGCAATCCTGCGTGCTTCAGCAGGAGAAACGGCAGTCTTCAGGGGTTCGTTCCTGAACTGAAGGACGTATATGGTGACGGAATCGGCTCCGCAGCCGCGATTGCTGGCCAGGATGGAGAAATTGCCGTCGGGGGTGTCGCTGTAGAGGAAATCGTCTCCAACAGAAGAGAAGGGGAACCCAAGGTTCTGGGGCTCGCCCCAGCTGTCGGAATCTTCGTCCCACTGGCATACGAACAAGTCATAACCGCCCATTCCGAAAAGGCCTTTGGAGGAGTAGTATAGCTTTTTGCCGTCGTAGGACACAATGGGCATCACTTCGTCCTTTGCAGACATATGGCTGGAGCCGAGTATGGCCGGGGCACTCCACAGGCTGTCCTTGATGCGGGTGGAGGTGAAGATGTCGCGGTGTCCTCCGTTGTCGCGCTCGAAGAACATCCTGCTGAGGGACGGGTCGAGGGCGGCAAGGCTTCCGTCGTCCAGCCTGCCCCAGCGGTTGGAGGCTATATGCTTGTAATAAAGGAAGAAGTCAGCAGCAGGGACGGTCTTTGAAGTTATGACAACAGGCTTGCAGGCGAAGGACAGCATACTGAGTCCGTTGTCGCACAGTGCCATCTTCTCCACCATTTCGTTGCGGAATGCAGTGTCACTGCTGGCTTCCCTGGCCTGGCGGTAGAGTTCCTGGGCAGCTGCGAAATCATATTCCTTCAGTCTGGCATCAGCCTGCCGCTCAAGGACGAGCGGAGTCTGGGCGGCACAGGTGAAAGTTGCCGCCAGCAAAAATAACAGAAGTGTATGTGCTTTATTAACAATCATCGTGTCTTCCGAATCAAACAAAATTACGAAATACTTTAAATATTAGGAAAAAATACTATTTTTGCAGACTATTTTCGATGAAAGAAAATTGTTAATAAAATAATATTCAATTATGCAAAGTAAAGGCGCCATTCGTTTAGTGGCAATTCTGATTGCTCTTGCATGTCTGTTCCAGCTTTCTTTCACGCTGGTGACCGCCTTGCAGGAGAAAAAGGCTGCAAAGTACGCTGAGACCGTAGTCGATGCCGTACAGCAAGAGCCTTCATTCCGCGCAGTCTCAGATCTGGACAAAGCTTTTTATCTCGATTCTGTCCGCACGGCTGCCAACAATTCTTATCTTGATTCCATCTCAACCGAGAAGGTGTACTTCGGCTACACCTACAAGAATGTCAAGGAGAAAGAGATCAACCTCGGTCTGGACCTCAAGGGTGGTATGAACGTGATGCTTCAGCTCGACCTTGCCGAGCTCATCCGCAACTGCGCCCGCGAAAAGACCACTGACCAGTTCAAGCAGGCTCTCGCACTTGCAAGTGAAAGGGCTGCTACTGACCATACCGACTACATCACCCTCTTCGCACAGGCGTGGGATGAGGTAGCTCCCGGTCAGAGACTGTCTTTCGACATCGACCTCGACAAGCTCAACGGTGACATCAAGAACAAGTCAAGGGCAACAAATGAGGAAATCATCAACCTGCTCAAACAGGAAGCCACAAGCGCCATCGACAACTCATATAACGTAGTTGAACGTCGTATCAACCAGTTCGGTGTCGCTCAGCCGAACATCCAGAAGATCGCCAGCACAGGCCGTATCCTCGTCGAGCTTCCGGGTGTTAAAGAGCCTGAGCGTGTCCGCAAGCTCCTCCAGGGAACTGCTTCACTCGAATTCTGGCACACCTATACTTATAATGAGCTCCTCCCGTATCTTCAGGAAGTGAACGACGCAGAGCGTGAAAGGATTTCATCTCTGAAAGACTCCGGCACCGAAGAGAGTGCAGCAGTTGATTCTATCGCTGCAGCTCTCGGCCAGGGCAATGCCGCCAGCGACGCTTATGCAGAGACCAATCCGCTCTTCTCAAAACTCCAGCCCCTTGGCAACAACACTGCCTGCCTTGGTCTGGTCCACTATCGTGACACCGCTGAGGTCAGCCGTATGCTCCACGAGAGCCGCATCGCTTTCCCCAACGATTTCGTTCCCGCCTGGTCTTTCAAACCCAGCTCTTATGCTTCAAGCCCTGTTTACTATGAGCTCGTAGCCCTCAAGAGCACTGCCGGCAAGGGCGCCGTCCTCGATGGTGGCGTCATCACTTCAGCCCGCGTGAACTACAACCAGATCAGCGGCAACGCCGAGGTAAGCATGACTATGAACAGCACCGGTTCTGCACGCTGGGAAGTGATTACCGAGCAGAGCATCGGCCGTCAGATCGCCATCGTGATGGACGGAAGCGTCTACTCATATCCTAATGTACAGAACAAGATCAGCGGCGGTAGCAGCCAGATCACTGGTAACTTCACTCAGGAAGAGGCCGACGACCTTGCCACCGTCCTCAAGTCTGGTAAACTCAATACTCCCGCACGCATCGTCCAGGAGCAGGTCGTAGGTCCGTCACTCGGTAGCGCATCTATCCGTGCCGGTATGCTTTCATTCCTGATCGCATTCTGCCTCGTGCTTATCTACATCCTCCTGTGGTACCGCAAGGCCGGTCTTGCAGCCGACCTCGCCCTGCTGTGCAACGTTCTCTTCCTCTTCGGTACCCTGGTATCGTTCGGTGCCGTGCTCACCCTTCCGGGTATCGCCGGTCTCGTGCTGACAATGGGTATGGCCGTGGATGCCAACGTTATCATCTATGAGCGCATCAAAGAGGAACTCCGCGCCGGCAAGGCTCTTCGTCTGGCCATCAGCGACGGTTACAAGAATGCCTACTCAGCCATCATCGACGGTCAGGTGACCACATTCCTGACAGGTGTCATCCTGTACATCTTCGGCAGCGGTTCAGTGAAAGGTTTCGCAGCCGTGCTGGTCATCGGTATCATTACCTCTGTCTTCACCTCTATCTTCATCACCAGGCTGATTTTCGAAGGCTGGCTGAAGAGAGGCAAGAACATCACTTTCGACACTCCTGCCAACAGGAATTTTCTCCAGAACACCAAGGTCGATTTCATCGGCAAGAAGAAGATTTCTTATCTCGTGTCAGGAATCCTCTGCCTCATCTGCCTCGTTTCGTTCTTCACCAAAGGCTTCAGCCTCGGTGTTGACTTCAGCGGCGGCCGTACCTATGTCGTTCGTTTCGACACTCCGGTTACCGCAGAGAGCGTACGTGCAGCTACCATCGACGAGTTCGGCGAGGCTGCCGAGGTCAAGCAGTTCGGTGGTGCCTCACAGATGAGAATCACTACCAAATATAAAGTGGACGACCAGTCACAGGAGACTGACAAGGAAATCGAGGGTATGCTCTACAACGCTCTCGGCAAGTTCTTCGCAACTCCGATGACTCTCGACCAGTTCACATCTACTCTGGAGAACCCTAACGGTATCATTTCTTCAGACCGTGTGGATGCGTCCATCGCGAGCGAGATGCAGCGCGACGCCGTGCTTGCGGTGATCCTCGCCCTGTTCGTGATCTTCGCCTACATCGCCATCCGTTTCAAAGGATGGGCCTGGGGTCTTGGCGGTGTGACTTCACTTGTCCACAACACCATCATCCTCGTCGGATTCTATTCAATCTTCTCAGGAATCCTGCCGTTCACCCTTGACGTCGACCAGCAGTTCATCGCTGCAGTCCTGACCATCATCGGTTACTCAATCAACGATAACGTGGTTATCTTCGACCGTATCCGTGAATACAGGGCTCTCTATCCCAAGCGTGACCTTAAGGAGACTGTCAATGTCGCCCTGAACGCTACCTTGAGCCGTACCATCAATACCTCACTCTCAACTCTGTTGGTATTGATCGCAATCGCAATCTTCGGTGGTGAGTCCATCCGCGGATTCTCAGTTGCCTTGGCTCTCGGTGTCGTAGTCGGTACTTACGCTTCAATCTTCATCGGTACACCTGTTATGTACGATATGAACCAGAAGCGTCTTGCCAAGCAGGCTGCAAAAACCACTGCCAAGAAGTAATCTTCGCTAAATACGATAAAATGCGCCGGAGGTCGATTCGACCCCGGCGCTTTTTTTACTGGGGTGCTGCCCCAAACCCTGCCGCTCTGGCATCCCTTGCACAAACTGTTTTGAAGGCGACACTACCGCCCTCGGAAGTAAAGAGGGGGGCACCGATTGAATGCGAGTTCTGTGTAGCAGGACGAAGCAGGCAATTGGGGGGTCGGAGTGAGCGTTAGCGAACGGAGGTCGCCGCAAAACAAGTCTGTGCAAGGGTGGCAACGAGCCGCCGCTCGTGAGGAGAATCAGGGAACGGGATCGTAGCCGCTGCCGCCCCAGGGATGGCAGCGCAGCAGGCGCTTGAGGGCGAGCCAGCCGCCTTTGAAGATGCCGTACTTGCTGATGGCTTCGTATGCGTACTGGCTGCAGGTGGGGGTGTAGCGGCAGTGATTGCCCAGATAGGGCGAGATGCATACCTTGTAGAAGCGGATGAGCTTCAGGAAGGGCCACGCGACTATCTGACGCAGCTTATTCATCGCCCGCGGGTTTTTCTGTGTTACAGTTGGCCGAAGTTTCGCTTTCTGCCTCCCGCTCAGCCTTTGCGACATTTTTTGCCGGAATGGAGGTGAACGCCTCGACCACGGCCTTTTCGATGGCGGCATAGTCCAGCACTTCGCCCACGCGATAGAAGAACAGGAAATCGGCGCAGAAGCCTTCGGGCAGACACCGTCTGTTCAGGCGGATTGCCTCGCGGATGCGCCTCTTCAGCAGGTTGCGCTTCACCGCCCTCTTGAAACTCTTCTTCGGAACGCTCACGGCGAAACGGCTACATTCGTCCAAGATTTCGACTTGATTTATGGATGAAGCGTTCGAGTCAGAATCCCGGACCAGCCAGAACACCTTGAACACGGCATTATAGTGCGTGCTGCCCTTATCCAGAAGAGCCTGGAATGCTTTGCGATGATGCAGCCTGACGCTCTTGGGATATGACAGAGAAGCCATAGCGCGCGCCTCCCCGCGTTATTTCGCGAAATAGTTTGAGAGGGCGGCGGCGATGGAAGGAGATTCGGGAGTGGGAGCTTCAATCTCTATGTTGAGAGAAGCGTCTTTGGCGGCCTTGGCCGTACCTTTCCCGTAAGTAGCGAAAAGGAGGTCTTTCTGGGTGAACTCTGGGAAGTTCTGGAACAGTGACTTCACGTCTGAAGGACTGTAGAAGACCACCATACCGTATTTCGACAAGTCGACGTTCTGCTTGATGTCGCTGCAGACCGTGCGCACGAGGATCGCGCTGCCGAAATCATATTTTGCATTGGTGAACAAGGCATTGATGTCGGCTCTCAGTGAGTCGGTACACGAAATGAGGAACTTCTCGTTCTTGTGCTTTGTTCCGATGCACTCCACCAGCGAGGCGACAGTGCCTTTACCGAAGAAAATCTTGCGTTTGCGGTAGACGATATATTTCTGCAGGTAGAGAGCGATGGCCTCTGACTGGCAGAAGTACTTCATAGTCTCAGGAATGGTGACGCGCATCTTCTTCGCGAGGTTGAAGAACGAATCGATGGCGGTGCGGGAACTGAAAACTATAGCCGTATAGTCGAGGATATTGACCCTCTGCGAACGGAAATCGTTGAGAGTGACAGGCTCAACCTTGAAAAAAGGAATGAAGTCTATATCCAGACCATATTTGTTGACAAGTTCGGTATAGGGGGAGCCTACGGTGGGCGCGGGTTGCGAAATCAAAATCCTCTTCTTGCTATCTACCATGCTCATAATGAAATGATTGCACTAATCAGTAAGCCTGCTGGCAAAAATTCTAGCGCGCAAAGATACAAAAAACAGAAGAAAATAGAAAAACCAGCCTCCAGAAGGTATTTGCAGGCCCTTATGCAATACATTGCGAAGCAGAATGTGAGGACGGCCAGGAAGATGCTTTTGGCCAGGTCGGAGGTCTGCTGTCCGAACAACATCGGCAGCAGGAAAGCGGGTATGGCCAGCAGGGTTGCCGCCACCATCGCTACTTTTCCGGAATTGCGGATGGTTTCGAATATGCCCTCAACACCCTTGTACCACGAAATGAAAGCAAAGACCATCATCCTGACCAGAAGGAAAGCTATGAAAGCAACGCAAAGCCAGGTCAGGTCCATTCCGGTCCACCCCTTGTTGTAGAGCAGCATCACAATCACAGGAAGGCACACGACTCCGGCGGTATTGACTGCTGACAGCGAAGTCTGGTTCTCGCATATGTTCTGGATCTTTTCGCTGCTGCTGAAGAAGGTTCTCAGGGAGAGCGTGGAGGCAAGTGCGATACGGTTGAAAAAGAATATGCAATAGAAAAGCGCTGCGAGCACCAATACAGTCATAGGCCAGGAGTAGCCGGGACCGGAAGCGGCTGCATCCTGCAGGGAGGTCGCGTAGTCAGCGATCTTGAAGCTGCCAGGCCAGGCCTCATCCAATGTCTGGAGGAAAACGTTCATCGGTGTCAGTTGCCCCTCTTGGCGTTATAACCCATACTCTTGAGCAGTGCCACAATGCGGTCTCTCCAGTCACCCTGGATTATGATCTCACCATCCTTGGAGCTGCCGCCGACACCGCATTTCGTCTTCAGCGTCTTGGCAAGGGCAGCAAGGTCGTCACTGCTTCCCACAAAACCGGAAACGAGCGTCACCTGCTTCCCTGCGCGTGCGCGGCGGTCGATGCTCACGATTAGTTTCTGCTTCTCGGCAGGCAAGGTCTCAGCCTCCTCCACAGTGGAGGTTTCATATTTGAAATCAGGGTTGGTGGAATACACGACGCCCAGTCTGTCTTTCCAGTCTTGCATGGTCAAATCCTAATATAGGAACACAAAGTTAGGTATAAAAAAAGTAATTACTAAATTTGCCGTTTTACGGAATCATTTCTGATATGGAGAAAAGGAAGTTCATCAAGATAAACAGAATCATTGCAACAGTTGTTCTGGCATTCTCAAGTTTCGTGTATCTGGCCACCATTGAGCCTACTGTAAGTTTCTGGGACTGCGGAGAGTTCATCGCCTCTTCATATAAGCTGGAAGTTGGCCACGCTCCCGGAAATCCCGTGTTCCAGCTCTTCGCGCATATGTTCACAATGTTCACGGGTCCTGAACATGCAGCAGCAGCTGTCAACTGCTTCAGTGCGCTTTGCAGTGCATTCACGATTTTCTTCCTTTACCTGACGATAGTGCATTTCGGCCGCAGAATCATAGAGGTCAGGGGCCGCAAGCTCAATCTTGGCAACGCCATTGCAGTATGGGGAGCCGGAGTGGTAGGTGCGTTGGCATACTGTTTCTCCGATACTTTCTGGTTCAGCGCCGTGGAAGGTGAGGTCTATGCGATGTCGTCAATGCTCACGGCCATAGTTTTCTGGGCAATCCTCAAATGGGAGGAAGAAGCTGACCAGGCTTACGCCAACCGCTGGATCATACTGATCTGCTTCCTTACAGGTTTGTCCATCGGCGTCCATCTGCTGAACCTGCTTGTAATCCCTGTCATCGCCTTCATCATTTACTACAAGAGGCACGAAAACGACAAAGTTTCTCTCTGGAAATCATTCCTCATCCTCTGCCTTGGAGGCGTGCTGGTGGCCGTGGTGCTCTATGGCATCGTGCCGCTGCTTCCCAAACTTCTTGCGGTTACCGACCGTCTGTTCGTCAACGGTTTCGGCCTGCCGTTCAATGTCGGCACTACATTCATGATGTTGCTGATCTTCGTGGTTTGCTTCTTCCTGCTGGCCCGTTTCCGCAAGAAAAACCGCGTTCTGGCACACACCATAGTCCTCGGCCTGACTGCTATCATCATCGGCTACTCGACTTTCGCGATAGTGCTCATCAGGGCCTCTGCAGGGACTCCTACCAACGAGTACGATCCCAACAACCCCTATACGCTCATCCGCTATCTCAGCCGCGAACAGTTCGGTTCGGCTCCGCTTATCTACGGCGAGCAGTACACTTCTGCCATAGAGGCCAAGGAGGACACATACTACACGCAGCTCGGAGACCGCTACATCGAGACGGACAGCCCGCTGTCTGCCAAGTACCCTGCAGGTGCCAAGACCATCTTCCCGCGTATGTGGAGCACACAGAGCCCGGCACACAAGACTTTCTATGATACCTACACCAACGGCAAGTTCAAGACCGGCAAGGTGAAGATGTCCAGCGGCGAGTGGAAGAACAACCAGATGCCCTACTTCAAGGACAACCTGCGTTTCTTCTTCGACTATCAGCTGAATTATATGTATTTCCGCTATTTCTTCTGGAATTTCGTTGGCCGTCAGAATGACTTCCACGGCCAGATTCCCGGAGATGTGACCAACGGCAACTGGGAAAGCGGCATCCGCTTCATCGATGAGGCGCGCCTTGGCAACCAGGAAGTGCTTCCCGACTATCTTGCCCACAACGAATCGAAGAACCACTACTTCTTCCTGCCGCTGCTGCTTGGCCTGATAGGCTTCTTCTTCCAGCTCAACAGGGACGGCCGCGGCTGCTGGATCAATTTCCTGCTGTTCTTCCTCACAGGCATAGCCATCATTCTCTACCTCAACCAGCCTCCTTACCAGGTGCGCGAGAGGGATTATGCCTATGCCGGGTCGTTCTATGTTTTCACCATCTGGATCGGCCTTGCGGTGATGTGGCTTAAGGACCTTCTCGACAAGATCCTGAAACCTGATGAGGAGAAGGCCGGCGGCAAGGCGCTTGTGTCAGCTTCTGTCGCCACCGCACTCTGCCTTGCAGTGTCCGTGCTTATGGGCTGCCAGAACTGGGATGACCACGACCGCAGCAACCGTTACACGGCCCGCGACGTTGCCTACAACTATCTGAACAGCTGCGAACAGAACGCCATCATAATAACCCACGGCGACAACGACACCTTCCCTCTGTGGTATGCACAGGAGGTTGAGGGAGTGCGCACCGACGTAAGGGTGATGAACACCTCCCTGCTCGGAATGGACTGGTATATCGACCAGATGAAATGCAAGATGTACGAGTCTGAACCGCTGCCCATCAGCCTGCCGAGGATAGATTACCTCTACGGTACCAATGACTATGTTCCGATCGTCGAAGCTCTTCAGGGCACCGTCGACCTCAAGTTCGTGATGGATATCTTCAAGGATCCCAAATATCGTCAGGAAGGTACCAATGACGGTATCCTCGTGTCGAAGACCGTTCGCATACCCGTCAACAAGGAGAATGTCATAAAATATCACATAGTAGACGAGAAGCACTACGACAAGATACTCGATTACATCGAGTTCAGCATCGACGGAAACGCAGTCGACAAGAGCGAACTGATCATCCTCGACATTCTGAGCAATTACCAGTGGGACCGTCCCATTTACTACGTAAGCTCAAGCGGCGAGGGAAGCATCAAGAACGCCAGATACCTGCGTGACGACGGCTTCGCATATAAACTTGTCCCGCTCGACTGCCAGACTCTCGATACGGCAGGGTCGATCGATACGGACCTGATGTATGACCGTATGATGAACGTCTTCCGTTATGACTCGTTCGGCAAGGACTTCCACGTGGACTATCAGAACCTCTATACCTTCCTTGCCGTATGTCCTCTCAGGACTCAGTTCGTAAATACTGCAGAAGCGCTGCTGGCTGCAGGGGAGCGCGACAAAGCCGTCCAGTTGCTCGACAAATGTATTGAGGTTGTTCCGCAGAAGAATTTCCCCTACAACATCTCGATGCTTCAGAGTATCAACGAATACAGCATGATCAATATCATCGAGCTTTACCTCCAGTGCTCAGAGATAGAGAAGGCAAAGGCCATCAGTGAAGCTTTCGTAGACGAGACGGCCAAAGTTGCGAAGTACTACGGACAAGGCTGGCCCAGCGAGAGCGGCATGCTGGACGAAGCAAAAGTGAAAACAAATTTACAGTACATATATTACGTCAACTCCATTATGAAGACATACGGACAGGATGAATTTGCAGAGGAGTTGCTCGAAAAAGTAAAGTCTTTATAACACAAGAGAAAGATGAAGAATTTCGTGAAGGAACTTCAATGGCGCGGCATGGTGTATGACATGATGCCGGGTACCGAAGAATTGTTGAATAAGGAAATGGTATCTGCCTACCTGGGCATCGACCCTACGGCAGACTCGCTGCATATAGGTCACCTTGTAGGAGTGATGATGCTCAAGCATCTTCAAAACTGCGGCCACAGGCCTGTCGCACTGGTTGGCGGTGCTACCGGAATGATCGGCGACCCGTCGATGAAGTCTGCAGAGCGCAACCTGCTCGACC
The DNA here is from genome assembly GCA_017519185.1 of Bacteroidales bacterium. Lineage (GTDB taxonomy): Bacteria > Bacteroidota > Bacteroidia > Bacteroidales > UBA932 > Equibacterium. The sequence goes on along the minus strand of JAFWSX010000001.1, from coordinate 15,958 downwards.
AGGAGACGCTGCGCCACAACCAGGAGTGCATCAAGAAGCAGCTCTCCCGCTTCCTCGACTTCGACAGTGACGCTCCCAACGCCGCCATAATGGTAAACAACTATGACTGGATGAAGGATTTCAGCTTCCTCGATTTCATCCGCGACATCGGCAAGCACATAACCGTGAACTATATGATGAGCAAGGATTCCGTGAAGAAGCGTCTGAACGGCGAGGAGCGCGAAGGAATGTCTTTCACTGAGTTCTCATACCAGCTGGTGCAGGGATATGACTTTATGTATCTCTACGAGCACGAAAACTGCAAGCTGCAGATGGGCGGCAGCGACCAGTGGGGCAACATCACCACCGGAACCGAACTCATCCGTCGCAAACTTGGCGGAGAGGCTTTTGCAATGACCTGTCCCCTTATTACGAAGGCTGACGGCGGCAAGTTCGGAAAGACTGAGAAAGGCAATGTCTGGCTTGATCCAGCCCGCACTTCTCCCTACACCTTCTACCAGTTCTGGCTGAACGTCAGCGACGAGGACGCCAAGAAGTACATCAAGATATTCACTATGCTCGACCAGGAGCAGATCGCTGCTCTCGTGGCAGAGCAGGAGCAGGCTCCGCACCTGCGTCCGCTGCAGAAGGCCCTGGCGCGCGAGATTACAGTGATGGTCCATGGCCAGCAGGAATATGACAAGGCAGTTGAGGCTTCAGGCGTGCTGTTCGGCAACGCCACCTCGCAGGTTCTTCACAATCTCGACGAGCAGACCTTCCTCAGCGTGTTCGACGGAGTGCCGCAATATGCTCTCGACAAGGCGCAGCTCGGCAGCCCTGTGATTGACATGCTGGCTGTTGCAACCGATGTTTTCCCTTCAAAGGGTGAATGCCGCAAGATGATCCAGGGCGGCGGATTGTCTGTCAACAAAGAGAAAGTCACAGACATCAATGCCGTGATGCCGGCAGACCTGCTGCTCAATGGCAAATATATTCTTGTGCAGAAAGGAAAGAAGAACTACTATATCCTCAAATTCGAATAGTAAAAACTAATTTGAACTATGGAAGGCAGTGAAAGCACCAGGCAACTCAAAGTAGCCGGCCAGATCAAGCGCGACATGGCGGAGATCATCCGCGCCAAGGGTATGGCTGCGTTCGACGGCGCCCTTGTAACTGTCAGCGGCGTCAAGATAAGTTCCGACCTGGCCGTAGCCAAGGTCTATCTGAGCATATTTCCTTCGAGCAAGACGGAAGGCGTGATGCAGACCATCGCGCAGATGTCGGGTTCACTGCGAGGAGAGCTCGGCCGCCGTGTGGCAAAGCAGCTGCGCATCGTCCCCGAGCTGACTTTCTACGTGGACGACTCGCTGGATTATGTGGAGCATATAGATGAGCTTCTGAAACTGTAGGTGCACGAGCAAAGACGACCGGATGAAGCCAGATTTCTTCATAGCAAAGCGGTATCTTTTTGCGCGGAAGTCGCATAACGTCATCAACATTATCTCGATTATATCTGCGGCCGGCATCGCAATCGGATGCGCTTCGCTTGTGATAATCCTTTCAATCTACAACGGTTTCGACACGTTGGTGAAGGAACTGTACGATTCAACCAGTCCCGATCTGCTGATAACCCCCGCCAAAGGCAAGACCTTTTCTGCGGAAGGAGAGGCTTTCAGCCAGCTGCGCAGCGATCCGTCTGTCGCCAGCTTCAGCGAGATACTTGAGGAGAACATATTCCTGATGTACGGCGACAACAATGCCGTAGTGACTGCGCGCGGAGTCGACAGTCTCTATGGCAAGGAATCTGGACTCGACAAATACATCACAGGCGGAGAGTTCAGAGTCTGGGAGGGAGAATCGCCCAGGATGGTGCTTGCTGCCAAGATTTCAGGGCAGCTGGCGGTCCGGCTCGGTTTCCTTACGCCGCTCTCGGCCATCTATCCGTCGATGCACGATACCTTGAACATTTTCCACCCGGAATCCGTTCTCAAGACCGAGAAGCTTTTCCCCGCCGGCATCCTTTCGGTTGACGACAGTTTCGACGGAAAATATGTTTTTATGCCTCGAGAGGTGCTGGGCCGGCTTACTGAACACGATGAGATAAGTTGTGTCGAACTGCGTTTTGAGCCTGAAGCCCTCAGGTCTGACGGTGTGGTGACCGGTGCAGTACAAAGGAATATTGCAAAGCTTCTAGGAAATGATTTCGTGGTGCGCAACCGCTATCAGCAGAACGAGAGTCTCTACAAGGTGATGCGCTACGAGAAGCTTGCAGTCTATTTCATCCTTCTGTTCGTGATGCTTATCATCTCCTGCAATGCGCTGGGCTCGCTCTCGATGCTCATCATCGACAAAAAAGAAGATATAGCAATACTGCATTCGATGGGTGCTACAAACAAGCAGATACGCCATATATTCCGCCTGGAGGGATGGCTGATTTCACTGCTGGGCATAGTCATCGGCATAGCCCTCGGCCTGCTGATATGCTTCATCCAGGCGCACTATGGCATCGTCAAACTGCCGGGCAATTTCGTGGTGGATGCATATCCCGTGAAAGTGCATTGGGCTGACGTGACGCTGGTGTTCGTGATAGTGGCCGCCATCGGTGCTATTATGGCACAGCTGCCGGTCAAAAGTGGCATCAAGTAGTGCCAATTTGGCAGATTGGTGCAGATGGCATTTAATTTGCCGTATTCCGGCCTCGGTAAGAAAACAACAAATATTAAAAAATACACAACTATGAACATTAAACCTTTAGCAGACAGAGTGCTGGTCGAGCCCAAGGAAGCCATGACCAAGACAGCGAGCGGATTGTATATCCCTGACACCGCAAAAGAGAAACCCCAGGAAGGAACTGTCGTTGCAGTTGGCAACGGTACCAAGGATGAGCCTATGGAGCTCAAGGTGGGTGACACCGTTCTTTACGGCAAATACGCTGGCACTGAAATTTCTGCCGACGGCAAGAGCTATCTGATCATGCGTCAGAGCGACGTCGTTGCAATCGTTTGTTAATTTTTAAAAGTAAAAAAATATGGCAAAAGAGATCAAATTTGACATCGATGCACGCAACCTGATGAAGGAAGGTGCAGACGAACTGGCGAATGCGGTGAAGGTGACCCTCGGTCCCAAAGGCCGCAATGTTGTCATTGACAAGAAGTATGGCGCCCCCCAGGTTACCAAGGACGGTGTGACCGTAGCCAAGGAAGTTGAACTGGAGGACCGTTTCCAGAATATGGGTGCCCAGATGGTTAAGGAAGTTGCAGCGAAGACCAACGACCAGGCCGGTGACGGTACCACTACCGCTACCGTTCTTGCACAGGCCATCCTTGACGTAGGTCTGAAGAACGTAACTGCTGGTGCCAACCCGATGGACCTCAAACGCGGTATCGACAAGGCTGTCGAGGCTGTTGTTGAGAACCTCAAGAAGCAGAGCCAGACTGTGGGCCACGACTACTCTAAGATCGAGCAGGTCGGCACCATCTCTGCCAACAACGACAACTACATCGGCAAGCTCATCGCCGAGGCTATGGAGAAAGTCCAGAACGACGGTGTGATCACTGTCGAAGAGGCCAAGGGTACTACTACCGAGGTTAAGGTTGTTGAAGGTATGCAGTTCGACCGCGGTTACATCTCAGCATACTTTATGACTGAGCCTGACAAGATGGAGGCTGTCCTCGACAATCCTTACATCCTGCTTTCTGAGAAGAAGATCTCTACGATGAAGGACCTTATGCCTATCCTCGAGCCCATCGCCCGTGAAGGCAAGAGCCTGTTCATCATCGCCGAGGACGTGGACGGCGAAGCGCTGACCACCCTCGTTGTGAACAAGATCCGCGGCACCATCAAGGTTGCTGCCGTTAAGTCTCCTGGCTTCGGCGACCGCCGCAAGGCCATTATGGAAGACATCGCTATCCTGACTGGCGGCAAGGTTATCTCTGAGGAGCGTGGTTTCACTCTCGAGAACGCTACTATGGATATGCTCGGCCAGGCCGAGAAGGTTGTCATCACCAAAGACAACACTACTATCGTCAACGGCTGCGGCGACAAGGAAGAAATTCACAACCGCGTTGTTTCCATCCGCAAGCAGATCGAGACTACTACCAGCGACTACGACCGTGAGAAGCTCCAGGAGCGTCTTGGTAAGCTCGCCGGCGGTGTTGCAGTCCTCTATGTAGGTGCAGCAAGCGAGATTGAGATGAAGGAGAAGAAGGATCGCGTTGAGGATGCCCTGAGCGCTACCCGTGCTGCTGTCGAGGAAGGTATCGTTCCTGGCGGTGGAGTTGCTTACATCCGTGCTACCGAGGCTCTCAAGAAGCTCAAAGGTGAGAATGAGGATGAGCAGACTGGTATCAATATCGTTGCCCGCGCCATTGAGGCTCCGCTCCGCACTATCGTTGAGAATGCTGGTGTTGAGGGCAGCGTGGTTGTCCAGAAGATCAAGGAAGGCAAGGGTGACTTCGGTTACAATGCCCGTACTGACAAGTATGAGAATCTCTTCGAGGCTGGCGTCATCGATCCTACCAAGGTGGCTCGTATCGCCCTCCAGAATGCGGCTTCTGTTGCCGGTATGTTCCTCACCACTGAGTGCGTGATCGCCGACATTCCCGAGCCGGTTCCGCCGACTCCCCCGATGCAGGGCCCGATGATGTAATCCATATCTGGCACACATCTGAGAAACAGGCTGACGCTTCCCGCCAGCCTGTTTTTTTTGTCCGCACCGGGTACAAAAAAGGCTGACCGTGATGGCCAGCCTTCTTTATTTGTATTGCTTCTCGGAATTAGAAGGTGAACTTCAGACCGATGTTGGCATCTGTGTAACCAAAGTCTCCGTGGAAACCATTGCCGAAGTGCATATAGAAACCAGGGTTGTAGTCGATTGACAGAGCAAACGGAATAGCGCTGAATGCGTATTCAAAACCAATGTTTCCGAAAACTGCAGCACGGAAGAAAGTTGATGAAGCGAAAGTAGCACCAACGCCACCACCAAGACCATAGAAGAACTGGAAACCACCGGCGATAGGAACGTTCCAATCAAAGGTGTCGGTAACATAAAGAGTCAGATGCTCGCTGCTGAGAGACAGATTGGCTTTATAATCAAAGAAGTTTGAAGCACCAACGAACTGCTTGTAAGTCAGACCGAGGTTACCGGGATAACCACCTTCAAGACCGATAGCTGCATTGTAAGGCTGAGCCTGAGCTGCTGTGAATGAAAGGAACATTACAGCAATTGCGATAAAGAATTTCTTCATTTTGTAATTGTTTTGTGTGTTAAATTTCGCTGCAAATATAGCAAATTATTTAAATTTGGTCTAAAACCCTCGATTAATGAGACTCCGCATTCCCCTTACCATAGCCCTGGTGCTGGCCCTTGCCTCTTCCTGCAAGGAGAAAGACCCGGGTCCGCAGCCATTCCCGATGCCAAAGGTTCCCACTATGATGACATCCGGTCCGGACATTCAAAACTACCTCGTAACTCATTACTGGCAACCATTCTTCGCCGAGGACAGGGTATACTCCAAGGACACGTCCCTCATCGGCGGAGTGACCAGAGATGCCTTCCAGGCAGCTTTCACGAACTATGCGACGATGCTTATGACGGCGGATGTCCAGAAAGGTCTCGAAGCGCAGAAATATCTTATGGCCGAGGCAGAAAAGATGGAAGCTGCTTATCCTGACGGCAAGGTCTGGGAGTCCGTGCTTTCAATCAGCGACTTGATGCTTTATGACCCCCAGTCCATAATCCGCAACGAGGAGATGTACATACCGGTGGAAGAAGCAAAGGTATCGTCTAAATTCACAACAGATGAAGAGAAGGCAGACGCCGAGGCTCTTTTGTCAAGACTCAAGCTGAACCGCCTCGGCACTCCTGCTGCGGATTTCGGCTTCACACAGCTCAACGGCAGGCAGATGCGCCTCTATGACATCAAGGCTGACATCATTGTCCTGCTGTTCTCAAATCCAGGTTGCGAAAACTGCAAGGCCGTCATCGACCAGCTTCGTGCTATGGAAGGACTTGAAGGCCTCATAGCTGCAGGCAAACTGGCCATTGTCAACGTCTATCCCGACGCCGACCTTGACGAATGGCGCAGCTATGCCCCGATCTATCCGAAAAACTGGTACAACGGCTACAACGGTGCGCTCGATGTCGCAGGCGGGCTCTACAACCTGCGTGCGATACCGTCCCTCTATGTGCTTGACGAAGCGAAGAACGTGGTCTTCAAAGATGTAGACCCCGTGATACTGGTCAATTACCTTAATTCTGCACTGGCTGCCCGGTAGCCTCTTCAGCCTCCTGCTTGTCGACCATCTTTTTCCATTCGATCCATCCTCTGATGGAATTGATGAGGTAGAAGGCCCACATAATCACCATCGGGCCTGAGTGAGGCTCACCCTTGATTAACAGGGCTACCCACATAGCCAGGAACAGCGCGTTGGAGAGGTTCCAGGGAACCCACTGCTCCATATAGGCTTTCACCATCAGTACCATTGCGACTACGCAGAGCATTGTGCTGGCACCGTCCTGCCACGGTTTGGCGTCGCCGAATTTCATCAGTATCAGCGAGCATACGACAATCGATGCAGCGCAGATCACCGTGGTCCATATGCGGCCCTTGGTGCCCATCTTGCGCGGCACCACAATCGTGCTCTGACCGCTTTGAAGCCTCTTGCGCCACTGGAAGAAGCCGATGAACTGCATCGGAGTGTAGTACAGGCCGTTGAGCGCTGCCGCACCCCACAGCTGCGATTTGTAGCAGATGTATGCGTAGAGAGTAACATTGATCAGGCCGAACAGGTAGTTGGTTATGCTGCCGTTGACGCAGAGCACAACACAGACTATTCCGGCTATCGACGATATCGTGCCGATGATGTCGAAGCTGTTTGACATTATCGAGTTGACGATGTTGCAGGCTACGATTCCAATGAGCAGGAACCAGTCGAACGGACCGAGCAGATGTTTCTTTGCCATTTTCGAAACAGTTTAAAGTGAGTACGATGTAATGAACTGGAAGTTGTTTTGCCAACTGTGGGTCGGTATATCCAAATAGCGTGCCCAGCGCACACCCAGCTGCAGCTCGGCACCGATGCGCAGAAAATGGCCCTGAAGGGTGGCCGACGTTCCGTACGACCACAGATGCACCTTGTTCGGGCCTCGGAGGTTGTCGATGGCGCAGTCAATGAAGGGAATGAGGTTCACCCTCATCAGGTAGAACAGTGTGGTGGGCTGGAAGTCGCCGATGTAGATGGGAAGAGCGTAGTCCAAAGACACCTTGGCGTAGTCGCGCAGGATGTAGGACTGGTATCCCCTAGGCATCTTGGCCAGGTTGGTGATGGAGCCGTTGTTGCCGTTGCCGGTCTGGTACTGGTATTCGGCGTCAAGCTTGAAGCCCTGCTGCTTTGTGAAGCCTGGCAGGTAGCCGTATCCGTGCACATAGCCCAGCATTCCGTTGTTGTTGAGGTTGCCCTTGGCATAGGCTCCGCGCATTTCAAGGCCTATTCCAAGCCTCGGCATAAGGGCGGTCTTGGTTTGCGGGAGCATACGGTACCAGCGCAGGCCGTACTGAAGGTCCCAGTTGTAGTGGGCTTTCTTTCCTTCGTATTCTATGACGTCGTTGGTGAAGTTGAAGGCAACCTCGGGAATGAGGCCGCTGTTGATGCCGCCTCGGCTGAGGTTGATGGGAATATACATCTTTGATGCGATCTCGAGGGCTGACCTGGAGGTGGTGTCGACGAATGACACGCGGGCATTGTCGACGTCCATCACGCGGATGATGTGCTTGTTGCGGTCGTTGTAGTCCACTGCCAGCTCGAAGGCGGGATAGAGGCCGTTATATACGAAATGGGCGTGGCCGGCGTGGAAGCCGTGATGGAATGAGTAGCCCAGTTGTGTCTCTGCGGTGCCGAGCAGATTCTGCATCAGGATGGTGGCGCCCGGAGCGGCGAGCTGGTAGTAGTGCTCGTAGCTGAGGTCCATTATACGGTTCACGCTAAAGTAGAGAGGAGCCCACGAGTGGATGTGGAAAAGGTCTGCGGCCTTGCTGAAATGCCTGGGCTGGATGGCGTCTATGGAGTCGCGCAGCGCTGCCTGCTCTTCTTCGCCCATAGGCTGCACGCGTGAGTTGGCCATCTCTGCGAAGTGCTCTGCGAAATAGAACTTGTATGGCTCGTCCCAGCTGGCCCGGGTGTTCACCAGTGAGTCCTGCGGGGTGCGCACGGGGTGGTAGCCCTTGTTGTCGTAGTATGTGTAGTAGAGCATCCTGGTCTCGTCGTCGTAGTAAGGCGAGAAAGCGCCGTACGGCACGTTGGTCAGCTTGGTGATGGCACCTGTGGCGGGTGAGTAGCTGTAGAGGTTTGTCACGCCGTCGAGGTCGGTCTGGAACACTATGTCGCTGCCGTAGTTGTTGAGGTTGAGTATGGTGCGGGTCTGGTCAGGGATCTCGCAGCGCCAGGCTGACTGACCGAGGGAGATGTCCTGCAGATGGATGGAGTACAGCCCCCAGCCGTCGTTGGTCACGATGCCGGCGTACATCCTGTCGCCCACCCAGATCGTGTGCTTTATCTGGCCGTCCTTGGCTGCGCGGACCGTGGCCACCCTATTGCCTGAGACACGGTCGATGAGCACGAGGTTGGAGCAGCCCTGCAGGGGATATTCGGTGACGGAGATGAGGTCGCCGTCGAATGTGAAGGCGGGGTTGTAGTAGCGCGTGCCGTGGGTGATGTTGCGCACCTTGCGGGTATTGACGTCGTACTCACGGATGATGGAGTGGTCTTCGAGCTCCCATCGCTCGTCGGGGATTATCTCGCTCCACATCAGGCTGTGGTCGGAAGACGGTTTCACCTGGCTTACGCGGCCTGAAGAGGCGAAGGGGCGGATGAAATGCTCGTTGCCGTCGGGGTCGATGCTGATCAGTTGGCTGACGTTCTCATAGCCGGCCTTGATAGCATATATGTTGCCGTCGGCAAGCTTCACTGGCGAGTGGTATGTCGTGTAGTATTTGTTGGGGTTGTTGCTGAGCCACTCCATATAGTTGGTGGGGCCGCGCTGGGCAAGGTCCTGGGAGAAGTACTCGCGGAAGAGTTTCACACCGGAACGGAAGTGCTTGCGGGCGGTGTTGTTGGAATAGCGCATGAAGGCTACGTTGTAGATGCCGAGGTTGGCGACCTCGTGGGTCCAGGCCTTCAGGATCTCCCCGGGATAGTAGTAGTTGTCGCTGTAGTACATCGCCGTGGAGTGCATCAGATAGCCCAGGGTGTACTTGTTGGGGGCGTAGTTGCGGTACGAACCGTAGCGCCAGTTGTCGTAGCTGCGGTTCTCTCCCTCCATTATGGAGGCCTTGATGTCCATCAGGAAGTCGGGGTCGCGGCCGCGGCCGACGTTGCTGAAGTTGGTCTCGTTGTGCACGGCGTCGCCCTCGAGGAACCAGCCGGAAGGGTACATTCCCACTCCGAGGCCGGAGCTCTGCTCGCCCATCAGGTACGACAGGAACTTGAAGAAGCCCTTGGTATAGTGGGTCATCTGGTCGATGTGACGGGCTTCGTGGAGCGAGAGCTGCTGCTCCCAAGGCTGTGCGTAGCCGCCTTTGAACTCAGGAGTGGAGAGGATGTCGACACGTTTGGGTGCCCAGACCACGGTAGCGTTGCTGACCGATGTATAGGGGTGCAGCACGAGGGGGATGTTCACCATCTCGACGCCCATTCCTTCGTCGGAGAGCTTACGGTTCTTCTCGAAGTTGAAGAGATAGACGCGCGCCAGGGAGTCCATATAGTTGGGATAGACTATGCTGAAGTGTTCTGACTTCATCCTGTTCCATTGGACGAATGCAGGGTCGGAGCCGATGGTGTAGTACTGCGCATACGCCTGCCGGCAGGGAAACAATGCCGTCAGCAGTACCATCACTGCCGCGATTCTCGCTATGTTCAGAAGTCTTCTCTTCATACGCGCATACACGTGCAAACTGCAAAAGTAAGAATTTATGGGAAAATCCCTACATTTGTGAAGATATGGAAGTACGCGAGAAAGTTGAATATCTGCCGCATTCGCCAGGAGTCTATCGGTTCCTGAACGACGAAGGCACAGTCATCTACGTCGGCAAGGCCAAAGACCTCAAGCGCCGCGTGTCGCAGTATTTCCGTCCGCCGGAGTCTCTTGACCGCAAGACCCGCGCAATGGTGCGGCACATCGCCGACCTGATGCACACCGTCGTAGCTTCCGAGGAGGATGCCTTCCTGCTTGAGAACAACCTCATAAAGGAACTCCAACCCCGCTACAACATCCTCCTTAAAGACGGCAAGACATACCCCTGGATATGCATCCGCAACGAGCATTTTCCCCGCGTATTCCTTACCCGCCGCTTCGTGAAGGACGGCTCGCGCTACTTCGGGCCGTACAGCTCAGCCACCTATGCCCATTCGCTGCTGGAACTTTTCGGACAGCTCTATCAGCTGAGAGACTGCAAGCTTGCACTCACTCCCGAAGCCATTGCGGCCGGCAAGTTCAAGAAATGCCTCAATGCACATCTCGGCAAATGCTCAGCCCCCTGTGTGGGGCAGATTTCCGAGGAGGAATACGACCGGCAGATAGACTCCGTCGCAGCCATCCTGAAAGGCGGAGTTGCACAGATTATCCGTGAAAACAAGGCTGCAATGGAGCAGGCTGCCGCAGAATTGCGCTTTGAAGCAGCCCAGACCTACAAGGAGCGCATCCAGATGCTTGAGCGCCACTACGCCAAGAGCCTGGTAGTAAGTGCTTCGATTGACGATGTTGATGTCTTCTCGATGGTTGAGGAGGCAGGAGACGCTTACTGCAACTTTATGAGAGTCAAGGGCGGATGCATCGTGCAGTCGTTCAATATGGAACTTCGCAGCCGCATCGAAGAGAGCCCTGAGCATATGCTCGGCCTTTTTATGGCAGAGATGATAAGCCGCTTCGGAGAGCTGTCGAAGGAGGTGGTTGTGCCGTTCCCGCCCGAGGGTGACTTCGAAGGCCATAACGTTCACATCCCGCTCAAGGGAGACAAGGCCGCCCTGCTGGAGCTCAGCCGTCGCAATGCCGCCGCAATGAAGGCCGACCGCTTCAAGCAGGAGGAGCATCTGCATCCCGAGGAACATCAGCAGAAGCTGGTTGCAGTGCTTCAGAAAGACCTCAATATGAACAAGCCACCTCGCCATATGGAGTGCTTCGACAACTCCAACATTCAGGGTACGAACCCCGTGGCTAGCTGTGTTGTTTTCCGCGACTGCAAGCCCAGCAAGAAAGAATACCGTCACTTCAAGATCAAGACCGTGGTGGGAGCCAACGACTTCGCGTCGATGAAAGAGGTACTTAACCGCCGCTACTCCAGGATGATGGCTGAGGGCGAGGAACTGCCCGACCTGATAGTAGTGGATGGCGGCAAGGGACAGCTGCACAGTGCCATTGAAGCCCTGCAGGAGCTGGGCATCGAAGACAGCATAAAGATTGTCGGCCTGGCAAAGCGTATGGAAGAAATCATCGTGCCCGGCGATCCTCATCCCCTCTTCCTCGACCGAAATTCCAGCTCGCTGAAAGTAATGATGCACATCCGAGACGAGGCACACCGATTCGGAATCACCTTCCATCGCAGCCTGCGCAGCAAGGGCCAGATAAGCAGCGAGTTGCTCGAAATAGAGGGCGTTGGCGAAGCCACCGAGGCCAAGCTCATCCGCCGCTTCCGCAGCGTCGCCCGCGTAAAAAAAGCTTCCATCGAGGAGCTGACATCCGCCGTCGGAAAGAAACAGGCGGCAATCATCTATCAGCATTTCCATAACACTCTGCTCTGACAATACTGCCACAAGTGCGGTTTTGGGCTGCTATAAGTACTGTTTTCAAATAAATTACGTAACTTTGCATACTTATATTCGGCTTGAAATGTTCGGATTTTTGCAAAGAAAGCGTTCACTTCTGGAGTCGGGTCTTCTGAAAGGGGCCACCGACAGCCACAGCCATATCCTCTTCGGGCTGGACGACGGTGTGAAAACTGCCGAAGACTCCCTGAAAATCATGGAGTTTTATGAGCAGGCAGGGCTGGATACGCTTTGGCTTACACCCCATACCATGGAGGATGTGCCCAACACTACAGAGGGTATCCGCGCAAGGTTCGAAGAGTTCAAGGCCTTGTACCACGGCCCGATAAAGCTCGAGCTGGCATCCGAGTATATGATTGACACCCTGTTCGAAAAGAGGCTCGAGGATCGCGACCTTCTGATGCACGGAGAGGACACTGTGCTTGTGGAGACATCCACGCAGTTTCCTCCCATCAATCTCTGGGATGTGCTCGACACTATGTTGAAAGCCGGCTACAGACCGCTGGTGGCACATCCCGAACGTTATCACTACATGCAGAAAGAAGACTACCGCAGGCTGCACGACATGGGATGTCTGATGCAGCTCAACCTGCCGTCCCTCGTAGGGGTGTATGGAGAAACCGTTGCGCTGAAGGCACACGAACTTTTGAAAAAAGGCTGGTACTGCATGGCAGGCAGCGACTGTCACCGCTACCACGCACTTATGAAACAATACGGGGCACAGGTCCTCAAAAAAGATGAACTTGCCCTGCTTGAGACGATAATCCACGGCTGACAGGCCGCCCTTGGACAGGGGCTGGTCCCAGCTGGCATTGCCTTCCCGATACAAAGTACTGCAGGGAGGGGAGTTAAAGACTTGTTTTTATTTATTACCAGGAAAAAACCAATATTAGTGATATGAAACTGAAACTCTACAGAATCTTGGCCATAGCGGCCATAGGGTTGATGGCAGCTGGATGCAGCACAACAACCTACCAGCAGATTGATTATCTGCAGGACCTGGACTACGAGGCCCAGCTCAACATGAAGGAGAACAAGGGTATCGTTATTCAGCCGCAGGACCAGCTGTCTATCGTGGTGTCAAGCCGTAATCCGGAGTTGGCCGCATCTCTCAACAAACCGTTGTCAACTTATCTTGTGGGAAGCGAGATTACATCCAACAGGGCCAGCAGCGGAACATCCCGCCTTATCGGTTATGTAGTCGACAATAGCGGTGACCTGGAATTTCCTATGCTCGGAACAATTCACGTAGCGGGACTGAACCGCTGGGAACTGCAGGATATGCTGAAGCAGGAAATCATATCCCGCGGTATCTTGATGGACCCCATCGTTACCGTAGAATACATGAACTTCAGGATTTCTGTGCTTGGTGAAGTTCATAATCCCGGTATGTACAGTGTCACAGGCGACAAGATTACCTTGCTGGGTGCAATATCCCTTGCCAACGACCTTACCATCTATGGCCGTCGAGACAATGTGACCGTCATTCGGGAGCAGAACGGCAAGCGCAACATCTACAAAGTAGACCTGCGCAGTTCTGACTTGTTTGAATCACCTGCTTATTATCTTCAGCAGAATGACGTAATCTATGTTTATCCGAATGCAGTCCGTGCCGGCCAGAGTACTATCAACGAGAACTACTTCAAGTCAGGTAGTTTCTGGATTTCACTTGCATCAGTTGCCGTGACGGTAACAAACTTTGTATTGACAGTAACACACTTAAAATAAAATCTATTTATGGCTGAATACGACAACAACGCCAAGAACAGCGTCAACAGCGCTGATTTTGAAGAACAGGGACTGCAGCTGGCCGATATTTGGGAAATGATATGGAACAACAGATGGTGGTATGTCATATCTGTTGCCATCTGCCTGTTTGCAGCATTGATATATCTCTACAAGACCCCTAAGACATTCAGTCGCAGCGAGAAAGTCATCCTCGATGAAAGGACTGAGCAGAGCACCATCCGCAACCTCACACAATTCTCAGGCGGATATGCTGCAGGTTTCTCTTCAGCAACTGTCTATAATGAGATGGAAGCCTTCGCAAGTCCTGACTTGATGGAAAGGGTGGTGGAAAGACTCGGCTTTGAAACAAAATATATCGAAGACCAGTTCATGCGCAAGAGGGAACTCTATACAAATGCACCGTTCCAGCTAGTACTCACCGGTGACAACACGGCTTCAAGTTTCGACTTCATCGCCCACAAGCAGAAAGACGGTTTCAAACTGACAGATTTCGTAGTAGGCGGAGTTGAGATTGGAGGAGAAAGCATTACGGGTGCTTTCGGTGACACTCTCGATACCCCTGTCGGCAATATGGTGCTGGTAGCGACAAAATATGCCAACAAGTTTGACAAGGATATCGAAGTTTCGTGGCGCAACGCTAAGACACGCGCAAAGAGCTACTGCGGCAACCTCTCTGTGGGTCTTTCAAACAAACAGTCATCTGTCATCTCATTGACACAGAAAGATTATTTCCCTGCAAGAGCAGAAAGGATTCTCAGCACACTTCTGGACATCTACAACGAGAACTGGCTTGAAGGCAAGAACAAGTCTGCTACCAACACTGCTGAATTCATCGACGAACGTCTCGCCATCATCGAGAAGGAATTGGGAGGAATCGAGGGAGAAATCAAGAGCTTCAGGCAGGAAAACAACCTCCCTGATGCAGGTCAGGTAACCTCTACTTACCTTGGCCAGTCTTCTCAATATTCCACCAGGACCTTTGAGATCAACAACCAGCTGTCGGTTGCGAAGTATATACGCGAGTATATGACGGATCCTTCTCACAGCCATTCTCTGATTCCTTCGAATGCAGGCATCAACAGCGCCCACGTGGAGTCACAGATATCGGAATACAACGATATGGTGCTGAAACGTGACCGCCTGCTGCCGAATACGACAGAAAGCAACCCTGTCATCATCGATCTCAATGCATCTCTCGAACAGTTGAGAGACAACATCATACGTTCCATCGACAACCTGATATCCACCCTTCAGCTTCAGGCCAACCAGGCTGAAAACCAGGAGCGTCAGGTACAGGGCCGTATTTCTTCAACCAGTGGTAAGCAGCTTGACCTTCAGTCCATTGAACGCCAGGCTAAAGTAAAGGAAGAGCTTTATGTGTTCCTACTCCAGAAGCGTGAGGAAAATCAGCTTCAGAGTCTGGTGAATGTTGAGAACACTCGTCTGATTATGGAACCTACAGGCTCAACTAGGCCGGTAGCTCCTAACAAGATGATGATTCTGCTTGCAGCACTGCTGCTGGGATTCGCACTTCCTTTCGCAGTATTCTACATAATGCGTATGCTCGACACCACTGTCAAGGGTCGCGGCGATCTGCAGAAGCTTTCTGTTCCGTTCCTGGCCGAGATTCCTCAGCTGGGCATCAAGGGCAATATCATCCAGCGTGCACGTGCCGACCGTTTCGACAACAAGCATACTGCAATTCTCGTTGAAAGTGGAAAACGTGATGTAACCAACGAGTCATTCAGGGTTCTCCGTACCAACCTCGACTTGATGATAGGCCGCGACTCAGGATGCCACGTGATAATGATTACCTCTTTCAACCCCAATGCCGGTAAGACTTTCACCACCCTGAATATGGCCGCATCAATGGCCCTCAAGGGTGCCCGTACTCTGATTCTTGACCTCGACCTTCGCAAGGCTACCCTAAGCAAGGCCCTTGACAAGAACAATCACGGAGTAGCCGCTTACCTCAACAAGAAGACAGATGATCTTGCCGGCTGCATCCAGAAGGTCAACGACAACCTGTCTCTGATGAGCGTCGGTACGATTCCGCCCAACCCTGCAGAGTTGCTGGTGTCAGACCGTCTCAACAATATGGTTGAGACTCTCCGCAAGAACTACGACTATATCTTTGTGGACTGTCCGCCTGTTGATGTGGTTGCAGATACCGCCATCATCTCCCGCGTTGCAGACATGACGATATTTGTCATCCGTGCAAGATACTTTGACAAGCGCAGCCTGCCGATGATCGAAAACCTCTACAAAGAAGGCAAGTACAATCGTATGGCAATCATCGTCAACGGTGTCGAAGCTTATCACAGCAAAGGTTATGGCTATGGTTATGGCTATGGCTATGGTTATGGTTACGGCTACGGTTATGGCTATGGTTACGGCTACGGTTATGGCTATG
>JAFWSX010000005.1 GCA_017519185.1 Bacteroidales bacterium | reverse complement strand
TCGATCTGAGGGATTCCACGCGGAGCCGGAGCGATGCCGTCGAGGTGGAAGTTGCCGATGGTCTTGTTGTCGCGTGCCATCGGACGTTCGCCCTGGAGCACGTGAATCTCTACTGAAGGCTGGTTGTCGCTGGCGGTTGAGAACACTTCGCTCTTGCGGGTAGGGATGGTGGTGTTGGAGTCGATGAGTTTGGTCATCACGCCGCCGAGGGTCTCGATACCGAGTGAAAGGGGAGTGACGTCGAGCAGAAGCACGTCTTTCACGTCGCCTGCGAGCACGCCGCCCTGGATGGCAGCACCTACTGCAACTACCTCATCGGGGTTGACGCCCTTGTTGGGGGTCTTGCCGAAGAACTTCTCTACGATTGCCTGGATGGCAGGGATACGGGTTGAACCGCCGACGAGCAGAACTTCGTCGATCTGGCTTGCCTGGAGACCTGCGTCTGCAAGGGCCTTGCGGCAAGGCTCGATCGTGGCGTTGATCAGAGGGTCGCAGAGCTGCTCGAATTTGGCGCGGGTGAGAGTCTTTACAAGGTGTTTCGGAACACCGTCTACCGGCATAATGTACGGCAGGTTGATTTCTGCGGTGGTCTGGCTTGAAAGCTCGATCTTGGCTTTCTCTGCAGCTTCTTTCAGACGCTGGAGGGCCATCGCATCCTTGCGGAGGTCGAGGCCGCCGTTCTCGGCTGCAAATTCGTCGGCCAGCCAGTCGATGATCTTGTGGTCGAAGTCGTCACCGCCGAGGTGTGTGTCACCGTTGGTTGACTTAACCTCGAAGACACCGTCACCGAGTTCGAGGATCGAGATATCGAAGGTACCGCCGCCGAGGTCGAACACAGCGACTTTCATATCCTTGTTCTTCTTGTCGAGGCCGTATGCCAGAGCTGCGGCAGTCGGCTCGTTGATGATACGCTTCACTGTCAGACCTGCAATCTCGCCGGCCTCTTTGGTGGCCTGACGCTGGCTGTCGCTGAAGTATGCAGGAACGGTGATGACAGCTTCTGATACTGTGGTTCCGAGGTAGTCCTCGGCAGTCTTCTTCATCTTCTGGAGCACCATCGCTGAAATCTCCTGGGGAGAATAGAGACGTCCGTCGATGTTGACGCGCGGGGTATTGTTGTCGCCACGGTCTACCTGGTAGGGCACGCGGCTGATTTCTTTCTGTACACGGTCGTAGGTTTCACCCATAAACCTCTTGATTGAGAAGATGGTTTTCTTGGGGTTAGTGATGGCCTGACGTTTTGCCGGGTCGCCGATCTTGCGCTCGCCGTTGTCAGCGAATGCCACGATTGACGGGGTGGTGCGCTTACCTTCACTGTTGATGATCACTGCAGGCTCATTGCCTTCCATAACGGCAACACAAGAGTTCGTGGTGCCAAGGTCAATTCCGATAATTTTTCCCATGATATTTATTTTTTAATTGTTTCGATTGTTTTTCGTTTCGTTCCCTCTTTTTAACGAAGATTGTGCCAATGGCAAATCCGGCCGGAAAACTGACATTGTGTCATATTTCTTGTATCAATTAATCATTATCTTTGCGGAAAACTTGTCAATAATTGTAGCCAGTCATGAAAATTACGGTCATAGGTGCAGGCAATATGGGCGGTGCCCTTGTCAAAGGTTTTGTCAATTCCGGATATGTCAGTCCCGCTGACATCACTGTTTCCGACGTCAGTCAGGCGAATCTTGCCAAAATCAACGCTTTCAATCAGAAAATCGCGGTAAGCAGCAACAATGTCGAGGCTGTCAAAGGTGCAGATTGCGTGATCGTGGCCGTCAAGCCCTGGATTGCAGAGAAGGTGGTCCGCCAGATTGCCCAGGCAGTGTCATCACCTGTCATCTCGATTGCGGCGGGTGTGGCCTGCGACACTCTGAGGGAATGGCTGGGCGGCAAGGACCTGGCCCTGTTCAGGGTAATCCCCAACACTGCAGCTGAGTATTGCGAGTCTATGACCTTCGTGCACGCCGACGGTGCATCTGCCGAAGAGAAGGCGTCTGCCTTCGGCCTGCTGCGTTCTGTCGGAGCCGTGATGGAGATCGAGGAGAAGCAGTTCGCATCTGCCACGACCCTGTCATCCTGCGGCATCGCCTATGCGATGAAGTACATCCGCGCTTCGATGCAGGGCGGCATCACCATCGGCTTCAGTCCCAAGGTTTCAGAAGACATAGTTCTCCAGACGATGAAAGGCGCCGTGAAGCTCCTCCAGGAGAGCGGCAACCACCCGGAGGCCGAGATCGACAAGGTCACCACTCCCGGCGGCATCACCATCAAAGGCATTAACGCTATGGAAGCCAACGGCTTCACCAATGCCGTCATCGAAGGCATCCTTGCCGGCGAGAAGGCAGGGAAATAGATATCCATTCCTTGTGAAGTAAGCCAACCGCTTTATTTCTTTATCTCCAAAAGCCTCAGGAAGAGTTCTTCATCCGGAGCGTTGGCGGCCTTGATTTCTTTGCGGAAACGGGATCTGGCAATCTTGAGGCTATCAATGGATACGCGATTCATCACAAGTTGCACTGTACTGTAGGGCAATCCGGCGAAGAACAGTGAGATTAGCTTGCGGTTTTCTCCTTTGATTGCCGGCACTTGATCCTTGAGTTTTGTCATCACTCCATCGCAATATCGGTCAAGATCTTTTTCCAGAGAGAGGAACAAATCGTCGTTTGTCCTTAGTGCGGCTATTTCTTCTTTGAACTCCCTCAATGCAACTAATCTCTCCCTGTCGTTGTCTGCGCGGACATAGTCTGCCGAAAGTTTGTCAAGATGGTTGAACTTTTCACTGAAAAGAGAACCTAAAAGCGAAGCGTTTGCTTGCTCTGCATGCTGAAGTTCCGATTGTGTGAGGGAGAACTTGAGCATCTGCTCCTGGATTTCCTGTTCTTTTCGTTTCCGATAGGATAGCGTCAACCCAGATAGAAGTGCCAGCGCGAGTAGAGCAGTTGCTGTACCAAGGCGGTTGCGATTGCGTAACCTTCCGGCACGTTCTTCTTGTAATAGCGATTCCGCCTTGTAATAGTCCCTTTGGGCATTACTAACAGATTGCTGTAGCAGTACCATGGTGACCGAGTCCTGAACAAATGCGGCATTTCGCGTTAGCATGTAGGCCTCCGCATCATTCCCGCGGCGGTGTAGGATATCTGCGTACATAAAATCTATGCCAACAGAATCTTGCTTACTCATGCATAAAGAATATGCATTATAAATAAGTTTGTCCGTGGAGTCTCTTTGCCCAATATTTTCCATCGCCATTGCATAAAGGCAATAATCTTGAGAATTGAAAAGACTTTTGGGAGAGTTTCTTAATAGACGAATTGCCTCAGTGAGGTTCTCGTCCAGTTCAATCATAATGACGGCTTTTTCAAGAGAATAATAATCATTAAGGTTATCATTATTATATGCATGAACTGACTCTAGTTGCTGTTTGGCTTTGGTAAAATTATGACTATTGATATAGCTGATGGCTAATCCTAATTCTGTATAAGCCGCGTAATCGGGATTATCCAAGTATTTAAAATGATTTATAGCCTCCATTAAGCAGGACTGGGTAGCTGGATTGTTAAGTGTTTTAGTATAAATATCTCCTTTCCTCAAAAGTATAAGGCCAGCATATAAATGATCATCTAAATCCAAAGCGTCCTTTTCCGCCTTTTCAAGAGCAACAATTGCCGCAGTATATTCACCAGCATTATTAAGAGCCAGACCTTGATAATAATTGGCCATCATCCTGTGGAGTCGGTCTTTCCGGACAGAGTAATAATCAACAGCAATCCTTATCAATGAGTCTGAAGCCACATCAATGTAGTTTTTGTCCTTTGCAGCACTCATCAATAATGCATATCGTGCCTTTTCTCCCTTTGTTTTCAAGCCGCTAGGCACAATAGACTCCATTATGGTCAGGCAACTGTCAGGTTGGGGTTGAAGCAACGACTCGGCTGAATCCATTTTCTTCCTGATTTCCGTGTTGGAACACGATGAGGCGAAAGCAATCAGGATGACTGAAAAGAATAAGATGCGTCTCATATTATCGCTTTTGTTCAAAAATAACAATTAATGCCCGTTAAAGCTCCATATCTATCCGAACTGTTACCCGCCTGGTTGTGTTAATGGCTGGTAATCACCTATTTGGCAGATGTGAATTGTTACCTGCTTTTCATAATTAAGAAAGGTTTCTCAGATAAATTTGCTATACCGTTTCTGATTTGAAGCAGTAATTAAGAGTTCGGTGCGTTATAATGATATAATCACACAAGAACAATGAAGAAGATCTGCCTATTCTTAGCTCTGGTGACTGTGCTGACATCCTGCGTGAGGGACGTGGTGCTTGACGCAATGGAGGATCCACTGCTGGCAGTATATTGTGTCCTCAAGGTTGACTCGGTGCAGGAGCTTAAGCTGTCGTATGCAAAAAGTGCGGCGATGACTGAGGCTCCGCGGGTCACTGGGGCGACCGCAGTGCTCACGGACCTGACAGAGGACCGTGAGGCCGGCCGCTTCGTGCAGGTCGCTGACAGCCTGTGGCAGCTGGAATATTCTGCGATTCCGACACACAGCTACCGTCTGGAAGTAACCGTGCCAGGCAAGGAACCCGTCTGGGCCGAGCAGACAATGCCCGCCGAGCCGCCGGTGGAGAGTGAAACAAAATTAATTGAAGGCGATAGACGCTCAGTAAAAACTGAAGGTTATGGCTATCGTTTTACCAAGCCATGCACCACGTGGATATCTGTTGAAGGCTTCGATAGGATGGAAGGGTATTCGGTGCTTTACGCTCCTGTAGGCGAACTTTGTACGGATTATCCCTATGTAGATGATTTCAATCTGACAGGGAAAGTCTGGGAAAGAGATTTGAACGAGCCCATGAATCCCTTTGTTAAACTTGTTGCTGATCGGTACTACCTGTCCGGATATCCTTTGCATCGCGACTTCCTGCGCATCCCCAAGGCTGAGGAACAGAAGCAAAGTTTTTTCCGCATAGACGGTGATATCAAAACCAGTGTAATGACGGGAGGCACAGGGGGTGAATATAAAGCATATAGCTACGTTTATTTTTCGGCTTTGTCAGACGATTATGACAGCTACCTGCGTGATGCTTACCAGCAATATTATGCAGAGGTGAGCGAGGATCTTTCATCTATATATCTCAGAGAAAACCTGCACGGCAATATACACGGAGGAATCGGCATCTTCGGTGCTGCATCTACTATTCGATTCTACAGGATGTATTCTTGGGGTCTACCATGGCAAAATCAAGTACTAGATGAACCCTGATAATCTCAATTAATGAAAAAGCATTCATTACTTCTGCTGCTCCTTATCGACCGTTGTGGTATTTTTTAGTCGACATCGTCATTGATAAGTATAATTTTAGGACAGTCAGAAGCAGTATTTCAGAGTTTTGTGTGTTATAATTATATAATCAATAGCCATGAAGAAGATCTGCTTATTCCTGCTGGTGATGCTGGCGCTGACCTCCTGCGTGAAGGATGTCATACTCGATGCGAAAGAAGATCCGCTGCTTGCAGTTTATTGTGTCCTCAAGAACGAACCGGTCCAGGAATTGAAACTTTCCTATACGAAAAGTGTGACAATGGACGAGGCTCCCAGAGTCACAGAGGCGACCGCAGTACTCACCGACCTGACTGAGGGCCGTGAGGCTGGTCGCTTCGTGCAGGTCGCTGACAGCTTGTGGCGGCTGGAGTATTCGGCGATCCCGACACACAGCTATCGTCTGGAGGTGACCGTGCCAGGCATGGACCCCGTATGGGCAGAGCAGATGATGCCCGCGGAGCCGCCGGTGGAAGTTGTAGATGTAAACACTCTCTCACCCCAGGATGTTCCTTGGCTGGGAGAACTTGATCCAGAAAGTTTATTCCCCTGGGCAGATGATATCTATTTCGATCCTGCGTGGCCACCTGAAACAAGAGGATTCTTCTATCGTTTGTCCTCGCCAAGCACTATCTGGGTTTATTCTGGTCTCTGGATATCTGGACAATTTGCTCTGGGAACGAGTCTCTGTACAGATTATCCCGATATCGACGGCATCAATCAGACTGGAACAAAATGGGAGGGGAGAAAAATAAAAGAGGAGGATTGGGAGAAAGACATGGAGGGGCTCGCGTTTCATATTACTTATTTTTCGGATGTCCCTTTATATCGCGACTTTATCCGCTTCCAGAAGAAAGATGTCAGGTCTCAGTCCTATTTTACAGTGGACTTTCTGACGAACGATAATGACATGGGAAGGCGACTGTATTTTGCTGCTTTGTCGGATGACTATGACCGCTACTTGCTGGATGCCTACCAGCAATATTATGCAGAGCAGAGTGACGATTTGTCCACAATATATCTCAGAGATAATTTGTATGGCAACATACACGGAGGCGTAGGAATCTTCGGCGCTGCCACTGAATTCGAAATGCCGTATAGGCGAGTCGAATTTTCTGGTATTGTTTGGAGAAACGGAATACCAGGATTGCTGGGGTAGATTTATAAAAAGTATAATAATGAAACGGACTACAATATTTCTGCTTCTTCTCGCCTCTGTGACCTGCGCTGCGCAGCAGCCGGCCTGGCTGGATACGCTGGATGCGGCCGTGAAGACGGATTCCCGTCGTATAGAACAGCGACTCGGCCACCTTCAGACAGGAATAGAAGGGATCCGGGCCATCGTGTCACCGGTAGGAGAGGGCGACCCCATCCGCTGGGTGCAGAGCCTTCCCGGAGTGACTACAGGCGCCGACGGCACCACTGCTATGTACGTGCGTGGCGGCAGTTCGGGCAACAACCTCTTCTCGCTGGACGGAGTGCCTGTCTATGGCTATTCCCACATACTCGGCCTGACGACTCTCATTCCCACATCCGTGACGGAGAGCGCAGAACTGAGCAAGGGCGGTTTCAACGGTGACGAGAGCAACTTCACTGCGTCGCACCTGAAAGTCGTCACGAAGCAACCTTCACAGAGCCGGAAATGGAGCGCCGGCCTGAACAACTTCCTGCTCAGCACCGGAGCTGAAGGTCCCGTCGGCAACAGGGTTAGCTATATGTTCTCGGCCAGGATATCGCCGCTGGCGCTGGAGTATAAGGCAGTGAAAGACAAGCTGCCGCGGATGCTCGGCGGTCTGTCGAACTTCGGAGCCTTCGTAGGGGATGTCTATGGCAAGATCAACGTCAATATCAGCGACATCAGTTATGTGTCTGCATCAGCCCTTGCCAGCCAGGACCGTTACCGTTTCGATATGTCGCACTCCTCCCACGAAACAATGGGCTGGAACAATGTCATAGGCATACTGCAATACCACAGGAATGGCGACAATACGCGGCTGGCCGTGACCGCTTCATACAACAGGTACGGCAGCCTCCAGCAGCAGGAGAAAAGGTATCACAGCGTCTGGAACCAGCTTTCGCTGAGCGCCGGCCTGACGGAGTACAGCCTGCAGACCAAATTGCATCACTCCTGGGACAGTCCGTTTGCGCTCGACGAAGGTCTTTCGCTGCGCTATGCACAGTTCTCGCCCGGACAGGTGGGAGAAATGACGAAAAGGACGGACGTGATCCTTGCCACTCCCTGGGTGCAGGCAACGTACAACATTCCCGAGATGCTTTCGCTCAAGGCTGTGCTGCGCGGCAATTACTATCACAGCCAGAATATGGCGCAGACTTCGGAAAAACGCGGCAGCGGACGCATAGATCCCGAGTTCAGCCTTGCCGCCAAGTGGAACATCAACCCGCAGCTCGCTTTCGAGGCTACATTCGACCGGCTGGTGCAGTACTACCATACGCTTGAAGGAATGCCAGTCGGCTGGTCGCTGGACCTGATAGTGCCGACGGTCGGGAACGTGCTTCCGGAGAAGTCGCTGCAGGGCGGTGCCGGCCTTTCAGGCCATTTCGGCAGCCACAGCCTTTCAGTAGGCGGTTTCTACAAGCTGATGAACAATCTCGTCTACTACAAGTATTCTCAGGAACTGTTCAGCGGCGGCCTGGCCGGATGGGCCCAGCACGTAGAACTTGGGGACGGCCGTTCATACGGACTGGAGACTCTCTATGAGTATCAGCACGGGGACTGGTATGGAAGGGCGTCATACACACTCTCAAAGACCACCCGCGAGAATTTCCCGTCTTTCTATGACGGAGCCCCCTTCCACGCACGTTTCGACCGCAGGCATATGCTGAACGCCACCCTGCAGTGGAAAGGCTTCTCGGCCACGATGATCCTGCAGAGCGGCCACTGGGAGAACGGTGAGGCGGTGACCTACAATGCTTACTATTTTGACCACAGTTTTACGTCAAAATACTATTCGGGAGTCAACAACTACCATATGCCTACGGTGTTCCGCCTGGACCTGGGCTGGCAGAAGACCTTCAAATTAGGCCGCTCCGAGAACACAGTCAACGTGGGTGTCTGCAACGTGACCAACCACTTCAACCCCTTCATGCTGTACTTTGACGCTGAAACCGAATCCTGGAAAGAAATCGCCTTGATGCCCATCCTTCCCAACTTCAGCTGGAGAGTGACGTTCTAACGAAATACATTTGTTTTCCTTGCAACGAATAGATATCTTTGTTTCAGTCTGAAAGCCGTGGTAGTTTGAGACCACAAAGCGAGTTTGGTTATATCGTACCGAACTCGCTTTGTGTTTATAATGATGGATTAAAATGAAGGATGGTATTGTGGGTGAATTGTTTAAGTACTACGAAGGAACTCTGGGTGATTTCTTGCACGAAGCAATTAACGAGAAAGGGCAACTAATAAAGATTATCATTAAAGATGTTGATCAGCTCAAGCTCAGTCAAATAGATGGAAAGGGATGTATTTTAACGTCTGAATATCATCACGTTATTGACAATTATGCCATTCGCCATATCATATCAAAGCATTCAAGCGAGAAGGAATCTCTACGCGGACAAGTGCAGATTCAGATAACTGATTTTTTATTGATACCAAACCTCTTGACAGAATATGATGCAGTCAGAACAGAAATTCGTAATAAGAAAGAAGTATTGATTTATGAAAAGACTTATTCTGACATCACATACAATATTGTAGAAGAAGTCAGGAAAGGGAGGAAAGAACTTGCAGTTGTTACCTTCTATAAAACGAGAAAGGGAAAACTCACCGGCGCTGATAGTTAAACTATGCTATTTCCGGATTTGTCTCCCTTTTCGACAAAGGTAAGAAGAATAATATAACCAGCAATAGAATAGAGTGGATTTTACGGCCACCGGGTCTGGCCGTTGCCGGTAATCTGATATTTATAGGTGGTGAGCTCGGGAAGGGCCATCGGGCCGCGGGCGTGGAGTTTCTGCGTGCTGATGCCGATTTCCGCTCCGAAGCCGAACTGGGCTCCGTCGGTGAAGGCAGTGGAAACGTTGGCATAGACGCAGGCTGCGTCGACCTTGCGGAGGAAAGTCTCTTTCGCGGCTTCATCTTCGGTGACGATGGATTCGCTGTGCTTCGAGCCGAATGTGGCAATGTGCTCCAGGGCCTGCCCGAGTGAATCCACGATGCGAATGCTCATCGCATAGGCCAGGAACTCCTTGCCGAAATGCTCCGGCAGAGCGTGCTGAAGCAGCGCTGCGGGATAGTGTCCGTTGAGTGCGGCGTATGCCCTTTCGTCAGCGTAGATGACGACATCCTTTTCAGCAAGTTTCGCGCAAAGCTCCGGAAGGTCTGCCAGCCTTGACGAGTGGACCAGCAGGCTGTCGAGGGCATTGCATACGCTCACGCGGCGGGTCTTGGCGTTGAAGACGATGTCGCGTCCCTTTGGCAGGTCTCCGGCAGCGTCAAAATAAGTGTGGCAGACTCCGGCGCCCGTCTCGATGACAGGCACCTTCGAGTTCTCCCTGACATACTGTATGAGTGAAGAACTTCCGCGGGGGATGATGATGTCCACGTAGTCGTGAGCGTCGAGCAGTTCTGCGGTGGCTTCGCGGCTCGAGGGCAGCAGAGTGCAGATGCTGCGGTCAAGCCCGTTGCTCTCCAGGACCTTATGGATGACGGAAACTATCGCCTCGTTTGAATTGGCCGCGTCGCTGCCGCCCTTGAGCACAGTGACGTTGCCCGACTTGATGCAGAGCGAGAAGACGTCGCTGGTGACATTGGGCCTGGCTTCGTAGATGACGCCCACCACTCCGATAGGGACGCTTACCTTGCTGATGGCCATTCCGTTGGGACGGGTAGCTGATGACAGCACCTTGCCGAGCGGGCTCTCCAGCTTCGCCACGTTGGCCATATCGGCGGCCTGAGAGGCGATCCTGTCGGCAGTGAGTTTCAGCCTGTCATACTTGAAGTTGGAAGGATCCATCTTCTCAAGGTCCAGGGCGTTCCGGCTGAGGATGAAGTCAGTCTCGGCCACGAGGGCCTCGCTGAGGTCTGTCAGCACCTTGCTGACGGTTGCGTCGTCTATGTCACACATACAGCCTGCAGCTTTCGCAGCTGCGGCGAGCATATTCTTTACTTCGCTCATATTATCGCTTGGTTTTGAAACGTGAATAGGGGACGTCTTCGCTGCCGTGCAGGATGTCGGTAAGTATGTCGTCCCTCTTGCCGTTGGCGATGACGACCTCGATGCCCTGCGACGCAATCTTCCTTGCTACGCTGAACTTGGTCTTCATTCCGCCGCGGCCGTTGGCGGATTTCTTCTCGCCTATGTATTCCAGTATCGAGTCGTCAGCCGGGTCGATCTCCCGTATCAGCCTGCTGGCCGGGTCTGCGGGGTCGCCGGTGAACACTCCGTCCACATTGCTCAGGATGAAGAGGGCGTCGACACCCATCATCGAAGCTATCAGGCTGGCCAGTTCGTCGTTGTCGGTGAACATCAGCTCCTGGATCGCTACCGTGTCGTTCTCGTTCATGATGGGGATGATGCCGGCATCCAGCATTACCTGCATACAGTTTTTCTGGTTGAGGTAGCTGGTCTCATCTGTGAAATGGTCCTTGGTCGTGAGCACCTGCCCGCAGCTGAAGCCCTGCTCCCTGAAGAACTGGTAGTAGTTGTGCATCAGGCGGGCCTGGCCTACGGATGAAAACAGCTGGCGCTGCGAAACGTCGTCCAGCTCGTGGTCCACTTTGATTTCGCTGCGGCCGCTGGCTACGGCACCCGAGGTGATGACAATTACCTTGTATCCTTCGCGGCGAAGGTCGCTGATCTGGTCGACAAGGGCAGAGAGCCTGGTGATATCCAGCCTTCCGTCGGAGCGTGTGAGCACGTTGCTGCCTATCTTTATGGCAAGGAGTCTGTCCATCTGGAATGTATTAACAGGGCAAAAGTAGGAAATAACCGATTAATTTTAGTTAATTCGCACTATGATTTACGAAGAACTTCAGTCGGAACAATACGAAGACATTGCCTCGCGCATACTCTACGAGGACAACCACGTGCTTGTGATCAACAAGAAGGTAGGCGAGATAGTCCAGGGCGACAAGACGGGCGACGAAGCCCTGAGCGAGACTCTGAAGCGCTTCATCGCGCAGCGCGACGGCAAGCCCGGCCACGTCTTTATGGGAGTTCCCCATCGTCTGGACCGTCCTGTCAGCGGCGTAGCACTTTTTGCTAAGACCAGCAAGAGCCTCGAAAGGATGAACGAAGCCTTCCGCGACGGAAGCGTCCACAAGACCTACTGGGCACTGACCTGCGCCGCTCCGAAGCCTGCCGAAGGAGAGCTGAAGCACTGGCTGGTGCGCAACGAAAAGCAGAACAAGTCATATGCGAGCCTCCAGCAGAAGCCCGATTCAAAAGAGGCGAGGCTTCGCTACAAGTTGCTGAAGTCGTTCGACCGCTACCATCTTGTGGAAGTGGAGCTTCTCACTGGGCGGCATCATCAGATCCGCTGCCAGCTGTCGGCCATCGGCTGCTGCATCAAAGGTGACCTGAAATACGGGGCTCCGCGCTCCAACAAGGACGGCGGAATATGCCTGCACGCACGCAGCATAAGCTTCACGCATCCTACGCGGAAGGAAGAAATCACGGTGACGGCTCCGGTGAGCTGGCCTCCGTTCCTCTAGTCGAAAATCACGGTTTTGTTCCTGAACACCAGGATCTTGCGGTCGATGTGCTTGCTGACCGCACGGGAGAGAACTATCTTCTCCAGGTCGCGCCCTTTGTTGACGAGGGTGTCCACGCTGTCCTTGTGGGTGATGCGTGCCACGTCCTGTTCGATGATGGGGCCTGCGTCAAGCTCTGCGTTGACATAGTGGCTGGTGGCGCCGATGATCTTGACGCCGCGTTCGTAGGCCTGGTGGTAGGGCTTGGCACCGATGAAGGCCGGGAGGAAGGAGTGATGGATGTTGATGATCTTGTTGGGATAGCGGGCTATCATCTCGTCGCTGATTACCTGCATATAGCGGGCGAGGACGATGAAAGTCACGCCGTTCTCTTCGAGCAGCTTCATCTCGGCGGCTTCCTGTGCGGCTTTGTTCTCCTTTGTGATTTCGAAGACGTGGAAAGGTATGCCGAACTGCTCCGCAACAGGCCTCAGGTCCTCGTGGTTGCTGATGATCAAGGGGATGTCGACGTTCCATTCTCCGGCTGAATATCTTGCCAGAATGTCATAGAGGCAGTGCGACATCTTCGAGACGAAGATGCACATACGGGGCTTCTGTCCGCTGAAGTACAGCCAGAATTCCATACCGTACTTGTTGGCATAGAGGGTCTGGAAATATTCCCCGATGCGGTCCTTGGGGATGAGGAATTTCTCAAGCTGCCACTCGATCCTCATAAAGAAGGCGTTGGCGCCGTGGTCAACGTGCTGGTCGAGGTTGACGATGTTTCCCTTGTTGACGGTGATGAAATTGGTGATTTCGGCTATGATGCCTGGCGTGTCCTGACAGTGGATCAGCAGAATGGCGTTGCCCTGGTTGTCCATATTCGTCTGAATCAGTTGTGTAACGAGCGGCAAAAATACCATTTTTTTCATAAAGCAAACTGCACTTCTGCCATTTTGTCGCACTGCTGCCAGTTGGCAAATAATTTGTTCTATCTTTGCGACACATAAAAAACGCATACTATGTCAAAGAAAAACAAACATATGGATCATAAAAAAGATGAAGAGCAGAAGGCTGCAGCAAGCCAGGAGGCTCCTCAGACAGAAGAGGTGAAGGAAGAGGCCGGACAGCAGGAAGAACCTGCCGAAGAGCAGCCTGCATCCAAGGCGGTTAAAGAGCTGCAGGGCAAGCTTGCAGAGTCTAACGACAGATATCTGCGTCTGGCCGCAGAGTTCGACAACTACCGCCGCCGTACGGCCAAGGAGCGTATGGACCTGATCGACCTCGCCAACGAGAAGCTGGTCAAGGATATGCTCCCGATTGTCGACGATTTTGAGAGAGCTCTCGCAGCGATGAAGGATTCTGATGACGCAGCATCTGCAAAGGAAGGCACTGAGCTGATCTACAACAAGCTTGTGGCATTCCTGAAGAAGAACGGCGTGAGCGAGATCGAAGCTGCCGGCAAGGAGTTCGACACTGATTTCCACGAGGCCGTGGCACAGTTCCCGGTGGAAGACGAGAAAAAGAAAAACACAGTTATAGACGTCACCCAGAAAGGTTATACTATGGGTGAGAAGGTCATCAGGTACGCCAAGGTTGTGATAGGCATCTAAACCTTTGGTAAGGAGGCTTATATGGCAGAGAAAAGAGATTATTACGAGGTCCTCGGGGTCGATAAGACCGCAAGCGAGGAAGAGATAAAGAAGGCATACCGCAAGAAGGCCATCCAGTACCATCCCGACAAGAACCCCGGCGACAAGGAAGCTGAGGAGAGGTTCAAGGAGGCGGCTGAGGCTTACGACGTGCTGAGCAATCCGGAGAAGCGTGCCCGCTACGACCGCTTCGGCCACGCCGGAATGAGCGGTGCTGCTGGTGGCGCGGCAGGCGGATTCTCTATGGAGGACATCTTCGAGCAGTTCGGTGACATTTTCGGTGGCCGTTTCGGCTTCGGAGGTTTCTCGAGTATGTTCGGAGGCGGTGCCCGTGGACAGAGAGTCACACGCGGCAGCGACATCCGCATCAGGGTAAAACTTTCTCTCGCCGAGATAGCTCACGGAGTGGAGAAGAGGGTCAAGATCAGCAAGATGATGGTCTGCCCCGACTGCCACGGCCGTGGTGCTGCCAGCGAGGCTGACATAAAGACCTGCGAGCATTGCAACGGTACAGGCGTGGTCACCAAGGTGCAGCAGACCATCCTCGGCCAGATGCAGACCCAGCAACCCTGCCCGTATTGCAACGGTGAAGGCCGAAGGGTTGTGAATCCCTGCAAGAAGTGCAGCGGCAGCGGTCTGGTCAAGGGCAGCGAAGAGATCAGTTTCAAGATTCCAGCAGGAGTCAGCGACGGAATGCAGCTGACTGTCCAGGGCAAGGGAAATGCGGCCCGCAACGGCGGCATCAACGGCAACTTGCTCGTCGTGATCGAAGAAGAGCCGGATCCGCAGCTGGAGCGTGACGGAGACGATCTCATCTACAGCCTGTTCATATCCATACCCCAGGCGGTAAACGGATGTCAGGTGGAAATTCCTGCAATAGACGGAAAACTCAAGATAAAGGTAGAACCAGGAACCCAGCCCGGCAAGGTGCTCCGCCTCCGCGGCAAAGGACTTCCTTCAGTCAACGGCTATGGTACAGGCGACCTGCTGGTATTTGTCCAGGTATGGATACCAAAGAAACTGGACAAGGCAGAGAAGGAGATGATGGCCAGACTCGAGGCCAGCGAGAACTTCAAGGCCAATCCTAGCCAGGATGACAAAAATCTCTTTGACAGGGTAAAACAGTTCTTCTCATAAGCCGGCAATTCAGATGAAACGTTCCATACTGCTTACAGTCCTGATATTTGCGGCCGTTCTGGCTCCCAATGTATGTTTTGCCGCCGACACTACTGCAGTCATTAAGCACGGCAAGCCGCTGGATCTGCCGATGTCATTCGCGGCGTCGTATGGAGAGCTGCGCCACGACCATTTCCACGGCGGAATCGATTTTCGAACAGGCGGCAAGACGGGCGATCCCATTCATTCCATCAAGGACGGATATGTGAGCCGTATCAGCGTTTCGACCACCGGCTACGGGAACGGTTTGTATATAACGCATCCTGATGGCACTATGTCTGTCTATGGACATATGCTGTCGTTCCGCAGCGACATTTCCGAGCGAGTCCTGCAGGAGCAGTACGACAAGCGCTCCTTCTCGGTGAACATACTGCTCGGTCCGGACGAGTTCCCGGTGAAAATGGGCGACATAATAGGCAAGGTGGGCAACACCGGGTCATCAGTTGCACCCCATCTTCATATGGAAGTGCGCAGGGACGACGGCAATACGCCGTTCAACTTTTTCAGGGAAGGGTATTATTCCGTGCCTGACACACAGACGCCCGTGATTCAGAGGATTGCGGTATATGCGTATGAAGACAGCACCGGAATCCCCGTTTCACGCAGACTTAGGATTATGTCGGGCAAGTATTCGGAGAGCGTCATAAGCGTGCCTGCCAAATCCTATCTCGGAATCGACGCCATCGACAAGATGGAGGGAACCACCGGCCGTCTCGGAGTTGAAAAGTACAGGGTTCTGCTCGACGGAGAACCGCTCTTCGAACTCAACATAGGCGATTTCAACTATGACATCGACAAATACATCAGGAGTACCGTGGCCGCCGGAGAGTCTGGAATGGACTTCATCAAGACCCAGGTTGATCCGGGAAACCTTCTGGCCAAGACCAAGATAACTGCGGAGAACGGAGGCATCATCGAGCTTGCAGACTATGAGCGGCACAGGGTTACGGTAGAGGCCAGCGACATTTTCGGCAACATTACAAGGGCCAACCTCTATCTCCGCAGGGACGACAGCATCAAGGCGGACGCGCCTCTGGATGACAACATACTG
The DNA here is from genome assembly GCA_017519185.1 of Bacteroidales bacterium. Lineage (GTDB taxonomy): Bacteria > Bacteroidota > Bacteroidia > Bacteroidales > UBA932 > Equibacterium. Next base: position 88,542 of record JAFWSX010000005.1, on the reverse strand, counting down.
ACGGTGCCGATGCTGTGGTATGTGCCCAACTCCCTTGTCCTTGACGGCATCAGCGTGTCAATGCCGCTCGGCGCCCTCTACAACAACGTATATTTCCAGTATGGCAAGATAGCCGATGCAGACACTTCTGTCGGCTTCTATTCCCCCGTATGGCAGCTCGGCGACGACAGGCTTGCTCTCCACGAGCCGTTCAAGGTCACCATCCCCGTGGGTTACGATGAGGCGCTGACAGACAAGATGATTCTCGCCAGGGTAAGTTCTGACGGAAAGCTGTCAGGCGTCGGGGGAGTCATCAGCGACGGAATGCTGACTGCCTCAGTGCGTTCGGGGCGATACTGCGTGGCAAGGGACACCATAGCACCTGTCCTCAAACCTGCCGTTCAGAGCGGCGGCAAGGTGAGCGGAAATACCTTCCGCATCACAGCAACGGACGATATGGCCGGAATAGCCAAATTCGAAGTGCTGGTCGACGGCGAATGGACGCTGGCTTCGATGAAAAACAGCAGCATCACTGTCTACCTTTCGGAAGGCAGGGTACGGCGCGGCAGCCACGACGTCAAGGTGACAGTATATGACGCTGTCGGCAACTGCAGCGAATCAAGCTTCAAAATAGTCTGGTAGATCAGTCTTTCTTCAGGATCTTGCGGCAGGAGGCCTTCGCGGCTTCCAGGATCTCTATCGTGCGGTCGCAGAACTCGTCGAACTCAGGGTCCTCCTCCTGACATTCAGGATGCGACATTATGTAGTCCACGGTGCTCTTCAAGCCGCGGCAGATGGGAACTTCGGGCATAAATGTCGGGACGGCGCGCTTGAGTTTCCTCTGGTCGAAGATTACAGAATAAGCCTTGTCACCGAGCAGGCTGCCTTCGAAATCCATTTCGGGAGCGATGTCGGCCAGGAACCGTGAGGGAACATAGTAGGGTTTGAGTTCCACTCCGAGAGCATCGGCGATGCACTGGTAGATCTGGTTCCAGGTCAGCGATTCTCCGGAAGTGATCTGGAATGCTTCGCCCAGGGCGAGGGGATTGCCCATAAGCCCGGTGAAACCCTTCGCGAAGTCGCTGTTGTGAGTCAGTGTCCACAGCGAAGTGCCGTCTCCGTGAATGATGACAGGCTTGCCCTCGAGCATACGTTTCAGCACCGAGAAACTGCCGACACGGCCGTGCACTCCCAGCGGAACCTTGCGCTCGTCGTAGGTGTGGCTGGGGCGGATGATGGTTACCGGGAATCCTTCTTCGCGGTATTTCTCCATCAGGAATTCCTCGCACTCGATTTTCTTCCTCGAATATTCCCAATAGGGGTTGGCCAGCGACGTGCCCTCGGTGATGACGTAATCCCTTGCCGGCTTGTTATAGGCAGATGCGGTGCTGATGAACATAAACTGGGCGGTCTTCCCTTTGAAGAGTCTGTAGTCCCTCTTTATCTGGTCGGGATGGAAGCAGATGAAATCGCAGACCACGTCGAAGCTGAGCCCCTTGAGCTTTGCGGCCACGTCGGCTTCGTCGTTGATGTCGGCGATGATTTGTTTCAAGTTGCCGCTGAGGATGCTGTTGCGGCTGCCTCGGTTTATCAAGTACAGCTCGTTGTCCGGGTTCGAGAGCACTCTTTTCGAGATGGCGGTGCTTATGGTGCCGGTTCCGCCTATGAACAAAACTTTCATATTATGTCGCTTTACTCGGGGATTATGTCGGAATATGAAGATGAAGAAGGTGCAGAGTCTTCCGGAACTGAACTGTCGTTTTCAGGCTGTGCGGGAGCGGCGGCCTCTACGGCTTCTATTGCTTCCGTGGCTTCGTCAGCCACTTCAGTGGCTGTTTCAGCTGCGGCTTCGGCGACAGGTTCAGCGCCTGCGGGCTCTTCCTTGTCTCCCTTCTTTTCGGTCAGGATGATGATTACGCTGCAGGTTATTATGCTGAACAGAACGACGGCATAAGCCACATCTTGAATGGCCTGGCAGGAGTTGAGCATCCACTCGGGCTGATTTGTGGACTGAGCCCATTGCAGAGGCAGAGAAGAAAGCACGGCGGCAACAAGTCCCTTCGGACCGAGGACGCGCATCAGGCGGAGGTCTCTCTTCGAGAAGCCTTTCCTGCCCATACAGCTCATCGTGACGAATCTGGTGAGGAAAATCAGGGCTGTGAAGATGGCGCCCACGAGAAGGTAACGCCAGTTGTTGAACTTTATACTGATGCCGACATATACGAAGAAATAGGTCTGCAGGATAAAGACGATTTCTGAATAGAAGTTTCTGTCGCTTTTGCTGAGGCTCATCTCTTCAGCTTTTTCGGCCATCGACTTCTTCGCCACGTGAGATATATGGTAGTTGGCCGCTGAGATGCCGAATGCAAGTATTGCCATACCTCCGTTCAACCCTATGAGGTTTGTGAAGCCATATATGATGAAGGCGAGGGCGAATGTCGTGAACATCGCGTTCGGCAGGTCGGACAGCAGATTCTTGAGTATGACGATCCACGCAAATCCGACAATGATGCCGATAGCCAGAGATCCAAGTACCGAGAGAGCGATGTCCTTGGCAATGATGCCCGGGTCGATGTCTCCGGTTCCGAAACTCTCCAGCAGGGACATCGCGATGATCAGGCAGACGATGTCGCTGAGCGCGGCCTCGAGGTTGAGGACCGTAGCTGCTTTTTCAGAGGGTTTGAGCTGGTTGACCATAGGAATCACCACGGCAGCGGATGTCCCGCCGAGAGCGGCTCCGAGGAAGCAGCAGTGGATGAATTTCAGGTCCAGCATAAACATTCCGAGCAGCACGCTTATGCCCACTATTACCACGAAGTTCAGGATTGTGGCGAGCAGGGCAGGGCCTATGGATTTCCCAAGAACGTGAAGGTCAAGCGTGGTGCCGCTCTGGAACAGGATGCAGATAAGAGTTATGGTGGTGAATACGCTGCCTACCTTACCGAAGGATTCCGGAGTGATCCAGCCGGTTATTGGGCCGATGAAAAGACCGATCAGCATCAGCAGCAGTACAGTCGGTACTTTTGTCTTGGCGAATGCTGCACCGAAAATGTGGGACAGGAAAATCAGCAGACCGAGCGCGATCAGAATAATTGAGATATCCATACTAGTGTCAGTATAATAGACGGTTTCGATAAAACGGATAAACAAAAATAATATTTAAATTTGTAAGAAACTAAATGAACTAAGCTATGAGAAAGGTTATCATCAAAATCCTGGCTGTGGCCGTCGTGGCAATGTTGTCATTCTCAGGCCAGCTTCAGGCGCAGAATCTGTTGAAAGGTCTCAAAGACGCTGCCAAGAAGGCTGTCGAGGAGACAGTTTCCGGAGTTACCGGAAATAACGGAACAAGCAGTTCTTCAAACTCTGCAGTTTCCGGCGTTCTCAACAAGGCGGCTTCTGCCGTTCCCGCCCCCAAAGGCAAAACCTACTACGTTAGTGCGACAACCGGTTCGGCACGTGCCGACGGCCTGTCACCGACAACTCCTATGAAAGACTTGCAGAAAGCCATAGACGCCGCCTCGGACAACGATGAGATACGTGTCGCCGAAGGCAATTATCTCGGCAACCTTGACCGTGGCTACATAGAGTGCGGCAAGTTTGGCGACGCTTCCCACGATATGGGCAAGTTCATCAGCATCTATGGCGGCTATTCACCGGATTTCAACGAGCGTGACATAATCAAGCACGTCACCAAGATCCAGCCGACCGACCAGAAGTTCATCGCTCCGCTGTTCAACATCAATGCAAGGAGGCCGATCGGATATACCGGCCCTATGGGAACCGTGGTTATCGACGGACTCGTATTCGATATGGGAGAGAACAACCTCTATTTCGTAAAGAATGTGAACGAAGACGTGACCGGTACGCCTAATGAAGGGGTTCTGACAGGACGTTTCATCGAGCCTGGCTCTTCTGTCTCGATGCCTACTGTAGGCTATGCCAACGGAGACGAATACGGCCTTCATATGGATGTGGAGGGCAATGTGCGAGTTTCCAACTGTATCTTCGTAAACTGCCGCGACTATGGCATTCAGGCTCTGATGGGCAAGGGTCATATGGAAGTGTGCAACAACATCTTCATCGCCTGCCGCTATGCTGCCTGCCAGGTTAAGGGCAACGTGAAGGATGCAGATATCCCTGAAGTATCGCTTGATTTCCACCACAACACCGTCCTCTTCACCTGGACCCGCACCAAGACATTCGAGGATATGGGTCAGGGCTTCCGCTTTATGAACGGCATCCGTACCATCAACGTCTATAACAACATCTTCGGCTGCAACAGCAATTGCGGTGTGGAAAGAGTGTTCTATGAGTCGAATGCTTCGATGGAGAAAGCAAAGATCAGCAATCTCTATGACAACTACTTCTTCGCCAACAAGAGAGATCTCGAGCTTGCTTCTTCTGGAGCCGCCACTATCTCAGTGTCTGCTTCAAGGATTGACGAGGCGGAGCAGATCGGTCCGAAGTATGAAGGCAACAAGGATCTGCCGGAGGGCAACGACGCCTTCATCAACGCCATCGACCAGCCCTATCTCGAAGGCTTTATGAGCCTTAAGATCATTCAGTCGCAGAGCTACAACCCTAATTCCGCAGCAAACCAGGTCAACCGCATCTTCGGACTGAACCAGCAGGGCAGCGAGATCGTGCGTCCCAGCATGTACTGCAACAAGTATCCCTGGGAGAAAGCAAAAGACCTCTTCGGCAAGGTGGCAAATTATGGTGCCCAGATGCCCAAGTAACCGGACTTTCTGACCAAATAAAAAAGGACTTCTTGACGGGAAGTCCTTTTTTGTTTGATATTGTTGGCTATCTGACTAAATATTGCTTATTTTTGTATCATTATTTCATTTCATACCCTTTAAACATGTCAACAGTCAAGTTTTATCGCGAGGAGCATCAGGTTCCCCTTGAGATGCACAAGGTACGCATCGTCCAGAAGTTATTTCTCTTACCGGTAGAAGAGCGCCAGAAAAAGATGGAAGAGGCCGGAAACAACACTTTCCTGCTTCACAACAAGGACATCTACATCGATATGCTGACCGACTCCGGAGTCAACGCAATGAGTGACAACCAGCAGGCAGCAATGTTCCAGGCAGATGACGCCTACGCCGGATCAGAGACATTCTACAGGCTCAAGAGAGCGATAAAAGAGACTATGGGTCTCGATGACATTCTCCCTGCACACCAGGGACGTGCCTGCGAGAACATCCTTGCAGAGGCATTCTGCAAGCCCGGCGACCTCGTTCCGATGAACTTCCACTTCACGACCGCCAAGGCACATATCACACGCGTCGGTGCTGACGTGGTGGAACTGGTAGCTCAGAAAGGTCTGGATGCAAACAATCTGGATCCTTTCAAAGGTGACTTCGACATTCCCCGTCTGAAACAGTTCATCAAGGATCACCGCAGCCAGATCAAGTGGCTCCGTATCGAGACCGGTACCAACCTGATCGGCGGACAGCCCATATCTGCCCATAACATCCACGAAGTTGCCGATATCTGCAAGCAGGAAGGCATCATCAGCGTCCTCGACGCATCCCTGCTCCAGGATAACCTCCACTTCATCAAGACAAGGGAAGAAGCCTACAAGAACAAGACCATCAAGGAGATTATGTTTGAGCTTTGTGCTGCAGTCGACATCGTCTACTTCTCAGCCCGCAAGCTCGGTTTCGCCCGCGGAGGCTGCATCTGCTCGAACAACCCTGAACTGATGCGCCAGATGAAAGAATACGTTCCTCTCTATGAAGGTTTCCTCACATACGGTGGTATGGAGGTCCGTTCTATGGAGGCTATCGCAGTGGGTCTTTATGAAACTCTTGACGAAGAATATATCAACCAGGGTCCGCTCTTCATCGAGCATCTTGTGAAGGAACTTCACGAATACGGTGTGCCTGTAGTAAGGCCGGCCGGCGGTCTCGGCGTCCATCTGAATGCCAGCGAATTCTTCCCTGACATGCCTCACGGACAGTATCCTGCAGGTGCTCTCGGCGCTGCAATGTATATCGCCGGCGGTATCCGCGGTATGGAGCGCGGAACCATCAGCGAGCAGCGTGAGCGTGACGGAAGCGAGCGCTATGCAGCTCTCGAGCTTCTCCGCCTTGCAGTGCCCCGCCGTGTCTTCACTCTTTCTCAGCTCGAATATGTCGCAGACCGCGTGAAATGGGTATGGGACAACCGCAAACTCATCGGTGGTCTGAGATTCACCGAGGAGCCGAGCGTTCTGCGTTTCTTCTTCGGCCGTCTGGAGCCTGTCAGCGACTGGCAGCAGAAGCTGGTCAAGAAGTTCCGCGCCGATTTCGGCGACAGCCTGTAGCATTATGCTAGGCACCATAGTTAATACATGCACGATTATTCTGGGCTCCGTAATCGGGGCCCAGGTGCATCGTGGTGTCAAGGAGAAATACAAGGAAGCCGTCTTTACTTCCCTCGGTCTGGCCTGCCTGGGCATAGGTCTGGGCGCCACGATCCGTAATATGCCGAACAGCGAGTTTCCGGTGCTGTTCATTCTTGCGATGGCCATCGGCAGCGTGGTCGGGACCTGGCTGAAGATTGACGACAGATTCCACTCTCTCGTCGACAAGCTCGGCCGGCGCGGCTCCGGTGCTGAAAACGGCAGGTCATCCCTGGCTGAAGGCCTTTCCACAGCCTGCCTGCTCTATTGCGTCGGTCCTCTGTCTATGCTTGGCCCTGTGACAAGCGCGCTTCAGGGAGACAATACTCTGCTTTTCACGAACGCCACCCTGGACTTCGTGTCGTCGTTTGTCTTTGCTTCCACCTACGGCATCGGGATGATACTTGCCGCTCCGGTGCTTTTCTGCTGGCAGGGAATGTTCTACCTGATAGCAAAACTGTCCAGCTCCGCCATAAGCGATGCGCTGATGTGCGAGTTGCTGATAGTGGGTGGTCTTATAATAACGGCATCGGGCCTTTCCCTTCTGAAAATACGTCAGGGAAAGACCCTCGATATGCTTCCGGCCCTTCTGGTGCCGGTCCTTTGGTTCGTTGGCAAGTGGCTTGTCGGGCTTTTCTAGCCGCCGAAGCCAGCCGCCTCCTTTAGATCAGTTTGCAGACTTTCTCGAAAATCTCTTCGATGGTGCCGACACCGTTGATTTCGCAATATTTGCCCTGGGCCTTGTAGAAATCGATGACAGGCTCGGTCTTCTCGTGATAAGTCTTGATGCGGTTGGCGATGACCTCGTCCTTGGTGTCGTCGGGGCGGTTCTCCTGCATAGCGCGGTGGCGTATGCGCTCCTTGACCATTTCGTCGCTGATTGAGATTGAAAGTACTGAGGTTACGCTCTGGTCGAAGCCTTTAAGCATCTCGTCCAGTGCGGCAGCCTGCTCTGTGGTGCGGGGGAAACCGTCGAAGAGGAAGCCGGGGACAGAAGGATTGTTCTCGATCTCGCTCTTGATCATACCGATAACTACCTGGTCAGGAACCAGTGCTCCCTGCTCGATAAGGCTTTTTGCCTTAAGGCCGAGAGGTGTTCCGGCAGCCATTTCCTTGCGGAGAAGATCTCCGGTAGATACGTGGTGGAATCCGAATTTGTCAACGAGAAGTTTGGCCTGAGTGCCTTTGCCTGCACCCGGAGGGCCGAAAAGGATGTAGTATTTCATATTGTTGTCAGATTGATTTTCATCGAGTATATAGACTTCCGGCAGGTTGCGGCCGAGCTGGTCGTAGTCCAGTCCGAAGCCTACGACGAATTTGTTCTTAATCTCCATTCCGACGTAGTCAAGCTTGCGGTCGTAGTGGTATACGTCCGGTTTGGTGAACATCGTGCAGATCTTGACCACCTTGGCACCTCTGAATGCCAGATGCTCGCAGAGCTTGATGATGGTGTTGCCGGTATCGACGATGTCCTCTATGAGGATGACGTCGCGGCCGTCAACATCGGTCGTAAGGCCGAGCACATCCTTGATGTTGCCGGTCGAGCGGGTGCCTTCATAGGAAGTTACCCTGATGGCTGCAAGTTCGCACGGGAAATCAAGCCTGGTGAGCAGGTAGCCAGCAAAGACGATGGAACCGTTGAGAACGCAGATTACGACAGGTACCTTGCCGGAATCCCGATAGTCAGCATTCACTTTTTCGGCGACATCGTCGATGGCCTTCATCAAGGCTTCTTGCGGTATGTATGGAATGAAATATTTGTCGTGCAGTTTGATCCTTTTGTTCATCGCAAACAGTATTTATATTTCACAAATTTAATATTAATTTTGCATACAATCACACCGAAATCCTTATGAAACCTGTTGTAAGCATTATTATGGGGAGCATGTCAGACATGCCTGTAATGAAGTCTGCCGCCGAATTTCTGGACAGTATGCAGATCCCGTTCGAAATCAACGCTCTCAGCGCGCATCGCACACCCGATCAGGTGGCCGCTTTCGCCAAAGGTGCTGCAGACAGGGGCATCAAGGTGATTATCGCAGGCGCGGGCGGCGCCGCCCATCTTCCGGGCGTGATTGCTGCTTCCACTCCTCTTCCTGTTATAGGCGTCCCCATCAAGTCTTCCAACTCGATGGATGCCTGGGACTCAGTCCTTTCTATCCTCCAGATGCCTTCGGGCATCCCGGTTGCCACTATGGCAGTAGATGGTGCCAAGAATGCGGCCATCTTCGCCCTTCAGATCCTTGCAGCGGGCGACGATGTCCTTATGGAGCGTATGGAAGCTTTCAAGGCAGAGCTCGCCGGCAAGATCGCCAAGGCCAACGAGGACCTCAAATCGGTGACTTACAAATTCAAGACTAACTAGCTATCCGTTTTATCCGGATATAAATGTTTAGAAACGGCTCGGGCCGCTTCCTTCCCTTAGCTTTGCGCTATGAGAAGGTTAGTGGCGATATTGTGTTTTATTCTGCCGGCCATTGCGGTTTCTGCCCAGAATCTGCCGGCAGGAATCGAGGAACTTCTCGAGCAGTTGCAGGAGTCGGAGTCAGGCTCTTCTGTCGAAGAACTGATGCAATGGTATGAGACTCTGCTGCTGAAACCGCTCGATATCAATTCTGCATCCCGCAGCCAGCTGGAGGAGCTGCAGGTGCTTTCGCTGTTCCAGATTGAAAGCCTGCTGGACTATCGGGAAGAATACGGGAGCCTGCTCTCTTTCTCCGAACTGGAGGCGGTGGATGGTTTCAGCAGGGAGCTGGTGGCTGTGCTCAGGCCTTTCATTACCCTTGAAGGAGATGGGACAGGAGCCCTTTCCCGCACTTTCTCCCAGTTGCGGAGCAGGGTCAAGTGGAAGAGTTCCCAGGAAGGAATGTACAGATATGCGAGGTATCTCGGCGGGACGGGCGGTTTCAGCTATGGTCTTACGCTTGAAAGTGACGCTCAGGAAAGCCTGCTCCCAGATTTCCTTTCAGCCCATCTGCAATACGATGCTGGCAGGTTCAAGCTGCTGCTCGGTGATTTCTCGGCCTCGTACGGGCAGGGACTGGCTATGTGCAAGTCATTCTCGATGTCTGCTCTCGGCAGCCCCGCATCGACGCTTAAACGCCGCAACGACTTCAGAGGCTATACTTCCTCTGGTGAGAACGATGCACTGCGGGGCGTTGCGCTGTCGTCAGATATAGGGGAGAGGGGCCGCTTTCAAGCCTTCTTCTCGGCCGCATCGCTCGATGCAACCGTCACCGACAGCACATACAGTTCTCTTCCCACGACCGGCTACCATAGGACTGAGTTCCAGAAAGCCCAGAAAAACGCGCTGAGGGAGTATTCCGGCTGTGTGAACTATACTCTCGAGACTTCCTGTCTTCAGTTGTCCTTCACCCTCGCCGCTTATGGGTATGACAAGACGAACGCCCGCCGTGTGCAGGAATACAACCGCTGGCAGATGTACGACGGCGTCTACGGCAATCTGGCTGTATCGGCATTGTACAGCGCAGGGCATTGCAGGATCTACGGCGAATCGGCCCTCGACCTGAAAGGTACTCCGGCCGCCCTTGCCGGATTGGTCTGGTCTCCCGGATACAACTTCGAGGCTGCCGTGCAGCTGCGCTATTATCCGAAAGAATACATCGCCAACCACGCGGGCGCCTATTCTTCGCTTTCATCCGTCAGCAACCAGTACGGAGTCCTTGCAAACATACTTGCACGTCCGGCAGACGGTTTAACCATCACTGCAATGTGCGACGCAGCCTATCATCCCCACGTGCGCTACCGCATTGACTCTCCGTCATTCGTCACGAATTTCAAGGCAAGAGTGGAATATGCAGCTGACAGCTGGTCGGCCTACCTGCAGGACAATTACACTTTCAAGGATTATGAAGACAGCCACAGGCACGCAATGAAAATGCTGGCAAGTTTCAGCCCTTCGGAAAGGTTATCATTGTCCTGCAGGGGAGATTATGTGCTGAGGTTTGCAGGAGAGGAGTCCGGCGGAATGCACGGATACAGGCTGGAACGGGGTCTCGGGGCGTCGTTTCGGCTTGACTGGCGCGCAGCTGAGTGGCTTTCGTTGTGGGGATGCGGCACTTATTTCGACTCACAGTCCTCGGCCACACGCATCTATGCGTATGAGAAAGACCTGCCTCAAAGCTTTTCGGTGGTGTCATACGGTGGGCGTGGGGTGACGGCCAGCCTGCTGGCGGCTTTTGGCATCTTTTCAGGATTCAAGCTGACATTGAAAGCCGCATTTACGGATTTCGCAGAAGATGGCAAAAACAGTGTCCTGGAGGTCAGGGGACAGATTGACTGGGAGTTTTAGGGAACGACGATCCTGAGTGCGTGGGGCATCATCGTCACGGTCACAGGCGTGAAACCTACGGCTTCGCCGTCCACTTCCACCTTGGCAAAAGGGAAGGATTCCACATATACGCTCTTGCCCTTTGTGTGGATGACTTGCTTGATGGAATAAATATCGCCGGAGTAAAGTTTCTTGATGCTGAATATGACTTTCAGCTTTGGTATTTTCTTTATTACGGTAATGTCCAGCAGGCCGTCGTCGGGAAGGGCATCGGGGGTCTGGAGCATACCTCCGCCAGAGTATCTTCCTATGCCGAATGCGGTTGAGAAAACCTTGCCTTCGTAGAGAGTGTTACCGTCTACGACTATCTTGAAACGCTTGTTCGTATAACCGAAGAAAGCTCTCAGCAGGCCCTTGACATAGAGGCTGCTGCCAGTCTTTCCGGCATCCTTGTAGCCGTCGACCTTGAAGCATACGTTAGCGTCAAAACCGAGTCCGCCGATGTTCGCCATATACCGGACGTTTTCCGTGCCGTTTTTTACTGAACGCACTTCAGCGAGGTCCTGCACCCTTGTGTGCCCTTTTGCGATGATGTCTACAGCCTGCCTGTGGTCGATGGTTACTCCCCATTCACGGCCCCAGTCGTTGCCGGTGCCGACCGGAATGACGGCCAGGGTTACGTCAGGATCTGCGTTGTCCGTGCTCATTATCCCGGAAACAACTTCGTGTATGGTGCCGTCACCGCCCACGGCGATGAACCTGCGGTATCCTTCCTGATATGCCTGTCTTACAAGGTCTATGGAGTGGTATTTGTGACGGGACACCGAACTTGAGAATTGTATTCCCGCAGCGCTTAACAGATTGCTTATCTCATCCCATTCTCTTCCACCCCTGCCGCTGCCGGCATTGGGGTTCACGATAACTTTCCAGATGTCTTGCATTTCCTGTGACGATATGCCATATGGTCGTTATTCTCAAAAGTAGCATAAATCAAAAAAATATACAAAGATTTTATAAATTTGCGAGATAGATATTTAATCAGGAATCAATGGGAAAGGTAATAGCCATAGCAAATCAAAAAGGTGGTGTGGGAAAGACTACGACAGCCATAAACCTGGCTGCTTCTCTGGCAGTGATGGAGAAGAAGACATTGTTGATAGATGCTGATCCTCAGGCTAATACCACGTCGGGTCTCAACTTCGATCCGGACTCTGACTCGATGCGCACACTCTATGAGGTGCTCATTGGCCAGATAGACGTCACCGAGGCCCTGCTCGACACCGAACTGCAGTACCTCCAGGTCGTTCCGTCGCACATCAATCTGGTCGGTGCTGAGATTGAACTTCTCAACGTCGACAAGCGCGAGTCAGTGCTGAAAGACAGCATAGCGGAGATAAGGGATGAATATGACTTCATCATCATCGACTGTTCTCCTTCGCTCGGCATCATCACTATCAACGCCCTTACTGCGGCTGACAGCGTGATTATTCCGGTCCAGCCTGAATATTTCGCTCTCGAAGGTCTTGGCAAGCTTCTGAACACGATAAAGCTGGTGCAGAACAAGCTCAATCCTTCGCTGTCGATAGAAGGTTTCCTCTTCACTATGTTCGACAGCCGTCTGAGGCTGCACAATCAGGTGGTTGAGGAGGTGAAGAGCCATTTCGCGGATATGGTGTTCCATACAATGATCAGCCGCAACGTCCGCCTGAGCGAGGCCCCTTCGCACGGCAAGCCTGCGATTCTCTATGATGTGATATCTTCAGGCACAAACAACTATATGTGCCTTGCCCAGGAAATAGTTAAAAAGAACTCATAATGCCTACGACCAAGAGAAATGCACTCGGAAGAGGGCTGGGTGCCTTGCTTCAGGATGCAGAAGCTATCCAGCGCAACAGCGGGAAGGCTGCTGCCTCGGCACCGAAACATACCTCAGCCGGAGTTGAACTGCCGCTCGAAGAGATCGAGCCGAACCCCTATCAGCCCCGTACTACTTTCGATGCAGAATCTATAGCCGAACTGGCCGATTCCATCCGCTCAATAGGCATCGTGCAGCCCATTACCGTCCGCAAGACGGCAGAAGGCAAATATCAGATAATATCAGGCGAACGCCGTTACCGTGCCGCAAAACTGGCCGGACTGAAGACCGTTCCAGCATATGTAAAGGAAGCCGACGACTCAGGAATGCTGGAGATGGCCATCGTGGAAAACATCCAGCGTGAGAACCTGGATGCCGTGGAGACTGCACTGAGTTTCCGCAGGCTGATGGAGGAATGCGGGTTTACCCAGGAGCAGATGGCAGACAGGGTCGGCAAAAAGAGGGCTACAGTGGCCAATTATCTCAGGCTGCTCAGCCTTCCCGTCGAGATCCAGAAGGCATTGAAGGTTGACAGGATCTCCGTGGGGCACGCCAAGGCCCTGCTTTCACTTCCGGATGAAGAGTCGCAGATGGAAATGTGCACCAAGTGCGTGGCTGGCGACTGGTCAGTGCGCAAACTGGAGAAGATGGTACGCGACCGCCTTGTGAATGCCGGCAAGGAAGAGCAGAAAGTGCCGAAAGAACTCCCTGATGAGTATTATCGGGTTCTGGAGCTTGTCGGAAAGTATTTCCGCAATGACATTTCTCTCAAGAGAGGGGTCGACGGAAGCGGCCGGATTACCATCCGTTTCAAGAGTGACGACGAAATCGCACGATTTTTGAGGGCGTTGGAAAACAATATCATTTAGCAGGTACCAGGTGCGAAGGTTAATATCATCGATAATTCTGTTCTGTGCTGTAACATTCAGCGCTTCTGCCCAGTTCACGCAGAACAACAATATTACCGGCGGTCCTCCGGGCCAGAATGTCCAGACGGGAGTGAATCCTGAAAGCGACGTCCTTGCCGACACGACTTCCGGTTTTTCGATGAAAGCGATGGTGCGCGGCCTTCTCCGCAAGCAGCCTCTCAAGACTAGTTATGCCCTGGCGAGCAATGCGATGCTTCCGGGCGTGATGCAGATCTACAACAAGGATTACTGGAAACTTCCCATCATATACGGCGGCATAGGAAGCGGCATATACTTCGGCATACAGAACAACCGGCAGTATCTAGATACCGGCAACTCGGATTACGCCAAGATCTCGGCTCTCTGCTTCGCAGGTGCTGCTGCTGTCTATTGGGGAACCCTGCTTGACGGGGTTATCCGTTTCCCTACTGACGACAAGCCGGATCCGGCCAAGGCGGCGATCTATTCCGCCCTTCTGCCGGGTCTCGGGCAGGCATATAACGGTGACTGGTGGCATATCCCGATATGGTACGGAGGCTTGATGGTATGTGCTTACACATTCCATTTCAACGATATGCAGTACAAGCGTTTCCGGTATATCTACAACCTGGCTTCCAACCAGTCCAGCGGATATATCGGCCATATCAACGCCTCCCAGGCCAAGGTTTACAGGGACCTCTACCGTCGCTACCGTGACTATTCCATCGTTGCGACAGTTGTGGTGTATGCATTGAACGTCATCGATGCCAACGTTTTCGCGCATATGAGTGATTTCAATGTCAATGATGACCTGTCCCTGAATGTCAAGCCGGCTTTGATAGAGCCGTTGGACGGCAAATTCCTGGCCTCATCGTCTCCTGTGTCGTACGGCCTTCAAATGAAACTCACATTCTGATTAAAAAATATGAAAAACATCAAACGGATTCTCTTTTTATCCCTGCTCCTGCTGCCTCTGACGGCTACTGTGGCGAATGCCCAGCTATTCCAGCGCGGAAGGTACCAGGACTCTGTGGCGATGCTCAAGATGAAGCTGGATTCGCTTCAGGCCGCCTACGACAACCTGTATATGATTACCGTGGAAGGCGATCCCATCGAAATGACCAGCGATGACGACGAATTCTCTGTTGACGAGCCTTATGCAGAGGAAGTCCACAATACAGATTCGCTGCTTTCGGTGTGGTACGTGGAGCACGATATGAGCACATTCGATTTTGAGCTGCCCAACGTGGATGACATCGTGCTGGTTTCAGACATTCCGGATTCGGTGATCATCAACAGGCTGAACAAGATGAATTCGTTCATCAAGATTCCGTACAACCCCATTATCCGCAACTATATTGTCCAGTATACCCAGAAGATGCCGGGAAGGATAGGCAACATCATAGGCCTGGCCCGCTACTGGATGCCCCAGTTCGAGGATATATTTATGGAATATGACCTTCCCCAGGAGCTCAAGGCGCTGGCCGTGATCGAGTCTGCTCTCAATACCAGGGCGGTTTCAAGGGCGAAGGCAAAGGGTATGTGGCAGTTCATCGCCTCGACGGCCCGCCACTACAACCTTGAGATGACATCCTATGTAGACGAGCGTTTCGATCCCATCAAGTCGTGCCGTGCTGCCGCCCAGTATCTCCGTGACGCCTATGACATCTTCGGCGACTGGAGCCTGGCCATTGCTTCATACAACTGCGGTTCCGGCAACGTCAACAAGGCTATCCGCCGCAGCGGAGGTGGAAAAGATTTTTGGGATGTATACAACTATCTGCCCCGAGAGACCCGCGGATACGTGCCTGCTTTCGTGGCGGCGCTGTATGTGCTGACCTATTATCCCGAGCATAATATCGTTCCCACGCAGATCGGCCTTCCGGCGCACGTGGATACCTTTATGGTCAATCGCAACCTGCATTTCGGCCAGATAAGCGAGAATATCGGTGTCAGCATGGAGGAGCTTCGTGATATGAATCCACAGTACCTGTATGACATCATCCCGGGCGACACCCACCAGTACCAGCTCATCCTTCCTTACAACTACACTCTTGCCTTCGTGGACAAGGAGAAGGAAATCTACGGATACAAGGATTCGCTCTATTTCAATCCTGTCAGGATGAAGCAGATCTCCAGCGGATCGTCTGTGGCTTCGACCGGCAGCGGCAGCTATACTACATACAGAGTGAAGAGCGGCGATACTCTCGGCGCGATTGCCCGCCGCTACGGCACTACCGTGAACAACATCAAGAGCTGGAACAACCTTCGCAGCAACACCATCAAGGTGGGGCAGAGGCTACGTATCTATGGCAAAGGTTCGGCGCCTGCCACCAGTACGGCATCATCATCTTCAAGTTCGTCAGGCACTGCGGTGGCTACGACCAGTTCCGGCGGATATGTCACTTATACGGTGAAGAAGGGCGATACTCTCTGGGAGATTTCTAACAAGTTTGACGGTGTTACCCTGCACGATATCATGACTTTGAACGGTTTTACCAAGAATACCAAGATATATCCTGGTATGAAAATCAAGATAAAACCTCAATAATTTTTTGGTGTTTTGCATTTAAACTCTATATTTGCAGTCCTCAAACCAATGGTGCCATAGCTCAGTTGGTAGAGCAACGGACTGAAAATCCGTGTGTCCCTGGTTCAATTCCCGGTGGCACCACAAAAAAAGAGAAGGCTCAGAAGCCTTCTCTTTTTTTGTGGCGCCACCTGATGTGGCTGCCTTTACTAGGGGGCTCTGCCCCCTAAAACCCCTGCGACGCAAAGCGTCGTCTGTGGTGCCTTGGGCACCCTCTTGCCTTCGGCTTGTGGCGCCATTTGCTTTAGAAATTATTAATGCCTACCTTTCAAAATCAAAAATAAGGTGCCATGAAAAAGTCAATTTACAAAACTCCCGAATCAGATATACTGGAAGTTAACCTGTGCTGGGTAATCTGCCAAAGCGTAGCCGGCAGGCAAGTTGTTTATGGTGACGAAGGGAAAGCCGGTGGCGACATCAATGACGATAATTATGTCGACGGAGGGACATTCTGATATGAAGAGGATTGTTTATTGTCTTTTAGCAATACTGGTTGCTGCTGCCTGCAACTCAGAGCAACTTGTGGAAACCCTTCCGTCGAACGCAAAGAACGTGACGGTTTATGCGGGAGGCCCCGGCACAAAAACCACCATTACGGAAGCTGACGGCCAGTTCAGTCTGAACTGGAATGACGGTGACCAAATTGCAGTTTGGGAAGCGGTGCCTTACATCGCGACGCTGCAACAAGATCCAGAGTATAATGGATATGTGACGGAAAAATATGAGTCCAAGCCGCTTGCTGCTTCCGGTGCTGAAGCTGTTTTTCAACTCGAACTTGATGAGAGACCGGACGCAGAAGGCAATGGGGAGATTCAATATGTAGCCATCTATCCAGCCAGTTGCGCCTGGAATATTGCAGGTGATTGTTGGGACGAATGGGAAGACAAGATGATTATTCCTCTTGAAATGCCCACAGGCCAGAATCCTACCGCCGACAGCTTCGACCCTGCTGCCGACATTCTGGTCTCAAAGGCGGTGATCCGCCAAAACACCCGCCCGGACGAACTCTCTTTCCAGTTTGCCCGCGTCGGGACTATCGTCAAAATGGTGGTTGCAGACCTCCCTCCGGGATCTCACATTACAAGCGGTTCCATTGATCTTGGCTTCGATTCCGGTTATTATTTCAGCTACGACCCTGAGATGGAACGCATCGTAGGAGATGATGCAACTGCAGGCATCAGTTTCTGGTACGATGGCCCGGGCCTTGAAGTCGGCGACGACGGGAAGGCTACCGTCTGGCTCAGGTCAATGTCTGGAGTTTCTGACAGGCTGGAACTATATGTGTACTACAATTATAATGGCGAGGAAGATGCACACCGCATTGTCAACCTCCGCTCCAGGGGAAGAACCCTGGAGTTCAAGGAAGGCGGCCTCACAGAATTCACTATCGGGGTACCGAAGCCCGACGTCGAGAATCCGGAAGAGGGTGACATCGACTTCTTTACCAATGAGGCGATGAACGGCGTCACGATATACTGGCCGGTGTCTGACGATGAAGACTTTGCCGACTACGAATGCTCACTGGTTGGCGAGGACGGCAGATGGCACTTCCCTTCCAGCCACACAATTGACAACGGCATCTACAGTGTGTCCTTCGACAGCGGCATCACGCCTGGAACCTATTCGTTCTTTGTCCGTACCCTCGCTGTGGCCGGTAAAGTTTCGCAACCCGACTGCATTGAGGTGGAGCTGGAAATCGGCCAGCCTTTATATAGGAACATCAGTTACCAGACCGGCTACAACTCCTATTATCCCGAATATGGATTGGAGTTAGACTCTACCGACGGGGACGATGAGGATCTGTACTATGGAATTCTGTTCCACCACCGGAACCTGTTCTGGATATGGGGATCTCCCAATCATATTGAAGGGCAGAGCCACAACCAGCCCTGGGGCATCTGGAACGGCACTCCGAGTATCCGATGGTCGAAAATGTACGTAAAGGCATTGAATTATGGGACAGGAACATATTCTGTGTACGCATCCGATACTTTCTTCCAGGATGGCGTTCCAGGAGGAGCCACGGCCCTGCCATACACTTTAAGTGCAGACGGTGAGAAAGTTTATGATTTGGGAAACCATAGATACTTCCTTATTAGCGGAGATGACAGTGCTGCTTTCCACTTCGATTATATCCAACTTGAATACTTCAAGTAATATAACAAGTATCAGGAATTATTATTGGACTATCAGCAGTGCTGCGAAGTAGTACGACAGTTCGCAGAGGAGGAAGGTTGCGCCGCAGCAGTCGCCGGTGTAGCCCTGAAGGCGGCGTTTCATAAGCAGGGCCATCAGCAGCATCACTGCCACGGGCACTGCCAGCAGCCAGAAGAAACTCAGCGGCATCCAGTCCAGCCAGAAGGTCATTGCAGCGGCAGGGGCCAGTCCGAAGAAAAGGCAGAGCAGAAACTCGTGCCACTTCATCCGGTCGTATACTGTCTTGTTCTTTGCTTCCTCTTCCTTGCGTGCGTATGGCAGCAGGTTGATCAGCTGTGCGGCGCAGCATTTGGCCCAGCAGTCTCCTGCAAGAATCACCACGCATAGTGTGTCGCGCGAAAGGGTGGCAGGCAACTGGAGCATCAGGGCGAAATAGACGATCAGCCCGATGACGCCGTATGTGCCGATGTGGGAATCCTTCATTATGGCGAGCGTCCTTTCACGGGTAGTGCCGCCGCCGAAGCCGTCGATGAAATCTGCCAGTCCGTCTTCGTGCAGGCAGCCGGTCAGAAGCAACCTGGCCACCAGTGCGACGATCCACGCCAGCGTGAGAGGTATCACATTGCTGCAGAGCCAGAGGACGAGGGCCATCACGAACCCGGTGAGCCAGCCGGCGAGCGGCCATAGCGGAACCACGCGCTTGAAAGCCTCAGCGGGAATCTCGCGGATGCGCCAGAACGGCAGTCGGGTGAAGAATGTCAGTGCGGCCAGCAGTCTCATCGTTTAGAAGTATTTGGTAATGTCAGCGCCGGAAAAGGTGTCCATCTGGTTGATCATCCTCACAGCGGATTCTACGATAGGATAAGCACAGATTGCTCCGGTGCCTTCGCCGAGCCTGAGCCCGAGGTTCAGCAAGGGCTTCGCTCCGAGGGCGTCGAGCATCTTTTTGTGGCCGGATTCGTCGCCGCAGTGGCCGAAGATGGCGTAGCCCAGAACTTCCGGATACAGTTTCGAAGCCGCCAGGATGCAGCTTGTCATAATGAATCCGTCCACGAGAATGATCATTTTCAGCTCGGCTGCCTGCAGCATCGCTCCGATGGCCATCACCATCTCGAAACCTCCGAACCAGCGGATTATGTCGCGTGGCGAGCCGTCGCCTGCATAGCCTTCCATAGACCTGTGCAGCACATCGTATTTATGCCGTATGCCTTCGTTGTCGAGGCCGCTTCCTGCGCCTACGCACTCGGCCAGGGGAATGCCCGTGAAATATGACATCCAGATGGAAGAAGGAGAGGTATTGCCGATGCCCATCTCACCGAAGCTTAGAATGTTGCTGCCTTCGGACTGGCACTGCCTGACGACTTTGGCTCCACCCTGGAGGCACTGCTCCATCTCGGCTTCCGTCATCGCTGGCCCGTGAAGGAAATTGCGGGTGCCTCGGCCTACCTTGAGGTCGATGATGCCGCGGTCGCGCGGCAGGTCGAAGTCGACACCTGCATCCACCACCTTGAGTGTGAATCCGTGCTGACGGCAGAGGAAATTCACTCCGCCTGTGCCCTTAGGATGAGTGAAATGGCAGACCTGCTGCCAGGTGACTTCCTTGGGAGCTATGCTGACACCTTCATCCACAATGCCGTGGTCGCCTGCGAACACTATGTTCTGGGGATGACGGAGCTCGGGAGAAAGGGTATGCTGAACGAGGCCGATCTGCAGTGCGAGCTCTTCGAGCCGCCCGAGCGACCCTTTCGGCTTGGTGAGGTTGTCTATCTTTGCCTGAAGTGCGGGACGCAGTGCCTGGTCAGGACGTTCAATTTTAAATTCAGCCATTTGCTATCCTTTAATTTTAACGGGGATGCCGCTTACCATCAGGAAGACTTCGTCAGCGAGAGCTGCGACATACTGGTTCATCCAGCCCTGCAGGTCGGTGAACTTGCGTTGGAGAGCGTTGTCTGACGTGCCGCCCAAGCCGATTTCATTGGTGACAAAAATGAAAGTGGCGTCCTGGTCCGTGAAACGCCCGAACTCGGCCTTAATGGCTTCGAGGGCCTTGTCGGTGTCGCCTTCCAGGTCGTAGAAGAAATTGGTGGCCCACAGGGTGAGGCAGTCCACCAGCACCACGCGACCAGCCACATTGTGCCTGCTGAGGTACTTCTCTTCTTCGATGTTGGTCCACTGCGGACCGCGGCGCTCCTGGTGCCGGCGGACACGCTCTCGGAACTCGTCGTCCCAGATACGGGCCGTTGCGAGATACACAGGATCGGCTGCCAGGCTGAGGGCAAGAGCCTCGGCCTTGGTGCTTTTCCCGGAACGGGCTCCACCGGTTATGAGGATTATGCGTTTCACATCCCAAAATTAGTTTTTTTAAGCAAACAATTCTATATTCGCGACGCATTTCGGCAATCAGGAGGCTGAGCCCAGCCACACTGATGAAAGGGAACACGGTGAGAAACCGGGGCTGTACCTGCAGCTGTAATCTCCGGCATCAATCTGTTAGATCCATCGCCACTGAACTTCTTGTTCGGGAAGGCTTGACAGATTAGGAGAAAGCCAGAAGACCTACCGGAAGCATTAATTACGTGCGCTCAGGAACAAGCGCGAACGCAAGATGGCAATAAAAAGAATCTTATTAATCTTTTTGGCACAGTTATGCGCGGTTTCTGCGGTTCTTGCCCAGTCCAGCCTGCAAGACACCGTGGTGATTGACAATGCCACTGTGACTGCAAAATCCAAGGAGCAGAACCTCAGGGAAGGGGCTTTTGCCATCAATGCCGTCAGTATCCGCACTCAGGCAGCCACGCTTCAGTCCCTCACGCAGGCCATCGACCGCACCAACGGAATACGCATCCGTGAAGAAGGAGGTGTGGGAAGCGACTTCGATCTTTCCATCAACGGAATGTCAGGCAATTCCATCCGTTATTTCCTGGATGGTATGCCGCTCGACGCGAAGGGAACGGGAATGACACTGGCCAATCTGCCCGTCAACATCATCGACCGTGTGGAAATATACAAAGGGGTGATACCTGCCAGTTTCGGCAGCGATGCACTTGGTGGGGCAGTCAATATCATAACCAACCGCAGCAGCCGTAATTTCGTTGATTTCTCATACGGCATCGGTTCGTTCCATACTCACAAGGCAGACTTCAGCGCACAGTACATAGGAAAACGGACCGGGCTGATAATACGTCCGGTGCTCAGTGCTCATTATTCCAAGAATGACTATATGATGCGGGACGTGAAAGTCCGCAACGAAGACCATACTGCTTTTGTCGTCAAAGACCTGCCGAGATTCCACGACGATTATCTTTCCTTGTTCGGACAGCTTGAGGCAGGTGTCCAGAACCGCAGCTGGGCAGACGCGTTCTTCGTTTCCGCCTCATACTCGAAGATCGACAAGGATATCCAGACCGGTGCGACCCAGAGTCACGTCATCGGTATGGCCGAGCGCCACACTGAGTCGCTCAGTTTCTCTGCCCGCTACGAGAAATCAGATTTCCTGGCAGAGGGCCTTCAGCTTCAACTCTCTGCATCCCACACGCTTGACCACTCCCAGACTGTCGACACCACATACAGGCTTTACTACTGGGACGGCAGCTATATCAACGGAGGATACAGCGAGATCCGCAGGCGCGGCAAGTCATTGCGCGACTATCTCCGCCCTCTGACCGTGGTCCGGGGCAACCTGAATTATGATATTGCCGCAGGTCACGAGTTGTCTCTCAACTATATGCTTAACCGGTCCGGCAACAAGCAGGAAGATTCCTGGGACAGGGACTTCGTGCCGACAAACGACATACTCACCAAGCACATCGCCGGCCTTTCATATGACCAGTCTCTGATGGAAGGACGAATGAACAATACCTTTTTCGTGAAGGATTATGTGAACCACCTGACGATCAATCAGACCGAACTTTCATCGACGACCGGGTCCGATAAGATAAAAGGCAGCAATACGCAGAATTATGTCGGTTACGGACTTGGTACACGCTACATCTTCGCAGAAGCAGTTGCCCTGAAGGGATCGTATGAACACAGCGTCCGTCTTCCTGTCGCCAGGGAACTGCTCGGCAACGGCGCTACAGTTTATCCCAACGTGGCTCTCAAGCCCGAAATCAGCGAAAACTTCAACCTCGGAGTATTCGGAAGCCTTGACCTGGGTGAAGGACATATGATTTCATATGAGATGAACGGTTTCGTACGTCTGGTGGACAACTATATCCGTGCAAGCCTGATGGAAACCGAGTCGATGATGCAATATGTCAACGTTGATGCGGTCCATATCAAAGGGCTGGACGGTGAGATACGCTATGACTGGGCCGGAAAACTTCACGCAGCCGTGAATGCCAGCTACGACGACAGCCGTGATATGCGAGAATTCACCCAGTCGGGGGAGCGCTCGGTAACTTACCGGAACAGGACTCCCAACCGTCCCTGGACATATTGCAATGCAGAACTGTCATATACGTTCCATAATCTGTTCCAGGACGATGACCGTCTGCGCCTGAGCGCCGATTACCAGTGGGTGCACTGGTTCTACCTCACTTGGGAAGCGTTCGGATCGGCAAGTTCCAAGTCCAGGGTGCCCACGCAGCACATCACAAATGCCTCTCTGCTTTATTCCTGGCACAGCGGCCGTTACAACGTGTCCCTCGAATGCTCCAACCTTCTGGATGCACTTGCCTTCGACAACTATATGCTGCAGAAGCCGGGACGTGCGTTCTTTTTGAAATTCAGACTATTCCTATAGTTCCACTTCTAACAATCAATAACAATCAGAAATGAAAGAAATAAAAAGAATGATTCTAATGCTCAGTGCCGTAATGGCAGCTGTGCTTATGTCTGCAGGTTGCGATCCTGTTCCTCAACCCGAACCGGAACCGGAGCCCGTGGCAAAGGACTACAACTTCGACCTGTTTGTATGTGCAGTCAAACACGGCGGTATGTCAAAAAACAAGAACGGTACATATGTGCGCAGCGTTCCTGCACTGACTGCAGACCAGCCTCTCGTTGAATTCACCGGAAAAGGCATCGACATAACTGAAGATTATACGCTTGAAAGCATCACCCGCGGCAAGTATTACTATCAGGTGCCCCAGCGTGCTACCGCAGGATTCGTAAAATTCCATATCGAGCGCAATGCGGCTGGAGAGGAAAAGATTGTAGAGGATGCCGAAGTTCCGTTCAAGGACAATGTCTATGCAGCCCGCAAGTATACCCACGCGTGGATCAACGACGGCAATACCCTTGTTGTCATAGGTACGGTTGACAAAGCCACCAAAATCGTCTGGTCAAAGCTTTCTGAGTCAAATCTCGCAATCCAGTCGGAAGGAACCTTCGACATCAGCCTTCCGGAAGGATATTCAGGATTCTCTACAACCGGTCTTCTGACATATCGGGAGAGCGACGCAAAACTCTATTACTTCTACATTGTAAAGCCTGAGGCAGGAATGAGCGAAGCCGCCACCAGCGTCACCCATATCGCAATCATCAACCCTGAGACTATGAAGGTCGAATCTGACACTGCAGTTCCCTTCGACGTGATGGAAGAAACAGCCGGAAGTGCCTATGGCGAGCTGATGCAGAGTATGATTATGTATGATGACGACGACAATATGTATGTTGCAGGTCTCAAGACCATCGACGGTAAGGAGATGGGCGTGCTTCGCCGTATCCCTGCAGGTTCGAAGACCTTTGACGCCAGCTGGAACGGTTTCCCGAATCCCGAAGGCAAGCTTCTGACCATCCAGTACCTTGGCAACGGCAAGGCTCTCAGCTATTCACGTGACGAAGCGCTCGGCACAAAGATAGACAGCAAGAGCCATTTCTATTCTGTCATCGACCTTTCAACTGGTGTCCGCGAGCGTGTGAAATACAACGGACAGAATCTGCAGTACTGCGGAGGCCGCTTCTCTCAGCGCAGCGTTGTGGTCAATGGCAAGGCATATATCGGTGTCGGCGGTGAAGTAGAGGCTGAGGCGGAAGAAACCAACCCGACCATCTATATCTACGATTGCAAGACCGGCACGGTAGAAAAAGGCGTTGAACTGTCCAAGGGCTTCTGCTTCGATATCATCCGTGCTATGGATGTTGAATAAACTGCAATGAAATCCCGTTTCCTCATAGGCGCACTATCATCGGGCAGCGGCAAGACTATGCTGACGATGGGCATACTGCGCGCACTCAGCAACCGCGGCCTTCAGGTCCAGCCTTTCAAGTGCGGACCTGACTACATCGACACCCGTTTCCACGAAGCTGCTACCGGCCGGGCATCAGTCAACCTCGACACCTGGCTTTCGTCTGAGAGTCACGTGAGAGACCTTTACGCCCGCTACGGCGCAGATGCCGACGTGTGTGTGACCGAAGGGGTGATGGGACTTTACGACGGATATGACCGTTCGTCGGGCAGCAGCGTAGCCATAGCCCAACTGACCGAAACTCCGGTCGTGCTGGTGGCAGGCGCCCGCTCGACATCCTATACTTTGGCGGCACAGCTCTGGGGGATGAAACATTTCCGCCCGGGGCTGCAGTTCGCCGGAGTTGTGTTCAACCAGGTGGGATCGGCACGTCACGAGCGTCTGCTCCTGCAGGCTGCCGAGGATGCAGGACTTCCGTGCCTCGGTGCCCTGCCCAGGCTGCCCGAACTGGATATTCCTTCGCGCCACCTAGGCCTTCAGCTTGCCGATGAGAGCGAGATGAAGCAGCGTACCGAAAGGGCGGCGGAGATTGTGGAACGCTATGTCGACTTGTCGGACCTGCTGCTCCGCACAAGGACAGATGCTCCTTCACCTGCAACGGCAAAGGCAGCACCGATGCAGGGCGACAGCCCGCTGCGCATAGCAGTGGCCCGCGACGCAGCCTTCAATTTCATATATCGCGAGAATCTGTCCCGCCTCTCCCAGGCCGGACAGCTGCATTTCTTCAGTCCTCTGGCCGGTGACCCTCTTCCCGAAGCGGACCTGGTATATTTCCCGGGAGGCTATCCCGAACTGTATGCAAAGGAGCTCGCACGCCAGGAAGACCTTAAGCGTCAGGTGCGCGAATATGCTGAAGCCGGAGGACGCATACTTGCGGAATGCGGTGGAATGATATGGCTTTCGCAGGCTATCGAAGGCCTGGAAAGCGGTCCTGCTCCGATGTGCGGAGTGCTGCCGTTTTCTGCTACGATGGAAGGTGCAAGGCTTCATATGGGCTACAGACGCATCGTCGATGCTGCCGGCAGGGTTTGGCGCGGCCACGAGTTCCACTACTCGCAGCTTACAGATCCTTCTGCTCTGCCTTCAGTAGCGAAACAGTACAATGCGGCCGGCGAGGAAGTTGAGACGCCTCTCTACCGCTACAAGAACGTGATTGCAGGATACACCCACTTATACTGGGGTGAATCCGATATTTTGTATCTTTGGAAATAATATGAGAAAGCTTGTATCCATACTCGCTTTGCTGGCCGTCCTGCTGACGGCTTTCAGTTGCAAGAATGTCTCGCAGCGCAAGACTTCTGCACCTGTCGAGGGCAGGGAGGGCGTCATCAAGCCCGTCTATGCCGAAGGGTTCAGCGTGAAATATACCGACGACGGCTGCCTGGTGGACATCCAGGATCCTCTGCGCGAAGAGAGCCAGAGTTTCCACTATATGCTGGTTCCGGCAGGGGAGAAGCCTGCCAACGTGCCGGAGGGTTACTCTGTAGTGAACGTACCGGTGCAGCGCATAGTCTGTATGACCTCGCTGCAGTTGTCGAACTTCATCTGCCTTGGTGAGACCGGCAGGGTTGCAGGCATCACAAGCACAAGGCATCTCTTCAATCCCGAAATGAGGGCCCGTCTTGACGACGGCCGTACGAAAAGGATAGGCATAGAAGGCAACTTCGACAACGAGGTCATCATCGGTCTCAATCCCGACCTTATCCTCATCTCGCCCTTCAAGCGCGGAGGATACGAAGCCCTCAGGGGTATGGACATCCCTCTGATACCGCATCTCGGCTATCAGGAAACCACGCCTCTCGGTCAGGCGGAATGGATCAAGTTCGTAGGGTTGCTTACCGGACAGGAGGAGAAAGCCAATGAAATATTCGCAGGCATCGAGAAGCGATACAACGATCTTAAGGAAAAGGCGGCCAAGACAGAAGGCAGGCCGATTGTCCTCAGCGGCGAACTGCACGGCGGCAACTGGTATGTGGGAGGCGGCCGCAGCTTCCTCGCCCAGATATTCCGCGATGCGGGCGGTGAATACTTCCTGCCGGAAGACAAGAGTTCCGGGGGCCTGAACCTCGATTTCGAGACCGTATACAGCCAGACTGCCAATGCGAAGTACTGGCGCATTGTCAACAGTTTCAACGGCGACTTCTCATATGACGCACTCAAGGCAGAGGACGCACGCTACGCCGATCTTGAGGCTTTCAAGGGCAAAGGCGTGATTTACTGCAATATGAGCCGCAAACCGTTTTATGAAAATATGCCGGTGCAGCCCGACGTGGTGCTGTCCGACCTCATACACATCTTTCATCCCGAACTGCTGCCGGACGATTATCAGCCGGTCTTCTATGAATTGCTGAAATGAAACGTCCCATAGCCGTCGGAATGATTCTTCTGGGAGTGTCGATCCTCCTGTTTTTCTTCCTGAATCTGTTGCTGGGTTCCGTGACGGTTCCTGCCGGTGCAGTATGGAAGATTATCTGGGGAGCCGACGCCGGCAATGAAATCTGGCAGAACATAGTGCTCAAGTCGCGTCTGCCGCAGGCAGTCACTGCGCTTGTGGCCGGTGCCGGTCTGGCAGTGGCAGGTCTTCAGATGCAGACCGTCTTCCGCAATCCCCTGGCTGGACCTTCCGTTCTCGGAGTAAGTTCCGGAGCCAGTCTTGGAGTGGCCTTCGTGGTGTTGCTTTCAGGCAGGCTGGGCGGAGTGGCTTTGAGCAGACTCGGCTATATGGGCGAGATCGCAATGACGCTTTCGGCAATTGTCGGCGCCCTGGCGGTGATGCTTCTGATTGTCTGGGTGGCCCAGAAGGTGAAGGGCAACGTCACATTGCTTATCATCGGCGTGATGATCGGTTATGTGGCAACAGCTATCATCGGAGTGCTGAAGTTCTTCAGCGCCGAAGAGGATGTCCGCGCCTATGTGGTCTGGGGATTGGGCAGTTTCGCCCGCGTGTCCGGCGGTCAGGTGGCTACATTTGCCATCATTATGGCCGTGCTGCTGCCGCTTTCGATGCTTCTGGTGAAAACCCTGAACTTGCTTCTGCTTGGCGACGGCTATGCCCGTAACCTTGGACTGAACGTGAAGAGGTCCCGCATCTGGGTGATTGTTTGCGCAGGTGTCCTGGTGGCAATCGTAACTGCATACTGCGGCCCGATCTCATTCCTCGGTCTGGCCGTACCGCATCTGTGCCGGGGCATCTTCCGCACTTCGGACCATCGCGTGCTGATGCCCGCCTCGCTGCTGGCAGGATCTTCGCTGGCCTTGCTGTGCAACCTCATAGCCCGCCTGCCGGGTTTCGAAGGGGCCCTGCCCGTCAATTCCGTGACTGCCCTGATCGGTGCACCGGTCGTGGCTGTCGTCCTTTTCAAACACCGTAAAGAAGACACTGGAGAATGAAACGAGAAGAAACCATCCGTCTGGAATCGCTGGCCATCGGCTATCACGGGAAACATTCTGTAAAGGTAGTTGCCGAAGGCATCTCCGACAGCATCTGCAGCGGGGAACTGACCTGCCTCATCGGAGAGAACGGTGCAGGTAAATCCACTCTGCTGCGCACACTCTCGGGCTTTCTGCCTCCAGTCTCGGGTGAGATCGACATCCTCGGCAAACCCCTCAAGTCGTACCGTGAGACGGATCTGGCCAAAGTAATCGGCGTGGTCCTTACCGAGAAAAACAACCTGCAGAATATGACTGTCGAGGAACTGGTGGGAATGGGCCGTAGCCCGTACACCGGGTTCTGGGGCAGGCTCAGAACCGAAGATAAGGAGAAAGTGGCTCAGGCAATCGACCTCGTAGGCATTGGCGAACTCAAGGACCGTATGGTCCAGACCCTTAGCGACGGAGAGCGTCAGAAGGTGATGATTGCAAAGGCTCTTGCCCAGGAAACACCGATAATCTTCCTTGACGAGCCGACCGCTTTTCTCGACTATCCCAGCAAGGTCGAAATCCTGAACCTGCTTCACAGACTCTCCAGTGAGGAATCCAAGACCATCTTCCTTTCTACACACGACTTGGAACTTGCCCTCCGCGTGGCTGACCGTGTATGGCTTATGACAAAAGGAGGCGGAGTCCAGACCGGTTCTCCTGAGAACCTGATCGTAGACCCCGCCACCGGTAGATTCTATTTCGGATAGTTTCCTATTCCGGATTCTTTGAGTGATAGTAGTCGAGAGGCTCGCCGTTGATAGCGTCCTTAGTGTGGTTCATCCAGATTTGGCGTACTGTCGGAAGTTCGAGCAGACCTTTCTCGATCATTGTGCTGTTGTTGCAGGTGAAACCTGAACCGTTTGCACCAAAGAATACTTTCCAGCTGCAGTCCTCGACTTCGCCTTCGTCATTGGCTTCTGCCATCAGGTCAGCGAAAGTGTAGCTCTTGCCTTCGAATTTCTCGGGAAGGTCGTCACCCGCCATATCGTTGTGACCGTGGTCGCCGTCGATTGACATAAGGGGATGGAGGTAAACCTTGCGGTTTGACTTGTTGAGACCGGCCTCGGCCATACGGTCATATACGTGCGGCTTGAAGTTTTCCATCATATCTACGGTACCTACGAAGTAGTGAGGGTTGAGTTCCTGGAGAGCTTCCTCGAGCTGGGTGTAGCGGATGTTGGCCTTGTAGGTGTCGTAAGAGTCAGGGTTGCCGTGGCCCATAAAGGCAACGATGTCGTTTGCAGCCTGGGTCTTGTAGAGGTTGTCAAGAGCCTTTGCAACGGCAGGAACATCTTCCTCTGCGTCCTGAAGCAGCGGAACGCCGAGCTTGAGGATCACACCGGCCAGGTAGTCGTCGTCAATGTCACCGTTCGAGTTGTTGGCGAAGTCCTTGATGTAGTTGATCACGCGGGTATACTCCTCACCGGGGATAACCTGCAGAGACTGAACTACGATTTCGCTGTACATAACACCTTTCTGTGCGAAAGCTGTGAGCCAGAACGGGGGAGCGTAGTAGTTGCGCACTTCTGCGCCGTCAGCTGCGTTTTCGCCTGCTGCCGCGCGGTTGATGCAGATGGCAGAAGAGAAAGAAAGGAATACGTCGTAACCGGGGAATGCGCTCTTGTAAGCGTCGACAGTAGCGTCAAAGGCATTGAATGCCTGCTGCCAGGTTGAACCGAAAGCCACCAGCAGGATGACTTTGTTGTTCTTCTTCTGAGCCTTCACGGTCTCGTTAACGGCCTTCTGATAGGTCGTGTAGTTGTACTGGTTGTTCTCGACAGGTTCGCAGGCTACGAGACCCAAAACGAGACTGGCCAGGACGGCAAGTGTCAAAAGTCTAGTTTTCATCGTTTGAACTTGAATTATAATTGTTGTTTATGGTTGTATTGAATGTGTCGCTTATCTTGCGCCCGCTGTTGAAACGGACGGTTATGCCGATGTATACGGTCGTTCCCGGAGTCGTGGTTCCAAGGTGCAGGCCGTGAGGGGTGCGGTCAACATAGTTGAATATGTTGTCGACGCCGGCTTCGACACGCCAGTTCGTGCGCTCGAAGTGGCCGAGGTCGTGGCTTGTGGAGATGCGCCATATCTGGTAGCCCTTGCCGTTGCCGTCGTCCTGATAGAGACGGGTTGACGACATACGGCCGTAGACACCTGCACTTAGTTTGTAGGCCGGGCCGAAACGGTGGTTCCAGGTGACGAAGCAGTTTCCCTTGTGGTGAGCCGTGCCGTCAATGATGACCTTGCGCATAGTTTCGTGTTCGGAATCGTACTGGTTGGCGTCGGTGTCGAGCCAGCTGTAGCCCAGTCCGAATGCCCAGTCGCGGAAGCCGTAGCGCACGCTCAGGTCAACGCCCAGGGTACGGGCGTCGTCGACATTCTGGTACTGGCGGGTCTTGACGGGGTCGTACTGGATTATATACTCGGCTGGAGCCTGATAGTTGGGAATGGTCACGAGCGTGATCATATCCCTTACGCTGTTGTAGTATCCGGTCACGTTGATGCTCAGACCTGCGTGGGTGTATTCTCCGCCGAGAGAGAAATAGTTGCTGGTCTGAGGCCTCAGTTCCTTGTTGCCGAGGTAGAGGTAGGTGCCGGTCATCTGGCGCACATAGCGGTAGTGGAGTTCCTTGGGAGTGGGAGTCTTGAATCCCTGGCTCCAGGTGGCACGGATGCGCCAGGGAAGCCCGAGGCCCAGCATAGCCGAAAGCTTGGGGGTCAGCTTCATTCCGAAGCTGCCGTTCCAGGTCAGGCGCAGGCCTCCCGCAAGGTGCAGCAGGTTGTTCTGTCCGAAGTTGTATTTGAACTCGTCCTGGGCATAGACGGCTGCAGTCCAGTCGTCTACAGTTCCGCCAACCACGCGGTTGGGAGCGTACAGCCAGTCATAGCGGTATTCGGCTCCGGTGTTGAGAAGGTTGCCCCCGGGCAGGGAGAACACTCCCTTCAGACTGGCCATAGTGCGCCGCTGGTCGCTCTGCATTTCAATCTGGCCGGGCAGATAGGGGTAGTACGGGTAGTAAATTGTACCAGCACTCTTTTCGTAGTCTTCCACCAGCGTGTTGGCGGTGAAATAATACATATAGGCGTGGCGGTTCCAGTCGAGGTCGAAGGTCACTACGTCTGTGGCATTGGGTTTCCAGGTGCCGCCCGCAGACGCCGATGCGTTGTGATACTGCAGGTCGTAGGTGTGCACGTCATATTGCGCATACTTTCCGTTTGGACGGAATATCCGTTTTGCGTATAGGGTTCCTCCCGCATAGAACTCCAGATTGTCGTTGACCGTATAGGTCAACTGCTCGCCGACCTGTGCGTTCGTGTGCATATTGACGGTCTTGTTCTGCGAGTCGGTTATGGTAGGCTCGGTTCCTATGGTGCGTTCCACAGAAGTGTTCTGCCAACCGTCGGAATGCTGCAGCTGGAAGTTTGTCAGCGAACTGAACTTGCCGAATTTCAGGCCGATGGCATTGTGCTGGCGGATGTCGTTGTAGGATCCGTATCGGCTGCTGTTCTCGAGCAGGATGCCTTCTTCGCGGTGTTTGCGGGTGATGATGTTGATTACACCTGCTATGGCGTCGCTGCCGTAGAGGGCAGATGACGCTCCCTTGACTATCTCGATCTTCTCGATGTTCTGAGGGTCGATGAGCGAAAGGTCATTCTCACCTCCCACGTCGCCGTGAATGCGCTTGCCGTCGATGAGTATGAGGATGTAGTTGTTGCCGAGGCCGTTCAGCTGCATATGCGAGCCCATATCGTCCTCGTTGAAAGCGAAAGAAGGAGTCAGACCGCCCAGGATGTCTTCGAGGGAGCGCCCTGAGTAGTTCTGCAGCATCTGGCGCGTGATGACCTCGGTCTGCACAGGGGCGTCTTTAAGCAGATGTATGGTACCGGTGGCCGTGATTACGGTCTCCGGAATCGAATCCTGCAGAAACGACTGCGCTGCCAGCGGTTGGAGCAGGCATAGCGCCGCCCCGATGAGCAAATACTTTCTTATCTTCCTCATAATCAGTCCCGTCTGTTCCTGAACGGGCATCAAATGTTATGTCTTGGCAGGTCTTCTGGCTTTCCCTTGTCCGCCCCGCCTTCCCGGGCACTGCAACGTGCAACTCCGAACAGACGGATGAAACGTTGCGCCCAGTGGCGTTTTGGAGGCAGACCCTTGTTAGGGATCACAGCTGCAGGCACAGCCCCGGTCTTTCACCGGGTTCCCTTGCACCGCTTCGGCAGCAAATGCCGACGGTTACCAAAACCGCCGCGAAGGTAGCATTTTTTTCCTTCTTTTTATATTTTTGCGGGCGTTATTTGTGCCATATATGAAACTGCGTCTCTTTTTGATGTTTTTCTCAATGCTGCTGCTCTCAGGAGCTTCCTGCAACCCCACCCCGCCGCCCGAGCCTCCGGTTCCGGAAGAATCTTCCATTACGTTTGACCTGTATGTCTGTGCCGTGAAGCACGGAGGAATGGGGCAGAACAAGAACGGAACTTATGTGCGCAGCGTCGAATCTCTCGAGGCAGACCAGCCTATGGTCGAATTCACCGGAAGGGGACTTGACATCACCCAGCAGTTCACAATGGAAAGCATCACCCGCGGAAAGTATTATTACCAGGTACCGCAGGAGGGTGGCGACCGTTTCGTGAAGTTCCATATAGAGCGCAATGAGGCAGGAGAGGAATGGATTCCGACACCCCTTGATGCCGAAGTCCCGTTCAAGTCCAATACATATTACGCCCGCAAGTACACCCACGCCTGGCTCGATGACGGAGCCACCCTGCTTGTGCTCGGAACGGATTCCGCCCACAAGGAAATCTGCTGGACCAAGCTTCGCGAGAGCGACCTTGCCATCTTGAGCGAAGGAAAGCTCAGCCTGACTCTCCCCGAGGGATTCACGATGTTCTCGACGTCCGGCCTGCTGACAGTACGCCCTACCGACGGCACTCTTTTCTACATCTATTATGTCAAGGACGAGGATTCATCGCACAAGCCCGTTACCCACATCGCGGTTCTGGACCCGGCCAATATGAATGTGGTCTCGGATGCCACCGTGTCCGAGGGCGTGATGGAAGAGCCGGTGACTGCAGCATACGGCGAACTCCTGCGCAACATAATCGCCTATGACGAATACGGCACAATGTATGTCGCCGGTCTTTGCACCTACGACGGCGTGAAGCTCGGAGTGATGCGCCGCGTCCTCCCGAACGCATTTCAGTTCGATCCTTCCTGGAACGGTTTTCCCAGCCCCGAGGGCAGGCTGCTTACCCTGCAATATGTCGGGAACGGAAGGATGCTGGCATATTCCCGCGACGAGAAGCTCGGCACAAAGATTGACAGCCGCAGCCATTTCTACAGCATCATATATCTTAACACCGGCCAGAGGGAGCGAGTGAGCTGTAACGGCGTTCCCCTGCGCTATTGCAGCGGCGGCTATTCTCAGCGCAGCGCTGTTGTAGACGGCAAGGCTTATATCGGAGTGACTGAAGGAGACGGAGAGGACGACTATCCTATGGTATATATCTATGACTCCGCCACGGACGTCGTAATACCCGGCGTACGCCTTTCAAAAGGCTTTTGCTTTGACGTTATCAGGGCAATGCGCGAAATCAAGGACTAGCAGGCAAGCAGAGCCCGCAATCCGACGGCAATCAGTATCATTATTATCTCGGCTATGCGGTTCACGCGTATGGCGCGCTGCATGTCGTCCGTCGTCAGGGGGCGGTCGTTGCTGCCTATGAACGGCTTCACCACTTCCTCGCCGAAATAGTCGTGCGGACCTCCGAAACGGCAGTCCAGTATGCCTGCGAGGGCTGCTTCGGGCCAGCCGGAATTGGGGCTGAGATGCTGCGGGCCATATTTCCTGACGAAAGACAGCAACCGCGGCTTTCCTGCCGCCAGAAGCATCAGCAGGGCGGTCAGCCTTGAGGGAATCCAGTTGGCCACATCGTCGGTTTTCGCTGCAAAGCGTCCGAACTCCAGATACCGCTCGTTCCGATATCCGACCATTGAATCGAGTGTGTTCACCATTTTGTAGGCTACCATTCCGGGGACGCCAAGCAGGGCGAGCCAGAACAGGGGAGCGATGACTCCGTCGCTCAGGTTCTCCGCCAGGGTCTCAAGGGCGGCGGTTCGTATTTCCTGCTCTGAGAGATTCGCTGTGTCGCGGCCTACGATGCGGGCAACCTGTGTGCGGCCTTCCTCGAGGGAGCGGTCCACGGCTCGGAATACTTCCCGCACTTCGCGTATGAGGGTGGTGCCGGCAAGGCAGTAGAAAACCAGGATGCCTTCGGCGACATATAGCAGGATGTGACCGAAGCCAAGCCGTTCCGACAGTACTCGCAATCCAATAAGCAGGCAGAGAGTCAGGATGAATGCTCCTGCAATCAGGACCACGGCAAGAATGGCGCCTTTGCGGCGTCGGTTGTCTCCTTTGTTCCAGCGTCTCTCGCCTGCGGCTATAAGTTTGCCGAAACCCACGACAGGGTGCGGCAGCCAGGACGGGTCTCCGACAAGCAGGTCGAGCAGCCAGCCGCTCAGCAGTGCTATGATGTGGCCCGTCATTGCTGCAACTGTTGCCATTCCCTGATGGCGTCTACAAGCATATCATTCTCTTCAGGAGTCTGGGCGGCTATGCGGAAACATCCCTCGTCGAGTTCCTTGAAGTTTGATGCATCGCGTATGAGCAGGCCTCTTTCGCAGGCCAGCCAGTCTTTGAGCAGTGCTGCGCGTCCTTTCTGCATACGGCAGAGCATAAAGTGTGTCTGGGTAGGGTCGACGTTGATGTCAGGGATGCCGTTGAGGGCGTCGCGCAATCTTTGAGCCTCGGAAAGGAGCGCGTCAAGGTCTATCGGAGCCGTGTCGGGACGCTCAGCCAGATACAGCCCGGCTTCCACTGCCAGTGCATTTACCGACCAGGGCATACGCACGGCTCTCAACTTGTCGAGAAGTTCAGGATCGCCGGTGACATAGCCGAGCCTGAGCCCGGGCATCGCATAGCGCTTGGTCATAGAATGCAACTGCAGAACGTTAGGATAACGCAGAGCTTCGGCGGGCGAGAGCAGCGGTTCACGCGTGAAAAAACCGTAGGACTGGTCTATCACGAATATAGTGATCGGGTGAGCCTTTATGAGGGATATCACGGCTTCCTTTGGCATTACATAGCCGTCAGGATTGTTGGGATTGCAGAACCAGAACAGATCCGCCCGGGAAAAATCCGTCTCCTCTACGGTGTGTCCGTGAAGATTGCAGGCATCTTCATATTCGCTGAAAGTAGGCTGAAGGATGGCGCTGCGGCTTCCGCTGAATGCCATAGCTATGAGGTAAATGGCTTCGGTAGCGCCGGCAGTGACGCAGACGGAGCTCGCGTCGATGCCGAGCCTTTTCGCCAGCGCAGCCTCAAGTCTGTAAGGCTCCGGCTCCGGATAGTTGCCTATTACGTCAATATGCGAGGCCAGATGCTCCTTCAGTTGCGAGAGGTCCACGTGACTGTAGACATTCGAGCTGAAATTGGCCCGAATCGGCCGGTCGAACCGGAATGCATCGTCTCCGTGTCCCAGTATCATCGTTTTCCTTTAAGAATATCGTATAGAAGCGGCATATCCACATACTGGCGAACGTGGTCTGCCAGCTTGTCGTATTGCGTTTCCTTGAATGCGTGGTAGTCGAACCGCTCGGCACCTTCTGCAAGTTTGTCGCTGTGTGGAGCGAGGAGGGTATCGATGAAAGCCGGATTGTCGAGAATGCCGTGGATGTAAGTTCCCATACACTTGCCGTCGACGATGCATCCTTCGGCTCTCCCGTCTTCCATCCGGTTGAGCGGGGAGAAAGAACTGCCTTCGGCAGGAGTTGTGCTGCCCATATGGATCTCATAACCCTCCATAGTCTCCCCAGTGCCTTCGGCGGCAGTGAAACGCACCTGCCGGGTGACTTTCTCTCCAAGCATCTCCGTGACGGTGGGGAGCAGCCCCAGACCGGGCATAGCCTCGATGTCGCCTTCTACGTGGTGAGGATCGCGGATCTGCATTCCCATCATCTGGTAGCCGCCGCAGATGCCGAGTATCGTGGCGCCTTCGCGCCGTGCGCGGAGTATAGCCTGGGCGGCGCCGTTCCGTCTGAGCTCATAAAGGTCGTCGAGAGTGCTCTTGCTTCCCGGCAGTATAATGATGTCGGCCTTGGCCAGTTCGTCGACGTTGTTGGTATAGAACAGATGGACGCGCGGGTCGCGCTCCAGAGAGTCGAAGTCAGTGAAATTGCTGATGTGGCGCAGCAGAACCACCGCTATGTTGACCTTTCCGCGCTGGGCGGCTGCGGATTTTGCAGCCAGCGCAACGGAATCTTCCTCCTCGATGTGGATGTCGTTGAAGTAGGGGACTACGCCCAGCACCGGTATTCCGCAGAGTTCCTCCAGCATCCTGCGGCCTTCCTCGAAGAGCCTCAGGTCGCCGCGGAACTTGTTGATCAGGATGCCCTTGACATATTTGCGTTCTTCGGGTTTGAGCAGCATCACCGAGCCATAGACGCTGGCGAACACACCTCCGCGGTCGATGTCTCCGACGAGGATTATGTCGGCTCCTGCGTGCATTGCCATCGGCACGTTCACAAGGTCTGAGTTACGCAGGTTTATTTCGGCAAGAGAACCGGCTCCTTCCATCACTATCGGATTGTAACGGGAGGCAAGCCTGTCGTATGCTGCATAGACTGCCTCGCGCAGTTCCTCGCGGCCTTCCTTGCGGAAATAGTCGTAGGCGTCGCGGTTGCCTATGGGCTTTCCGTTGAGGACGACCTGTGATGTATGGTCGCTCTGAGGCTTCAGCAGCAGCGGGTTCATATCGGTATGGCAGGGGACTCCGGCCGCTTCGGCCTGGACTGCCTGGGCGCGGCCGATCTCCAGGCCATCAGGGGTTGCGAAGGAGTTGAGGGCCATATTCTGGGCCTTGAATGGTGCGGGGGCGTAGCCGTCCTGCAGGAAGATGCGGCACAGAGCCGTGGCGAGGACGCTTTTGCCCACGTCGCTGCCTGTGCCGGCGAGCATCACGGGATGGAGTTTGTCTGTCATCGCTTGTTCTTGTATGCGAAAGCTTTCCAACGCTCCTCCGGCCAGTCCTGGCGGGCAAGGTCGCATCGGGCCATAACGAAGAACAGGTCGGAGAGCCTGTTGACATATTTCAGTATCTCTTCCGGAACAGGGTCCTGGCGGTTGAGAGTCCACAGCCTTCTTTCCGCACGGCGGCAGACAGCCCTTGCCATCTGCAGCTGGGCGGCGATCGGAGTCCCTCCGGGCAGCAGGAAATGCAGCCCCGGACCAGATTCTTCAGTCAGGCTGTCGATGGTGGCTTCACAGTCAGTCACAAGGTTTTCCGGAAGTTCGTTGGGATTTTTATCTCGTTCTGCAGCCGGAGTGGCAACAAGGCTCATCACCGTCATAAGGTTAGCCTGGATGCCGTGGAGTATTTCGTCCCATTCGGGAACGCAGCAGGAGAGGGCGCAGCGAACTACGCCTATCTGGCAGTTGAGTTCGTCCAGGTCGCCGTTGGCTTCGATGCGTATGTCGTCCTTCGGAACCCGCCCCCCGCCGTGAATGCCGGTCGTGCCCTTGTCACCGGTCTTTGTATATATCCTGTTCATAATAGTCTAAAGCAGTGGTTAGCAAAGTTAATCAATCTTAAGTATATTTGTAAACTATGAGCAAACCCAGAATTATTGTTGCCGGAATTGGCCCCGGAAGCGCTTCGGAGGTGACTCCTGCTGTGCTTGAGGCTGTCCGTCAGTCCGATGTCATAATCGGATATAAATACTATTTCCAGTTCATCGAGCCGTATCTCAGGCCAGGGACTCCCTGCATCGACACGGGTATGAAGAAAGAACGCGAAAGGGCAGAAGAGGCCTTCGCTCAGGCAGAGCAAGGGAAAACCGTGTGCGTGATCAGTTCCGGCGATGCCGGCATTTACGGTATGGCTCCGCTGATTTGGGAGATGAAGCGCGAAAAGGGCTGCGACGCCGAGATTGAGGTGTTGCCGGGCATCAGCGCCTTCCAGAAGGCAGCATCGCTTCTCGGTGCACCAATAGGCCACGACCTGTGCCTCATTTCCCTTTCCGACCTTATGACTCCGTGGGATACCATCGAACGTCGCATCAGAGCCGCGGCGGTGGCGGATTTCGTCACTGCGGTGTACAATCCCAAGAGCCACGGCCGCTACTGGCAGCTTTACCGTCTTCAGGAAATATTCCTGCAGCACCGCAGTCCTGACACACCGGTGGGGTTCGTGCGGCAGGCCGGCCGCGAAGACGAACAGGTGACTGTCACTACCCTTGGTGAATTCGATCCGGAGCAGGTCGATATGTTCACGGTGATTCTCATCGGCAACTCGATGTCGTATGTCTATGATGGAAAGTTCGTCACGCCACGTGGCTACTACAGGGAGAAGGATGACAAGGATGCGAAAGGCATAGGACAGGAGATAATGATAGAGAGCTTCCGCACCATAGAGAAGGAGATGCACAATCCGGACATTCCTCTTGGCAAAAAATGGGCTATGCTTCACGCCATCCATACCACAGCCGACTTCGAGATGGAACGTATCCTGAAGGTTGACGACGGGGCTGTGGAGAATCTCTACGCTGGTTTCGCTGAAGGCCGCATCAAAACTATAGTCACAGATGTGACGATGGTTGCGTCAGGCATACGCAAAGGGGCGCTGCAGCGCCTCGGGGTTGAGGTCAAGTGCTACCTCTCAGACCCTCGCACCGCAGAGATGGCTGCAGAAAAAGGAATCACCCGCACCCAGGCCGGCATCCGTCTGGCAGTGGAAGAGCATCCTGATGCCCTGTTCGCTTTCGGCAATGCGCCTACCGCGCTGATGGAGCTCTGCGACCTCATCCGCAAGGGCGCCGCCTCTCCG
The DNA here is from genome assembly GCA_017519185.1 of Bacteroidales bacterium. Classification (GTDB taxonomy): domain Bacteria; phylum Bacteroidota; class Bacteroidia; order Bacteroidales; family UBA932; genus Equibacterium. The sequence goes on along the minus strand of JAFWSX010000005.1, from coordinate 49,891 downwards.
GCCGGCATCATCGCCGCCCCGGTTGGTTTCGTACACGTGCGCGAGAGCAAGCATATGGTGAAGCCTTTCAAGCATATTCCCAAGATAATTGTTGAAGGACGCAAGGGCGGCAGCAACCTGGCCGCTACGCTGGTCAACTCTATACTCTGTTTCAACGATGCAGCCCAACTAAAACCCGGTCGCGATGTCTAGACAGAAGTTCACAGTCATAGGAATGACCGATGACCACGATCTCTGGTTTCCGCCCGAGGTGCAAGCTGCCATAGCTTCAGGACACATATTCTCCGGCGGCAGGCGCCATCACGAGATTGTGGCTGGCCTGCTCCCTGGGGATGCGCAGTGGATAGATATAACCGTGCCGCTGGACGCAGTCTTCGAGCAGTACAAAGCTCACTCCGAGATTGTGGTGTTCGCCTCCGGCGACCCGCTGTTCTTCGGTTTCGCAAACACCATACGGCGCGAATTGCCGGATGCTGAATTAATCGTCTATCCTGCCTTCAATTCCCTTCAGACACTTGCCCACAGGATGCTGCTGCCATATGCCGATATGCGCACAGTTTCGCTAACCGGCCGTCCCTGGGACGCCTTCGACGCTGCGCTCATAAAGGGTGAGAAACTGATTGGAGTCCTCACCGACAGGCAGAAGACCCCTGCTGCGATAGCTTCCAGAATGCTTGAATACGGCTACGGCAATTACCGTATGACGGTAGGGGAGAATCTTGGCAACAGTGTCTCTGAACGGGTGCGCACATTGCCACTTGCAGAAGCTGCATCTGGAGAATTCAGCTCACCCAACTGCCTGATTCTGGAGCAGACGTCAGCCCGTCCGCATCCCTTCGGCATTCCCGAGAGCCAGTTTGAACTGCTCGACGGCCGCGTGAATATGATCACCAAGATGCCGGTGCGGCTGCTTACTCTCAGCCTGCTGGACCTTCCGCGACGGGCTTCTTTCTGGGATGTGGGTTTCTGCACCGGCTCCGTTTCCATAGAGGCGAAGCTGCAGTTCCCCCATCTGAAGATAACTTCGTTCGAAGTCCGCGAGCAGGGACGCTCACTGATGGAGAGCAACACCCGCAAATTCGGTGCACCTGGCATTACGGCAGTTATCGGTGATTTCCTTGAGGCAGACCTGGGCAGCCTGCCTGCCCCGGATGCGGTGTTCATCGGTGGTCACGGCGGGAAACTGGTGGAGATGATACGCCGCATCGACAAGGTGCTGCTGCACGGCGGAGTCATTGTCTTCAATGCTGTGAGCGAAGAGAGCCAGGCACTCTTCCGTGAAGGGGTGGCAGCAGTCGGCCGTGAAGTAACCGGGCAGATGCGTGCTGCCATCGACGAGTTCAATCCCATAACTATTCTGAAAGCAGAATGAAAAACATAGCGATCATATACGTTTCCGAATCGGCTTTGCCACTGGCCAGAACGCTGCAAGGCGTTCTGGAAACTGATGCAACTGTTGAAATATGCAGGCGCCACGCCATCGAAGGACATTGGGACAGTCTGGACGCAGTGGTGTTCATAGGCGCCCTGGGCATCTGTGTCCGTACCATCGCTCCGCTCCTCAAGGACAAGTACAGCGACCCGGCGGTAGTATGTCTCGACAGCACCGGCAAATTCGTGATCCCAGTTGTGTCTGGCCACGTGGGCGGAGCCAATGACCTGGCACGCAGCATAGCTGAGGCCATAGGAGGAGAAGCGGTGGTCACGACTCAGAGCGACAATGAAGGTCTCTGGGCCCTCGACACCATTGCCGGGCAGTTCGGATGGCGTACTGAAGCGACACCTGCTCAGATGAACCGTGCGGTGTTTGCCTTCGTGGAGAAGCGCCCGACGGCCCTGCTGCTGGAAGTGCGCGATGCAGGAACTGCCTTCCTCGAGCGCACCAAGCCGGAGCACGTGCAGCTGTTTTTCAATCCCGATGATATCCCTGCCGGCAAATTCGGGCTGGTCATAGCGGTGACTCCGCGTCTGCCGGAATTCCCCGGCAGCACGCCCGTCCTTTATTTCCGTCCGGCAGTGCTGCATCTTGGCTTTGGCTGCCGCAGGCAGTGCGCCCCTGAAGGAATTCCCGAGTACATCGATGTCCAGATACGGCAGGCTGGTCTTTCGCCCCTCTCGGTCGCAAGTATAGGCACCATAGAACTGAAGAAAGACGAACCTCTGCTGCAGGCATTGCAGAACAGATGGCCTGGTGTCCGTACTGAAATATATGCTGCCGACACTCTGGCAGCCATAGATGTTCCCAACCCGTCAGAAAAAGCTCTGACTGCAACAGGCAGCGCAGGAGTGGCGGAAGCCGCAGCACTGCAGAGTGCGGGTGGAGGCCCCTTGCTGATAGAGAAGCAAAAGGGCAGATTGACTGAAGGCAATGACTTTACATTCGCAGTTGCTCAGGATGCCGCATCGCTCCGTCTCGGCCACATCGAAATAGTCGGCGCAGGCCCCGGTGATCCGGAACTTGTTTCCGTGCGTGGCAAACGTTTCCTTGAGCAGGCCGACCTTATACTCTATGCCGGCAGCCTGGTGCCCGTGGAACTTACTCACTATGCCAAGCCCGGCTGCACAGTTCGCAGTTCTGCGTCGATGGACCTCGAAGAGCAGTTTGCGCTGATGAAAGAATTTTATGACCGCGGGCAACTCGTGGTCCGTCTCCATACCGGTGATCCTTGTATCTATGGCGCCATCCAGGAGCAGATGGCCTTCTTCGACCGTTACGGTATGCGATACCACATCACTCCGGGTATCTCAGCTTTCCAGGCTGCAGCAGCGGCACTCCGTTCCCAGTTTACCATCCCTGAGAAGGTCCAGACCATAATACTGACGCGAGGCGAGGGCCGCACGCCGATGCCCGAGAAAGAGCAGCTCCACAAGCTGGCACAGTCGCAGAGCACTATGTGCATCTATCTCAGTGCGGCGATAGCAGAAGAGGTTCAGGCCGAACTGCTGCAGGCCTATCCTCCCGAGACTCCGGTGGCGGCCTGCTACAAACTGACCTGGAAGGAAGAACGCATCTACCGCGGCCAGCTCAAGGATCTGGCGAAGATAGTGCGCGACAACAATCTAACTCTTACCACCCTTCTGGTGGTTGGAGATGCAATAGACAACCGCAAGGGACTGTCATGTCTCTATGCGCACGAATTCAAGCATCTGTTCAGGAACTAAGCGATGATTCTGATACTCGGCGGAACGACAGAAGGAAGGTTGGCGGTCAGGGTGGCCGATGCGGCAGGTTCGCCGTACTGGTACTCTACGCGCGGCGACCTTCAGCAGGTCGAGTGCCGGAACGGTACGCACATAAGCGGGGCGATGGACGAGGCTGCGATGGCTGCTTTCTGCGTGGAGCACGGCATCCGGCTGCTGGTCGATGCCGCTCACCCTTTTGCCACAGAACTTCACCGGACGGTGGCGGCTGTAGCCGAGTCCCTGGACATACCTGTGGTAAGGGTGGAGCGAAGCTATCCAGCCGAAGATCCGGACATCCGCTGGTGTGACAGTTATGACGATGCAGTGTCTCAACTCGTAAACGACGGTGTAGGACGGCTTCTGGCCCTAACCGGAGTTCAGACCATCGGCCGCTTGAAACCGTATTGGGACAAGCACGACTGCTGGTTCCGCATCCTGCGCCGCGACGAGTCGCTGCAGAAGGCTGTCCGCGAAGGTTTTCCGCAGGAGAGGCTTGTATACTACGAAGAAGATGGCGAGGCTGAACTTATAGCACGCCTGAGACCTCAGGCTATTCTCACCAAGGAGAGCGGAGAGTCTGGAGGATTCTCTGAAAAAGTGGCTGCTGCGCGCGCAGCTGGCATTCCGGTGTATGCAGTGCGGAGGCCTGCTCTGCCCGCAAGCTTTGAAACCGTCACTGGCGAGCACGGTCTGCGCAAGGCCATAGAACGGCTCGTACCGGGATTTTTCCCGCTTCGAAGCGGATTCACCACAGGTGCCTGTGCAACTGCAGCAGCGAAAGCAGCGTTGCTTGCACTTCTGGGGCGTGAAGTCGGAGATTCCGTGGGAATAGGTTTCCCCGACGGCGAGCGCCTTTCGCTTCCAATTGTTTCCATCGTGTCAGATCCGGCCTCCGCTACAGTCATCAAAGATGCCGGTGATGACCCGGACGTAACGAACGGCTGTGAGGTGGCAGCCACCGTGGCTTTCAGCGAAGAACCCGGTATCCATTTCCTTCAGGGAGAAGGAGTAGGGCGCGTGACGCTTCCTGGGCTCGGTTTGCCGATAGGCGGGCCTGCCATAAACAGGGTGCCCCGGCAGATGATGGAACAAGAACTTTCTTCGCTCTACAAAGGCGGTCTGGACGTCACGATTTCGGTGACGGGCGGCCGTGAACTTGCGAAACGCACCTTCAATCCCAAGCTTGGTGTGGTGGACGGCATTTCAATCATAGGCACTTCCGGAATAGTACGTCCGTTCTCCAATGAGGCCTTCGTGGAATCCATCAGGCGTGAGATAGAAGTTGCCATTGCCGTCGGCTCGCCGATGCTCGTAATAAACTCAGGGGCCAAGAGCGAGGCATTTCTAAAGGCCCGCTATCCTGAGCTGCCTCCGCAGGCTTTCGTGCACTATGGCAACGCCATCGGGGAAACCCTAAAGATAGCCGCCGAACTGAAAGTAGGGAAGGTGGTGATGGGAATAATGCTTGGCAAAGCCGTGAAACTTGCTGAAGGCCATCTCGACACTCACAGCAAGAGCGTGGTGATGAACCGCACTTTCCTCAAGGAAGTCGCCGCAGAAGCTGGCTGCTCTCTGGCTACGGCCGAAGCTATAGACACCCTGACTCTTGCCCGCGAACTCTGGGACGGGCTGCCGGCCGAAGATGCAGAAGTGTTCTTCACTGCCATACTAAAACGCTGCGAGGCAGTTTGTGCAACCGTATACCCGGCTCAGGAATGCGAGGGGAATCTGACAATACTACTTCTCAAGGAGAACGGCGAAGCCTTATAGCTCGATTTTTATGACTCCTCCGTATGGCGGAAGCGATGCGAACGCGTCCTCGGGCTTTACGTGGCCGGCAAATATAAGGGCAGACACGAGCACTCCTCCGTGGGCGAAGACAGCCACCCGCTGCCAGGGTTTATGACGAAGTTCTTCCAGGAACTCGCTGACTCTCTGATATTGCATCATAAATGATTCGCCTCCGGTCACGGGCACGTGGATGTGGTCGGCATACCATTCCTGAAGATGCGGGTCGTCGATCTCGTCGAACAGCTTCATCTCCCACTCGCCGAAGTTGATCTCGAGGATGCGCCTGTCTCTCTCAGCGTCTTTATAGCCGCAGAATTCCGCCAGCCGCGTGCAGCGGGACAGAGGACTGGTATACGCATAGTCCACGGGTCCGAAGGATTCCAGTTCCGCTTTCGTCACGGCAGCTTCCTCCTCGAAACTGCCTTTCAGCGGTACGTCGGTCTGGCCGTAGCAGGTTCCCTGCGGCACGTCGACGGAAGTATGTCTGATGAGAATGATTTCCATTGTTACAGGCAAAAATAAACATTTTAAGTTTCTTCGCTATCTTTACGGAACTTATGAAGAGCATTTCACCATCCCGCAGAATTCTGATAGCGCTCGTGCCACTGCTGGTGCTGATGGCAATCCTTGCGCTGGACATCGCCATCTTCGGTGCGGATTCGATCCTGGGAGCTTCGCAGGTTGCGCTGCTAGTGGCTGCCGGAGTCTGTATCTGGCTCTCAATGTGGCTCTATAGACAGCCTTGGAAGGACTTTGAAAGAGACATCGTCTCCAACGTGAGCGAAGTCACCCCGGCGATTCTTATCCTTTTCCTTATCGGAGCCATTTCCGGCACCTGGACCATGAGCGGTGTGGTCCCGACTTTCATATGCTACGGCATCAGGATAATCAGCCCGAAAGTGTTCCTGCTCACCGCCTGTGTGCTGTGTGCGGTCGTTTCCATAATCACTGGTTCTTCCTGGACCACGATCGCCACTGTCGGTGTCGCCCTTATCGGCATCGGTCACGCAGAAGGCTTTTCTGACGCCCTGACGGCCGGAGCCATCATATCCGGAGCATATTTCGGAGACAAGATTTCCCCGCTGTCGGACACTACCGTGATGGCCTCTTCCATCAACAATGTAGGGCTGTTCGACCACATCCACTATATGTACCTGACGACGGTTCCCTCGATTGTCATAACGCTCATCATCTTCACAATCCTCGGATTTACCCACCACGGCGTCCCTGAGGTCCAGATGGACGCATATTCCGAAATCCTTGCGTCGCAGTTCCACATAACCCCCTGGCTGCTCATCGTTCCGGCCATCACCCTGTGGCTTATCCTGAAGAAGAAACCGGCCATAATGACACTGGCGCTTTCGGCGCTTGTGGCAACCGTTGCGGCCCTCATCTTCCAGCCGGAGGTGGTCCGCAGCATCGGTGAAAGTATGGCAGCCGGTTCGGGCTGGAAGACCTACTTTGCCGGCACCGTCCGGATGATCTACGACACGGTGACGCTCGACACGGGCAACCCTGAAATCAACCAGCTTGTGACTAGCCGCGGAATGACAGGAATGCTAAACACGGTGTTTCTGATCATCTGCGCGATGTTCTTCGGAGGATGTATGCGCTCCAGCGGTATGCTCGCTGACCTGTCGCGCCTGCTCGCACCCCTCACCCGCACCAGGGCAGGTCTCGTGGGCTCCACCGTGCTGACCGGAACAGCCCTCAACGGAATCGTTTCCGACCAGTATCTTTCCATAATACTGACATCGAACCTATACCGAGACTCGTTCGAGAAGCAGGGCTACGAGATGCGGCTGCTGAGCCGCAGTGTTGAGGACTCTGCCACCGTCACCTCCCCGCTCGTTCCCTGGTCCAGCTGCGGTATGACACAGGCCACGATACTTTCCGTCTCGACCATCGCCTATGCGCCTTTCTGTTTCTTCAACATCATATCGCCGCTGATGTCGTTCATCGTGGCTTTGATAGGCTGGAAAATTAGGAAGGTTTCCGAGTGAAATAAGTATATTTGGAGAAACAACAGTCATACGATATGAAAAAATTATTGTTTTCGCTTGCTTTTTCTTTGATGGCAGTCTGCTCATTCGCGCAGAACCTCCCTGCAGGGATGCGCTTCGAGGTGGCCGAGATAGAGGAGGACGAACAGTCTCAGTTCACAGTCTTCAAATACAAGGATGACGACGGCTCCGTTGCCTACTATATGAGCGTCGCATACAGGCTCAATGTCCTTGGCATCTTCCGCGACGATATCACAGATTTGACCATTGACCACCTGGATGAGACCTGCCTTTGCCTCGGCGCTGACTCAGATGAAGCTATGGCTTTTCTCAACGGTCTGCTGGATCTGCTGGACGAGGCTCCTGGAACCATTGCGGAGTTCGAATGCCGCAGGTCGGCGGGCGCCGAGCGTCTGGGCGATTATTCCACGGCGACCTGCATCGTTATGAAGAGACTCTTCGGCAAACGTCTCAAATTCGTGTTTGAGAGCCGGAACCGCACGGCGGAGACCGAGATGACAAGGAGCGCCATAAAATCTCTGATTGCCACCCTGAAGATAAACAAGACACTGCACCCCGACTGGTAAGATATGAAAGTATTGATGATCAACGGAAGCCCTCATCAGAAGGGCAACACCTCGGTCGCATTGGCCGAGATAGCCGCGCAGCTTGAGAAGCTCGGCATTGAAAGCGAAATAGTATGGATCGGCAACAAGCCCGTGCGTGGCTGCATAGCCTGCGGCCGGTGCAGCCTTGATCCGGGAGCTTGCACCTTCGGCGACGATGTGTGCAACGGAATCTCAGCCAAGATGGAAAGTGCCGACGCACTTGTCGTCGGCTCTCCTGTGTACTATGGACAGCCTAACGGGGCGTTGCTTGCAGTCCTTCAGAGGATGTTCTATTCGAACGGTGACGCATTTCGCGGGAAACCCGCAGCATCAGTGGCAATCTGCCGCCGTGGTGGAGCAACAGCAGCTTTTCAGACGCTCAATATGCCTTTCCTGATGCTGAACATGCCGCTTGTTTCCTCTCAATACTGGAATATCGCATACGGGCGTGAACCCGGGCAGGCGGCACTCGACACGGAAGGTATGCAGACTATGCGTACTCTTGCCAACAATATGGCCGCCCTGCTCAAAGCCAACGGTGGCAAACCGGCCCCCGGCAGCGACGAGCCCTGGGCGCCGATGCATTTCATCAGATAAGGAAAAGCAGATTTTCTAGTCCACGAACTGGATCTTGCCGAGGTCCCTGGGCCTTGCGGCGGGAGACTCATCGGGATAGCCGAGTCCGATGAAGAGGCGGAGTTTGTAGCCTTCGCTCAGGTTCAATTTGTCTATCAGAGGTTTGCCCTCCGGCGTGTCGAGGCCGCGGACCGGACCTGCCATTATTACGGAGCCCAGTCCAAGTGACTGTGCTGACAGGCATACGTTCTCGGCCAGAAGACCTACGTTTATCAACGCCGTACCATTCTCGTCGTCCGGGCACGCTACTGCAATGACAGCCGTGGCGTTGCGCAATCCGTTGCGGAATTTCGGGTCATCGTCGCCTACCATTCCGGGCATTGTCTTCCTCATTATTTCGGTAACTCCGTCAAAGTATTCGGGGTTGTCGATGATACGGACCTCCCAGTCCTGGCTGTTCATTGCATTGGGGGCGTTGACGCCGCACTCTGCGATCTGCTGGAGCAGTTCGCGGGGCACTGCCTGGTCGGTGTAGTGACGCACGGAACGGCGTGCCATTATGTTTTCAATGACAGGATTTCCCATATCTGATTCTGTATTAACTGTGGTTACGTTTACGCATCCGGCTGAGACCAGGAGTGCGGTTGCTAATGCAATAGCGAAAAAGGTACTTTTCATGGATGAGTTATTTTCCGCCAAATTACTAATTAATCCCAAATCTCGCTACCTTTACCACTGCAAAGAATATTGAAATGGGAAACAAATACGATTATATCATACCCGCCCACGACGTGGACGGAAAAATGCATTTCAGACTTGTGGCGTTGCAGCGTGCGTTTCTTACTGCATCTGGGAAGGATGCCGACCTGCACGGCTTCGGAACCCTCAACCTGATAGACGGCGAGGGTATTTCCTGGGTGCTGCTCAAGTTTGCGGCTGACATAAAGCGACTGCCAGTCGAGCAGGACAAGATTACCATCGAGACCTGGGTGGAAGGAGTGAACCGTCTACTGACTACCAGGAACTTCATAATGCGCGACGAGGGGGGAGAGATCCTTTGCACCGCATCAACCGAATGGGCGATAATAGACTTGAAGACCCGCCGTCCTGTGAACGTGATACGGGACACCAACATATCGGATTTCGCCACAGGCGAGAAAGTTTCGGCCGAACTGCCGGGCAAGCTCCCGCAGGCTGAAGGTACGGACATCTACCGGCACAAGGTCGTCTACAGCGACATCGATTATAACGGACACACCAACAGCATGCAGTATGTCCAGTGGATAATGGATTCATACCCGGTGGACAAGGTCTATGACCGTCAAGTGGAACGTTTCGAGATAGTGTATGCCAAGGAGGCCGTCTATGGCGAAGACATAGAAGTCAGATATGAAGACCTTGCCGATGACCTGACCCTGTTCTCGGTCAATTCGGCTTCCGGTACCAATTTCGTCAACGCACGAATCAAGTGGAAGGCATAGCTTATGGAGTCCTTCTACGACCTGTTCAAAGCGGCAGCACCCCGTTTCCCGTCTTCCGAGATCCATTTCCCCGATGAAGGGAAGATGTATTCGTATTCGGAATTCCTGGATGAGGTGGATTCCTGTGCCGATACTCTCGCCGGCTGCGGAATAGGCACCGGAGACAGGGTCGCACTTTTCGGCCAGAACACGTCGCATTGGATGAAGGCCTTCTTCGCACTTATGAAACTCGGGGCGGTTGCAGTTCCCATAAGTTCCAAGTCTGTCGAGGAAGACATAAGCTATATCACGAAAACGGCAGGGGCCAGACTGCTGCTCCGTCTGTCGGACGGGATGGCTGCAGAACCCTTGAAATGGACGGCATCGGCTGATGCCGATCCTTCAGGCCTGCAGCTTATTATGTTTACATCGGGTACAACGGCAAACCCCAAGGGTGTCATGCATACCCGTGGAAGTCTGTCCAACTCAGCCTTTGACTATATGAAGACCATAGGACTGGATGCCGGCGACACGATGCTGCTCAACCTTCCCATCAGCCACTGCTACGGCTGTGTGCTCATCTGCTGTTCTTTCTTCCTGGCCGGAGCGTCACTGGTCGTAAGCAGGTCATATACTCCGAGAGGAACCCTGAGACTGATAGAAAAATACAGATGCACCGTGCTGAACATGGTTCCCACTATGTATCAGCTGTTGTTTTCTTCGGAGCTGGCAGGCCGCTATGACTTGTCGAGCGTCAGAACTGCGGTGGTCGGCGGATCTTATACCTCAAGGGAACTGGTGGACAGAATGGGAAAGGCCTTCGGGCCTCAGCACGTTTTGTGCGGCTACGGAATGACTGAATGCGCCAGCTGGGCTGTTGCCCAGACTTTCGACGACGCTCCCGAAGACCGCGGTACGTCTGTAGGCCACCCTGTCGGAAATATGGAGGCCCGTCTCGCACCAGGATATGAGGAGGAAGCGGATGGAATGTGCCAGGGCGAATTGTGCATCCGCGGTAAAGGAATGATGGCCGGCTACCTGGACGCGGCAATGACGGCTGCATCTTATGATGAGGAAGGCTGGTTCCATACCGGGGACGTGGCGCAACGTGATTCATCCGGAAGGTACTGGATTGTGGACCGCTGCAAAGATATGATTATCAAGGGCGGTGACAATATCTCTCCCAAGCACGTCGAACTTGCCCTAGATGACTATAAAGGAATTGATGGGTCTCAGGTTATCGGAATTCCAGATGCCGTTTACGGAGAGAGGATCGTGGCCGTGCTGAAACGTGGGCAGGCGGAGAAAACTGACCTCAGGGCTCTCGGAGATTACCTTAAGCTCAGGCTGGCAAAGAACCGTCGCCCCGACTTTTACGTGGCCTTGGACGATATCCCGATGACAGCAGTCGGCAAGGTCAACAAACAGGCCATACGCCAGATGGTACGGTCTCAGATGGATAATCTCAAACGCAACAGAATAAACTACCTGAAATGACCTGCAACAGAATCAGCGTGGATGTGGTCCTTCCCCTCAGGCTGACGGGGGAGGTGAGCTATTTCCTGCCTGAAACTTTGCAGGAGGAAGTCGAAGTGGGCAGCTGGGTGACAGTGACATTCCACGGCCGCCGCTATCTTGCCGTCGTGAGCCGCAAAGGAGCTCTTGCCGATGGCGTCGATCCGGCTATAGTCCACGAGATAGACGAAGTGAAGACGGAAATTCCGGCAATCGGCAGGGCCCAGATGGATTTCTGGAGAAGCATTGCCGAGTACTATTTGTGCACCCTGGGCGAAGTCTTCAAGAGCGCCTGCCCCGCGCAGTTCTACAAGCAGGTCGAAAAGAAACGCAGCCTGCGCAAGAAGCTGCCGCAGTATGAAAGCAAGCCGGAGGCTGTCCTGTCAGCCGCCCAGCAGGAGGCTATGGCCTCGATTGAAAACTTTTTCCATAAAGGCCGTAAGCCTGTGCTGCTGGATGCCGTGACTGCTGCCGGCAAGACCGAAATCTATATGGCACTGTCCCGAAAGACGCTCGGAAAGGGCAGGGGAGTGCTGTATCTGGTGCCGGAAATAGCGATGTCCAGGCAGCTGGAACAGCGTCTCGGGGCTGCTTTCGGTGAAAAACTTCTCATCTGGCATTCCAGGCAGACGCCGGCTGCGCGAAAGGATATTTATGACAAGATAGTTTCCGCAGGCGAACCCTACATCATACTCGGCACACGTTCGGCTCTGCTTCTGCCGCACGGCGACGTGGGGCTGGTGGTGGTGGACGAAGAACACGACAGTTCCTACAAACAGGCCGACCCGGCTCCGCGCTATCACGGCCGCGACCTGGCCGTGATGTTCGCACGCGCCCATTCTGCCGATATCCTGCTGGGCAGCGCCACTCCTTCTCTGGAGTCGGTCTATAACGCCCGCACCGGAAAATATGGCTATGTGGAACTCAAGGAACGCTATTACGGCGAACCCGAGATCAGGACCGTGCTGATCGATATGAACAGGGCCTGGGCCGCACACGACGTTAAGGGATCTTTCTCTATGAAACTTGTGAATATGATGCGCGAGGCCCTGGACCGCAAGGAACAGATAATGGTGTTCAGGTCGCGGCGTTCATATTCATCATACGTCCAGTGTCCGCACTGCGGCTCCGTGCCCCGCTGTCCGTCGTGCAACGTGGCCCTGAGCTACCACAAGTTCAAGAATGTGCTGAGCTGCCATTACTGCGGTTACCAGACGGCCTATGAGCCTGTCTGCGGCGATTGCGGCTGCGAGGGACTGGTCCTGAGGGGCGCGGGTACTGAAAAACTGGAAGAAGAACTGCAGCAGCTGTTTCCCGACGCCGTAGTAGCCCGCTTCGATGCTGACGTGACGGCTTCTGCTCGCGAGGAGAAGAAAGTGCTGGACGGATTCCGCAACGGCGACATAGACATAATGGTCGGCACCCAGATGATCACCAAGGGCTTCGATTTTGCGAATCTTTCGCTTGTGGCCGTTATCAATGCCGACACTCTCGTGAGCCTTCAGGATTTCCGATGCGACGAGAAGGCACTGCAGCTGCTCGCACAACTCAAGGGCCGTGCGGCAAGGCGTGGAAGTGCCGGGAGTTTCGTAATACAGACCTGGCAGAGCGGCTATCCGGTGTTGAAAGATGCTGTTGAGGGCAGATATGATTATGATTCCCTGCTGGAGCAGCGGAAGGCTTTCGCTTTCCCTCCCTATGTCCGTCTTGTCTCCCTCACTGTCCGCGACAGGTACGAAGGACGTGTGTTCAGGATGGCAGACGAAATCAAGGCCAGGCTGTCGAAGATGCCGGGCATCGAATTCATGGGCCCTATGACTCCGGCAGTCAACAAGATTCAGGGATATTTCATCGCAGTGTTCTGGATCAAACTTGCCAAGACATCCGGTGCCAGGGCTTCAAAACAGCGCGTGGCTGATCTTGTGGAGCAGATGCGGGGCTATATGAAACCTCCCGTCGACATAGTAGTAGACGTAGACTCATATTAGTCCGATATTTTTCCTATTTTTGTGAGGATATGATACAGGCAACAGGCATAGAAAAAAGCTTCGGCGACCTCAAGGTGCTCAAAGGCATCGATTTTACGGCGGAAGACCGTGAGGTCATAAGCATTGTGGGCGCAAGCGGTGCAGGCAAGAGTACTCTGCTGCAGATTCTCGGATCGCTGTATGTTCCAGATGCAGGAAAGGTCATCATCGACGGCCAGGACATCTTCAGCCTGTCTGAAAAAGAACTCGCCGACTTCCGTTGCCGTAAGATCGGCTTCGTATTCCAGTTCCACCACCTGCTTCCGGAATTCACGGCCAAGGAAAACGTGATGATTCCCGCGATGATAGCCGGCCGCAAGGACCCTGACCAGGCAGCGGCGCTCCTCGAGGAGCTCGGTCTGGGAGAGAGGCTCGACCATAAGCCCTCCCAGCTTTCCGGAGGCGAGCAGAAGCGCGTGGCGGTAGCCCGTGCGCTGGTCAATTCGCCTTCGGTCATTTTTGCCGACGAGCCTTCGGGTAACCTGGACAGCAAGACCAGGGAAGAACTTCACAATCTTTTCTTCAAGATAAGGGATACACACGGTGTAACCTTCGTCATCGTCACACACGACCGTGACCTTGCCCGCCTGAGCGACCGTTGTCTCGAAATGCGTGACGGACGCTTTGTCTGATTGGATGGCTCATCTCATCTCATTGCAATCGGCTGTAGTTTCCAACCCTCTCAGAAGGCTGGCGGCTCCTGTGGACTTCGAACTTAACGAGGGTGAGCACATAGCTCTTGTGGGAGACAACGGCAGCGGCAAGAGCACGCTGATAACGATGATGTCCGGCGGCTTCTATCTCAGGGAGGGAACTCTCCGGCACAATCTCGGCTGCGAGACCTACAAGGCATTGAAAGTAGTACGCTTCAACGGCGCCTATGGCACAACCGAATTTCCATACTATTACCAGCAACGCTGGCACGCCCAGGAGAGGGAGAACGGAGCCCTTGTAAAAGATTTGCTTGCCCTTGAACCTGATGCCGGCGACACGTGGCGGCAGGAACTCTACGACCTGCTCGGAATGCGGCCTCTGCTCGACAGGACCATAATGGTGCTGTCATCGGGCGAACTCCGCAGATATCATCTGACGAAGGCTCTGCTTTCGGCACCCAAAGTCCTTGTGCTGGAGGCTCCCTTCATCGGCCTTGACCCCCAGACCCGGGAGTTGCTCTGCGACTTGATGATACTCGTATCCGACCGTCTCGGCGTCAGTTTCATAATGAGTCTCACCGATGTGGATATGGTTCCTTCGCTGGTGACCCACGTGTACTTTCTCAAGGAGGGTGTATGCTCTCGCAAGTACAGTAGGGTCGAGGCCATTTCCTTCGCTGGTGACAGACCCGATTCAGGCCTGCTGTCGCCCGGACTGCCTTTCAAGGGCCACAGACAAGTCAACTACGAGAATGCCGTGCTGATGAGGAACGTGTCGATATCTTATGGCGACAGGCAGGTGTTCAGCGGGCTTGACTGGACGGTGAAACGCGGCGATGCCTGGAACGTGACCGGACCAAACGGGAGCGGCAAAAGCACCCTTCTCAGCCTTGTATGCGCAGACAACCCCAAAGCCTATTCTCTCGATATGACTCTCTTCGACGTGCCGAGGGGCAGTGGCGAAAGCATCTGGGACATCAAGAAGCACATAGGCTATCTTTCCAGCGAGATGCACAGCGGATTCAGCGACAACTTGCCGGCAGTCGAAGTCGTGGCCGGCGGATTTGCAGACGGCTATGCCGGAGTCTGCAACAACAAGGTGGAGGAACTGGCAATGAGCAGCAGCCTGCTGGAAGTATTCGGAGCAGGCAGACTGGCCAACCGTATGTTCCAGACCTTGTCAAGCGGAGAGCAGCGCCTTGTGCTTCTGGCCCGTGCTTTCGTTAAAGATCCGGACCTTCTTATCCTGGACGAACCCTTCCAGGGGCTGGACCGCCGGTGCAGGGCGACTGCAAAGGCTGTCATTGAGCAGTTTTGTACTGGTGGGGACAAAACTCTGCTTTTTGTGACCCATTTTCCTGAAGAACTGCCAAAGGTTATCAATAATACCCTGGAACTGCACAAAAACTAATTTTTTTGTGAATTTTCGGCTTGGATTCCTTGTTTATAGTTCCTAACTTTACAAGGAATTTGGACTATTTTGGAATAACCATAAATTTATTAATCCATAAACCTTTTTAATTTAAAATCATGACTGATATTTCAAGACGTAAATTCTTGAAGAGCACTGCCTTGACAGGTGCGGGACTCATCGTTGCCCCCTCAATTGTGCCTTCACACGTATTCGGTGCCAACGCTCCGTCAGAGCGCATCAATGTGGGTGCCATCGGTACCGGCCGTCAGAGCCAGGGTTTCGATATGCCCGGCATCATGAAATTCGAGCAGGCCAATATGATGGCAGTCTGCGACCTTGACGCACACCGCGCTCAGGATGCCAAGACCCTCGTGAAGAATTTCTACGAGCGCAGGGGATGGAACCGTCCCGAGGCCATCGTTTACGCTGACTACGAAGACCTCCTCGCCAACAAGGACATCGATGCCGTTGTAGTCTGCACTCCTGACCACTGGCACGCAAAGATCACCATTGACGCTGTCCGCGCAGGCAAAGACATCTATCTTGAGAAACCGACTTCCCTCACCGTTGAGGAAGGCCGTCTTATGAGTAATGCCGTCAACGCTTCAGGCCGTGTGTTCCAGCTCGGTTCACAGCAGCGTTCAGGCGAGCAGTTCCGTATGGCCTGCGAGTTCGTGCGCAGCGGCCGTATCGGCAAACTGAAACTCGTCGAAGTCCGTCTTCCCGGTGACCCTGCAGGTGGAAATACCCAGGAAATGCCTGTTCCCGCTGGTTTCAACTATGAGAAATGGCTCGGTTCAACTCCGTATGTATACTACACTGAAGACCGCGTACACCCGCAGAAGGGTTATGGCCGTCCCGGCTGGCTCCGTTGCGAGCAGTTCGGTGCCGGTATGATCACCGGCTGGGGCGTTCACCACTTCGATATCGCTCACTGGGGAATGGGTGCTGAGTACACCGGCCCTGTTGAGGTTTACGGTGAGGCTGACTTCGCAGACAACGGACTCTGGGATGTTCACGGCGAGTATCACACTGAGATGAGGTATGCCGACGATGTTATCGTAAGAGGCTGCACCGATTCAAAGGAGAAACCCAACGGTATCTATTTCGAGGGAACCGACGGCTGGATCTTCGTATGCCGCGGCAACTATACCGTTCTTCCGAGCGACCCGAAGATGAACACTTCATCATCAGCTCTTCAGGCTTCAAGGCCCGAAATCATCACCGAACCTCTCGGAGCAAATGAAGTTCACCTCTACAAGAGTGAAGACCAGCACGGTAACTTCCTGGATTGCGTCAAGAGCCGCGCTCTTACCGTATCTCCGGCCGAGGTTGCACACCGTTCTTGCGCAGTCTGCCTGCTCCAGTTCATCTCTATGCACCTGCACCGCAAACTCTATTGGGATCCCATCAAGGAAAGATTTATCAACGACGACGAGGCTAACTCAATGCTCTCACGTCCGATGCGTGCACCGTATAACATCGTATAATCATGAAATTCAAAGTTCTATTACTTAGTCTTCTTATTCCGATCCTCTCTTATGGAGGACCGTTGAACATATCTGTCAATGCCGGCAAGTACGACCGTACCGACTGCGTCGTAACTGCAGATGTTTCAGGCTTGAAACTCAAGGATAAACATGCAGTCGAACTCATTGAAACTACCAACGGCGGCGAGGTTGTCACTCCTTGCCAGGTAGTCCTCAACGGCAAGAAAGCTGAGCTGTTCTTTGTGATGACAGGCACTACCGCTCCCGGTCAGGTGCGTACCTATGAGGCAAAGAGAGTAAGGGCTCCCAAGGCTGCAAAGAAGATGACTGCAACGATGGATTCAGGTTCCGTTGTCCTCAAGAAGCAGGGCAAGGATGTTCTGAAATATAATTTCGCCATCAACCAGTCTCCCGAAGGTGTAGATCCTATCTTCAACCGTGGCGGCTATATCCATCCCGCTTACACTCCTTCAGGTTTCGTGCTTACCAACATCCAACCCCGTGACCACCGTCACCACTATGGCATCTGGAACCCCTGGACCAAACTGATGTACGACGGTCAGGTATATGACTGCTGGAATCTTGTAGAGCGTCAGGGTACCGTACGTCCCGAAGCTGTAGAGGCTCTCTACGAAGGTGACGTCTTCTCAGGTTTCAACGCTTCCCTCAACCACGTCGTATTCACCGATGCAGGAGAGAGGACTGCTATGCGTGAGATCTGGAAAGTGAAGGTCTACAACGTAGGCGACGGCTATCTCTGGGATTTCGAGTCTCAGCTGACTCCCGGCAACAAGCCCGTAACTCTCAAGGAGTACCGCTATGCCGGCCTCGGATTCCGTGCCAATGCCGTATGGACCAAGGAGAATGTCGAGATGATGAGCTCAGAGGGCAAGACCCGTCAGCAGATTGACAACACCACAGGCCGCTGGCTTTACACAAACGGCGGTACCGGTGTGGGCAACAACGTTGCAGGCCTCCTGTATATGTGCCATCCCGACGACTACAACTATCCGGAGCCCATCCGTATCTGGAACGAACAGCAGAACGGCGGCCGCGGTGACGTCTATATGAACTTCGTTCCTACGAAGAACATGGACTGGAAACTCAAGGCCAATCGCACTTATACCCTCAAATACAGGTTCTATGCCTATGACGGTATGATGACTCCCACCAAGGCTGAGAAGATCTGGAGAGATTTCGGAGAACCGCCGATTGTCAAAGTTTCAAAGAAGAAATAGTTTTATGGTATGAGAAAAACTATATTGATTATTGCATCCCTCGCAGTCGTGCTTATGGCAGGCGCTTGCAAAGAGAAAGATAAAGGTCCGAAGCAGGTGGTCATCGCCACCCTCGACCCCGGCCACTTCCACGCTGCTCTCGTACAGAAGACATCCTACCCCCAGGTAAGCAAGGATGTGTATGTCTATTCCAATCCCGGCGCCGACCTGCAGGAGCATCTTGCCAAGATCGAGGCATACAACACCCGCTCAGACAATCCTACGGCCTGGAATGAAATAGTCTACACAGGTCCGGATTTCCTGGAGAAGATGATTTCAGACGGCACGGCCAACGTAATGGTGACTGCGGGCAACAACCTCAAGAAGACCGAATACATCAAGAAGACTCTGGAAGCCGGCATCAACGTGCTTGCCGACAAGCCTATGGCCATCAACCCGGAGAATTTCCAGATGTTGAAGGAATGCTTCCAGATTGCAAACAGCAAGAACGTGCTGCTGTATGACATCATGACGGAGCGTCACGAGATCACTACGATTCTCCAGCGTGAACTTTCCCTGATCGCCGACATCTACGGCCAGCAGGAGAAAGGAACTCCCGAGAATCCCGGCATCACTATGGAAAGCGTACACCACTTCTACAAGGAGGTTTCAGGAAAGCCCAACATCCGTCCCGCGTGGTTCTATGATGTTGAGCAGCAGGGCGAAGGTATCGTCGATGTGGCCACTCACCTTGTTGACCTTGTTCAATGGCAGTGCTACCCCGACCAGATCCTCAGTCCTTCGGATGTGAAGATCAATTCTGCAAGACACTGGCCCACTCTTCTGTCACTTGACCAGTTCAAGGCTTCTACCGGCCTTGACGCTTATCCTGAATTCCTTATGAAGGATGTCAAGGACGGCGTGCTGGAAGTATACCAGAACGGTGAGATCAACTATCAGCTGAAAGGCCTGAACGCTTCTGTCACAGTGCTCTGGAACTACCAGGCACCTGCAGGCGGTGGAGACACCCACTACTGCGAGATGCGCGGCACAAAAGCCAACATCACCATCCGTCAGACTGCCGAGCAGAACTGGAAGCCCGAGCTTTACATCGAGGCCAACAATCCTGCAGCAGGCTACGAGGATGCGCTCAAGGCCCGTTTCGCGGAGCTTGAGAAGAAGTATCCCGGCATAAAGCTGGAAAAGATGTCTGATAGCGCATGGCACGTGTTCGTTCCGGATTCATACCGCAACGGCCACGAGGCACATTTCGGCCAGGTTACCGAGAACTTCCTGCAGTACTTTGCCGACGGCAAGCTTCCTGACTGGGAGCAGCCTAATATGATTACCAAGTATTACACTACCACCGAGGCTTACAAGATTGCCAACGGCCGATAGTCGATACTGATTCCGATAAAAGGAGAGACCTTATTGCAAGGTCTCTCTTTTTTTGTGTAAAAGACTGATAAATCCACGAAAATTCATACATTTGCAAGCTAAAGCAGGGAATCTTATGGAACAAGTCAAGTGTCTGATAATCGGCAGCGGCCCGGCGGGCTACACAGCTGCGATATATGCTGCCAGGGCAGGTCTGGCTCCTGTCGTGATTGAGGGTATCCAGCCCGGCGGCCAGCTTACCACCACTACCGAAATCGACAACTTTCCCGGCTATCCCGATGGTGTGGATGCCAACGAAATGATGGAAGAGTTCCGCCGTCAGGCGCTCCGTTTCGGTGCGGATATCCGTGCAGGCATCGTTACCAAGGTCGATTTCTCCCACAGGCCTTTCGCCATCGAGATTGACGGCAAGCCGGTAATCGATGCTGACGCAGTCATCATCGCCACGGGTGCTTCTGCCAAATATCTCGGCCTTGACAGCGAGAAAAAGTTCCGCGGTATGGGAGTTTCTGCCTGCGCCACCTGTGACGGCTTTTTCTATCGCAGGAAAGTCGTAGCCGTGGTCGGCGGCGGTGACACTGCCTGTGAGGAGGCCTCGTATCTTGCATCGCTCTGCAGCAAGGTCTATATGATAGTGCGCCGCAATGAGCTGCGTGCTACCAAGGCAATGCAGGAGAAAGTGCTCGGCACTGAAAACATAGAGATTCTCTGGGAATGCCAGACCAGGGAGATCCTGGGAGACGCGACCGGAGTCAACGGAGTCCGGCTTGTCCGCAAGAACGGCGAAGAATTCGACGTGGCAATCGACGGTTTCTTCCTCGCTATAGGACATCATCCCAACTCTGACGTTTTCAAGGAGTGGCTTGAGACGGATGAGCAGGGCTACATAGTGACCAAGCCTGACACCACCGCTACCAGCGTGGAAGGAGTTTTTGCGGCCGGTGACGTGATGGACAGCCGTTACCGTCAGGCCGTGGTTGCTGCAGGCAGCGGATGCAAGGCTGCTATGGATTTGGAGAAATTTTTAAAAAAGTAACAGGGATGGCTTGCTATTTGCCGTGTGAAAGCCTTTAAAACGATACAGATGAAAGCAAGAACGATATTATTTTCAGTCTTTATGCTTGTTCTGGCGGTTTCGTGCACCACGGAATATGACAAACTGCTCAGGGGACACGACATTCCCACCAAATACGCCAAGGCTTTTGAGCTGTTCGAAGACGGCAAGTACTCCAAGGCTGCCGAGATGTTCGAGTCTCTGTCCCTGGCCACTAAGGGAACTGCCCAGGACGATACGGTTCAGTTCTACTGGGCGCTGAGCAACTACAACTACAAGGACTACATCACCGCAGAAAGCAATTTCTCGGAATTCATAAATGTCTTCCCCCTGAGTCCCTTCGCCGAGCAGGCCCGTTTCCTTCACATAGACTGCCTCTACAAGAGCACCTACCGCTACGAGCTTGACCAGACTCCGACATACAAGGCTCTTACCGAGATATACCGCTATATGACCCTCTATCCTGACAGCAAGTATATGGATGAGTGCGTGAAGATGCGCGACGACCTGGAAGAGCGCCTTGACAAGAAGGCATTCGAGGCTGCACATCTCTACTATCATATGGAGGACTATATGGCAGCCCATTATGCCTTGAAGAATGTCCTTAAGGAAGATGCAGACAACATATACAGGGAAGAGATCCTCTACTATGTCGCAATGTCTGCATACAAGTATGCCGAGAACAGCGTTCCCGACAAGAGACACGAAAGATATCTGTCCTTCGTCGATGATTACTACAACTTCGTGAGTGAATACCCCGAGAGCAAGCATCGTCGTGAACTGGACAACATATATGCAAGAGTAAACAGAATAGTTAAAAGATTAGATTGAAATGGAAGTTAAGAAACAGGCTGTTGTCAACAACACCATAACCAGAGAACTGGCGGATATCGCAGCCCCTACGGGCAATATCTACGAATCTACAGTCATCATTGCAAAGAGGGCCAACCAGATCGCTGCCGATCTCAAGCAGGAACTCAGCAAGAAACTCGAGGAATTCTCGAATTACGCCGACACTCTGGAGGAAACTTTCGAAAACAGGGAGCAGATCGAGATATCACGTTATTACGAGAGGCTTCCGAAACCTGCTCTGACTGCAACCAAAGAGTTCCAGGAAGGCAAGATTTTCTATCGCAAGGCTGACTCGCAGCAGTAGTCATATGCTGTCAAGGCTGACCATAAACAATTACGCATTGATAGATGCTTTGGATATTTCTTTTCCAAAGCATCTTGTAATTATAACGGGTCAGACCGGTGCCGGAAAATCAATATTGCTGGGGGCATTGTCCCTCTTGCTTGGGGCAAAGGTCGATGCTGATGTCATCTGCGACAGCAGCCGCAACTGTGTGGTAGAGGCCCAGTTCCTCGATGAAGAAGGGCAGGAGCGGATAGTCCGCAGGGTCGTGACTCCGCAAGGACGTTCAAGGTCTTTTATCGACGATATGCCGGTCACTCTGGATGAACTGAGGAAATTTACATCAGTACTCGTGGACATCCACTCACAGAACAGCCAGACCCTTCTGGGCGACGGAGCTTTCCAGCGCAGGGTTCTGGATGCTTTTGCCGGCAATTCCGCCCTTCTCGGCAAATATGAAGCCTCATACAGGCGTTTTCTATCCCTCGTCAGGGAAAGAGACGACCTGGAGAAAAAAGTCGCCCAGGAGCAAAAGAACCGTGATTATCTGCAATTCCAGTTCGACCAGCTGCAGAAGGCTGCTCTGGAGCCCGATGAGCTTCCGCGGCTGGAACAGGAGCAGCTGGAGCTTGCCAATGCGGAAGATTTGAAACTTTCGCTGCAGGCTGCGCAGAACGCTCTTGACAACGAGCAGTCCGACGTTCAGTCGGCGCTTAAAGAAGCCTGCCAGAACGTGGCCAAGGCAGCAAAGGTCATTGACCGTCTGGAACCGCTGCTTCAGCGTCTGGAGTCTTCCCGCATTGAACTGAAGGACATCCTTGGTGAGATAGACACGGAGCAGGAAAGCATCTCGGTGGATGATGCGAGACTGGAAGCAGTCGAGAACCGCATCGCACTCATCTACGATCTTATGCGCAAGCACGAGGTCGACAGCGAAGCGGCGCTTGTGGAGTTGCGTGACAGCCTTAAGGCCAGCCTTCAGGAGGGTGAAGATCTTGGCGAGCAGCTGGCGGAAGTGAAAAGGGAGCTTACTGCTGCCGATGCTGAATGCTCAGACCTCGCGGCAAAGCTGCACGAGGCCAGAGAAAAGGCGGCTCCGAAACTTTCTGCTGCCCTGCAGAGCTCAGTCAGAGGACTTGAGATGCCCTTCGCCGTGTTTGAAACCAGGCTGGCTGAATTGCCTGAACGCGGCCCGGCCGGACGTGACGATGTCATTTTTATGTTTTCGTCATCAGGAGGGGACAAGCCCAAAGAGCTTTCAAAGGTGGCTTCAGGAGGAGAATTGTCCCGAATAATGTTGTGCCTCAAAGCGCTGATGGCGCAGCATATGCAGATGCCGACAATCATCTTCGACGAGATCGACACGGGTGTGTCCGGAAGCGTGGCAGACCGTATGGGCCAGATGATCGTGGATATGGGCAATACGATGCAGGTCATAGCGATAACCCATCTGCCGCAGGTGGCAAGCAAGGGAGACGCTCATTTCCTTGTATATAAAGAATTCGGAGATGACCGCACGGCATCTTCCAAGATAAAAATGATAGAGGGGGAGGACCGCGCCCGCGAGATAGCCAGGATGCTGAGCGGGCAGGAGCTTACTCAGGAGGCCCTTGCAAACGCGAGGGTGCTTCTCGCAAAGTGATACTAAAACAACAATAACTTATAACAAACATTTTTATGAGACTTATCATTGAAGAATCCTATGGGAAAATGTCGCAGTGGGCGGCAGAGTACATCGCCAAAAGAATCAATGAGTTCCAGCCTACTCCCGAGAAACCTTTCGTTCTCGGTCTCCCTACGGGCTCGACACCTATCGGTACTTACAAGGAACTGATCCATCTGTACGAAACCGGCAAGGTGAATTTCGAAAATGTCGTCACTTTCAATATGGACGAATATGTCGGACTTCCCGAAGACCATCCTGAAAGCTATCATACTTTTATGTATGAGAATTTCTTCAATCATGTCAACGTGAAGAAGGAGAATATCAACATTCTCAACGGAAACGCCGAGGACCTGACTGCAGAGTGCGAGCGCTATGAAGAAAAGATCAAATCTTACGGCGGCATCAGACTGTTTATGGGCGGTATCGGCCCTGACGGTCACATCGCCTTCAACGAGCCTGGTTCATCGCTCAACTCACGTACAAGGCTCAAATATCTGACTACTGACACTATCATAGCCAATTCCCGTTTCTTCGGCCACGACATCGTTAAGGTTCCTAAGACTGCCCTTACCGTAGGTGTTGCAACAGTTATGGATGCCTATGAGGTTCTGATCCTTGCCAACGGCCACAACAAGGCACGTGCCCTCTATCACGCTGTGGAAGGTTCCATCAACCATATGTGGACCATTTCTGTCCTTCAGCTGCATCCCAGGGGAATTATCGTGTGCGACGACGCCGCTACCGTTGAACTCAAGGTCGGCACTGTCAATTACTACAAGGACATAGAGCACAGGGCTCAGAACAGGGACTAGAAGCTATGGATCGCAGGCAGGCTATTGAAGCCGTCCGCGCGATGCTCGCGGACAACGGAGCGGACGCAATCATCATCCCTTCGAATGACTGTCATTTCGGGGAATATGTGCCTGATTATTTCAAGGTACGCGGATGGCTGAGCGGCTTCGACGGCTCTGCCGGCACTCTTGTGGTCACTTCTTCGGAGGCAGCCCTCTGGACTGACAGCCGTTATTTCATCCAGGCTGCGCGGCAGATTGAGGGAACCGGTATAGCGCTTATGAAGCTGAAAGTCGCCGGAACACCCTCTGTAGCGCAATGGCTGCATTCGCAGAATGTTGCGAAAGTGCTTGTTGACGGCGATCTTTTCAGCCGTCAGGAGTTTGTCTCTCTGGCCCGGGAACTGGCTCCTGCTGCGCTTCAGGCTGTGGACGACCCTTTCCGTAAGATATGGGAAGGACGTCCGGCCCTGGTATGCAAACCGATTGTCAATATGCCCGAGAGCATAAGCGGCAGGAGCGTCGCTGACAAATGTGCAGCAGTGGCTGGCAAACTGGCCTGCAACGGGCGCTTTGCCTGCATCATCAGCGCCTGCGACGAGATAATGTGGCTCTGCAACCTTCGCGGAGATGACATCGAGTACAATCCGGTTGCTTTGTCATACTGCGTCCTGACGGAAGACCGCCTCCATCTTTTCTGCCACCTCGACTGCCTTACGGCGCAGGCAAGGACATATCTCGAATCGCAGAAGGTCGAGCTCCACGAGTACGGCGCCTTCCGCGATTTCCTGCGCGGCATCGATCCTTCAGTGACGAGGATCTGCCAGTCTTCGTCTATCAATGTCAACAACTGGTCTGCTGCATTCGCGAGCGTTCCGGAAGCTGAGGTGGAAGGCCGTTTCAAGGAAGATCCGACTCCGGGCGGCAGTGTGGCGTGGCTGCGCAGCCGCAAGAACTCCGTGGAGCTGGCAGGCTTCCGCAACGCCTTCATCAACGACGGCATAGCCTGGGTGAAGCTGCTCAAGTTCATCGATGAGAATCTGCCTTCAGGCAAGCTCAATGAATATCTGATAGCTGAGAAACTTAAAGAGTTCCGCAGTGAATGCCCGGACTATCTGGGAGAGAGCTTCGAGCCTATAGTGGCCTGGAATGCCAATGCTGCTTCGGCACATTACAGCGTCACCTGCGAGGCTGATGCGGCCAAAATCAATCCTTACGGCTTCCTGCTGATGGACACTGGCGCCCATTATCCTTATGGCACTACTGACACGACCCGCACCCTGATGCTGAGCGAACGCAATGACTTCACTGGCCGCAGTGACCGTCTGCTGCAGCAGATGAGGGACGATTACACTCTCGTGCTGAAGGGTATGATTGACCTCGCAACGGCAGTGTTCCCGTCAGGCACACGCGGTAGTCAGCTGGATATCCTCGCGCGCGGCCCGATGTATCCTACAGGCAAGATGTACTACCACGGCACAAGCCACGGCATCGGCCATCACCTGTGTGTGCACGAGGCTCCTCAGATCAGGATGGAGGAGAGTCCCCTGGTCATTGACGAGGGTATGGTGCTTTCCGACGAGCCTGCCATCTACATCGAAGGCCAGTACGGCATCCGTACCGAGAATGTCATCACTGTCGTGCCCTTCGCTGAGAATTCCTACGGCAAGTTCTTCAAGTTCGACACGATGACGCTTGTGCCCATCGACATCCGTCCCGTCAATTTCAAGCTTCTTACGCACAAGGAAGAACAGTGGCTCTACACTTACAACGAGCACGTCTACGAAACCCTCAAACCCTTCCTCACCAAACAAGAAGCCCTCTGGCTCTGGCGCAAAACGACAGTATAAGAAAAAACAGCCTGCTCTGAGCAGGCTGTTTTTTTATAGAGAATAGCAAGCGGCATCAGATCGTTCCTTGCTCGAGCATTGCAGTAGCGACTTTCATGAAGCCGGCGATATTGGCACCCTTCACGTAGTCGATGGTTCCGTCATCCTTGCGTCCGTATTTAACGCACTGCTCGTGGATAGACGACATAATGTGATGCAGTTTGGCATCCACCTCTTCGGCAGTCCAGCTGATGTGGCTTGCGTTCTGGGTCATCTCGAGGCCTGAAGTTGCCACACCGCCTGCGTTGACAGCCTTGCCGGGAGCGAACAGGATGCCTGCCTTCTGGAACTCGTGTATAGCCTCGGGACGGCAGCCCATATTGGAAACCTCACAGCAGCACCAGGTGCCGTTGGCAATCAGTTCCTTCGCATCCTCGCCGGTAAGCTCGTTCTGGAATGCGCAAGGAAGCGCGATGTCGCACTTGATGCTCCAGGATTTCTTGCCGGGAGTGAAGAATGCCTTGTCAGGGAACTTGTCAGCCATCATCGACACGATGTCACGGTTTGAAGAACGCATAACCAGCATATAGTCTATCATCTCGGGAGTGATGCCGTCGGGAATGTGGCATACACCGTCAGGACCGGAAATAGCAATCACCTTGGCGCCGAGTTCGGTGGCTTTCTTGGCAGCACCCCAGGCCACATTGCCGAAGCCGCTGAGGGCGATGGTCTTGCCGGCTATGTCCTTGCCGGCAGTCTTGAGCACCTGATCGGTGAAGTAGAGTGCACCGTAACCGGTAGCCTCTGGACGCAGGATGCTGCCGCCCCAGGTCATGCCCTTGCCGGTCAGCACGCCGGTATTGTATTCGCGTGCGAGCTTCTTGTACATTCCGGTGAGATATCCGATCTCGCGTCCGCCTACGCCTACGTCACCTGCGGGAACGTCAGTGTCGGGGCCGATGTTGTGCCAGAGTTCAAGCATGAAAGCCTGGCAGAAACGCATAATTTCGGCGTCAGACTTGCCTTTCGGATCGAAATCGCTGCCACCTTTGCCGCCGCCCATAGGCAGGGTGGTGAGGGCATTCTTGAATGTCTGCTCGAAACCAAGGAACTTGAGCATTGAAGGGGTCACAGCCTTATGGAAACGCAGGCCGCCCTTGTAGGGGCCGATAGCTGCATTGAACTGGACACGGTAACCCAGATTGGTCTGGACTTCACCTTTGTCGTCAACCCATACTACGCGGAAAGTGAAAATCCTGTCGGGTTCCACGATCCTTTCCACTATTTTTGCTTTCTCGAATTCGGGGTGTTGGTTGTAGACTTCTTCGATCGATTCAAGCACCTCGCGTACCGCTTGCAGGTATTCCTGCTCATGACCGTATTTTTTTTCAAGTGCGGTCATTATTTCAGATACTTTCATGATATTTGATAACTTTTGTTTTTGTTTAAAATGTTATACAATTAAGCCTTGAATATTTTATAATTATAATCAATATTTGTGAAATATCCAAAAATATCACAACAAAACCATTTTTTTTAAATTATTTACCTTTGCCAATGAACATGGAACTGGATAATGTCATACATCTGAATTTCGCTGAGCAACAGCTAGATAAGCTAATGCAGTACCGTATTCGCAAGATTCTTCTTGTCTGCTGCAGCTACGATGAATACATCCTCGAAGAGGACGGACATATTGAAACCCAGATAAACAGAGAGTACAGCGAGCTCAACATAAGCAATCCCCCCACAATCGTACACGTAACCACTACAGAAGACGCTCTGGCCCATCTCAGGGCCGAATCCGACTTCGACTGCGTCATTACCATGTTCAACGTAGGAGGTGACGGAGACGTCTTCACTTTCGCGGAGGAGATTAAAACTGTAAGGGAAGATCTCCCGGTAGTGGTGCTTTCAAGCTTTTCCAAGGCTGTTTACAGCAGGATTCACGATACTTCAAGCTCCGCTATCGACAATTTCTTCTGCTGGCACGGAAGTTCAGACTTGCTCATCGCCATCATCAAGCTGATGGAGGACAAGCTGAACGCAGCCAATGACATTCTCGAAAACGGTGTGCAGGCCATCCTGCTGATAGAAGATTCGATACGTTTCTACAGCAGCTATCTGTCGGAGTTGTACAAGATCCTTCTGCTGCAAAACCACGAATCCATCAAGGACGCCTACAATGAGGACCAGCAGATAATGCGCAAGCGTTCGCGTCCGAAAGTGCTGCTTGCGACCAATATGACAGAAGGCATCGAGCTTTACAACAAATACAGGGACAACCTTCTTGGCGTCATTTCCGATGTGGGTATGATCCAGAAGCCCGGCGACAAGGTCTATGACGAGAAGAAAGATGCCGGCATCGAGATCGCGAAGATGGTGAAGGCCCAGACCCCCTGGATGCCGGTCATCCTGCAGTCCTCCCAGTCTGAGTACAAGCAGGTGGCCGATGAGATGGGTGTCGGTTTCATCGCCAAGAATTCCCCTACGCTCCTCGAAAGCCTGAGGCATTATATCCTTAAGGAATTCTGCTTCGGCGACTTCGAGTTCGAATCCAAAGGTTCTGTGATGAATTTCGGACACGCTGCCGACCTTCAGCAGATGGAAGAGCTCATCAAGATTGTTCCTGACGACGTTCTGGAATACAACCTTTCACAGATGCGTCTGTCCAAGTGGCTTTATGCACGCGGCTTGTTCCCGCTGGCAAAGGTGCTCAGAAGCATTAACAGCAGCGATTTCGAGTCCACAGAGGCGCACCGCAACTCCCTTGTCAAACTGTTCCACGACTACCGTCGCATGCTCGGCCAGGGCATCGTTGCCCAGTTCGACGAGGAGCACTACAGCGATGCCATCAGTTTCGCAAGGATAGGAGAGGGCTCCATCGGTGGAAAGGCCCGTGGCCTTGCCTTTATGAACGGCGTCCTGGCAAAGCACAACCACTATTTCAAATATCCGAACGTAAGGATACTGATCCCGCGCAGCGTGGTCCTCGCAACTGACTGTTTCGACGACTTTCTTGCGCTGAACGGCCTTCGCAACATCATACTGGAAGACGGGATGGATGATGATTCCGTTCTTTCGGAGTTCCTCAACAGCATCGTGCCGCCGTATCTTTACAGCCAGCTGAAGGCTTTCGTTGTGACCTGCACCAGGCCGCTTGCCGTGCGTTCTTCTTCAAAGCTTGAAGATTCGCACTACCAGCCCTTTGCGGGCGTGTACTCGACCTATATGATTCCCCGCTGCGAGGATGACGACCAGATGCTGCGAATGCTGATCCGCGCCATCAAGAGCGTATATGCTTCGGTCTTCTTCGCCTCGTCACGCGCATATATCCAGTCCACCCAGAACGTGCTGTCCGAAGAGAAAATGGCCGTGCTGATACAGGAAGTCTGCGGCACTGAGGACAACGGTTATTATTTCCCGACTCTCTCGGGTGTGGCCCGCTCCCGCAATATGTATCCCATCGGTCACGAGAAGTGCGAAGACGGTGTCTGCAACATCGCTATGGGTCTCGGCAAGGCTGTTGTCGACGGAGAGAAGACCCTGCGGTTCTGTCCGGTATATCCCGACAACGTACTCCAGACATCCACACCGACACTCGCAGTACAGGAAGCTCAGACCGAGATAATGGCGCTGGATATGAATCCAAACAGCTTCAAGGCTTCGACCAACGATGCTGTAAACATAGTACGCATACCGTCAACAGAGGTAGAAAAATACCGCAACGCAAAATACACCTGTTCGTACTACGATTATCTGAACGACCGCATCAGCGAAGCGGCTCCGTTCGGGTCTGCGTTCAGGGTGATAACATTCAACCGTATCCTCAAGTACAATTCCTTCCCTCTTGCTGAGATTGTACGCGATATGCTGGAGATAGGAGAGAAGGAACTGCTCAGCCCCGTGGAAATAGAATTCGCCGTCAATATGGATGTGGCTCCCGGCGAGACTCCGGTCTTCTACCTGTTGCAGATAAGGCCTATCATCCAAAACGATGAAAGCAAGAAACTGGACTGGTCGAAGATCGATACTTCGGATGCCATAGTCTATTCCCAGTCCGCATTGGGTACGGGTCTGATGAGCGGCATCAGACACGTGATATATATGAAGTTTGACAAGTTCTCTCCGCTGACCACAGAGGCCATAGCGGAAGAACTTCGTGAATTCAACAGATACCTCAAGGAAAACCATCAGGAATATGTGCTGATCGGCACGGGCCGCTGGGGTTCTACCGATCCGTTGCTTGGAGTTCCGGTGCGCTGGGACCATATCTCGGAGGCAAGGGTTATCATCGAGTCTGCCCTTCCCGAATTCAATATCGAGGCCAGCCAGGGTACCCACTTCTTCCAGAACGTGACATCACTCGGCGTGGGATATCTCTCGCTCGACCCCGGTCACGGAGACGGCAGCCTGAACCTCGAGGTGCTTGACAAGATGCCTGCCGAAAAGGACGGAGAATATCTGCGTATGGTAGCTTTCGACGAGCCGCTCTACATCTATGTGGACGGCCAGTCACGCAAGGCTATAATCAAGAAGGAAGAATAGTTAAACAAATCTTAAATAAAGAGAGTTATTATGAATGCAAAAACTTACGTAGACAATTTCATGAATGAACTTGTCACAAAGAACCCGGGCGAGCCTGAGTTCCACCAGGCTGTTAGAGAAGTTGTAGAGAGTGTCGCTGACTACATCGTCGAGAGTCCTCAGCTTATGAAGCTTAAGGTGATGGAGCGCATCGTGGAGCCCGAGCGTGTGATAATGTTCCGTGTCCCTTGGGTCAACGACGCCGGAGAGGTGGTGATCAACAAAGGTTACCGTGTACAGATGAACAGCGCAATCGGCCCTTACAAAGGTGGCGTCCGTTTCCATGCAAGCGTAAACCTGAGCATCCTCAAGTTCCTCGCTTTCGAGCAGACCTTCAAGAACAGCCTTACCACACTGCCTATGGGCGGTGGCAAGGGCGGCAGCAACTTCGACCCCAAAGGCAAGTCAGATATGGAGGTGATGCGTTTCTGCCAGAGCTTCATTACTGAGCTCTACCGTCACATCGGTCCCGACACCGACGTTCCTGCCGGTGACATCGGAGTAGGCGGCCGCGAGGTAGCATATATGTTCGGACAGTACAAACGTCTGAGCAACGAATTCACAGGTACATTCACAGGTAAGGGCATTTCATTCGGCGGTTCGCTGATGCGTCCCGAGGCTACAGGCTACGGCGCCTGCTATTTCGGAGAGGCAATGCTTGCAACCCGTGGTGACAGCTACAAGGGCAAGAAAGTCTGCATCTCAGGCAGCGGTAACGTGGCTCAGTTCGCAGCCAAGAAGGCTACAGAACTCGGTGCAACCGTAATGACAATGTCAGACTCCAACGGTTATATCTACGATCCGGACGGAATCAGCCCCGAGAAACTGGATTATATATTCAAGCTGAAGAACGTTCTCCGCGGACGTATCAAAGAATATGCAGTCAAATATCCGACAGCCAAATACGTGGCCAACGCGCGTCCTTGGGGCGAGAAATGCGACATCGCAATGCCTTGCGCTACCCAGAACGAGCTTAATGGTGCAGAGGCTGACATGCTGCTCAAGAACGGTTGCAAGTGCGTAGTAGAAGGCGCCAACATGCCTACAACTCCCGATGCAATCGCCAAGTTCCAGGCTGCCAAGATCCTCTATTCACCCGGTAAGGCTTCCAACGCCGGTGGTGTTGCAACTTCAGGCCTCGAGATGAGCCAGAACTCAATGAGGCTCGGCTGGAGCGCCGAAGAAGTAGACCAGCGCCTGCGCGGCATTATGAGCAACATCCACGCAGCCTGCGTAAAATACGGCACAGAGCCCGACGGTTACATCAACTACGTGAAGGGTGCCAACATTTCCGGCTTCATGAAAGTTGCCGACGCAATGCTTGCACAGGGTATCGTTTAACCAACTGTCACGATATAAAAAACAAAACCCCGGAATCGCTTCCGGGGTTTTTGTTTAGTGGTGAGTAACCTTCTATTTCACCTCCCAGGTGGATCCTGAGCGGAGAAGGTCGTCCACGCAGTGAACTTTTGCCTTGGCGGCGACTTCGTTCAGCTGGTCCTGGACGTTGATGTCGTAGGTCTTGTCCTGAACGTCGCGGATAACGCCGAGGGCAACGGGCATATCGGGATACTTCATATCGATGAGCATGCTCTGAAGGCCGACGTCGTTGCTGTCCACGTGGTGGGTCAGGATGTCGTCGAGAGTGACGCCGTTCTCACCGATCTTGGCGACTGCCAGCTGGCCGTCCTTAAGAATGAGGCCCTTGTCGTTGTTAGCGCCGAAGAGCATCTTCTCACCGTCACGCAGGGTGATGGTGCGCTCAGCCCTTACTTCGCGTGCTGCGAAGGCAGCGTGGGCACCGTCATTGAAGATCACGCAGTTGGTGAGCATTTCGCAGACAGAAGTTCCACGGTGCTTGGCCGCAGTCACGAAAATGGACTGGTTCAGAGCCAGGTCATTGTCGATGCCGCGGGCGAAGAAGGTGCCGTGTGCGCCCAGAACGAGCATTCCAGGAGTGAACGGGTTTTCTACGGTACCGTAAGGCGAAGTCTTGGTGATCGTGCCGAACTTCGATGTGGGGCTGTACTGTCCCTTGGTCAGACCGTAGATCTGGTTGTTGAAGAGCACGATGTTGATATCCACATTGCGGCGGATTGCGTGGATGAAGTGGTTTCCTCCGATGGCGAGAGCGTCACCGTCGCCGCAAGCCTGCCATACGCACAGTTCCGGGTTGGCGACCTTGATGCCGGTGGAAATGGCAGTCGCACGTCCGTGGATGCTGTGGAATCCGTAGGTGTTCATATAGTAGGGAAGCCTTGAAGAACATCCGATGCCGGAAACGACGACGAATTTCTCAAGTTCATATCCGAGGTCTTCGCTTACCTGGGGAAGAGCTCTCTGAAGCGCTGCAAGAACTGCGTGGTCACCGCATCCCGGGCACCATCTCACTTCCTGGTTGCTTTTGAAATCTTGTGCTGTATATTTCATATCGTGCTCCTCCTAAAGTATTTCCTTGATTGCGTCGACGACTTCCTTGACGATGAACGGCTGACCCTGCACTTTGTTGTACTGCAGGTAGCTGAACTGGGGCAGTTTTGCTCTCAGGTAGTCGGCGAAATGGCCGCTGTTGAGCTCGCACACGATGATCTTCTTGAATTTTGCGAAGATATCTGCGGTGTTCTTCGGCAGGGGGTTGATATAGTCGAAGTGAGCGAGGCTGACCTTGTGACCCTCAGCAGACAGTTCGTTGACTGCGGTGTAGAGGTGGCCGAAGGTGCCGCCCCAGCCTACTACGAGGACATCGCCTTCAGCGGCTCCAATCACCTTCTGCTCGGGAATGGACTCTGCAACGCGGGCGATCTTCTCGGCGCGTGCAGCAACCATCATAGCGTGGTTCTCGGGATCTGAAGAGATGACGCCGGCAGGATTCTTTTCCAGACCACCTACGCGGTGGTTCAGGCCTTTCTTGCCGGGAACAGCCCATTTGCGGACAAATGTCTCGGGGTCACGCTCGAAAGGCTTGAAGCCTCCTTCGCATTCCTCGATGAAAGGCGGTTTGATGGCGGGGTAATCGGACATTGAAGGGATCTTCCAAGGCTCGCTGCCGTTGGCGATAAATCCTTCAGACATCAGTATCACGGGCATCATATGCTCGAGAGCCAGCTTGCCGGCGTTGAACGCAGCGTCGAAGCAGTTCGAAGGCGAGTGAGCGGCAACGATGCAGACAGGGCATTCACCGTTACGTCCGTACAGAGCCTGGTTGAGGTCGGTCTGCTCGGTCTTGGTGGGGATACCTGTCGAAGGACCGCTGCGCTGCACGTCGATGACAACCAGCGGAAGCTCGGTGATCATTGCGAGCCCGAGCGCTTCAGACTTAAGGCTGAGGCCGGGGCCTGAAGTAGAGGTCACGGCGAAGTCGCCTGCATAGGCTGCGCCGATGGCGGTGCAGATGCCGGCAATCTCGTCTTCAGCCTGCATAGTCTTGACGTTGAGGTTCTTATGAATGGCCAGTTCCTCAAGGATGGCAGTGGCGGGGGTGATAGGGTATGAACCGCAGAACAGCTGCAGTCCGCTCTTCTCGGCGGCTGCGATGAGACCCCAGGCTGTTGCCTGGTTGCCGTTGATGTTGCGGTAGATGCCTTTCTCCTGCTTTGCCGGAGCTACTTCGTAGGTGTTGGCGATGGCGTGGATGTTACTTGCGTAATTGTAGCCGTCGAACAGCACTTTCTTGTTGGGCTCGATGAGGTGGGGCTTCTTTGCAAATTTCTTCTCGAGATAGGCGTTGATGTACTCAAGAGGCCTGTTGAACATAAAGAAACACATTCCGAGAGTGAACATGTTCTTGGACCTTACGATGCTCTTGGCGTCCAGTCCCGAGTCTTTCAGGCTCTCCCTGGTCAGAGAAGTGATCTGGGCGCAGATGATGTTGCGGTCTTCGATGTGAAGTTCCTCAATCGGGTTCTCGGTGGTAAAGCCGGCCTTCTTGAGACCCTGTTCGTCGAATGTGTCAGTGTCGATGATGATGGTTGCAGTGGGCTTTGCCCATTTGACATTGGCCTTGAGTGCAGCCGGATTCATAGCGACGAGCACGTCGCAGAAGTCTCCGGGTGTGTTGACGCCTTCGCTTCCTATATGGACCTGAAAACCGGAAACCCCGGAAATCGTGCCGTGCGGGGCGCGGATTTCAGCGGGGTAGTCCGGGAATGTCGAGATTTCATTCCCATAGAGGGCCGAAGTGTCTGCAAACAAGGTACCCGTCAATTGCATTCCGTCTCCGGAATCGCCTGCAAAACGGATAACGACATCTTTAATGTCGATTACTTTGTGTTGCATATGTCTTAGTCGGTTACTGTGGCAATTGTGAAGGAGCTACTTTCTCTGCAGGGATTCCGAGGGCTGCCTTGGCCAGGGGAAGAAGGTTCATGCTCTGAGCTTCGTCCATATAGATGATGGCGCCGGCAGAAGTGTCGAAAATGTAGAGAAGGTTATTGTCTTTACCTATCTTGTTGAGGGCTTCCTGAGCTTTCTGATAGATCGGGGTCATCAGAGTCTGCTGCATGTTTGCCAAATCTTGCTGGGCAGTCTGCTGGAACTGATTGAGCCTCTGGACTATCTCGCTGAGCTCGTTTTCCTTGGATTCCTTGATTGCAGCTGTCCAGGTAGAACTCTTCTGCTGATAGGTGTTGAGTTTTGTGTTGTATTCTGTCTGCATTGCATCCATCTCCTCTACAAGCTCATTCTGGTAAGCCTGGAGTTGAACCATTGCAGAGTCGGTCTCTGACATCAGGCTGACGAGTTCGCCGGTGTTGATGTGTCCGAACTTCTGTGCGTTGGCTGCGATGGTTGCAGACGCTGCAACAAACAAGATGAGGATGATTTTTTTCATTTCTTTATTATTTAAGATATTCAATTACTTCATCGGTAAGGTTGTATCGGTCGTCGCGATAGACAATGCCGGTGGTGATGGCAAGGTCGATGATCATAGAACAGTTGAACTTGTAGGCGACAGCGTCGATGGCTTTCTGGAGCTTCTCCTTGATCGGAGACAGGAGCTCTTCTGACTTGGAGGCCATTACACCGTCTTCGCCGAAGTAAGTGCTCTGTTTGGTCTTGACGGCCTTTTCCTTTGAAATGATTTCTTCTTCGAGTCTCTGACGCTCAGATGCAGAGAGTGTTGCCTTCTTGCTCTGATAGTCCTTATAGAGTTTGTCAACTGCTTCAAGATCTTTCTCGATAGTCGAGCGGTAAGAGTCAGCAAGCTTGTTGAGCTGATCCTGCACTTTCTGATAATCCGGAACGGTGGCGAGGATTTCTTCGGTGTCAATGTAGCATACATTCTGGGCCTGCGCACCTATGAAGGCAGCAAAAGCCAAGCATAGAGTTAAAGCAATCTTTTTCATGTTCATTTTTCCTTAGAATTGTTGACCTATCATAAAATGGAATTGACTCCTTTCTTTGGCGTCTTCCGTGTCGAAACCATAACCCCAGTCGATACCGAGCAGACCGATCATCGGGAGGAAGATCCTCAGGCCGACTCCGGCAGAACGCTTGATCTGGAAAGGATTGAAATCCTTGATGTCAGACCAGCAGTTACCGCCTTCGAGGAAGGCCAGTGCGAAGATGGTCGACTGCGGCTGCAGCAGGAGCGGGTATCTCAGCTCAACAGTGAACCTGTCATATACGTTGCCGTGATATGCTCCGTCGGAATACGGAGTGAGGGAGTAGTTGGAGTATCCGCGGAGGGATACGATGTCCTGCCCGTAAGTGTTGTAGCCTGACATACCGTCACCGCCGACGAGGAAGCCCTCGAAAGGAGAGTAGCCCCAGTTGCGGTTGTAGTATCCGAGGTATCCGAAATTGGCGCGTGTCATGAGCACCAGGTTGCCGGCAAGCGTGAAGTAGTTGCTTGCCTTCAGAGTCCACTTGTTGTACTCTATCCACTTGTAATGGTCGGCGTCAGTCAGCCTGCTGTAGTCGAAATCTGCCGGCTTGTCCTTGCGGAGCAGTGAATAGGGAGGAGTCAGCTGGATGGCGAAACTCAGGTCAGAACCCTGACGGGGGTAGATGGTCTGGTCTGTTGAGTTTCGGGCCAGCGTGATGGTATAGTTGAAGTTGTGTGACAGACCGTCCTTGAAGATGAAATAGTAGTTCCAGTCCTGCAGGTGGTAGGTCTGCCAGCTCAGCGTATGGTAGAGCACGAAATAGTTGTCAGGCCATTTCAGTCGGCTTCCGAGCGCTACCGAAGCACCGTAAACTTCCATGAACTGGTCGTTGTTCAGGATCTGGTAGTATGCCGACAGGTATGAATTGGTCTGTCTTGTGAAATATGCCGACAGGCTGAGTGAGGTAGGCTTCTTTCCGAACAGCCAGGGCTCGAGGAACTGCGCCGAGATGGCCCTGTAATACGAACCGTTTGTCTGGAAGCGGAATGCAAGGGTCTGGTTGTCTCCAAGCGGAACGGGCTTCCACGCATCGAGGTTCGTGAAGTTGCGGGTAGAGAAGTTGCTGAAGCTTATACCTACGGTGCCTACGAACATTCCGGCTCCCCAGCCGCCTGAAAGCTCAAGCTGGCTGTTGGGCTTCTCTTCGACGTTGTAGGTGATGTCGACAGTATTGTTGAGCGAGTTGGGCGCCAGGTTCCAGCCCACACCTTGCTGAACGATCTTCTCCTGGTCGAAGTTGGTCATAGAACCAAGCTCCCTGATGGAGCGTTCGAAACTTGTCTGGCTGAACAGATAGCCAGGGCGGGTGTAGACGGCACGGCGGATGACCCTTTCATTGGTCACGTTGTTTCCGCTGATGATGACGTTGTTGAAACGGGCCTGCTTGCCTTCCACGATCCTGATCTCGACATCTACTGAGTCGCCTACAATGTTGGTTTCGACAGGGGTTACGTTGAAGAACAGGTATCCGTTGTCCCTGAACAGGCTGGAGATGGAAATGGCTGACTGGTCCTTTCCGCCTCCGTAGAGCCTTTCGTTCATTGTCACGATGTCATAGATGTCACCCTTCTTGATCTTCAGCACTTCGGTAAGGTCTTCTGCGCTGTAGACAGAGTTGCCGGTCCAGGTGATGTTGCGGAAGTAGTACTGCTGGCCCTGGTCGATCTGGAAGCGGATGCCGAGCTTTGAACTGTCATCGGGCATCACATAGATGGAATCCTTGAGAATCTTGGCGTCACGGTAGCCTTTCTCGTTGAAAGCCTCTATGAGGGACACCTTGTCATTGACATATTCCTTTTCGTTGAATTTCTTGCTGTTGAAGAAGTTGTACCATTTTGCGGACTTGGTCTTCTTCATCGACTTGTCGAGAGTGTATGTGCTGATGCCGGTGACTCCGTCGTAGTTGATCTCCTTTATGCGGATCTTGGCGCCCTTGTCGACAGCGAAATTGACCCTGACCGCATTGTTGATGACGGTGTCGCGGGTCTGCTGGACATCTACCTTGGCGTTTATGTAGCCTTTCTCCTTGAGGTAATCCTTGATGACCCCTACAGAACTGGTGATGACGTAGTCAGAAAGTTCCGTACCCCTGCGCAGGCTGAGGTCTTCCCTGATCTCGTCCTGCTCGCTCTTCTTGAGGCCGGAGAAAGTCCACTGCGAAACGCGGGGCCTTTCCACGATCTTGATCTTGAAGAACGCGGTGTCGCTTGTCGCTGATACTGAATCTACGTAAAAACCTACGTCCTCGAAATAGCGCTGCTGCCAGAGACGTTTAACGATAGAAGAAACGTCGTCGCTGGGAACGGTGATGGTCTGGCCGGGCATAAGACCGGTCAGCGAAATTATCTGGTCGGGGTTGAGGTAGTTCGTTCCTTCGACAGTGACTCCGCCGACGACATATGTCTGCGGATTGTTGTAATCCACCTGTATGTCATTGCCATTCTGCGCAAAAGCTGCAAAAGGAATCAGTGCGAATATTATGAACAGTAACCTGAACGATTTCATCTGCGGAATATTGGGCGCAAATTTACAACTATTAATGGATTTCCCCATATCTTCTCTGCCTGTTTTTAAACGAGTCCAGAGCTTTTTGAAACTCGGTTTTGCGAAAATCAGGCCAAAGAATGTCAGTGAAATAGAATTCGCTGTAGGCGCACTGCCAGAGCATATAGTTGCTGATGCGCAATTCCCCGCCGGTGCGTATCAGAAGGTCCGGAGCGGGAATTCCTGCAGTTGAAATATATTTCTCGTAACCGGCGATGTCCAACTCTTGCGATGCGTCAACTTTGCCGTCGACTATATCCTGCCTGTACCTGTTGACTGCCTGCACGATGTCCCACTTTCCGCTGTAGCTGAACATTATCATAAGGGTCAGCGCCTTGCAGTCTTCGGTGTACTTTTCTGCTGCCGCTATGCTGTCCTGCATCTTTTGGGACAGACGGCTTCTGTTACCGAAGATCAGGAGTCTGACATCGTTCTTCTTCAGGTTGTCAATCTTCGTATCCAGAGTGTTGACGAAAAGCTCCATCAGTCCGTTGACTTCTTCCTTTGGCCTGTTCCAGTTTTCCTCCGAAAAAGTATAGAGACTCAGGTACTTGACTCCAGCCTCTCCCGCTGCTTCCAGACAGTCCTTGATCCTCTCTGCGCCTTCCCTGTGCCCGAATGACCTTTCCTTGTTCCTGAGTTTGGCCCAGCGGCCGTTGCCGTCCATAATTATAGATACGTGTACCGGTACCATAGTTACTTGTTTTTTCTGCTGTCGTCGCCCCACATCAGCTTGTCGCGCAGAGCGTCGATGAAACTCATATCCTTGAGTGTGACATAGAGCGCCTTGTGCGGTGCCTGGGACAGTGTCACGCAACTCCCTGAACATACGCTGAACCCGTGGTTGTCGACCGACATGTTCGCTGCTTTGTCCTTGCTTTTGAAGCATATTTCAACCTTCGAGGCAGCACTTACAACTATCGGCCTTACATTCAGGTTGTGAGGCGCTATCGGGCAGATTATCAGACATTCAGTAGTAGGGGCGACTATCGGTCCGCCGACGCTGAGGGCATATGCGGTACTGCCTGTGGGCGTCGCCACCAGCACGCCGTCAGCCCAGTATGTGGGCAGCGCCTTTCCGTCGATGGTGACGGTTATCTCGAGCATCGAAGGGCCGAGTCTCATAAGGGAGAACTCGTTGAGACAATAGGGATGGATTCCCTCCGGCAGATCGATGCCGGTTGCCTGGAGTAGAAGTCTGGGCTCAATGTCGAACCTGCCTTTGACGAGGTCTTCGATCCAGTTGTTCGGCCCCTCGTCAACCTTTGCGGTAGTCAGGAAACCGAGCCGGCCGAAATTGATGCCGGCAACAGGTATCTGCCTCCCTTTGAGAAAATCCACCGCTGCCAGGAAAGTGCCGTCCCCTCCAAGAGACAGAATCAGGTCGGTGTTGTCGGGGATGGCGTCGCTGTCGGCAGAAGTGCAGAATACTATGTCGGCACCCAGGCTGCGCAGCCTGCCTGCCAGATAGTTTGATTTGGTTTCGTCGATATGGGAGCCTTCTCTCCTGAACAGCGCGATTCTCATTGATTGCGTGTATAAATACAAATTCGAGACTTCAAATGTACCAAATAATGAGTAATTTGCTAAAATTTTTTACTTTTGCCGTTTACAATGACAAACTTAAGCGTTAACATCAACAAAATCGCCACCATCCGCAACGCCCGCGGCGGTGACAATCCCAACGTGGTTTCGGCTGCGCTTTTCATTGAAAAGTGCGGGGCCCAGGGAATTACGGTCCATCCGAGGCCGGACGGAAGGCATATCCGCCACGCCGATGTTTTCGAGTTGAAGCAGGTGCTGACCACAGAGTTCAACATCGAAGGCAATCCCACCCCGGAGTTCATCGACCTTGTGATGAAAGCCAGGCCGGCTCAGGTGACAATGGTTCCGGACGCACCGGACGCCCTTACTTCCAATGCAGGCTGGAATACAATCAGGCACAAGGCATTCCTCAGGACTGTCTGCGAGCAGTTCCACTCTGAGGGAATACGCTGCTCGATCTTCGTCGATCCTGATGCGGAGATGGTGAAGCACGCCGCTGACTGCGGATGCGACCGTGTGGAACTTTATACTTTCGGCTATGCTGAAGACTACCCCGCCGACCCAGGCAGGGCAGTGGCACCATATGTGACGGCTGCTGAGGCAGCCCGCGAATGTGGCCTTGGGATCAATGCCGGGCACGACCTCAGTCTGGTCAACCTGAGATATTTCCACCAGTGCATTCCATATCTCGACGAGGTGTCGATAGGGCATGCGCTGATATGCGACGCCCTTTATATGGGTCTTGAAGCATCGGTAAAGGCCTATCTGGAACAACTCAAATAAAGAATTGAAATATTAATAATTAGTAACTGTATATTTTTATGAAAAAAACATCCCTCATCCTTGCTTGCATCGCACTATTGGTCTCTGTTGCGACACTTGTCTTTACACTCCTTTCAAGGGAGAAGAAACCCGTTGAAACAGAACCCGTTCCCGGACAGACTGCAGTAGCCGGCGACATCGTATTCATCCAGATCGACTCTCTGCTGATGAACTACGATATGTACAACGACCTTATGTCAGCTTTCCAGAGCAAGTACCAGGCAAGTCAGGATGAACTCCAGAAAAAGAGCAGGCAGCTTGAAAATGATGCCAAATCTTTTGAAAACCAGATCAATAAAGGTCTTTTGACCAGAAGCGCCGCAGAACAGCAGCAGCAGAACCTGCTGAAACGTCAGGAGAATCTCCAGAAC
Source organism: Bacteroidales bacterium (assembly GCA_017519185.1). Taxonomy (GTDB): domain Bacteria; phylum Bacteroidota; class Bacteroidia; order Bacteroidales; family UBA932; genus Equibacterium. The sequence goes on along the minus strand of JAFWSX010000005.1, from coordinate 8,828 downwards.
GAAGCCAACAACAAGCAGATGGAGCTTCAGGAAGAGGAATTCGTCCTCAACAACCAGGTGCTCGACGCCATCAAGACCTTCCTCGCAAAATACAACGAGGAGCATCAGTTCGCACTGATCCTTACAAGTTCACAGGCCACCAACATCGTGATGGAAGGCAACTCCGGTCTTGACATCACTCAGGAAGTGATCCGCGGCCTCAACGAAGAATATATACGCAACAGGAACAAATAATGAACGCACTGACCCGTACTGAGTATTATTTCCCGAAGCAGACATCCAAGTATGTCGGCAAGGTGAGGGACGTGTATTCCATCGCTGACAAGTATATAGTCATGATAGCGACTGACCGTATCTCGGCGTTCGACGTGGTCCTCCCCGAAGGGATTCCATATAAAGGACAGGTCCTCAACCAGATAGCTTCTTCCTTCCTGGATCTCACCCAGGATATCGTGCAGAACTGGAAGATAGCCTCTCCCGACTCTATGGTCACGGTCGGCTACAAGTGCCAGGGACTGCCTGTGGAAATGATAGTCCGAGGCTATCTGACCGGCAGCTCATGGCGCAGCTACAAAGCCGGCGCAAGGCAGATCTGCGGCGTGCCGATTCCCGACGGTATGAGGGAACATCAGAAATTCGAGAAGCCCATCATCACCCCCACGACGAAGGCCGAAATCGGAGAGCACGACGAGGATATCAGCCGTGAGGAGATCATTGCCCGTGGCATAATGTCCCGCCGCGACTACGAAAAGCTGGAAGAGATAACTCTTGCCTTGTATCAGAGAGGTTGCGAGGTCGCTGCATCCAGGGGCCTCATTCTGGTGGATACCAAGTATGAATTCGGAATGCGGGACGGTGAGCTCTATCTCATCGATGAAATCCACACTCCCGACTCATCCCGCTATTTCTATGCGGATACCTATCAGGAACTCTTCGACAAGGGGCTGCCCCAGCGTCAGCTTTCCAAGGAATTCGTCAGGGAATGGCTTATGGAAAACGGTTTCCAGGGCAAGGAAGGACAGCGTGTTCCTGAAATGACCCCTGAAAGGGTAGGAATAATCTCCGACCGTTATATCGAACTCTACGAAAACATAACTGGCAAGAAATTTGACAAGGAGCCCTACGACGATGTGGTTGACAGGATTGAAGGCAACGTAAGGAACATGCTCTCACGTCTTGTCATTTAACAACTGTTGTTATGAAGCGGCTTACTATCGTATTGGCATTGATGCTTGCGTTTTCCGCGCTTTCTGTCGCGCAGAACAATTCATCATATGAAGCAGTGCCCGTTGAGATTTCAAGCGTCAGGGCTGAGAGGGACGGAGCGTGGTTCTACGTCCACAAGGTGCTGCCCAGGCAGACTCTGTATTCCATCTGCAGGGCGTACGACGTCACCCAGCAGGAGGTTTATGATGCAAACAGGGCGGGTCTGGAAACTGGCCTGAAAGCCGGGATGGATCTGTATATCCCTTTCCACGAAATCATAGGACACGAGACGACAGAGCCGCAACCGTCTGGAGAAACTGCTCCAGCCCCTGCAGAACCCAAGCCCGAAACGCAGGTTCAGCAGCAGCCCGAGCCTCAGGCACAACTCCAGTCAGAACCCCAGCCAGACCCGGGATACACTGTCCACAGGGTCAAATGGTATGAGACTCTCTATTCGATAGCAAGAAAATACGATGTCGCCCCGGAATCCATAATCAGGGCGAACCATCTCCCGAGGGTAGACCTTCGTACAGGCCAGATGCTGAAGATTCCGACTGAGAATTATCAGTATGCCGTTGAGAAACAGGTAAACGACGATTTTGCAGAGCAGGTGGTTCCAGGAGAACCGACTGAAGAGCCTCTTATGGTGACTGAAGAAGAACAGCCGTTCGACGAGGATCAGTTCATCTTCGAGCCATTCTCCGGGAAAGCTAAAATAGCCCTGCTGCTTCCATTCAAGTCCAGAAGCAGTTCGCCGGCATCCAACTACCTTGACTTTTACTCCGGAGTGCTTCTGGCACTGGAAAAGATCAAGGCTGACGGCACTGACGTAGATCTGAAGGTCATCGACATATCCGATTACAATGACCTTGGCACCCTCGCAACAGATGAAATTCTGGGCGACAGGGACTTCGTCATAGGCCCCGTGATGAGCGCAGATATCGCTAAGCTTGTGTATTACTGCAACTTGCGCCGCATTCCCCTGATTTCGCCTATGGACCAGCAGGCAGAAAGGCTTGCCGCTGACAACCCCAGTCTCATACAGGCTCCGGTTTCAGCAGAAAACCAGATTGCAAGGCTCGTTCAGTCTATGGGCTACAGGTCTTCTTCGCAGGACAATGTGATCGTGATCCGCGAGAGCAGCAACGACACTACATATTTCAGGCAGGTGGAGAAGGCCTTGAACAAGGCTGGCATCCCCTACAGGGCTCTAAGTTACGGAATCCTTGAAGGCCGCAGGATCGACGCAACTCTAAGCAGTACGTACCTTTCCTCAAACAAGGCGAACCACATCATAATCGCTTCCGAGAAAGAATCTTTTGCAAGTGATGCGATCCGCAACATAAGCTTGCTGTCAACCCGCTATGACATAGTCGGCTACGGCAGCAACCGCCTGAGGAATTTCGAGACCATCGAGCTCGAGGCTTACCAGAATGTGAGCATGCATTTCAGCCTGGGCTATTATGTGGACTATTCACGTGCCGACGTCAGGGATTTCGTCTACAAGTACAGGGCTCTGTTCAACACTGAACCAGGTGCCTACGCTTTTCAGGGATATGACCTAATGAATTACTTCACTGCCGCATTGCGCAAGTTCGGAAAGGGATTCACAAGGTCGCTTGAGAGCTTCGACATGAGTCTTCTGCAGTCAAATATGCATCTGGAGAGAGTATCCCCGTTCGGCGGATACGTCAACAAGGCAACGAAGGATATCGTCTATCTGGACGACTACTCAATCGCCTGCGAGTAAAGCTTCTATCCTCTTGATATTCAGTGGAGCTTCTGCCGACACTTTCTTGATGAAGGAATTGTCGGACAGTGGTCCGTATGCAGCGATCATCTCTTCTTCGCTTCCGAAAGTGGCCTGACGGAACGGGTTGGTGTAGTCCTTCTCGCGTGAAGAAGCCACCTGGTCCTGTATGTAACTGATGATTCCTATTTCGCGCCTGAGGGCATCTTTCCACTCTTCAGACCCAATGCGCTTGACTCCGAGCGCGAATCGCAATGAAAGGTAAGCGTGACGCAACTTGTCTTCAGGGTAGCGTTTCCATATCTCGTTATATCGGGCGTGGATGTCGTCCCAGCTGTCGAGCGTGCCGTCGTTGATGTCCTTACGGAGCTGGTCAACATCTTCGCGGACCATCAGCTGACCGCCGAAGTTGATCCATACCCTGCGGCGTTCGCCTTCGAACCTTTCAGTGATGGCTGCCAGGGTGGCATCGGGATGACTGTCCATATATTTCAGGACATTGACGATAGCGTAGTTCACAAGCATATCGCTGTATGCGTGATATGAGTCATAGGCCTTGAGGATGCGCACCTTCCTGTGGCTGTGTTCGATGCCTTCGGCAGTGACTTCGAGGCGGTCTACATCCTCGCGGGGGCCGCCGAGCAGTACGTGACCTTTCTCCCTGAGTTCCTTTTCGGTTTTTTCACTTGCGTCACCTTCCTTCCGGAACCACGCTTTGGCGACATAAATCTCGAGCAGTTTCATTGCGGCGATGGCCTCTTCCATAGAGTCGGGGGCGAATGCGTCGAACTCGATGTTCTGCAGTTTTCGGACTCTGCTGTCACGGTTGTTGAACTTCCAGCTGTTGCGCTGCAGGGCATACATATCATACTGCCACCAGAAGGCGGGAACGATGTCGAGAGTGTCGAGCTGCTGGTTGTTGCTGACAAGGGCGAACGGGAACGGGATGTTCATCTCGTGGTTGTAGTCGGCCTTGGCAATCAGGGTGAACGAAGCGAACTTGCAGGAATGCTTGATGCTGCAGCACAGGCCTGGCCAGAAACCTCTTCCGGCCACGATCTCTCCGTCATTCGCGCGGCTGTTGTGGTTGGAGCCGAGGGTGGCTCCTGCAGCGATGTTGCTCTGGCCCATTATGAGCGATGCAATCAGGAAAGAGTTGTTATGGTGCTGCTCGTGGGCAGGGTATATCAGGTTGTTGAGCACTTCGCAGCAGGAGATGGTTGAGTTGTCGCCCATAAACGAGTTGATGAGCCTTGCTCCGTATTTCAGCTTGCTGTTGCTGCCCAGAATGAATCGTATCGAAGTGGTCGAATAGAAGATGTTGCAGCCGTAGCCGACGATTCCGTTCACCATTATCACGTTCTCTCCGATCTGGGTCGGTTCCTTGTCGGACGAATTGATGGTTACGTTCTTGATCTTGCTGGCTCCTTTTATGTAGCAGCATTCGCCGATCTTCACATCCTTGATGATGGATGAATTCTTGATGACGCATTTTTCGCCGACGGTTCCGTAATAACCCCTGCGGCTGTCATAGCGTTTCTGGGTCAGCTCCTTGAGTCGCTTCTGGAGGGTTGAATCGTCGATGTATTTTCCCCACAGGTACGCGTCCGCAGCAATCATTCCGTCGAAGGGGCAGACCTTGCGGCAGCCTGTTTCGTTCATTATCTCCAGGTATATCCTTACATCTTCCGGCTCTCCTTCCTTAACTATTCCGTTGCCGAACTTCGAGTGATCGGTGCACGCCATCTCGTCGATATTGAAGAGCATGCAGTTGTCGCCTATGATGTAGTGGCTCAGGTACCTGACGTTGTGGATGGCGACGTTGCTGCCGATGTCGCAGGAACTGATGTGGCTGTTGGTGATTCCGATCGGCAGGCGCAGGTCGTGGTACTGGAGAATGTCGTCAGACATATTGCCTATCCTCACAAAACCGATGAACTTGTTGTCCCGCACTACCTGCGGGTTGAATGACTTTCCTACCAGGATGGAATTCCAGTCGTTGGCCGTGTTGTTGTTCCTGATGAGCGTGGCCATCTCGTTCTGGGTGAGATGCCGCCAGCCGCCCTCGGGTTCGCGTGTCTGGGTGTTGCGGATATAGTATTTGTCTTTTCCTTCGGGAATGTATTTCCGGTCGATCCAGCTGTCGTAGGCCTTGTCTGCCGGAATGATGGTTACGCGTTCCATTGTTTTACAATATGTCGTTGATAAAAGGGGAGAGGCGGTAGCTTCCCCGTATGCCGGCTATGTCGGACACGCTGAGGTGTTGGATGAGCCTTTTGCCGACGATGTCGGTTTCGATGATGTCGGCACGGTAGCCGTAAATCTTGTCGGAGGGCCCGCTTTCCTGAGTGGCTGCGTCGCAGGGCCTGCCGAACTGCAGGGGTACCAGCCTGAGGCCGTCCTTGCAGAGGACTTCGAAGTCTCCGTCCTCGGCAAAATTGCAGGAACCGCGGAATGCCGCCACGTCCTGCCATCTGACGGTCTTCTCTTTCTTCTCCGGGTCACCCAGAGCATAGCCTGTGATTATGTCCGGTTCCGCGAAAGTCAGCGGCACCAGTACCGATTCGTCTTGTAGCTGCAGCAACATAGTTATGACTCCCTCCTCATTTTCAGTTCCTTGTTGACGTTGCGGCCGTGTCCCAGGAGGACTTCCCATATATACGCCTTGATGAAGCCGTAACCATAGCAGGTCAGCTGGATGAAAGATGTCACAACGGACAGGCAGGCTATCTTGAGGCTCTTTGTCCGGACAAACGCGCTGATCCACAGGGCAAGAGCATAGGCCACGATGGGAAGAATGGCCCACCAGCGCCAGAATGAGCAGATGATGAGGAAAACGCAGCCCAGAAGGAACAGGGCAGGCAGGCAGTGGACAGCCTTCATCGATTCGGGCCAGATAAGCTTCAGCCCTACGCGGCCTGTTCCGAACATATAGGTCTGCTTGGCGAAACGCCGCAGGCTTACGCGCCTCTTGTGATATACGAATGCTTCGCGGATGAGTCTCATCGGGAAGCCGGCCTTGCGTATACGGATGCTCAAGTCGAGGTCTTCGGCAAGCATCTCGCGGAAACCTCCGACCTTCTCCCAGACTTCACGGGCGAAACCCATGTTGAAACTGCGCGGGACGAACTTCTCCATCTGCACCTTGCCGCCGCGGATGCCGCCTGTGGTCAGGAATGACGTCATCGAGAAGTTGATGGCTTTCTGCAGGTCCGAGAAATCGTCGCTGGCAGCGTCGGGACCCCCGAAACAGGGGACGAAGTCATTGGCGAGGGCTTCCTTGAGCGCCTTGAAATAGTCCGGAGGGATGACGCAGTCCGAGTCGAAGAACACGAAATATTCTCCGGTGGCTCTTTCAAGACCGTAATTGCGGGCTGCGCTGCGGCCTTCGTTGCACTTGTAATAATATTTTATGTCGATCTTGCCCTCATAGAGAATGGCGACTTCCTCGCAGGGAATGTCCGAACCGTCTTCGACGAGAACCAGCTCGAAATCTTTGCAGCTTTGCAGGGCCAGGCTTTCCAGCAGGCCGCGGACTTCTTCGGGCCTGTTGTAAACCGGAACGATAATCGAGAAATAGGACATTGAATTATATTGATATACCACAAAAATAATAAATAAAATTCGTACCTTCGCGAACCGCATATTTGAATGATGAAAAAAATTCTGGTTACGGGCGGAGCCGGTTTTCTGGGCTCCCATCTTTGTGAAAAGCTTCTGCAGGAAGGCAACGAAGTTATCTGCATGGACAACTTCTTCACCGGCAGCAAGCGCAATGTCATTAAACTCCTTGACAATCCCTATTTCGAGCTTTTCCGTCACGACATCACGGAACCTGCAAACCTCGAAGTGGACGAGATATACAATCTTGCCTGCCCCGCATCGCCTATACACTATCAGTACGACCCTATCAAGACCGTGCAGACTTCAGTGATGGGCGCCATCAATATGCTGGGACTGGCGAAAAGGACAGGTGCGAAGGTTCTCCAGGCTTCTACGAGCGAGGTCTACGGCGATCCTTCTGTGCATCCCCAGCCCGAATCATACTGGGGCAACGTCAACCCCATAGGCATACGTTCCTGCTATGACGAAGGTAAACGCTGCGCCGAAACCCTTTTCTTCGACTATCACCGCCAGAATGCCGTCCGCATAAAAGTGGTAAGGATATTCAATACCTATGGGCCTAATATGCATCCCAACGACGGCCGCGTGGTGTCCAATTTCATAGTCCAGGCCCTCAAGGGCAAGGACATCACCATTTACGGCGACGGCAGCCAGACCCGCAGTTTCTGCTATTGCGACGACCTCATCAGGGGATTCCTTGCAATGATGGCTACCGGTGACGAAGTGACCGGCCCCATCAACATAGGCAATCCCGGAGAATTCACCATCAAGCAACTTGCAGAACTCGTGATTGAGCTGACAGGTTCGAAATCGAAGCTGGTCTACGAGCCGCTGCCGTCAGACGACCCCACACAGAGGAAGCCTGTCATCGACAAGGCTCGCGACATACTCGGCTGGGAGCCCACCATACCGCTGAGAGAAGGGCTCGTTCGCACCATTGCATACTTTGACGAACTGCTCAGGTCAGATATTTAGCAGCTACTATTGATGAAAATAGTATTTCTCGATTCTGCCACGCTTGGGCAGGATGTTTCATTGGAACCAATCGCATCCCTCGGTGAGCTGGTCTGCTATGAGAGTACGCGGCCGGAAGATGTGTTTGAGCGTATCTCCGACTGCGAGGTGCTCATCATCAACAAAATCAAGATAGGAAAGCCTCAGATCGATGCCGCTCCCAAGCTGCGGCTGATCTGTGAAGCCGCAACAGGTGTCAACAATATCGATGTGGAATATGCCTCATCCCGCGGCATACCGGTCCGCAATGTGGCTGCATATTCCACTGAAAGCGTGGTGCAGACCACTTTTATGCATCTGCTGACGCTTGTTCAGGGGCGGGGCTATTATGACCGCTACGTCAAGGACGGCAGCTATTCCTGCTCGGGCAGCTTCACCTGTATGGAAATTGCTTTCAATGAACTCGACGGAAAGAGAATAGGAATCATAGGGCTTGGCACGATCGGCAGCCGTGTGGCAAAAGTTGCAGAAGCCTTCGGCATGAAAGTCAGCTATTATTCTACTTCGGGAACGAACCATTCTGCTGAATATCCTTCGCTGTCTTTGGATGAATTGATGTCGTCCTGCGACGTGATATCTGTCCACGCACCCCTCAATGCCCGCACCGACGGGCTTATAGGTTACCGGGAACTCTCTATGATGAAGCGCTCGGCATACCTGCTCAATATGGGAAGGGGAGGAATCGTGGTTGAGGCCGACCTGGCCCGGGCTCTGGACGAAGGACTGCTCGCAGGAGCAGGGCTTGATGTCTTCAGCACAGAACCTTTGCCTTCAGAACATCCGTTCCTGAACATGGCGCATCCCGAAAGGCTGAGCCTGACTCCTCACATAGCTTGGGCGAGCGTCGAGGCAAGACGCCGTCTGGTGGCTGGTATCGCCTCCAATATCGCTGCATTCTGCGGCGAATAAATCATTTTATTTTTGCCATTGTTTGAAAAATTGCTATCTTGCATAATGATTTGGAGTCTATATACCTGTAAGATAGATAGAATTTTTGAGACAACAAAATCGAAATACTAAAATACTTACCTAATTATTAACTAATTAACAAAACAACTTAATCATTAACTAAAGCATTACTTATGGAAAACAGCTTCAACAAAAAGTCAACTTTCTTTAAGTTACTGTCAGTTGCTTTTGTGCTTTGCGCCTTCACCTGGAGCGCGCTCGCACAGAACGTGATAGTTAAAGGAGTTGTGAAGGACACCGACGGCCAGACCGTTATCGGCGCCAG